>NZ_JBVJPY010000004.1:0-610367 GCF_055609145.1 Streptomyces sp. NPDC036822
AGCGGGCCGAGGTACTTCGCCTTCAGCTCCTCGGAGCCGGACAGGATGACCGGCAGCGAGCCGAGCTTGTTGACCGCCGGGATCAGCGAGGACGAGCCGCACGCCCGCGCGACCTCCTCGATCACGATCACCGTCGCCAGCGCGTCCGCCCCCGCACCGCCGTAGGACTCCGGCACGTGCACCGCGTGCAGGTCCGCCGCCACCAGCGCGTCCAGCGCCTCCTGGGGGAACCGGCCCTCCTCGTCCACCGCCGCGGCGAACGGCGTGATCTTCGCCTCCGCCAGCGCGCGGACCGTCTCCCGGAGCATCTCGTGCTCTTCGGACGGGCGGTACAGGTCGAAGTCCTTGCCCATGATCTGGAACTCCCCTAAGAACGCGTGTCGGCGACGCTTGTGGCAACGCATATGGCACTGAGTACCCTCAGCAAAACACACTCAGTGCCATGATGCCAGTATCGGCGTCCCGACGGGCACGCGGGGAAAGGAAAAGCCCAGGTCAGGGAGCGTGAACGCCCGGCGCCCCAGGTCTCGCGGCCGCGGGGCAGGTCGCCACGACGACGGCGCCGGCGAGCAGCACCACGTTCTTCACCACGAACTCGCCGACCAAGGGCAGCGGCAGCGGCAGCGGTGCGGGCGCGGTGCGAGGAGGCCGAAGCGCGCGGGCGGTGGGGCCGGATCGGCCGAAGCGCCCGGGGCCGTCGCAGGCGTCGAGGAGGGGCTGCGGGGGGAGCTGCCGGCAGGGGCGGCGGCGCCGCCCCCGGCCGCTGCCCGGGGGCGGTCAGGCCGGGACGGACGCGAGGCCGCTCCCGTCGAACGGGGGATAGCGGTCACCGGCGGTGCGCTCGGCCGCGTCGATGTACCGCGTCAGGGCGTCGTGGGACCGGGCGAGCGTGCTCATCCGGTCCTCCAGGCGCCGCAGCCGTGACCGCATCGCGGTCAGCAGCTCCGGACACCCCGCCAGCTCCGGCTCCTCGCCCACCGCGCAGGGCAGCACGTACGCGATGTCGTCGGACGACAGGCCGGCGCCGAGCAGGTGCCGGATCTGACGCACCCGGAGCAGGGCGCTCTCGTCGTAGTCGCGGTAGCCGTTCGCGCCGCGTTCCGCCTCCAGCAGGCCCTGCGCCTCGTAGTAGCGCAACTGGTGGGCGTTGACGCCCGTCCGACGGCTCAGTTCGCCGATCCGCATGGAAACCTCGCTTGACCTTCACATCGGTGTGAACGTTGACGATGCTGTCATGTCCAACGAAACCGAGGCATCCTCAACTCCCGTGACCGTCATCGGACTCGGCCTGATGGGCCAGGCGCTCGCCCGCGCGTTCCTCAAGGCCGGCCATCCCACCACCGTGTGGAACCGCACGGCCTCCAAGGCCGACGCGCTGGTGGCCGAGGGCGCGCGGCCGGCGTCGTCGGTCGGCGACGCGCTCCGGGCCTCCGCCCTGACGATCGTCTGCGTCACCGACTACGACGCCGTCTACGAGCTGCTCGGAGCGAGCGAGGCCGAGCTGGCCGGCACGACACTGATCAACCTCACCTCGGGCGACTCGGCCCAGGCCCGGCAGGCCGCCCGATGGGCCGAGCGGCACGGCGCGCGCTACCTGGACGGCGCCGTCATGGCCGTCCCGCCGGCGATCGGAACCCCCGAGGCCGTGATCCTGCACAGCGGCCCCGAGGCGGACTTCGAGGCGCACCGGCCGGCGCTCGAGGCTCTCGGCACCGTCAGCCATCTGGGCGCGGACCACGGCCTCGCGGCCCTGTACGACGTGGCGGGCCTGGCCATGATGTGGAGCGTCCTGAACGCCTGGCTCCAGGGCACCGCCCTGCTCAGGACGGCCGGTGTCGACGCCGTGACGTACGCGCCGTTCGCGCGGCAGATCGCCGCCGGCGTGGCCGACTGGCTCCCCGGGTACGCCGAGCAGATCGACAGCGGCTCCTTCCCGGCCGAGGTGTCGGCCCTGGAAACCGACGCACGGGCGATGGCGCACCTGATCGAGGAGAGCGAGGCGGTGGGCGTCAACGCCGAACTGCCGAGGCTCTTCAAGGCGATGGCCGACCGCGCGATCGCCGCCGGGCACGGTGGGGAGCAGTACCCCGTGCTGATCGAGGAGTTCGGCATCCCCCGCCCCGCGGCGGGATCGCCGACGGCCCCCGCCACCGCGCCGACGTCGGCGTCCACCGGCTGACCGGACCCGGTCCGACCCCCGCCCCGGCGTCCGCCGGCTGACCGGCGCGCGGCCCCCTCGTCCACGCCCCGGACGCGGAGCTCGCGCGCCTCGGCCCCCTGGCATGATCACCCGATGATCGATGACAAGCGCGTCCATCCCTCCAAGGTGGCCGGTGACCGTGCCTCGCTGACCTCGTTCCTCGACTACCAGCGCGCCACACTCGCCATGAAGTGCGAGGGGCTGACCGGCGAACAGCTGAGGCGGAAGGCCGTCCCGACCTCGGGTCTGTCCCTCCTCGGCCTCGTACGGCATGCGGCCGGGGTCGAGCGGGGCTGGTTCCGGCTGGTGCTGAAGGGCGAGGACGTCACGGCGCTCTGGCCGGGGGCCGACGGCGAGTCCGACGAGTTCCGGGTGGACGGCGCCGACGTGGACGAGGCGTTCGCGTTCTGGCGCGAGGCGTGCGAGGCCTCCCGCGCCGCCGCGGACGCCTTCGACTCGCTCGACGACACCGTGGACTTCCGGGGCGAGGTCATCTCGCTCCGCTACGTCCTCACCCACATGATCGAGGAGTACGCGCGCCACAACGGCCACGCCGACCTGCTCCGTGAGGCGATCGACGGAGAGGTCGGCGAGTAGGACGCCGACCGGGCCGCTCCCGGTCGGCAGGGCGCGGAGCACGCAGCCCCCGTGTCGGCGGCCCCACGGCCGGGACGGCCCGCACCGCGCGCCCCGCCGGATATGACGCGCAGCCTCAGAGGGGGTCCAGCCCGCCCAGGCCCATCGTGCGCAGGGTGTGGTCGGCCATCCGCAGGTGGCCGACCGCGTTGGGGTGGGCCGCGTCGTCGAGCCACGCGATGGGGTCGGCCGTGCCGTGGTGCTCCCGCCAGTGCCTCTCGTGGTCCACGAGCAGCGCGCCGGTGTCCTCGGCGATCTCCCGTACGGCCTGGCAGTAGGCGGGAAGCGCCGCGCGCCGCTCCCGGCCAGAGAAGCCGACCAGGGCGGGCGTGTGCAGCACGACCTGCGTCCCCGGGCCCACCCCGGCGACGATCCGGCGCATCGCGTCGTGGAACGCGGGCAGGCCGTCCTCCCCGGCGAGGCAGTCGTTGGTGCCGAGGGACACGGACAGCACGTCGGGATCGAAACGACCGACGAGCCGGTCGTGGGCCGCCAGCACGTCGACCGCGCTCCAGCCCGAGACGCCGGTGTTCACCACGATGTCGGTGAGCCGGTCCAACTGCCAGCGGACCCGCTCGTGCAGGTGCTCGACCCAGCCGCGGGCGCCGTGGGTGTGCAGGACGCCCTGCGTGATGCTGTCCCCCGTCGCCACCCAGGTCATGGGGCCGTCCGCCAGCCTGATCATTCCGTGCTCCTCCCGCCCGGTCGCCGCGACTCCGGGGCGCCCACGGCGTCCCGTCGTCGGGCCATCCTGCCCGCGCAAGATCGTCCGCGCGTGGGCGGTGCCCGTCAAGTCCCGGCCGGGCCACCGGGCCTGCGCCGACACCGTCCGGACTCCGTAGGGGGTGTCGTGCCGATCGCGCCCGGGTCCGGCCTGATCGACAAGGCACTCCCTAGTCGACGGCCGGGCTGCGCCGTTCGACCAGGAGCGTGTCGCGCCAGCGGCCGTGGTGGCGGCCGATGCGCTCGCGGGTGCCGATGACGCGGAACCCGGCGCGCGCGTGGACGGCGAGGCTCGCGGCGTTCTCCGGGAAGATGCCCGACTGGACGGTCCAGATCCCGGCCGCCTCCGTCGAGTCGATCAGAGCCTTCAGCAGGGCCGACGCGACACCACGGCCCCGGGCGCCCGGGTCGACGTACACCGAGTGCTCGACGACTCCCGCGTACGCGCACCGGTCGGTCACCCGGCTCGCGGCCACCCAGCCGAGCACCGTCCCTTCGGCGTCGAGAGCCACGAAGCGGTGCCCGGGCAGCCGGGCCGCGTCGAACGCCTCCCAGCCCGGGGCCTCGGTCTCGAAGGTGGCGTCGCCCTCGTCGATGCCCGCCTGGTAGATCGCCAGGACCCGCTCGGCGTGTTCGGCCGTGAGCGGCACGATCGTCAGATCCGGCCCGGTGCCGGTACGGCTCGTCATCGCGTCCTCGCTCCTCCCGGAGCCCCGCCTCGCCGGTCGGGCTCCGTCCTCACGGTGTCACAGGGACGGACGCCGGACCGGTCACGCCCCCGCGCCCCCGGCCACACGTACGTCCACGGACGGCTCAGCCGGAGCGCCCGTCCCGTTCGTCGCTCCCGTCACCCTCCGCGCCGGCGTCTTCGTCCCCGCCCGCCTTCCCCCGGGCCGCCGCGCGGCGGTACTCCGCGTTGATGCGCTGAGCCTCTTCGAGCTGGTCCTCGAGGATGACGATGCGGCACGCGGCCTCGATCGGGGTGCCCTGGTCGACGAGCTCGCGGGCGCGGGCCGCGACCCGCAGCTGATAGCGGGAGTACCGCCGGTGGCCGCCCTCGGAACGGAGCGGGGTGATCAGCCGTGCCTCGCCGAGAGCACGGAGGAAGCCCGGCGTGGTGCCGAGCATCTCCGCCGCCCGGCCCATCGTGTAGGCGGGGTAGTCGTCGTCGTCCAGGCGGCCGCCGAGCGCGTCATCCGCTGTCATCTGCACCTCTTCATCAAGAACGCGTCAAGGGCCCCGATGCCCCATGGCACCGGCGCCCCGAGGAATTCAACACCATCCGTCCGCCCCGGTGCCGCGCCGACCTGTGTTTCGGCCGCGGTCCCGCCGTCACGAGGGACGCAGGACGGGGGACGCGAACCCGCCACCGGCCGCCCCCCGTGCCCCGGCGGACGCGTACAGGTGGCCCTGCCGCACCCCGCCGGGCGCGACCGCGAATAGAATCGGCTTTCATGTCGAAGCCTGACGAGTTGCTCGTTGACATCGCCGCCCTGGTGGAGTCCGGAAAGAGCAACCAGATGTCCCTTACCGTGGTCACGGGTGGCACGGTCATCACCGGTCGGCTGGCTCCCGAAGCCGTGTGGAGACAGCGTGTCTCGGAGGTCCTGACGGATTCGGAGCGCCTGGGCGAGTTCTCCGGAATCTTCAGCACCTCGAGGGAGAAGGAAGGACCGCCCCGCTATCTCCACTTCCACGTCGCCCGCATCCTCCAGGGCACCGTGGGCATCCCGGAGACGGGCGGGATGTACCGCGTCCTGATCGAGGAGGTCAGTGCGTGGACGATGGGCGACTTCAGCTACTCCGACCACTGAACCGACGACTCCACCGCCGCCGGGACCGGGAACGGGGATCGGACGGCACGCGATGAGGGCCCGACCGGCGCGCGCCGGTCGGGCCCTCATCCTCGTCCGGCCGTGCGGCTCACGCCGCCGGCCGGTCCGTCAGGCGGCGGTCGGAGCGCCGAGCAGCACGGACGCGCGCTGGACCGCGCCGCCGACGGGCGCGGGCGCCGCCTCCTCCGGACGGAGGCGGCAGGTGAAGCCGAGGGCCGTCATGGCCCGCACGACCTCGCCGGCGCTGAAGTCGCGGCGGTCCTGCCGGGTGATGACCTCACCCACCTGCTTGACGGGATAGGAACGGCGGCCGATCGTCACGGACTCGCCGGTGACCGGCTCGGGCTTGATTCCCTTCATCGCGTCCAGGACGTCGTTCTTCGTCAGGTCGAACGGGAAGCGGGCGATGACGCAGCGCATGGGGCCTCACAGGGAGAAGAGGGGGACGGCCCGGCGGACCGACGCGGAGGGGAAGGTTCAGGGGGCGAGGGTGAGGACACCCAGCGCGCAGCCGTGCTCGTCGACCACGGGCAGCGCCCCGACCCGGCGGCGGCGCATGGAGTGCTCGGCTTCGGCCATCGTGGCCAGGGGAGAGGCGAAGGGGCCGCGGTCCCCGGCGATCTCGCGCAGTCGGACCCGGTCCGTGTACGCGGAGCCGTCCCGTACGGCGACCAGCTGCGCCTCGGTCAGCAGACCGGTGCACCGGCCGTCGTCGTCGCGGACGAGCAGGTGACCGGAGCGCGCGCCCGCCATGACGGAGAGCGCGACCTCGACGGTCATGTCGTCACCGACCTGCGGTCCGGCCTCGCCCATCGCGTCGAGCACCGTCCTGGTGCGCAGGGGCGCCGTGTACGGGAGGGGGTGGAGCCGCGTCTGAACCGGTGTCACAAAAAGCCTCCTGCGGAGAGAAGCGGAGAGGGAACGGCCGGGCTCGCCGGGGCGGAACGTGCCCCAACCGGCCCGGCGGGATCCAGCCGGCCGGGAACGCCCGAGGGGGTGTCTCACCGTCGTGCCGGGCTCGCGTCGCCCGCCGCCCGAGCCGGCCCGGACGACAAGGCGGCGCGGGCGGCGGGCGAGGCGTCGAGGCACGGGCCCTGGCGAGGCCCCGGAGCCACTGCCTAGGCGGCCGGGCCGAGCGCCGGGCGCCGCTGGGTGCCGCGGCGCGTGGCCTGGGAGGGGCGGTGGCGGCGCGGGCGTCCGGAGGCGCCCCGCTGGGGACGCTCGGCCGGCGGCGCCGTGATGACGACCGGGACGCCCGAAGGCGCCTGGGCGCCGGTGATGCGGTGCAGCGCGTCCTCACCGGAGCGGACCTCGGTGATCCGCGGACGGATCCCCGCGTCCGACATCAGGCGCGCCATGGTGCGGCGCTGGTTCGGCGTGACGAGGGTGACGACACTGCCGGACTCACCCGCGCGGGCGGTACGGCCGCCACGGTGCAGGTAGTCCTTGTGGTCGGTCGGCGGATCCACGTTGACGACGAGGTCGAGGTTGTCGACGTGGATCCCGCGGGCGGCGACGTTCGTGGCGACGAGCACGGTGACGTGCCCCGTCTTGAACTGCGCCAGCGTGCGGGTGCGCTGCGGCTGCGACTTGCCGCCGTGCAGCGCCGCGGCCCGGACCCCGCTGCCCAGCAGGTCCTTGGTCAGCCGGTCGACGGCGTGCTTGGTGTCCAGGAACATGATCACGCGGCCGTCGCGGGCGGCGATCTCCGTCGTGGTGGCCTGCTTGTCGGCGCTGTGGACGTGCAGCACGTGGTGCTCCATCGTCGTGACCGCACCGGCCGACGGGTCCACCGAGTGCACCACCGGGTCGGTGAGGTAGCGGCGGACCAGCAGGTCGACGTTGCGGTCCAGGGTCGCCGAGAACAGCATCCGCTGCCCCTCGGGACGCACCTGGTCGAGCAGCGCGGTGACCTGCGGCATGAAGCCCATGTCGGCCATCTGGTCGGCCTCGTCCAGGACGGTGATCGCGACCTGGTTCAGCCGGCAGTCACCGCGGTCGATGAGGTCCTTGAGCCGGCCCGGGGTGGCGACGACCACTTCCGCACCGCTGCGCAGCGCACCGGCCTGGCGGCCGATCGACATCCCGCCGACGACCGTGGCAAGCCGCAGCCTGAGGGAGCGGGCGTACGGGGTCAGCGCGTCGGTCACCTGCTGTGCCAGCTCGCGGGTGGGGACGAGGACCAGGGCGAGCGGCTGGCGGGGCTCGGCGCGCTGTCCCGCCGTACGGGCGAGCAGCGCCAGGCCGAAGGCGAGGGTCTTTCCGGAGCCGGTCCTGCCGCGGCCCAGGACGTCACGGCCCGCGAGGGTGTTCGGCAGTGTCGCCCCCTGGATCGGGAACGGGACGGTCACCCCTTCGGCGGTCAGCGCGGCGAGCAGCTGCCCGGGCATGTCCAGGTCGGCGAACGACTCGACGGCGGGCAGGGCGGGGGTGGTCGTGCGGGGGAGGGCGAACTCGCCGCGCACGGGTGCGGGCCGGCGGTTGTTGCCGGCCGGACGCGTACGGGGGAAGCGGGTGCCCGCGCGCTCGCTGACCCGGTCGTTCGAGTGGTTGGTGCGGTTGCTCGTGCGGTTGTTCGTGCGTGTGCGGTTCATGCGGAACCTTCCTTGATGCGGGCACGTATCAGGGAATTCCCGCAGCAGATGAGCCGCACGGAGAATTGCGAGAACGAGCCGACAGGAGAAACGACGGGACCGTCGCGGGAATACGCGGACGGGGCCGTGCGTCAGAGGGGGGATCCGGAGCGGAGACCCGAGTGGGTGTGGGTGTGCGTCCGGAGCCGGGCGGTACGTCCGCCGTACGGGGCGTCCGCCGAGCGCGGACCACCCTTGAATGCAACGAGCTGGGGCCCGCACCCCAAGGTGCGGGCCCCAGCTCTTACGACTGCGAGCGTCAGGCGGGAACGATGTTCTCGGCCGTCGGGCCCTTCTGGCCCTGCGCGATGTCGAAGTTCACCTTCTGGCCTTCCTGGAGCTCACGGAAGCCCTGGGCGGCGATGTTCGAGTAGTGGGCGAAGACGTCGGGGCCGCCGCCGTCCTGCTCGATGAAACCGAAGCCCTTTTCGGCGTTGAACCACTTCACGGTGCCAGATGCCATGTCAAATCTCCTTCGGGGCAGTGCCCGGAGTGCGCACTGTGCGGACTCCGCGTCGCCGCGATGATTGCCCCGCCCGGAAAAAAGACCGGAAATACAAAAGCGCTTCCCGCGGCGGAAAAAGCCGTCGGGGCGCTTGGGTTTTGGGAACCACAACTGCAACTGGCATCGACACTAGCACGGCGACATCGGCCTTGCGCGGTGAGTAATTCCACTTGGCCGCGGGTGTGAGAAACCCTTACCGCGCCTTGTTTCCATTTCTCACTCCGCGGTCACAGATATTGACGGTCGGGGCGCGGAGAATGCCCTCGGTCGCGGTCAGCAGAAGGGCACGCCGGGGACGGGCTCCCAGGCCCCGCCCTGCACCACCGCGGTGGCGGGGAAGGAGCCCCAGCCGGAGGCGCCGGGACGCGTGACGACGTCGGCCAGGGTCGTCAGCCACCAGTTGTTCTGCGCGCCCTGGATCACCGGGTTGTCCCGGCCCTTGCTCTGACACACGAACCAGTTGCGCCCCGCGTACAGGATGCCGACCTCACGGGAGTCGCCCTCGAAGGGAGTGTCGCCCTGGTGCACGCTCGCCGTCACATAGGTGTCGCAGTAGACCGTCGGTTTCCCCCACGGCGTCGTCGGGCCCGCGCCGGAGCACGAGCCGCCGGCGGCGCTTGCCGACGGCGCGAGGGCGAGCGCGCCGGCGACGACGGCACCGGTGGCGAGCAAGGCCAGACCGCTTCTGCTCGGGTTGGCTGTGGGCACGGTGGCTCCTCTCGGCGCGGGGCCGCCGTCCGGCCCCCTCTTCGGGGTGCCACTGTGCCGGAGCGGGCGAAGACCGTGACTCCGCAACGTTACGGATTGCCACCGCCGGGGCCGTGATCCCGCGAGCGAGCCGAAGGGGCGCGGCCGTCGAGAGGGAGAACGCGCACAGGTCCCGAGGAACGAGGGGCCGAGCACGTCGACCGTCGACGGCCGCCCCAAGCGCCCCGGAGGCGAGCCGAGCCCGTGAAGAGGGGGGCGTCGGGGTTTGCCACGGATCCGCGGCTGGGCATCCATGGGGCGTACGGGAACGACCCGGAAACCCGAGCGGCGAGGTGCCCCAGATGCCCGACACGAGCCCGGAACCGATCGCGACCTTCTGCGGGAAGTGCGACTGCGGCTGCCCGCAGCTCTTCGTGGACGCCGACGCGCCCGAGGACAAGCGGGTGCGCATCACCGACGACTTCGGACAGCACGTGCAGATGAGCGAGGAGCAGTTCGCCGACCTCGTGGCGCAGGCCAAGGCCGGCGCGCTGGACCGGCTGACCGCGGCGCCCGCCTCGGCCTGACCCGCCGGAGGACCGTCCGACCGGAGCCGTGACCGTGACGCCCCGGACATGTCGAACGGAGCGACTCAGGGCACGGCCCGCGTCAGCGGGCGGCCCGGTCAGGTGTCGCCGGCCTCGGTCCGGTCCGTGTTCTCGAAGGCCCTCAGGATGCGTTCCGCGGCCAGGGTCGCCGTCAACTCACCGTTTCTGAGCTGCTGTTCGAGGTCGGGTGCCAGGGTGCGGACGGTGGGGTCGGCGTGGAGGCGGGCGAGGAGTTCGTCGTGGACCATGGTCCAGGTCCAGTCGACCTGCTGGTCGCGGCGGCGGGCGGCGAGGCTGCCGGTGGTGTGGAGCAGGGTGTGGTGTTGTTCGAGCCGTTCCCAGAGGGTGTCCAGGCCGGTCGACTCGCGGGCGCTGCAGTGGAGCACGGGTGGGGTCCAGGCGGGGTGCCTGTTCTGCATCAGCCGTAGTGCGCCGGCCAGTTCGCGTGCGGCGGTGCGGGCGTCGTGTTCGTGGGGCCCGTCGGCCTTGTTGACGGCGACGATGTCGGCGAGTTCGAGGACGCCCTTCTTGATGCCCTGGAGCTGGTCGCCGGTGCGGGCGAGGGTGAGCAGGAGGAAGGAGTCGACCATGTCGGCGACGGCGGTCTCGGACTGGCCGACGCCGACGGTCTCCACCAGGACGACGTCGTAGCCGGCTGCCTCCATGACGAGGATCGATTCGCGGGTGGCTTTGGCGACGCCGCCGAGGGTGCCGGCGGTGGGGGAGGGGCGGACGAAGGCGGCGGGGTCGACGGCGAGGCGTTCCATGCGGGTCTTGTCGCCGAGGATCGAGCCTTTGGTGCGGCTGGAGGAGGGGTCGACGGCGAGGACGGCGACGCGGTGGCCCAGGCCGGTGAGCATGGTGCCGAACGCGTCGATGAACGTCGACTTGCCGACCCCCGGGACACCGCTGATCCCGATCCGGCGCGCTGTGCCGCTGTGCGGCAGCAGTGCGGTCAGGAGCTTCTGGGCGAGCGCCCGGTGCTGGGGGCGGGTGGACTCGACGAGCGTGATGGCGCGGGCGATGACCGCCCGCTTCCCGTCGAGAACACCCTTCACGTACGCGTCGACGTCGATCACAGGTCGTGCCCGAGGCCGTCCGACAGTCGGCGCACCAGGTCGTACGCGGCGTCCGGGATGACCGTGCCGGGCGGGAAGACGGCGGCCGCGCCCATCTCCAGGAGGGTGGGGACGTCCTGTGGGGGGATGACTCCGCCGACGACGATCATGATGTCCTCGCGTCCCTCGGCGGCCAGTTGCTCGCGCAGGGCGGGGACGAGGGTGAGGTGTCCGGCGGCCAGTGAGGAGACGCCGACGATGTGGACGTCGGCCTCGACGGCCTGGCGGGCGACCTCGGCCGGGGTCTGGAACAGCGGGCCGACGTCGACGTCGAAGCCGAGGTCGGCGAAGGCGGTGGCGATGACCTTCTGGCCGCGGTCGTGGCCGTCCTGGCCCATCTTGGCGACCAGGATCCGCGGCCGGCGGCCTTCGGCGTCGGCGAAGGCGTCGACCAGGGTGCGGGTGCGTTCCACGGTGGGGGACTGGCCTGCTTCGTTGCGGTACACGCCCGAGATGGTACGGATCTGGCCGGCGTGGCGTCCGTAGACCTTCTCCAGGGCGTCGGAGATCTCGCCGACGGTCGCTTTCGCGCGGGCGGCGTGTACGGCGAGTTCGAGCAGGTTGCCCTCGCCGTCGGCGGCGCGGGTCAGGGCGTCGAGGGCGTCCTGGCAGGCGCTCTCGTCGCGTTCGGCGCGCAGCCGGCGCAGTTTGGCGATCTGCTGGGCGCGGACGGCGGAGTTGTCGACCGCTCGGACGTCGATCTGCTCGTCGGTCTCCACCCGGTACTTGTTGACGCCGATGACGGGCTGGCGTCCGGAGTCGATCCGGGCCTGGGTGCGGGCGGCGGCTTCCTCGACGCGCAGTTTGGGGATGCCGGCGTCGATGGCCTGGGCCATACCGCCGGCGGCCTCGACCTCCTGGATGTGCTGCCAGGCACGGCGCGCGAGGTCGTAGGTGAGCTTCTCGACGTAGGCGCTGCCGCCCCACGGGTCGATGACCCGGGTGGTGCCCGATTCCTGCTGGAGCAGCAGCTGGGTGTTGCGGGCGATCCGCGCGGAGAAGTCGGTGGGCAGGGCCAGGGCCTCGTCGAGGGCGTTGGTGTGCAGTGACTGGGTGTGGCCCTGGGTGGCGGCCATCGCCTCCACACACGTACGCGTCACGTTGTTGAACACGTCCTGCGCGGTCAGCGACCAACCACTCGTCTGTGAATGGGTGCGCAGGGAAAGGGACTTGGCGTTCTTCGGGTCGAACTGGCCCACCAGCTTCGCCCACAGCAGACGCGCCGCGCGGAGCTTGGCGACCTCCATGAAGAAGTTCATCCCGATCGCCCAGAAGAACGACAGCCGCGGCGCGAACGCGTCGACGTCCAGACCCGCCGCACGCCCGGCCCGTAGGTACTCCACCCCGTCGGCCAGGGTGTAGGCCAGCTCCAGGTCGGCCGTCGCACCCGCTTCCTGGATGTGATAGCCGGAGATGGAGATCGAGTTGTAGCGCGGCATCCGCTGCGAGGTATACGCGAAGATGTCGGAGATGATCCGCATCGACGGCTTCGGCGGATAGATGTAGGTGTTGCGGACCATGAACTCCTTGAGGATGTCGTTCTGGATGGTCCCGGCCAGCTTCTCGGGCGGCACGCCCTGTTCCTCGGCCGCCACGATGTAGAGCGCGAGGATAGGCAGCACGGCGCCGTTCATCGTCATCGACACCGACATCCTGTCCAGAGGGATGCCGTCGAAGAGCTGACGCATGTCGAGGATGGAGTCGATGGCCACGCCGGCCATGCCGACGTCGCCGGTCACCCGCGGGTGGTCGCTGTCGTAGCCGCGGTGGGTGGGCAGGTCGAAGGCGACCGACAGGCCCTTCTGGCCGGCCGCGAGGTTACGCCGGTAGAAGGCGTTGGACTCCTCGGCGGTGGAGAAACCGGCGTACTGCCGGATCGTCCAGGGCTGGTTGACGTACATCGTCGGGTACGGGCCGCGCAGATACGGTGCCATACCGGGGTAGGTGCCCAGGAAGTCCAGACCCTCCAGGTCCTGCCCGGTGTAGAGCGGCTTGACGGCGATGCCTTCGGGGGTCTCCCACACAGGGTCCTCACCCCCGCCGGCCTGCTTCACCGCCGCGCGCCACGCCTCCGTGGAGCCGTCGGCGGCCGGGGATCCCAGCTCGATCGCGGAGAAATCGGGGATGGACATCAAGACACTCCCATGCGGTCGAGCGTGGCGGAGAGCACGGCCACAGCGTCACAGCCGGCGAAGACGTACGAGTCGGCACCCGGATACGCTCCGGGACGGCCGGCGAGGAACACGTGCGCGGCCCCCGCCGCCCGCACCTGCGCGGCGAGCGTCTCGCCCTGCTCCTCGTAGAGCGCGTCACTGGAGCACAGGCAGGTCTCGCTCGCCCCGCTCTCCTCGAAAGAGCCTTCGGTGACGGCCTCGATGCCGCCCGCCTGGAAGAAGTTGGCGGCGAACGTGGCCCGCGCCGTGAAGGCCGCGGCCGGACCGATGGTGGACAGATGGATCCGTGGCCGGGCGCCCGTGGCGGCGAGGTGGGCGTCCGAGCGGGCCCGCAGCGCCTCGAACGCGTCGTCGCGGCGGACCCGGGGCAGCCCGCCCGCACGCTGTGCGGGCGCCGGCTCACGCACCACCGGCCGCTCGGCCAGATGCGGGAACTCGCTCACACCGGTCACCGGCTCACGCCGTGTGGCCAGCTTCGCACCCCGCGCCGACCAGGTCGCCGCCAGCCGCTCACCGATCATCCCCGACCGCAGCGCCGCCTGCTGACCACCCGCCCGCTCGACCTCCTGGAAGAACTCCCAGCCCGCCCGGGCCAGTTCGTCCGTCAAACGCTCCACATACCAGGAACCACCCGCCGGATCGATCACCCGCGACAGATGCGACTCCTCGATCAGGATCGAGGAGGTGTTGCGGGCGATACGACGCGCGAAAGCGTCCGGCAGCCCCAGCGCGTGATCGAACGGCAACACCGTCACCGCGTCAGCACCACCCACCCCCGCCGCCAGCGTGGCCACCGTCGTGCGCAGCATGTTCACCCACGGATCACGACGCGTCATCATCACCGGCGACGTCACCGCATGCTGCACCTGCCCACCGGCGCCGCCCGCCCCGCACGCCTCCACCACCCGCGCCCACAGCCGGCGCGCCGCCCGCAGCTTCGCGATCGTCAGGAACTGGTCAGCCGTCGCCGCGTAACGGAACTCCACCTGCCCGCACGCCTGCTCCACACTCAGACCCGCCCCGGTCAGCTCCCGCAGATAGGCGACACCCGTCGCCAGCGAACACCCCAGCTCCTGTGCCGCCGAACCCCCGGCCTCGTGAAACGGCAGAGCATCCACGGTGAACGCCCGCAGCCCCGCGAACTCCACGGCGCACCGCCTGGCCAGACCGGCCAGCGGCCCCGCGTCCAGCGCTTCACCCGTCCGCGCCTCGAAACCGAGCGGGTCCGCACCCAGACTGCCGCGTACGGCCTCCGGGGCGACGCCCCGCTCCCCGTACAGCCGCAGCAACACCTCCGCGGCGGCCTCGGTCTCCTCCCCCGCGTCCAGGACCACGGGCGCGAGGTCGAGGTAGACACCGTCCAGTACCCCTTCGAGCGACGACACCGCAATGCCGCCCTCGCCGACGACCAGCCAGAGCGAGCTGACGCCGTTCTCCAGATCGGACAGCACGGCACCGTTGTCCGGCGCCGTGTGGCACCCGCGGACATCCCAGCCACCGGGGGCGTTCCCCTCGGCCCGGCTTCCGCGCGTGAACGGCGCGAAACCAGGAAGACCGGCCTCGGGCGCGGTGTCGTCGGCCGCGTACAGAGGACGGACACGAAGCCCGTCCTCCAGCGTGGTGGACAGGAAGTCCTCCGCCGCGGCTCCGGAGACCTCCTTGCCCGACTTGCGCAGGACGCCGGCCACGAGGCCCTGCCACTGCTCGCGGGTCGCGTCGGAGAAATCGGCGGCGAGGGCAAGCCCGTCGTCGGGGAGGACTGTCATGCTCGGATGCTAGGTCAGGTGAACAAAGGAGCAGCAGTGCGCACAGCTGTGACCTTGCCCTCTCCTGAACGGTCTTGAAGCTCCGGGAGCATTCGTTCTATGTCGCCGGCGCGGGCGGGCCTCTGTGGGGAACGGCGCCCCGTGGCCGTCGGCGAGCCGTGTCGCCAGGACGTACGGGGCCCCGACGGCACGGCACCCGGCCGCGATCCGCCGGGCCAGGTCCCCGCCGACCCGTGCGCCCGCCGGCACCGGCGCCACCGTCTTCTCCCACAGCCAGGACGAGGCGAACGCGCCGTCGGGGCCGAGCACGGCCGCCGCTTCCGCCGCGCTGTCGTGTTCCGGACCGGTCACCACGGAGGTCTGCTTCCCGGGCGGGGAGAAGCCCCGGGCCGCAGCGGGCCCCGGGCTTCTCCCCGCCATCGGCCGCTACTTCTTCAGCTCGTCGAGGCAGAGCACGAACTGCTTGCCGGAGCTGCGCCGCCCACCGCGGGTCTGCTCGAGGTAGCCGACGTCCGACTTGCCCTCGCACCTGCTGGTGTCGAGGGTGTCGTTGATCACCTCGACCACCTTGTACGTCGCCTCGGTGCCCCCGCACTCGACCACTTGCAGGTCGGGTGTCACCGTGGAACCGGTGTTCCTGAGGCAGTCCCCGGCCTCCGCGTGATCGGCGTCGTCCTGGCTCGCGAAGTAGCCCACCGCGCACATGATGAGCACGGCCACGAGGCCGATGCCCTTCAGGATCTTCCAGACGCTCCTGCCCCCACTCCGGGCCGGCGGCGCGGGCGGCGCGTTCCACTGCTGCTGCTGAGGAGCCGGCTGTATCAGCTGCTGAGGCGGATACGGCTGCTGCTGCGGGTACCCGTATCCCGGCTGGGGCGGGTACCCCTGCGGCGGCTGCTGCGCGTACGGGCCGGGCCGGCCGTACGGACCGGGGTTCTGCTGGGGCGGAAAGGTCATGCGGGTGTGTCCCCCGTGGGCGTGTGTGATGGCGTCTTTTGACGCGAGCACGCTTTAGCAACCCGCACGGTTCCCTGGACGGGCGGATTGCCTCGGGGAACGCACCCCTGGCGTGTCGTCAGTCGAGTTCGGCGATCAGCCACGTGCCGTCGACCTCCGTCAGGACCAGGCGCGTGAGGCCGAGTGGGTTGCCGCCGAGGTCGACGTATCCGGTGAGTCCTGAGGCTTTGGGGTATCGGGTGTCGGTACGGGCAAGCTCGTTCCGCTGGGCGGAAGTCAGGGGTTCGAGAAACTCCCGCACGGCCGCGGGGCAGTCCACGGTCCGGTACGTGGCGGCGAGTTCGGCTTGAGCCATGCGCGTCATGGCAGAGCAGGCGGCGTCCTCGTCCGACGTACTCAGGTGACCCAGATAGCCGGCAGCGGACTCCTCGAGGGGGCTCACGCTACGGCTCACGAGGAGGAAGAGGCCGACCAGGAAGGAGACGAGCAGGATCACACCGGCTATCACCGCGGCCCGGACACGCACGGTGCTGGTGGAGGACATGCGGACTCCTCTGCGCGACGACGACCTCCGCGCAGCCTATGTTCTGTCGTCGAATGGCAGGTCCACATCAGGAGTGCGGCGAGGGTGACGGCTCGCCCCGGGACCGTGCACCGCGTCGCCGGCGTGAGTGTGGTCCTTTCCCTGGGGCTTCTCCTCCTCGGCCTCGGCGTGGTTGCCCTGGTCGTCGATGTGACCGGCGACATCCTCCTGGACGGCTGATGGCACGGACACTGTGGTCGTTCCCCAGGGACACCCGAGTGCTCGGCCGGTTCCTACAGCCAGTCCCGCCGCTTGAAGACGAAGTACAGGCTCGTGCACACCACGGCCATCAGGAGGATCGCGAAGGGGTACCCGAACGCCCAGTCCAGTTCCGGCATCGCGTCGAAGTTCATGCCGTAGATCGTGCCGACCAGGGTGGGGGCGAAGAGGATCGCCGCCCACGAGGAGATCTTCTTGATCTCCTCGTTCTGCTCGAAACCCGCCTCCGCCAGGGCGCGCATCTCCGCGTTCTGCTGCTGGGTGACCAGGGTCGCGTTGACCGTGAGGATTTCCGTCAGGGCCTGACGGAAGCCGTCCACGCGCTCGCTGGTGTGGGTCACGTGGTCGGCGACGTCGCGGAGGTAGCGCTGAAGTTCCTCGTCCGTCCCGTACTTCGCGAAGCCCGCCATCAGCCCGTGCAGCATCCCGACGAGGGGGCGGGTCGCGCGCTGGAACTCGACCATCTCGCGGGAGAGTTCGTAGATGCGGCGGGAGACGGCCGGGTCGCCGCCGAAGACCTCGGTCTCGATCTCGTCGATGTCGTTCTGCACGCCCGCCACCACCGGGGCGTAACCGTCCACGACCGCGTCGAGGATGGCGTACAGGACCGCCTCCGGTCCGAGGGCGAGGAGTTCGGGGTTCTCCTCCATGCGGTGGCGCACCGCCGAGAGGTCCGGGGCGGCGCCGTGGCGGACCGTGATCACGAAGTCGGGGCCGACGAAGACGTGCAGTTCGCCGAAGTCGACCTCCTCCTGCGCGTCGAGGTAGCGGGCCGCGCGCAGGACGACGAAGAGCGTCTCGCCGTACCGCTCCAGCTTCGGCCGCTGGTGGGCCTCCAGCGCGTCCTCGATCGCCAGCTCGTGAAGGTCGAACTCGGCTGCCAGGGAGTGGAGTTCCGCCTCCGAGGGGCGGTGCAGCCCGATCCAGGCCATGCCGTCCGGGTGTTTGCGGAGCTGACGGAAGGTCTCGGCGAGCGAGCCGGGGGACGCGACCCGGTGTCCGTCGCGGTACAGCGTGCCCTGCACCACGCTCGGCCGGTCCGCCGGAGCCTCCTCGGCGGTGGCAGGAAGCGCGGGAGTGGCGGCGGCCGGCGGCTCCGGCTGACGCCGCCATGCCGCGCGGGGGCGGCGCTCCGGCATCGTGGGTCCACCTTCACGGTCGGGATCGGCTCGTACCAGGGTTTCCGGGCAGGATATAGGGGGAGGGTCGTGCCGGCGCGGCGGATCGCGGCCCCGGCGGGTGGGTCGTGGCAGTGCGGCGGATCGTCCCCGCCCGGCGGATCGCGCCCGCCGGGTGGATCGTGGGAGCGCGGCGGATCGTGCCGGCGTGGCGGATCGCGTCCCCCTCCACGGCCCGGCCCACCTCTGACGGCACGGGCCCCCGTACGCCCCCCACGGCGCGGCTTGCGGACCGTAACTGTCCGCAAGCCCCAGTAACGTGCCGACCATGGCCTCCACGACGAACGCCCCGGTTCTCACCGCCCGCGCCCTCGGCCGCGCCACGCTCGCGCGGCAGTTGCTGCTGAGCCCCGCCGAGCTGTCCGCCGAGGACGCCGTCTCGCACCTGCTCGGCTTGCAGGCGCAGAACACCAAGCCGCCGTACTACGCCCTTGCCGCCCGGCTCTCCGGCTTCCGGCCCGAGGAGCTCTCCACGCTGATGGAGACGCGGAAGGCCGCCCGCATCGTCACCATGCGCTCCACCATCCACACCCACACCGCCGAGGACGTGCTCACCCTGCGGCCCTTGGTCCAGGCCGCCCGCGACCGCGAGCTCACCCTCTTCCGCAAGGGACTCGTCGGTGTCGACCTCGACCGGCTCGCCGTCCTCGCCCGCGACCTCGTCGAGGAGCGCCCCCGCACCCCCAAGGAGATCCGCGAGGCGCTCCTCGTGGAGTGGCCCAACGCCGACCCGCAGGCGCTCGGCATCGCCGCGCGCTGCCTGCTGCCGCTGGTCCAGGTCACCCCCCGTGGCCTGTGGCGCAGAAGCGGACAGGTCTGCCTGACCACCGCCGAGACCTGGCTCGGACGCACCGCCGCGCCGGCCCCCGCCCCCGACGGGACCGTCCTGCGCTACCTCGCCGCCTTCGGTCCCGCCTCCGTCAAGGACATGCAGACCTGGTCCGGCCTCACCCGGCTCCGGGACGCCTTCGAGCGCCTGCGCCCCCGGCTCCTCACCTTCCGCGACGAGCACGGCGTGGAACTCTTCGACCTGCCCGACGCCCCGCGCCCCGACGAGGACACCCCGGCCCCCGCGCGCTTCCTCCCCGAGTTCGACAACCTGCTGCTCTCCCACGCCGACCGCTCCCGGCTCGTGCCCGCCGGGGCGAAGGACCGCACCTGGAAGGGGAACCAGGCGTACTGCGTCTTCCTGCTCGACGGCCTCGTCGCCGGGCTGTGGCGACTGGAGGAGGGCAAGGAGCGCACGACGATGACCATCGAGCCCTTCGGCCGTCCGGGAAAGGAGCAGCGCGCCGAGCTGACCGGAGAGGCCGAGCGCCTGCTCGGGGTGATGGCGCGGGAAGGGCTTCCGTACGAGATCCGGTTCGGGGTCGTGGCCGCCTGACCGCACGCGGGCGGGCCGGCCGCGCGCGTTCCCGGGGGATGTCTCGTCGGTCAGGCCGGACCGGGGAGAGCGGCCCGGCCGCCGCGACCCCGGCACGATCGGCACGACACCCCTGAGGGAGTGTCCGGAACGTACCGGGGCCCGCCCGAAGACCGCCGCGCCCCAGGCGAGACTCCCCGGACACGACCAGGGTCGTCCCTAGGGCAGCAGCCCCGACCTCCGCGCCGCGACCACCGCCTCCAGCCGGTTGTGCGCCCCCAGCTTCCGCATCGTCGAGCGGAGGTAGCCCTTCACTGTCTCCGGGCGCAGCCCGAGGCGGTGAGCCACCGCCGCGTTGGTCGCCCCCGAGGCCACCGCCGCCAGCACGTCCGTCTCGCGCGGCGTCAGCGTCACTCCCGTCGGCCGCCCCGGCCCGGCCGGCGCCGTCTCCAGGCGCCCGCACACCGCGAGGAGCCGCGCCCGCACCTCGGGGTCACCGATCAGCGGCGCCAGCTCCCGCAGCTCTCCGTGCGCCTGCCGCACCTCCTCCCAGGAGGGCCCCGGGGCCGGGCCGCCGCCGGCAAGGAGTCGCGGCGCCTCGTCCCGTACCGCCAGCGCCTGTTCCACGTCGCGGGCCGCCGCCACCGCCGCGTCGAGGGCGCGCTCGCCGATCGGGACGGCCTCGCGCAGCGCCCCGTACAGCACACCGCGCACCGTCCGCCGTACGACGACGGGGACGGCGACCACGGAGCGCAGCCCCTCCGCGGCCACCGGCACGTCGTACTCGTGCGTGATGTGGCGGGCGGAGGCGTAGTCCGTGACCGCGCACGGCCGCGACAGGGCCAGGCACCGTCCGCCCAGACCGTTCCCGGCGGTGATCGACAGACCGTGCAGGGCCGGTGTCACGGCGCCGTCCACCTCGGCGATCCGCAGCCGCCGGCCGTCATGGAGCAGACCGCCGAAGACCACCTGCAGCCCGGTGGTCCGACGCAGCCGCAGCAGGGCCGCGCGCATCTCCCCCTCGTGCGTCCGCCGCGTCTGCTCGGGCACGGAACCACCCCTTCACCCCCGAACGGGGGTAGTGAGACCTGGGTCACCGATTACACGATGTCCGTGACCGGTCCCGCAACGAGGAGGACACATGACGGCCACCAGCGCGACGGAGAGGTTCCGGGCCGCCCGGGACTTCCTGCTGGAGCACCGCGAGGACTACGCGACGGCGTACGAGGGCTTCGCCTGGCCCCGCCCCGACCGTTTCAACTGGGCCCTCGAATGGTTCGACGTCATCGCCGCCGGCAACGACAGGACCGCCCTGCACCTCGTCGAGGAGGACGGCTCCGAGACGAAGCTGAGCTTCGCCGAGATGTCCGACCGCTCCGCGCGGGCCGCCAACTGGCTGCGCGCGCAGGGCGTGCGCGCCGGCGACCGGATCATCGTCATGCTCGGCAACCAGGCCGAGCTGTGGGAGACGGCCCTCGCCGCCATGAAGCTGCGCGCCGTCGTCATCCCGGCGACCCCTCTCCTCGGCCCCGCCGACCTGCGCGACCGGGTCGAGCGCGGCCGCGCCCGGCACGTGATCGCCCGCGCCGAGGACACGGCCAAGTTCGACGACGTGCCGGGGGACTACACCCGCGTCGTCGTCGGCGCCGGCGACGGGCAGGCGGGCCCCGACGGTGGTGACCGGCGCGGCCCCGACGGCGGCTGGCTCCGCTACGAGCGGGCGTACGACGCCTCGGGGACGTTCGAGCCCGAGGGCGAGACGCTCGCCGACGACCCGCTGATGCTCTACTTCACCTCCGGTACGACCGCCCGCCCCAAACTCGTGGAGCACACCCACACCTCGTATCCGGTGGGCCATCTCGCCACCATGTTCTGGATCGGTCTCAGGCCCGGTGACGTGCATCTGAACATCTCCTCGCCCGGCTGGGCCAAGCACGCCTGGTCGAACCTCTTCGCGCCGTGGAACGCCGAGGCGACCGTCTTCCTCCACAACTACACCCGCTTCGACCCGGCCCGGCTCCTGGCCGAGATGGACCGGAACGGGGTGACCAGCTTCTGCGCGCCGCCCACCGTCTGGCGGATGCTGATCCAGGCCGACCTGACGCAGCTCACGCGCCCTCCGCGTGAGGTCGTCGCCGCCGGCGAGCCGCTCAACCCGGAGGTCATCGAGGCCGTCCGCCGGGCCTGGAGCGTCACCATCCGGGACGGCTTCGGTCAGACGGAGACCGCCGTCCAGGTGTCCAACAGTCCGGGCCAGCGGCTCAAGGAGGGCTCCATGGGCCGGCCGAGCCCCGGTTTCCGGGTCACGCTCGTCGACCCGGTCAGCGGGCGCCCGGACGTGGACGAGGGGGAGATCTGCCTCGACCTCTCCAACGACCCGGTGGGACTGATGACGGGCTACCACGGCGACCCGGAGCGCACGGCGGAGGCGATGGCGGGCGGCTTCTACCGCACCGGGGACATCGGATCGCGGGACGCGGAGGGGTACTTCACCTATGTCGGGCGCGCCGACGACGTCTTCAAGGCCAGTGACTACAAGATCTCCCCGTTCGAGCTGGAGAGCGCCCTCCTGGAGCACGAGGCGGTCGTCGAGGCGGCGGTCGTCCCGGCCCCCGACCCGCTGAGGCTCGCGGTCCCCAAGGCCTACGTCGTCCTCGCCGAGGGCTGGGCTCCGGACGCCGAGACGGCGAAGGCGCTCTTCGCCCACTCCCGCGCCGTCCTCGCCCCGTACAAGCGGGTGCGGCGCATCGAGTTCGCCGAGCTGCCGAAGACCGTGTCGGGCAAGATCCGCCGGATCGAGCTGCGCGAGCGTACGGCGAAGGGCGAGGGCACCGAGTTCACCGAGGGGGACGCGGCATGAGCCCGTCGGGGACGCGGAGCCTGTCGTACGCCCACGGGGCGAGCACCACCGAGCTGCTCGGTGACACCATCGGTGCCAACCTGGACCGGACCGTCGCCGCCTGGCCGGACCGGGAGGCGCTGGTCGACGTCCCCACCGGCCGCCGCTGGACGTACGCCGAGCTCGGCGCGGACGTGGAGCGGCTGGCGGACGCGCTGCTCGGCAGTGGGGTCGCCAAGGGCGACCGGGTGGGGATCTGGGCGGTGAACTGCGCCGAGTGGGTGCTCGTGCAGTACGCGACGGCCCGCATCGGCGCCGTCATGGTGAACATCAACCCGGCTTATCGCGCGGACGAGTTGGCGTACGTCCTCCGACAGGCCGGGATCTCGCTGCTCTTCGCCTCGGTGAGCCACAGGACGAGCGACTACCGCGCGATGGTCGAGCAGGTGCGTGCCCGGTGTCCGGAGCTGCGCGAGGCCGTCTACTTCGGGGACCCGAGCTGGGACACGCTGCTCGCCCGGCCGGCGGGGGACCGGCGGCCGGCGGAGCTGTCCTGCGACGAGCCGGTCAACATCCAGTACACCTCGGGCACGACGGGGTTCCCCAAGGGCGCCACCCTGTCCCACCACAACATCCTCAACAACGGCTATTTCGTGGGGGAGATGATCGGCTACACGGATCGGGACCGCGTCTGCGTCCCCGTGCCGTTCTACCACTGCTTCGGCATGGTCATGGGAAACCTCGCGGCCACCTCGCACGGTGCCTGTCTGGTCATCCCCGCCCCGTCCTTCGACCCCGTCGCCACCCTGCGCGCGGTGGAGCGGGAGCGGTGCACCTCGCTGTACGGCGTACCGACGATGTTCATCGCCGAGCTGAACCTCCCCGACTTCACGACGTACGACCTCTCGACGCTCCGCACCGGGATCATGGCGGGCTCGCCCTGTCCGGTGGAGGTGATGAAGCGGGTCGTGGCGGAGATGAACATGGCGGAGGTGTCGATCTGTTACGGCATGACCGAGACCTCGCCCGTCTCCACCCAGACCCGCCGCGACGACGACCTGGAGCGCCGGACGGGGACCGTGGGCCGGGTCATGCCGCACGTCGAGGTGAAGATCGTCGACCCGGCCACCGGCGTCACCGTGCCGCGCGGGACGGCGGGCGAGCTGTGCACCAGGGGCTACAGCGTGATGCTCGGTTACTGGAACGAGCCCGAGAAGACCGCGGAGGCGATCGACGAGGGCCGCTGGATGCACACCGGCGACCTCGCGCTGATGCGGGAGGACGGGTACGTCCGGATCGTCGGCCGCATCAAGGACATGATCATCCGGGGCGGCGAGAACGTGTACCCCAGGGAGATCGAGGAGTTCCTCTACGGCCACGCGAAGATCGCCGACGTCCAGGTGGTGGGCGTCCCCGACGAGCGCTACGGCGAGGAGATCCTCGCCTGTGTGATCCCCCGCGACCCGGCGGACCCGCCCACCCTGGAGGACGTCACCGCCTTCTGCCGCGACCGGCTCGCGCACTACAAGATCCCGCGCCGGGTGGAGATCCTCGCGGAATTCCCGATGACGGTGAGCGGGAAGGTGCGGAAGGTCGAACTGCGCCGGCGGTACGGGGACGGGGGCGCGGAGGGGGAGTGACGGGGCCTCCCGGAGCGGGCTTCGTCGCCCCGGCCCGCTCGGGGAGGCGGCGCCGTCAACCGTCCGAGGGCCGGAGGTGGGAGGCGGTGCTCAGCTCGCGGCGCATGCACACCCGCGGCCAGGTCGCCAGCCCGTGTGCCGCCTCGGCCCGCTGGATGGCGCGCAGTCCGGCGGTGAGGGCGGGGTCCGTGTCGGCGAGGGCGCGGAAGCCCAGGCGCGTGTAGTACGGGGCGTTCCACGGCACCTGGGTGAAGGTCGTCAGCGTCAGCGCGGTCAGGCCCTGCCGCTCCGCCCCGGCCGCCAGGTGCTCGATGAGCGAGCGTCCGATGCCGCGGCGGGCGGCGGCCGGGTGCACCGAGACCTGTTCGATGTGGGCCGCCCCGTCCACGGTGTCGGTGAGCAGATAGCCCACCGGGAGGTCCGCCGCGTCGACCGCCACCCAGGCGCGGCCGGCCCGCCGGTAGGCGTCCAGGACGTCCAGGGGGAGGGGTTCGTCGTCGGCGACGACCGCCATGCCGAGGGAGCGGAAGGGCTCGCCCGCGGCCCGCTCGATGTCCTGGAGCAACGGGAGCTCGGCCGGCGCGGCCGCTCGGATGCGCATACGGGAAGTATGGCGCGCGCGGTCACGGACTGTCCCGGGCGAGCAGACCTCCGTCGCGGGAGAAACGGGGGAGGAAGAGGGCGAGCGCGGGGTCGCCGTACAGGGCGACGTACAGCTGGACCAGCTCTCCGTCCGTGACCTCGGCGCGGTCCGCGGGCAGCGGGTGGCGCTCGCGGAGCCCCGCGAGGAGCCGGTGCGCGGCCCGCGAGGTGGGCGGGAGCAGGCACAGGGCGGCCGCGCCGAGGACCGGCAGGGTGCCCAGGCCGAGGGTGAGCGCGAGCGCCGACCCGGACGGCCTGGCCGTCAGCAGCCCCGCGGCGACCGTGAGCGGTACGCAGCCGAGGAGGGCCCGCACGACCGGCGTCCGTCCCGGCGGGCGCACCAGTCCGGCCCGCCCCAGCTCGGACAGGAGCGCGTCGACGGCCCGGCGCGCCGCCGGCCTGGAGGTCAACGCCCTTACGTCTACAGCGCGTTGGAGGGAGCGGTGTACCCCGAGCTGCACCGGGTCGCGGGTCTGCCCCGGCCCGCCGTTGGCGCGAATGGTGCCCTTGCGCCCGGCTGCCACCGCACCCCGCTGGTGCAGGGCGACGAGGGCCACGGTGACGGCGGCCCGCCGTCCTCCGCGCAGCAGGGCGAGCGCCTGCGGGGAGAGTTCCACCCCTCGCGGGCTGCGGTTTCGCGACAGAAAGGCCGCCAGGGCCAGTTGACCGCAGGCCGCGGCGAGGAACCACCACATCTCGATCGGCATCACGCCCACCCCCCAAGGGAGTTGTGCCCACGAGAAGCTTGATCGTCACGCGCCGCATGGCCGGAACCCATGGCCCGTAACGCGCGACTATGTGGTGGTATCCACCTGTTCTGAGGTCGGAATCATTTATTCCAGCCACCGCACAACTTTCCGGTAGCGTAATTGGGCGATCGCGGGAGGTTGACGTACGGCATTGCCGATCATTAGCTTGTGCGTGCCGCGCACACCATGCCCGGCCGCACTCATCGAAATACTGCTCAACTCCCCGCAGAGGATCACCCCTTCCTCGCAGGTCCGATTACGGTCACCCGCCAGCCGGAGGCAGTACGTTGTATGAACACCCGAAAACGGGTGGGTTTGCGCTCGTGGCGTTCCCCCCACCCGTTCAGCACGTCACGCACTTTCCTCGCCCCCGCTGGGCTCCACTGATCTTCGCAGTGGCCTCTGAAGTGAACCAGTCGGCGGTGTTCTGACGGTCGTCCCGAGAGACGACCCACCCCCTGCGATCACGGACCTTCCGCGCGTCCGGCGTTCTTTGTGTGCCCTTTTCCCGCACACCCTCATGCGCCTTGAGACGTGTCATGCCCATGCCCTTCATGGTGCCCTTTTCCCAGCTTTTCTGTCGCGCTTCGCCCTGCCCGCGCACCCCTTTTCTGGCTAGCCGATTTCCGCTCAGCCCTGCCTTGGTCCGGACCATTTCCGGGCGCAAGTGAATTCCGGCTGTCCGCCGCACACGACTCGAAAGGTCCCGGCCGAGATGACCCATGCCCCCACGAAGGTGCTCACCCGGAAGCGTGTCCTGCCCATCGGCGAGAACGGATCCCTCTGGGCCGCGCGACCGTCCTTCGGAATCTTCGAGTTCCGCGGCAGAAAGCTCCGCATCGGCGTCAGCGACCCCTCCGAGGTGCTCTTCCCCACCGACTGCGGGCTCAGCCTGGTCGCCGCGCTCGACGGTGAGCACGCGCTGGACCTCGACGGGGTGCACGCGCTCGACGTGGGCTGCGGGTCCGGCCTCTACACCGTCGCGCTGCTCGCCGCCGGCGCCGCGCACGTGACCGCGCTGGACATCAACGCGGCCTCAGCCCCCGAGACCCGGTCCAACGTCGAGCTCAACGGCCTGGACACCGGCCGCCTGTCCTGCGTCACCGCCGACCTGGCGCAGTACACGCCGCCCAGGAAGTTCGACCTGGTCGTCACCAACCCGCCGCACCTGCCCCACGACCCGAGCTACGCCACCGACAACGGCCTCGAGACGGCGCTCGTCGCGGGCCGGAACGGCCGGGCCCTGTACGACGCGGTCGTCGCGCGGATGGACGATCTCCTCGCCCCCGGCGGCCGGCTGATCATGGCGCACTCCTCGCTGGCCGACGTCCCGCGCACCATCGCCGATCTCGAAACGCGCGGATACGAGTGGCGCACGCTCGAAGTGTGCGAGATGGACATTCCGCTGCTGGCCTACGCCGAACACAAGGAGACCATGCTCGGCATTCTGGAGGCGCAGCGGGCCGTCGGCAGCGCCGAATTCGAGGGGGAGCGGTTCTCGGTCCACGCCCTCGAGTTCCGCCGCCCGGCCGACGCCACCCTGTGAGCCGCTGAAATCCCCTGTGAAATCCGGGCCCTGACCCGGTATTCCGCTCGCAGAGCTCCGCACCGCACACCACACCACGAGGGAAAACAGATGACCGCTGAGGGAAGCACGCTGCGCGTCACGGCAGCCGAGGTGAACGGGCTGCTCGGCCGCCATTTCACGGAGAACTTCGACGACGGGGCAAGGGCCGCGCTGCGCGAACAGTTCGCATCGGAACACATCGTCCCGCTCCGGCAGCTCTGTCCGCCCGAACTCTTCGCGCCCATCAAGGACGAGGCCTGTTCCATCATGGACAGGTACGGGGTGAATCACGATCTCGTCTTCGAGATCACCGACAACACCCCGCGCAGTATGACCACGGTCGGACAACCGGTCATCAAGGACGAGGGTCCGCTGATCGACGCGTTCTACTTCTCCTCCGAACTCCTCGGATTCGTCTCCGGAATCGTGGGCGAGCAGGTGCATTCCTGTCCGTACGCGGGCGAGCACTACGTCATCAGCCGCCTCGGGAAGTCGGGCGACACCCATGGCTGGCACTGGGACGACTACACCTACGGCATCATCCTGGTCCTCGAAGCGCCGCACTACACCGAGGGCGGATTCGTCCAGGCCGTGCCCCACACCTCCTGGGACAAGGAGAATCCGGACGTCTACGGCGCCCTCATCAGCAGCCAGGTCCGCTCGTACGCGCTGGAGGCGGGCGACGCCTACGTCGTGAAGACGAACACCACGATGCACCGCGTGCACCCCATCCGGGGCGAGGGCCGCCGCACCATCGTCAACATGACGCTGGCCAGCACCGAGGACCTGACCAAGCCGATGACCCACGAGACCAACGACACCCTCTTCGGCGGCGTCCGGGACCCCCGAAGTGCCGGCTGAAGCGATGCGGCCGTCCACCGAGGAGCCGTCGATGCCCCCACACGAGCACGAGCCGACGCGGGCACCCGAGCCGACGCCGCCGGCCGAGGCGAAGCCCCGGGGGACCGCGCCCCGTGAGACGACACAGCCGCGCGAGACGATGCGCGGCCTGCCGCGCGCCCTCCAGCCCTTCCTGACCTGGGTGACCGGCGTGCCGCTGGCCGGGTCCCGGCCGCGGGTGCTCTGGCGCCCCACCCTGGCCCTGGTCGCCGGCGCCGTCCAGACCGCCTTCGGCATCGCCCTCGGCGTGTACGCGCTGGCAGGCCCCTGGTACGTCCTCGTCCCGCTGGTCCTGCTCTCCTGGCCCACCACGGCCGGCGGCATGCGCCGCCTGGACGTGGTGGTCGTCCACCAGACGCTGCACCGGATGTTCACCGGCTCCACCGCCGGGAACCGCGTCGTCAGCGAGATCGTCACCACCCTGCTGTGGCGCCCGCCCTACGACGGCAACCGCCAGGAGCACCTCACCCACCACGCCTTCCCCTGCTCCCTCAAGGACGGCGACACGGTCTACCTCCAGGGCACCGGCGCCCGCCCCGGCATGAGCCGGCGGGAGTTCCGCCGCTATCTGCTCAAGGCCGTCCTGTCCCCGGCCCACCACTGGGGCTTCCTCGCCGGCCGGATCCGCGCCAACTTCCTCACCAGGTCGCCGCTCTACCGCATGGTCATGGCGTACGCCTACCTCGCGGGCACCGCCGTCCTCCTCACGCTCACCGGCTGGTGGCTCCCCTGGCTGCTCTTCTGGTTCCTGCCCGCCACCTTCTTCTTCCAGAACCAGACGCTGCTCTACACCCTCAGCGAGCACCGCTGGTGGCTGCACGACAACGCCGAACGGCTGACGAAGGCGCAGCGCGACCAGCTCACCTTCGGCCGCTTCTGCGGCGCGCCCGTCCCGGACACCGCCGGCGCCGGGCCGCTCGCCCGCTGCGGCGCCTGGACCGGCTGGTGGCTGCGGATGGTGCTGCTCTACGCGCCGTACCGGATGTGGATCCTCGTCGGCGACACCGTGCAGCACGACCTGCACCACGTCCGCCCCAAGGTCGACTGGGCGAACTCCTCGTGGATACGCAACGAGGACCTGGCGACCGGCAACGCCGACCGCTACTTCGAGGCGTGGGGCGGCCTGCTCACCCATGTGTACGTCGGCAACAGCGTCCGCGACTGGACCGCCGCCCCCTCCGCTCCGCTCACCGCGACCAGGACGGGGTGACCCGGTGACCCAGACACCCCACGCGGTCCTCGTGGTGGACGGCACCGGACGCGGCCACGCGATCTGCGACCTGTTCACCCGAACCGACCCGCACGTGACCGTCCACTACGGCCCCGGATGCGACGTCGTCGACCACCCGCGCATCGTGTCCGCGGGCTCGGTCTCCCTGGACGACCCGCGCACGGCCCTCGCCTACCTGGCCGTCCACCCCGTCGAGTTCGTCTTCGTCTCCCACATCGACGCCCTCTCCCTCGGGTACGTCGACGAGCTGCGCCGGGCCGGCCACCGGGTCATCGGCCCCACGGCGGCCGCGGCCGCCCTGGAGTCCAGCAAGACCCGCGGCAAGGAGTTCTGCCGCGACCACGGCATCCCGGTCGCCGAGTTCGAGGTGTTCACGGACGCGGCGAAGGCGAAGGAGTACGTCGCCTCACGGCCGTACCGCTGTGTCGTCAAGACGGACGGGCTGACCCCGGACGGCGACGGCTCGGTGGTCTGCGACTCCCCGGGCGAGGCCCTCGCCGCGATCGACCGGTTCGCGGCCGAGGCCGACCGGGCCGCCGGGACCGAACGGGGCGGCGGCGCCGGCCCCGGGCTGCGCCTCGTCGTCGAGGAGCGCCTGACCGGTCGCGAGATCTCGGTGTTCGCCCTCCTCGACGGCGACAGCGCGCTCGTCTTCCCGACGGCCATGGACTACAAGCGGACCCTGGAGGCCGACGCGGGCAAGAACTGCGACGGCATGGGGTCCGTGGCCCCGCACCCGTACGACAGCCCCGCGCTGCGCGAGGAGTTGCGGGCCACGCTGGTCGACCCGCTGGTGCGCGGACTGCGGGCGGAGGGCCTCGACTTCACCGGCTTCGTCTACGTCGGCGCCATGCTCACCCCCCGGGGCCCTGTCGTCATCGAGATCAACGCCCGGTTCGGCGACTCCGAGGCCGAGGTCGTCCTGCCCGGCGTCCGCGGCGACTTCACGGAGCTGTGCCGCGCCGTCCTCGCCCGCGACCTCGCCCGCCGCCGGCTCGACACCGACGGGCTCGCCCGCTGCTCCGTCGCCCTGGTCCAGGGCTGCCTCGACCCGGCGGACCCGGACGCCCTGGTGGGCTGGCCCTTCGGCCCGTACGCCACCGGCCAGCCGGTCCACGGCCTCGACGGGCCCCGCACCGCCGCCGGTCCCGACCGCACCACCGGCACCACAGGCCCCGCCGGCACCGGCGTTCTCGACCGCACCGCCGGCCACGCGGCGGGCGACGAGGCCGGCCCTGCCGGGCCCGGCGACCTCGCCGACACGCTCGTCTTCTGCGCGGGCGTCCGCCGCGACGCGTCCGGCGTCCCGCGGACCACCGGCGGCCGCGTCGTCCATGTCGTCGGCGCCGGACGGACGCCCGAGCAGGCCCGGCGCCGGGCCTACGCCCGCATCGAGCGCATCTCCTTCCCCGGCATGCGCTACCGCACCGACATCGGGACCGAACCGGTCACGGCCGCCACGCCGCACGCCGACGCCGTCCCCACAGGGAAGTGAGAACGCCATGCCCCGCAGAAGAGCGTTCGTCCTCTTCGAGCTGATGAACGCCATGCTCCACACCGCGCAGGAGGCGAAGGCGCGCGGCTTCGACATCGTCGCCCTCAACCACAACCCGCTGTGCGCCACGGGCCCTTTCACCGTCCCGGACGGACTGGTCGACGAACTCGTCCCGATCGCCTTCTGGGCCGACACCCCCGCCCTCGACACCGTCCTGAAGGACCTGTCCTGCCGGTACGACATCGCCGGCACGCACAGCATGTTCGAGCCGACCCTGCCCCACCAGGCCACCCTGCGGCAGCTCGCCGGACTCCCGACGACCGACCCCGGCACCCTGCTGGGCATCCTCGACAAGACCCGGGTCCGCGCGACGCTGTACGAGGCGGGGCTCTCCGCCCTGCGCGGGGTCCCGCTCGACGAGGCCCTGGCCTGGGAGGAGTGGGAGTTCGTCGGAGCGGCCGTCCTCAAGCCCGCGAACGGCACGGGCAGCGCGCTCTGCTTCGAGGTCTCCACGCTCGCCGAGCTGCACGCCGCCGCGGAGCGCGTCCGCACCGCCGACGTCGTCAACCCGCTGATGCGGGACTACATCCGGGCGCACGGCGGCTTCGTCCTGGAGGAGAAGGCCGAGGGCGAGCTGCTCTCCGTCGAATCCGTGGTGCACCGCGGCGAGGTCGGCTTCGTCACCCTGACCGGGCGCTACGTCCTCGCCTCCGACCCGGTCGTCGAGCAGGGCATGCAGACCCCGTACCACCACCCCCACCTGTCGCGGCTTGCCGAGACGTCGCGGGCGGTCCACGAGTGCCTCGGCTTCCACCACGGCGGGACGCACCTGGAGTTCATGGTCGCCGGCGACGGCACCGCCGAACTCATCGACTTCAACCCGCGCCCCGCCGGGTTCGCCTCCCCCGTCTCCATCGGAGAGGCGTACGGGCTCGACTACGCGAGCGTCCTCGTGGACGTCGGGTGCGGCATCGCGCCCGACCTCGGCTTCACCGCCCGGCCGCCCCGGTACGCCGTCGAGATGGTGGTGCTGCCCCCGCCGGGCACCACCGAGTTCCGGACCATCCAGTTCCCCGAGGGCAGCATCGCCGCCCGCGCCACCAAGAGCCCGGGGGAGCGGCTCAGCGGCCGCGCCGACCAGCTCGACGCCGTCGGCATGTTCATCGTCACCGCGCCCACGGCCGCCGAGGCGCACCGGCTCGGCCTCGCGGCCCGCCGGGAGGTCGTCGTCAACGGCGTACGGCTCGGCGACAACCCGCACAACATCGTCGCCTTCTCCGAGTACATCGGCCGGGACCTGCCCGCGCCCGACGGACGGCGGCCGTGACCGCACCCGCACCCGCATGCGACAGAGAGGGAACCATGAACCAGGGCCCAGGCCTGGCCGAGGTGTTCGAGGACCGTGAATCGGCGGTCCGCTCCTACGCGCGGTCCTTCCCCGCCACGTTCGAGACCGCCAGCGGGGAGTTCCTGGTCAGCGCGGACGGCACCCGCTACCTCGACTTCCTCGCCGGGGCGGGCGCGCTCAACTACGGCCACAACCCGCACTTCGCCAAGCGGGCCCTCATCGACCACATGGAGCGGGACGGGCTGACCCACGGCCTCGACCTGGCGACCACCGCCAAGCAGGACTTCCTGGAGGTCTTCCGGGACCTGGTGCTCGCCCCGCGCGGCCTCGACCACAAGGTGCAGTTCTGCAGCCCGTCGGGGACCAACGCGGTGGAGGCGGCGCTCAAGGTCGCCCGCCTGGTCACCGGGCGGACGAACGTCATCGCCTTCGGCGGCGGCTTCCACGGGATGAGCACCGGCGCGCTCGCCGCGGTCGGCTCCGACTTCTACAAGCAGGGCCTGCGCCCGACGCTGTCCGGCGTGACCCACGTGCCCTACCCGGACTCCCCGATGGGGCCGTTCGACAGCCTCGACCTCCTCGACCGGCTGGTGGGCGACACCAGCTCCGGGGTCGAGAAGCCGGCCGCCGTGCTCCTGGAGACCGTCCAGTGCGAGGGCGGCGTGTACGTCGCCCCCGACACGTTCCTGACCGGGCTGCGCCGCTGGTGCGACACCCATCGGGTGCTTCTCGTCGTCGACGACATCCAGGTCGGCTGCGGCCGTACCGGCTCCTTCTTCTCCTTCGAGCGGGCCGGGATCGAGCCGGACCTGATCACCCTCTCCAAGTCGATCAGCGGATTCGGGCTGCCGATGGCGCTGCTGCTGCTCAAGCCCGCGTACGACATCTGGAAGCCGGGCCAGCACAACGGCACCTTCCGCGGCAACCAGCTCGCGTTCGTCGCGGCCGCCGCCGCCGTCCGCGCCCACTGGGCGGACGGCGCCGACCCGGCCTTCGGCGCGGAGGTGCGCCGCAAGGGCGAGCTGGTCGCCGACTTCCTCCGCCGGGAGGTCGTCGCACGGTTCGCCACGCGGCTGCGAGGCCGCGGCCTCATCCAGGGCATCGACCTGAGCGCCACGGGCATCTCCGGCGCCAAGGTCTCCCGCCGCTGCTTCGACCACGGACTGATCGTGGAGACCTGCGGCCGCGACAGCGAGGTGGTCAAGATCCTGCCCCCGCTGGTCGCGGAGGACAGCAGCCTGCTGCGGGGCCTGGAGATCCTCGTCGAGGCCCTCTACGACGAGGCGGAAGGCGCCGGCCGGCGCCCCGCGACCGACGGACGCGCCGCGGTGGCGGCGACCTCATGACGAGCGAAGGAGCGGCCCCCATGGACACCGACACCCCCCGTGCCCCCGGCAGCGGCGAGGGCGACGCGCCCGCCACGATCCTCATCATCGGCGGCCGCCTGGAGGCGCTGCGGAAGGCCAAGGACCTCGGTCTGCGGATCGTCTTCCTCCAGCACAAGGAGCGTCTGCTGCCCGGCCAGGCCGAGACGGCCGACGTGCTGCTGCTCGTCGACTACCTCGACTGGGAGGTGACCCGCCCGATCGTCCGCGCCGCCCACGAGGCGTACGGCTTCACCGCGGTCATGACCCTGGTGGAGCAGGCCACCGAACTGGCCGGCCGCATCAACGACATGCTGGGCTTCGACGGCACGTCGTACGAGGTGGCGCGCCGCTTCCACGACAAGCTGCGGATGCGCGAGTGGCTGCACAGCACCGGTTTCGAGTCGGTGGGCTGCGCCGAGGTCTCCTCGGCCGCCGACGTGCGCGACTTCGCCGGCCGGTACGGCTTCCCGGTGATCGTCAAGCCGCTGGACGGCACGGCGAGCCGGGGCATCGCCGTCATCCACGGCCCGGAGGAGGCGGACGAGGCGTGGGCGGAGCTGACCGGGCTGCGCGGCCGCGACGACCTGCCGATGGCCACCTTCTACCCCGTGGACCGCTTCATCGCCGAGGAGTACATCGACGGGGTCGAGTACAGCGTCGAGAGCTTCTCCTTCGACGGCCGGCACATCGTCGTCTCGATCACCGACAAGTTCCACGACGGCTGCGTCGAGATGGGGCACGCCCTGCCGGCGATCCTGAGCGACGAGGACGAGTCCACCATCGTGGACCACGTCGTCGGCTTCCTCACGGCCATGGGGCTGAGGCACGGCGTCGGCCACACCGAGATCAAGCTCTCCTCGAAGGGCCCGCGGATCATCGAGGGCCACGATCGGGTGGCCGGCGACCGGCTCCTGGACTTCATGGCCGTCACCCACGGCTTCGACATCGAGCGGTACGCCTCCGGCTGGCCGACGCGCGTCCTGCCCGCCCTCACCGACCGCCCGAGGCCCGTCCTCGGCGCCGCCACCAAGTGGGTCAACGGCGAGCCCGGCACGGTCGAGACCGTCGAAGGCGTCGAGGAACTGCGCGCCGAGGAGGGAGTGTTCGGCGTCGACGTCCACGTCCGTCCCGGTGACGTGATCGAGCCGATGAGCGACAACTTCGGCCGCCACGTCCAGGTCCTGGTCACCGCCGGCACCACCGCGGCCGCCATCGAGCGCATCGACGCGCTCATCGGCCGGGTGCGGGTCGTCACCCGCCCCGCCGCGGGCTGAGCCCGCGCGCCCCCCACGAGCCAACGAGAGAGAGCCGGGACAGTGGCAACCACCCTCGCACCCGAGACGGTATGGCAGAGACTCGGCATACCCCGACTGAAGGGCAACGGCAGGTTCGTCTCCGCGAGCCTCATCGACAGCCTCGGCACCGGGCTGATCATGGCGTTCACCCTGGTGTACTTCGCCAGGACGACCTCGGTCTCGGTGACGGCGATCGGCGCCGCGATGACCGTCGCCCGGCTGATAGCCCTGCCCGCGTCGCTCGTCGTGGGGCCGCTGATCGACCGCTTCAGCGCCCGCCGGACCGCCGCCTGGGGCAACCTCGTCTCGGTCGCCGGCTACCTCGGCTTCCTCATGGCCCACTCCGTCTGGCAGATCGTCGTCGTCGTCTTCCTGGTGCAGGTGGGCCACACCACCTACTGGACCTCCAGCAGCGGTCTGGTGGTGCTGGCCTCGCCGGAGGACCGGCGCACCAGCTGGTTCGGCTTCATGACGGCCCTGCGCAACACGGCGATGGGCATCGGGGGCGCGCTCGCTGCCTTCGCCTTCACGCTGGGCGAGGGAACCGCCCTGCACGCCATCGTGGTCGGGAACGCGGTCAGCTACGTCCTGGCCGCCACCCTGCTGTTCCTGTGGAAGCCGGTACGCCGGGAGCCTCCCGAGCACGCGACACCCGCCGGCGTCGGGGAGCAGGTGGAGCAGGCCAGGGCGAGTTACGCCACCGTCCTGCGGGACGTCTCGTACACCCTGCTCATCGGGGTCAACGCCACCCTGGTCTTCGGGCAGATGCTGATCAAGGTGCTGCTCGCGATCTACATCGTCGACGCGCTGGACCTGCCCGCCTGGACCGCCGGCACCCTGATCGTCGTCAACGCCGTCCAGGTCTCCCTCACCCAGACCCTCGTCTCCCGGCGGACCGAAGGGTCCCGGATGACCCGGGTCATCATGCTGGCGGCGGTGCTCAACGCGGCCGCCTTCGGCCTCTTCGCGCTCCTCTACACGACGCCCGACGCCGTCACCTACGCGGGACTCCTCCTGGCGATGGTCGTCTTCACGCTGGCCGAGGTCATCGCGTTCCCCGCCGTCGAGACGCTCAGCGTGTCGATGGCCCCCGCGCACATCCGCGGCCGCTATCTGGCCACCTACCAGTTGTCCTGGACCGTCGGCGAGGTCGCCGCGCCAGGTCTGCTCACGTTCCTGCTGGCCAGGGGAGAGGTCCTGCCGATGCTCTTCCTGCTCGGGCTGAGCCTGCTGGCGATCCCGCTGCTGCTGGTGCTGGAACGCCGAGCGCACACCACGAAGACGATCGGAGAGAACGCATGAGGACAGTCGCAGTGATATCGACGCGTGGCTTCGGAGTCTTCCGCCACGACCTGCTGGTCGAGCCGGAGAAGGTCCGCTTCGTCGGGATCTTCTCCGAGCAGGACAGCGCCAACGTCTCGGACGCCGAGCGGGCCTACTTCCACCGGATCCACGTCGTCCCGTGCGGCCTGGAGGACCCGTCGTACACCGAGTCCTCGATCGTCGACCCCGCGGCCACGCGGAGGATCGTCCGGGAGCTGGCCGCCGGAGCCGGCCCCGGCGAGCTGACCCTGCACTGCTTCGACGAGCGCAACCTGCTGCTGACGGCCGAACTGCGGGAGGAGCTCGGGCTCCCCGGGCCCACCTACGAGCAGCTGCTGCCCTACCGCGACAAGTGCCTGATGAAGGAGAAACTGGCCGGAACCGGCCTGCGCGTGCCCCGCTTCGGGCGCTTCGACCAGCGGGCCTTCCAGGACGATCCGGCGGTCTGCCTGGACCGTATCGTCGCCGACGTCGGCATGCCGTTCGTCCTCAAGCCGGTCGACGCCGCCTCCGCCGACGGGGTGTACAAGGTCTTCACGGCGGAGGAGTTCCTGGCCCTGCCGCGCGACCTCGGACGCAGCTACGAGTACGAGGAGCACATCGACGGCACCATGTTCAGCGTCAACCTCGTGGTCCAGGACGGGCGGACCGTCTTCGGCGGAGTGACGGAGTACCTGGTCAACTCCACCGAGGTGCAACGCGGCCGGGTCAACGCCGACATCAACCTGATCGACTCCGACCCGCGCGTCCCCCGCATGATCCGCTTCGCCGAGACGGTCCTCGACGCGCTCGGCAGGCTCGACGGCGCCTCCCACCTGGAGCTGTTCCACACCAAGGACGACGAACTGGTCTTCCTGGAGGTCGGCGCCCGCTTCAAGGGGCTCGCCGGGCTCGCCGCCATGCAGCAGAACTACGCCGTCGCGCTCCTCAACCTGGCCTTCGAGATCGAGGCCGGACTGGCGAGCCACCCCTGGGACCAGGAGCAGATGTACTGCTTCGACGCGGTCATGCCCAAGCGGCCCGGGATCGTCGCCGAACTGGTCGCCCCGGACGTGGAGAGCGAGGTCGAGATGAAGTGGAAGGTCCGGGTCGGCGAGGAGATCAGGCAGGGCGCCTCCCTCATCGACAACGGCGGCACGTTCCTCGTCCGCAACCACGACTACGCCACCCTCTACCGCGACTTCGAACGGCTCGCCTCCTACGAGCCCATCCGCTACGAGGACTGACCGTGCTCCGCAGACGACGCCACGACTCCGTCGACATCGCATCGGTCCGCTCCGCGGTGAAACGCATTGTCGAATCGGAGCGGTTCGACGGGTGGCTCATCGAGACCCCGGACCACGTCCTGGTCCAGATGTCCGCCCCGCTGGAGATGCTCGGATTCCAGCACTTCCTGACGCCCCCGCAGGACCGTCTGCTGGTCAGGGCCGCGCGAGTGGTGTGGGACGCTGTCGCCGGCCTCCTGGACGACTGTCCGGACGATCTGGCCGCCGCCTTCGCCGCGCTCGGCGCGTCCCTCGCGGACCGTGCCCGCGAGCCGGATCCCGCCACGGCGGGCGGCCAGGGGTGAGCCACCCACCCCCAGCCCCGGCCCTCGGCGGGGCGAGGAACGACAGGAGAACCTCCGTGCACTACACCGGGCTCGACATCGACCGGGCCGGCGGCCGACGCACCGACGCCGCGTGGATCACGGGCCTCGCCGCCCGGCCCGGCACCCGGATCGTCCCGCTCTGGCGCGACCAGTGCCTCGTGCGGGGCGGCGCGCCGGTCACCCTCGGAACGGTCGAGGCCCGCGCGCTCCTCGACGCGGCCCCCGAGCCGGTGTTCCTGGGCATGGACGGCGAGACCGCGATCCTCGCGGCCGACCTGTCCGGCCTGCCCCGGGAGGAGGCGCTCACCCTGGCGGGCGCGGACGCCGTCCAGGACGTGCGCGCCCTCGTGTCGACCATCGGGACGGCGGAGGCGGGTCTGTTCGCCTACGCCAGGGGCATCACGCACTGGATCCGCGAACAGCGGTTCTGCGGCGCCTGCGGCGGGCCGACCGACGGCCGCGACGGGGGACACGTGCGGGTCTGCCGGGACTGCGGCAAGCTCCTCTTCCCGCGGATCGAGCCCGCGGTGATCGTCCTGGTGGAGGGGGCCGGGGAGCCCCGGCGGTGCCTCCTGGGACGGCACGCCGGCTCCGGACCGGAGGCCTTCACCACCCTCGCCGGATTCGTCGAGATCGGCGAGAGCCTGGAGGACGCCGTCCGTCGCGAGGTCTTCGAGGAGGCCGGCGCGGTGGTCAAGGACGTCGTCTACCAAGGCTCCCAGGCATGGCCGTTCCCGGCCGGGCTGATGGTCGCCTTCCGCGCCGAGGCCGTCTCGGACGAGACGGCCGCCGACGGCGAGGAGCTGGTCGAGACCCGCTGGTTCACCCCCGCCGAACTGCGCGAGCACATCGAGGCCGGCCACGGCTACCGGCCGGACTCCATCGGCAAATTCCTCATCGAGAGCTGGATTGCGGAGAACGGGAACGCGGATGAGAACACCACGCAGAACACGGCCCCAGGCGGTCCGGAGCGGTGACGCCGAGGCGGCGGGCGGGGACTCCCCTTCCCGAGTTCCCGGTCCCGAGGTGCCCGGCTCGCGCGTCCTGGGCATTCCCGCCGCCGCCCCGGAGACGGCGCTCGGCTACTTCCTCACGGCGCGGCTGGCCTGTGAGACCGACCCCTACGACGTCCACCACGACCTGACGGCGGGGGTGACGGGTTTCGTCCTCGTCGACGCGCGGGCGACGGCCGCGTACGAGGAGGAGTGCCTGCCCGGCGCCCTCGGCCTGCCCCACGCCGACCTCACGGACGCCGTTCTGCGCGGGCTCGACCCCGAGCCGGTCTACGTCACCTACGGCTGGGGCCCCGCCTGCAACGCGGGCTCCAGGGCCGCCGCGACACTCGCGGCGGCCGGTTTCCGGGTCAAGGAGATGATCGGCGGCCTCGAGTACTGGAAACGGCAGAACCATCCCACGACGAAGGCGAGGCGGTAGCGGTGGTAGCGGTGTCGAACGAGATCAAGCCGGTCATCGACGAGGTCAACGAGATACGCCGCCGGATCGCCCCGGGAACGGACGTCACCAGCCCCGCGTTCCTCGCCGAACTCCTGCGCCACCTGGAGGAGACCGAGCACCTGCGCCACCAGCCGGCCGCACAGGCCTTCATGGACGACCTCCGTGAGGACCTGCGCGAGGGCCTGCCGGAGCGGCGGCTGAGCCGCACCAAGGAGCACATCAACATCGAGCGGGACCGGCACCTCTTCTCGCTCTTCAACGCCTCCTACTTCCCGCGCCTCTCCCTCGACTACCTCACCTACGAGACGCTGCCGACCCATCCCCATCTGGCCCGGCGCTACGGCAGCAACACCATGCCGGTGAACATCACCGCGTGCTCGGACGGCTTCGAATCCCGGGTGGTCGTCGCGCTGTTCCCGGAGAACCACATCGACGGCCGGCAGGACCCCGACGACCTCATCTTCTACTTCATCGACAAGTTCGTGGAACGGCACAACCGCGTCACGCGGAGGATGATCGACGAGGTGATGGCACCGGGCAGCTTCCCGCTCGTCCAGGGTGCCGACGACGACCTCGTCGAGGCGGCGTCGTCCTGGTGGGTGCGGCTGCACGAGTACCACCACCGGCAGGGCGACATGCCGATACCGGACTACCTCCACGCGAAGAAGCTGAAGCCCCTCGCCGGTCTCGAGGAGCTGCGGGTCGACGTCTCCTCGATGCTGGTGTGCCTGAACGACCCCGAACTCCCGGCGGAGGAGGCCCGTCGGGCGTACGAGTACATGCTCGCCGAGCGGCTGCTGCGGTACGCGGTGGAGGGCATCCCCCGGCCCAACTACGACGCCGTCGCCTCCCAGCTGCTCTTCAACTACCTCTCGCGGCACGGCGGGATCGCCCTGCGCGACGAGAAGATCCATCTCCGACCCGAGCTGCCCGACGTCCTCGCGGGCTTCCTGGGCGAGATCCAGGCCGTCGAGCGGCGGATCCACACCGCGTCGGTCGCCGAGGTGAAGACCGGGCTCCTGGACTTCACGAACCGGTACACCGACTACGACGAGGAGGCCGGGGACTACCGCCACATCCCCTTCTTCGCCGACGTCAAGCAGCGGCTCGGGGTCTGAGGGGCCGTGCGGTCGCTGCCGGCGGAGCTGGTGCTGCGGGCGAGCCACGACAGCCTGCGGTCACCGCTGCGGAGGACGGAGCTGGGCTACGCCACGGCGGGCGCGGCGCTGCATGAGCTGGCCCTGACGGGAAGGATCACCGCGGCGCCCGCCGGGATCCTCGTCTGCGGCGCGGAGCGCTGCCCCGACCGGGCGGTGGACCTGACGCTCGAACGCCTGCTGCTCGCGGAACGGGCCCGCGGCCCCCGGGCATGGGTCGAACGGCTCGGCGCCGAGCTCCTCGACGCCACGCGGTGCGACCTGGTGGCCGGAGGGCTGCTGGTGCCGGTGCGGCGGCGGGTGATGGGCGTGGTGCCGGTACGGGAGTACGTACCCGCGGGCGCACGGGACCGGGGCCAGGGGCGGCAGGTCGAGGGGTGGCGCGGGCAGGTCCTCGCGGAGCTGCTGGACGCCGTCCGTCACCCGTGCCGGGGCCGCCCCGGCCCGGCGGCCACCGGGCCGATCACCGACGCGGTGGCCTCGGCGATGAAGGCGGCGACGTACCGGCTGGCCTTCCCCGGGTGACCCGGCCGGCGCGCCGCGCGTCACCGGCCCGCGCGCCGACCGGGTCTCCGGGTCAGTGGGCGGTGGCGGAGATCAGCTCCTCGGCGTGCGAGTTGACGGCCTGCGGTGTCCCGGTCAGGTCGAGGACGAAGAGCGGGACGCCGAGGCCGTCGGCGCGGGAGCGTGCCTCGGGGGTGTAGCCCGCGAGGGAGAAGAAGACGCTCACGGCGGCGTTGCTGAGGCCGTTGAGCCAGAGGCACTCGACGGCGCGGAGCGTGGACGGCCGGGTGCTGGGGTCGACCTGGGCGACCAGGCCCGGTCCCCGGAGGTCGACGCCCGAGACGGACCGCTCCTCGGGCTGGACCACGTCCCGGAATCCCAGCCACCGCAGATACCCGGCCGACGCGGCGACGGCGTCGCGCGCCGTGCGGATGGTGACCGGCCGGAACACGTCCCGCCCGCCCGCGACCATCGGCACGATCCGTGGACCCGGGCCCTGACCGGCGGTGCCGTCCCAGCCGGCGAGCGGCGCGTCGCCGTGCGCGGCGGGGAGCGGCGACTCCTGGGCCGGTGGCGCGTCCGCACCGTCCCAGCCGTCGATCCGGCGGCCCGCACCGCCCTGGCCGTCCGCCGGGATCCCGCCGCCGAGCCGGACGTCACCGCTCCCGCCCCGCGCGGCCGTGGTCACCCCGTCCCGCCCGCCGACCTGCGGGCCCGCCTCGGGCAGCACCCCCGCGCCGCTCCGGCCGTCCGCCTGGACGTGGCCGTCGTGGCCGTCGTCGTCCCGGCCGGCGGCGCGCGGCCCGGCATCGGGGCGTACGCCCGTGCCGCTCCCGCCGTCCGTCCGCGCAGGGCCGTCGTCGTCCCGGCGGCCCCCGTGCTCCGGCCGGGCCGTCGACCCGACGCCCTCGCCCCGCAGCGCGTCACGGAAGGCGTCCTTCAGGCCGTCGTAGCCGCCGCCCGCACGGCCGGCGGCGTTCCCGAGGCCGTCGCCGGCCGGCCGGATCGCGTCCGGGGGACGGACGGGCACCCGCAGCACCGTGCCGCACGCGCAGCCCAGCTCCGGATGGGGCCATTCGTCCTCGCGGCCGCACGCCGTGCACCGGACCAGGACCCACTCGTCCGTCCAGTTGCGGTGCGTGATCGGCTCCGCCGTCGCCCCCGCGATCACCGGCGGCTCGACCGGAGTGCCGCAGACACACGGATAGACCGGTGGCGCGTAACTCTGCGTACAGAGGCATTCCGGACAGCGCACCGGTACCGACTCACCCACACCCACACCGAACCCCCTGTCGTCCGACCCCATCGTCCACCAATCCGGCCGTCCGGGGGAGGGAGTTCGGCCATCGGCCGCTCCGGCTCCCTTGACGGCTCTCCGCCCCTCGACCTACATTGCTTCCGTATAGCAGAACAATACTTCCGCATTACGGAAACAAGCTCGTCGAGCCGAGGAGCTTGGTTCCGCCTGGTCGAAGCAGGAGCCCTCCCATGCCTCGTATGACCGCCGCCGCAGCGGCCGTTGAGATCCTCAAGCGCGAAGGCGTCACCAACGCGTTCGGCGTGCCCGGCGCGGCGATCAACCCCTTCTACCGCGAGCTCAAGAACGTCGGCGGCATCAGCCACACCCTCGCCCGCCACGTCGAGGGGGCCTCGCACATGGCCGAGGGCTTCACCCGCGCCAAGGCCGGCAACATCGGTGTCTGCATCGGTACCTCCGGCCCCGCCGGCACCGACATGATCACCGGCCTGTACTCCGCGATCGCCGACTCGATCCCGATCCTGTGCATCACCGGCCAGGCCCCGGTCTCGAAGCTCCACAAGGAGGACTTCCAGGCCGTCGACATCGCCTCGATCGCCAAGCCGGTCACCAAGGCCGCCACCACGGTCCTCGAGGCCGCCCAGGTCCCGGGCGTCTTCCAGCAGGCCTTCCACCTGATGCGCTCCGGCCGTCCCGGCCCGGTCCTCATCGACCTGCCGATCGACGTCCAGCTGACCGAGATCGAGTTCGACCCGGAGACCTACGAGCCGCTGCCGGTCTACAAGCCGTCCGCGACCCGGGCCCAGGCAGCGAAGGCCCTGAACCTCCTGCTGGAGTCCGAGCGCCCGCTGATCGTCGCCGGCGGCGGCATCATCAACGCCGACGCCTCCGACCTGCTGGTCGAGTTCGCCGAGCTGACCAACATCCCCGTCATCTCCACCCTGATGGGCTGGGGCACCATCCCGGACGACCACGAGCTGGCCGCCGGCATGGTCGGCGTGCAGACGGCGCACCGCTACGGCAACGCGACGTTCCTGGAGTCGGACTTCGTCCTCGGTATCGGAAACCGCTGGGCCAACCGCCACACGGGCTACAACATGGAGGCGTACACCAAGGGGCGCACCTTCGTCCACGTCGACATCGAGCCCACCCAGCTCGGCAAGATCTTCGCCCCGGACTACGGCATCGCCTCCGACGCCAAGGTCGCCCTGGAGCTCTTCATCGAGATCGCCAAGGAGCTCAAGGCCGCGGGCAGGCTGCCCGACTTCGGCGCCTGGGCGGCCTCCGCGCAGGAGCGCAAGGCCACGCTGCAGCGCCGTACGCACTTCGAGAACATCCCGATCAAGCCGCAGCGCGTCTACGAGGAGATGAACAAGGCGTTCGGCCCGGAGACCCGCTACGTCACCACCATCGGCCTCTCCCAGATCGCCGCCGCGCAGTTCCTCCACGTCTACAAGCCGCGCCACTGGATCAACTGCGGCCAGGCGGGCCCGCTCGGCTGGACCATCCCGGCCGCCATCGGTGCCGCCACCGCGGACCCGGAGACCCCGATCGTCGCGCTCTCCGGCGACTACGACTTCCAGTTCATGATCGAGGAGCTGGCGGTCGCCGCCCAGCACAAGGTCCCCTACGTCCACGTCCTGGTGAACAACGCCTACCTGGGCCTGATCCGTCAGGCGCAGGGCGGCCTGGGCATCAACTTCGAGGTCAACCTCGAATTCGAGAACATCAACACCCCGGAGATCGGCGTCTACGGCGTCGACCACGTCAAGGTCGCCGAGGGCCTGGGCGTCAAGGCGATCCGGGTCACCGACCCGGAGAAGCTGGGCGAGGCGTTCGAGGAGGCCAAGAAGCTGGCCGTCGAGCACCAGGTCCCGGTCGTCGTCGAGGCCATCCTGGAGCGGGTCACCAACATCGCGATGAGCAAGACGGTCGACATGAGCGACGTCACCGAGTTCGAGGAGCTCGCGACCGAGCCCGGCCACGCGCCGACCGCGATCAAGGCCCTCACGGTCTGATCCACCCCTGGGGTGCCCGGACGGCCCCCGCCCCGCGAGCACCGGGGCGGGGGCCGCGGCGTGTCCGGAGCCCCGGAACACCGCCGCCACACCGCCGCCACACCGCCGGGACACCCCGGAACTTCGCACGACCGAGCCGACCGCGCGGCATCTCACCACGGCGCGCGGTCCTTCGGCATGCCCGCGGCCCACGACTCCTGGGGCCTACCCCGGCAGCCGCACGTCACCGCGGGGCCGGCGACCTCACCACGACCGTGTCCTCGCACGGCCCGTCGGCCAGCAGCTTGAGCGCCTCGACCTCGTCCTTGTCCGCGGACAGGCCCCACCGCAGCTTGGTGCCCACCCACTCGGCGGCGTAACGGCAGTACTGGCTGGACGCCGAGGGGATCCATTCGGCGGGGTCCCGGCCGGCCTTGTCCTTCTGACTGCGGGCGGTCACCGCGACGAGCGTGGCGGCAGCCCCCTGGTCGTTGGCGTACTTCTCCCGGCGCGCCGCGCTCCACCCCGACGCGCCCGACTCCCATGCCTCGCCCAGCGGGACGATGTGGTCGACGCGGAGCGCGGCGGGGTCGGTGACGCTCTGACCGTCGTAGTACGAGGTCCACCTGCCGCCCGTGAGCGTGCAGCCCGCGCCCGCCTTCGGGGCGTCGACGGCCTCCTCCAGGAGGACTTCGCCACGGGTGTCGCAGCCGTCGGCGGGATCGAGCCCGCGGTTCCAGTGCCGGAAGGCGGACGTCCGGAAGCCGGCCGCGTCCTCGGTGGTCACGTCGAGTTCGCCGAGCGCGTCGGGGAGCAGCCCGACGCTCGCGGAGAGGGCGGGGGAGGGGACGGCGAGCGGGGAGAGGATCAGGGCGAGCGGGGTGAGGCCGCGCATCAGGTTCTTGATCATGAGGCAGTGGATAGCCGCGCGGGCGGGGCGCGCGCGGACGAATCGCGGGGGCGTTCGCCCGTGAGGGTGTCGATCTTCACCGCAGAAACGATGCGCTGACGGCCGTACACCGGCGGGGGCGGCCGTACGCTGCCGCATCGCGCCGCACACGCGAAAGAGCGCGGAACCAGGGACCGTAAACCTGGTTCCGCGCTCTCGTCTGAAGCCCGCCCGACGGTGCGAGGCTGGCGCGACAGGACGTTCGCGCCGCCGGGCGGAGTCATGGGGGTGCGTGCCCCCGAAGGGGCGTCGGGGACCGCGGCGGCGGTGACGGGCGTCCCGGACAGCCTCTTCTTTCAGGTCAAGAAGAGGATCCGGACGTCCTTACCACCGCACTGGCTCACTCGCCGCCGCGGTCCTCACGCTGTCCGTACCGTCGGCCACCCCTCATCCGGGCCGCCGGTCCGGACGGCGTGCGGCGGCTGACCTCCCGTCATCCGCCGCACGCGGTCTGGTACCGCGTGGGATCAGTCCTCGCGCAGGGCGCGGACCGCCTCCTCCACGCGCTTGCCGTACTCCGGGTCGGCCGCGGCGAAGTGCGCGAGGTTCTTCTCGATGACGTCCTCGCGGGACACCTGGGACAGGCCGCCGGCGATGTTGGCGACCAGACGGTTCTTCTCGTCCTCGGACATCAGGCGGTAGAGCTCCCCGGCCTGGAAGAAGTCGTCGTCCTTGGTGTGCTGCGGCGCCTCGTGCGTGCCGGTCCAGCCGTGGATGGCGAGCGGGGCGGAGAGCGCCGCGTCCGTCTGGGCCGGGCCCTGGTACGAGTTGGGCTCGTAGTTCTTGTCCGTGCGCGAGCCGTTGCGGGTGGCCATGAAGCCGTCGCGGCCGTAGTTCTCGGCCACGGTCGCCTTCGGCGCGTTCACCGGCAGCTGGGTGTGGTTGACACCGAGGCGGTAGCGGTGGGCGTCGGCGTAGGCGAAGAGGCGGCCCTGGAGCATCTTGTCCGGGGAGGGACCGATACCCGGCACGAAGTTGTTCGGGGAGAACGCGGCCTGCTCGACCTCGGCGAAGACGTTGTCCGGGTTGCGGTCGAGGACCAGCCGGCCCACGCGCTGCAGCGGGTAGTCCGCGTGCGGCCACACCTTGGTGAGGTCGAACGGGTTGAAGCGGTAGTCCACGGCCTCGGCGGCCGGCATGACCTGGACGTACAGGGTCCAGGAGGGGTTCACCCCGCGCTCGATGGCCTGCAGCAGGTCGGTCTGGTGCGAGTTGGCGTCCTTGCCGACGACCTCGGCGGCCTGCTCGGCGGAGAGCGAGCGGATGCCCTGGTTCGTCTTGAAGTGGTACTTGACGAAGAAGGCCTCGCCCGCCTCGTTGGTCCACTGGTAGGTGTGGGAGCCGTAGCCGTTCATGTGGCGGTACGAGGCGGGGATGCCGCGGTCGCCCATCAGCCACGTGATCTGGTGCGTCGCCTCGGGGGCGTGCGCCCAGAAGTCCCAGACGTTGTCCGGCTCCTGCTTGCCCGTGAACGGGTCGCGCTTCTGGGAGTGGATGAAGTCGGGGAACTTGATCGGGTCCTTGATGAAGAACACCGGGGTGTTGTTGCCGACGAGGTCGTAGTTGCCCTCTTCGGTGTAGAACTTCAGCGCGAAGCCGCGCGGGTCGCGGACGGCGTCCGCGCCGCCAAGCGAGTCGGCGACGGTCGAGAAGCGGATGAACGTCTCGGTCCGCTTGCCGACCTCGGAGAGGAAGGCGGCCTTCGTGAAGCCGGTGACGTCGTCGGTCACCTCGAAGTAGCCGTACGCGCCGGAGCCACGGGCGTGGACCACGCGCTCCGGGATGCGCTCACGGTTGAAGCGCGCGAGCTTCTCCAGCAGGTGCTGGTCCTGCAGCAGGATGGGGCCACCGACGCCGGCGGTGGCGGAGTTCTGGTTGTCGGCGACAGGTGCGCCGGACTCGGTCGTAAGCACGCGCTTCGACATCGTGACCTTCCGTACGGGAGCTCTGCAGACGGTGCGAGGAGCGTAAATTCGCCTCGAACATCACGTCAACAGTTTGTTGAAGATGAAGGGTGGTGTTCCGGTCGGCGGCGGCGCCTGGGCGCGACAGGACAGTTGTCAGCGCCGCCGCCGACCGGAAATCTGGGTCAGACCTGCCGGCCGGAGAGGCGCTCGACGGCGCGGAGCAGGGCCGAGTGGTCCAGGCCGCCGTCACCCTGAGCGCGCAGGGAGGCGACGAGCTGGGCGACGACGGCGCCGACCGGGAGGGCCGCACCGACGTTGCGGGCGGCGTCGGTGACGATGCCCATGTCCTTGTGGTGCAGGTCGATCCGGAAACCGGGCTTGAAGTCGCGGTTCAGGAAGTTGTCCTTCTTGCGGGTCAGGACCGTGGAGCCGGCCAGACCGCCGTTGAGGACGTCCAGGGCGGCCTCGAGGTTCACGCCCGACTTCTCGAGGAAGACGACGGCCTCGGCGCAGGCCTGGATGTTGACCGCGACGATGAGCTGGTTGGCGGCCTTCACTGTCTGGCCGGAGCCGTGCGGACCGCACAGGACGATGGTCTTGCCGAGGGCCTCGAGGATCGGCAGCGCCGTGTCGAAGTCGGCCTGCTCGCCACCCACCATGATCGACAGGACGGCCTCGATGGCGCCGGCCTCGCCGCCGGACACCGGGGCGTCCAGGACGCGGATGCCCTTCTCGGCGGCGTTCTTGGCCAGGTCCACGGAGGTCTGCGGGGTGATCGACGACATGTCGACGATCAGCGCGCCCTGCTTCGCGTTCTCCAGGATGCCCTCGGGGCCGTAGGCGATGGCCTCGACCTGCGGGGAGGCGGGCACCATCGTGACGATCACGTCGGCGTCCTTGACGGCCTCGGCGATCGACGCGGCGGCGGTGCCGCCGGCCGCGGCGAGGCGGTCCAGCTTGTCCTGCTCCAGGGTGAAGCCGGTGACCGAGTAGCCCGCCTTGATCAGGTTCTCGGACATGGGGGAGCCCATGATGCCGAGGCCGATCCACGCGACCTTGGGAAGAGTGCTCATAGTGAGGGTGCCTCTCGAAACTGGTGGTACGGAAAGAAGTCAGCGGGCCGCGCGGGCCTCGGCGGGGAGCCAGTCGAAGGACGCGGCGGCGTCGGCGGCCTTGTACTCCAGGCCGACCCAGCCGTCGTAACCGGCCTTCGCGAGCTCGTCGAGGAGCTGCTCCAGGGGCAGGTCGCCGGTGCCCGGCGCGCCGCGGCCCGGGTTGTCGGCGATCTGGACGTGGCCGGTCTTGTCGGCGTAGCGGGCGATGACCTCGCCGACGTTCTCGCCGTTCATCGACAGGTGGTAGATGTCGAGCAGGAACTTGGCGTTCCCGAGCCCGGTGGCGGCGTTGACCTTGTCGACGACCTCGATCGCGGCCGGGGCGCTCACCAGCGGGTAGAGCGGCGACTCCGGCTTGTTCAGGGTCTCGACCAGGAGGACGGCGCCGATCCGGTCCGCCGCGCGGGCGGCCAGGACCAGGTTCTCCAGGGCGAGGGAGTCCTGGATCTGCGGGTCCACGCCGTCGACGCGGTTGCCGTACAGCGCGTTGAGCGCCTTGCAGCCGACCGAGGCGGCGAAGTCGGCCGCCACGTCGATGTTGGCGCGGAAGCGGTCCGACTCCTCACCGGGTACGGAGAGGGCGCCGCGGTCGGGGCCGGGTAGCTGCCCGGCGTAGAAGTTCAGGCCCACCAGCTGGGTGCCGGCGTCGTCCAGAGACTTCTTGAGCGCGTCGAGCTCGCTCTGGTCGGGGGTGGCGGTGTCGATCCAGGGCCACCACAGCTCGACCGCGGTGAAGCCCGCCGCGGCGGCGGCCGCGGGGCGCTCCAGGAGCGGGAGTTCCGTGAAGAGGATCGACAGGTTCACATCGAAGCGCTGGTCCGTGTATCCCATGAGGGGCGGCGCTCCTTCCGTATTGCGGAAGTAAGTTTCTGTCTGACGGAATGTTGCACGGAGGGGCGTGGGAGTGTCAAGGGGCACCCCACCCTGCCCCCGCCCGCACCCGGCCCCACACCGGCCACCCGGCCCGCGGGTTCCGGCGCCCGCCCTCCCCCCGGGCCTGACCTCCCGGGCGCGCCCCGCGCCCAGTAGCGTGGGGCCATGGTGCGTTTGAAAGTGGAGTTCACGACCGAGCCGTTCGACCTCGACGAGGCACCGGCTCACGCGGTCGTGGCGCGTGAGGTGATCCAGACGGCCGAACTGGACGCGGTGGACGTCGGCCCGTTCGGCAACACGGCGGAAGGCGCCGCCGACCAGGTGCTGACCGCCGTCGACGCGCTGCTGCGCAAATCCCTGGCGGCCGGCGCGACCCGTGTCTCCCTCCAGGTCAACGTGATCGGGGAGGACGAGAAGTGACCGAACACCCCTTGGTCGCCGCGGTGAAGCCGCTCGTCGACGCCATGGGCGCCGAGCTCCTGGTCCCCGAGCAGGCCGAGCCCGACGACGTGGTGCTCGCCTGGGAGGGCGAGGACGTGCTCGCCGTACGCCTGCCGCAGCTGTCCGACTCCCTCGACCACATCCTGGCCGCGATGGAACGGCGGCACGGGATGCCCCTCGCCGAGCTGGACCGCAAGGCCAAGCAGGAGGCCGTCCGGATGCTGGAGGCACGCGGTGCCTTCTCCGTACGACACGGAGTGGAGACGGTGGCCGGCGCGCTCGGTGTCAGCCGGTTCACCGTGTACAACTACCTGAACCGGGAGACTGCCCTGAGCAGGGAAAAGGCCGCCAAGACCGACTAGCGCCACGAGTCGACCGTCAGCCGCCGTCCGGATGTCGGGACGGCGGCTTTTGTGTGGCCGAGTTTTCAACAAAGTGTTGACGTGGTGTTGCGCCAGGGCGTTAGCTATCCGCAGCCCGTCCGACCCACAGCGAAAAACAGCCACGGAGGCTTCCCGTGACTTCAGGTACGACTCCGGGCCTCGCCCGGTTCAACACCTCGGCGGACAGCGACGCTGTCGCCGCGCTCCACGAGGTGTGCTCCAGCTCGGCGTGGGGGAGCAAGCTCGTCGCCCAGCGCCCGTACACCACCGTCGAAGCCCTCTTCCTCGCCAGCGACGCCGCCATGGCCGAGCTGACCGCCGAGGATCTGGCCGAGGCGATGGCGGGCCACCCGCCGATCGGTCGTCCGAAGGCCGGGGACCCGACCTCCTCCCGCGAACAGAGCGGGATGTCCGGGGCCTCCGACGAGCTCAAGGCGGAGATGCTCGAACTCAACCTGGCCTACCAGGAGAGGTTCGGTCATGTCTTCCTCATCTGCGCCACCGGCAAGACCGGAGAGCAGATGCGCGACGCGGTCCGCGAGCGGATCGAGCACTCGCCCGAGGAGGAGCGGGAGATCGTCCGCGCCGAACTGGGCAAGATCAACCGTATCCGCCTGACCCGTCTCGTAGAGGAAGAGAGCGCCGCATGAGCACCGACACCACCGCCTCGGTGTCCACCCACATCCTGGACACCAGTCTCGGCCGCCCCGCCGAGGGCGTGGCCATCACGCTCGCGGCCCGCGGCGGCTCCGACGCGCAGTGGGTCACGCTCGGCGGCTCGGCCACCGACGCGGACGGGCGTTGCAAGGACCTGCCGGCGCTGCCGGAGGGAACGACCCATGTACGTCTCGACTTCGAGACCGAGGCGTACTTCTCCAAGAAGCAAGCCGAGGCGCAGCAGGACGCCCCCCGCGTAAGGGACAGCGGTGCGTTCTTCCCGGAGGTGGCGATCACGTTCGCCGTCACGCCGGGCGAGCATTACCACGTACCGCTGCTGCTCAACCCGTTCGGCTACTCCGTTTACCGAGGGAGCTAGCAGACATGCCCACGATTCTCGGCCAGAACCAGTACGGCAAAGCAGAGAACCGCGTCGTCAAGATCACGCGGGACGGCGACACCCACCACATCAAGGACCTGAACGTCTCCGTCGCCCTCTCCGGCGACCTCGACGACGTCCACCTCTCGGGCTCCAACGCCCACTGCCTGCCCACCGACACGACCAAGAACACCGTATTCGCCTTCGCCAAGGAGTACGGGATCGAGTCGGCCGAGCAGTTCGGCATCCACCTGGCGCGTCACTTCGTGACCAGCCAGGAGCCGATCCACCGGGCCCGGATCCGGATCGAGGAGTACACCTGGGAGCGCATCGCGACCTCGGACGCCAACTCCAAGTTCATCGGCTCCGACGAGGTGAACCACTCCTTCGTCCGCAAGGGCCAGGAGACCCGGGTCACCCAGATCACGTACGACGGCCGGCAGTGGGAGGTCATCTCCGGCCTCAAGGACCTCGTCGTGATGAACTCCACCAACTCGGAGTTCTGGGGCTACATCAAGGACAAGTACACGACGCTCCAGGAGGCGTACGACCGCATCCTGGCCACGCAGGTGTCCGGCCGCTGGCGCTTCAACTGGAGCGACGACGAGCAGCGGATGCCCAACTGGGAGAAGTCGTACGCCGAGACGAAGAAGCACATGCTCCAGGCCTTCGCCGAGACGTACTCCCTCTCGCTCCAGCAGACGCTGTACCAGATGGCCTCGCGCATCATCAACCACCGTTCGGAGATCGACGAGGTCCGCTTCTCGCTCCCGAACAAGCACCACTTCCTGGTGGACCTGGAGCCCTTCGGGCTCAAGAACGACAACGAGGTCTACTACGCCGCCGACCGCATGTACGGCCTCATCGAGGCCACCGTGCTGCGTGACGGAGCCACGGCGCACATCCCGGTCGACATGACCAACCTCTAAGCGGCACTGCGTGGCCGCCCCCGCCCGTCCGCAGTAGGGCGGGGGCCGCCACCAGACCGGAGGGAACCTCCCATGGCACTGCCTGCATCGGGGCCGGTATCAGCCGAAGGCCCGTGTTCCACCCCGCCGGACGACGTGACGACCGCCGTCCCGCCGACGGCCGTCCACCCGGTGGACGAAAAGCTCTCCGCCTCGCGGCTCGTCCCCGCCGCGCTCCAGCACATCGCCGCCATGTACGCGGGTGTCGTCACCCCTCCGCTCATCATCGGCCAGGCGGTCGGCCTGGACGCCGCCGGAATGCCCCGGCTCATCGCGGCGAGCCTGCTCATCGCGGGCTGCGCCACGATCCTGCAGACCGTCGGCTTCGGACGCTTCGCCGGCAACCGGCTCCCGTTCGTCAACGCCGCCTCCTCCGCCGGCATCGCGCCGATGCTGGCCATCGCCGAGACCAGCGCTCCCGGCCACCAGCTCCCCGCCATCTACGGCGCGGTGATGGTCGCCGGAGTCTTCTGCCTCGCCGTCGGCCCCTTCTTCGGCCGCCTGCTCCGCTTCTTCCCGCCGCTGGTCACCGGCGTGGTGATCACCCTCATCGGGGTCACCCTGATGCCCGTACCGGTGGGCTGGGCTCAGGGAGGCAACGCGGAGGCCGCCGACTTCGGCGCCCCCAGGTACCTCGCGCTGGCCGCCTTCACCCTCGTGGTGATCCTGCTCTTCCAGCGCTTCGGCAAGGGCTTCGTCAAGCAGATCGCCCTGCTGCTGGGCCTGTTCGTCGGAACGCTCGCCGCGATCCCCTTCGGCATGGCCGACTTCACCGCCCTGCGGGAGGCGCCCGTCGCCGCGCTGCCCGCCCCGTTCGCCTTCGGCGCCCCCGAGTTCCAGCCGGCCGCGATCCTCTCCCTGTGCATCGTGATGCTGGTCCTCATGACCGAGTCCAGCGCCGGCATGCTCGCCCTCGGCGAGATCTGCGAGCGCAGGAGCGACGGCGGGACGATCACCCGGGGCCTGCGGACCGACGGCGTCGCCACCCTCCTCGGGCCCGTCTTCGGCGGCTTCCCCACCTCCGCCTTCGCCCAGAACGTCGGCGTCGTCTCGCTGACCCGGGTCCGCTCCCGCTACGTCGTCGCGGCCGCCGGCGGCGCCCTGCTCGTCCTCGGCGCCTTCCCCGTCCTCGGCGCGGTCGTCTCCATGGTCCCGATGCCCGTCCTCGGCGGCGCCGGCATCGTCCTCTTCGGCTCGATCGCCGTCTCCGGCATCCGTACCCTGTCCGAAGCGGGCCTCGACGACAGCTCCAACATCATCCTGGTGGCCGTCGCCCTCGGGGCGGGCATCATCCCGCTCGCCGCCCCCACCTTCTACGCCGACTTCCCGGCCTGGGCGCAGACCGTGCTCGGCTCGGGCATCAGCGCCGGCGCGCTCGTCGCGGTCACGCTCAACCTGTTCTTCCACCATCTCGGCACCCGGAGCCGTCACACGGCCCCGGCACTCAAATCCTCCTAGGGTCCTGCCGTGCCCGCCCCCTACGACTTCGTCGTGGTGGGACTCAACCCAGAGGAATGAAGGAACCACCGCCATGGCAGCACCTTCGGCAGCCCAGCGCATCGTCATCGAGAACTGTGCGATCGCGACCGTAGACGCCAACGACACCGAGTACGCCACCGGCCATCTCGTCGTCGCCGACAACAAGATCGAGTCCATCGGCGCCGGCAAGGCGCCGGAGGGCCTGGAGAACGTGGTCCGCAGGATCGACGCCACCGGACATCTGGTGACGCCCGGTCTGATCAACACGCACCACCACTTCTACCAGTGGATCACCCGGGGCCTGGCCACCGACCACAACCTCTTCAACTGGCTGGTCGCGCTCTACCCGACCTGGTCGCGCATCGACGAGTCGATGGTGCGCGTCGCCGCCCAGGGCTCGCTGGCGATGATGGCCCGTGGCGGTGTCACCACCGCCATGGACCACCACTACGTCTACCCGAAGAACTCCGGCGACCTGTCGGGCGCCATCATCGGCGCCGCCTCCGACATGGGGGTGCGCTTCACCCTCGCCCGAGGCTCCATGGACATGAGCGAGAAGGACGGCTTCCTGCCTCCGGACTTCGCCGTCGAGACGACCGAGGGCGCGCTCGCCGCGACCGAGGAGACGGTGCGGAGGTTCCACGACGCCTCCTTCGACTCGATGACCCAGGTCGCCGTCGCTCCCTGCTCGCCGTTCTCGATCTCCACCCAGCTGCTCAAGCAGGGCGCCGAACTGGCCCGCCGCCTCGGTGTGCGCATGCACACCCACGGCTCGGAGACCGTGGAGGAGGAGAAGTTCTGCCACGAGCTGTTCGGCATGGGCCCGACCGACTACTTCGAGTCGACCGGCTTCCTCGGCGAGGACGTGTGGATGGCCCACTGCGTCCACATGAACGACTCCGACATCGAGGCCTTCGCCCGTACGAAGACCGGTGTCGCGCACTGCCCCTCCTCCAACGCGCGCCTGGCCGCCGGCATCGCCCGCGTGCCCGACATGCTCAAGGCCGGCGTCCCCGTCGGCCTGGGCGTCGACGGCACCGCCTCCAACGAGTCGGGCGAGCTGCACACCGAACTGCGCAACGCGCTCCTCGTCAACCGCCTCGGCGCCCACCGCGAGGCCGCCCTCAACGCCCGCCAGGCCCTCCGCCTCGGTACGTACGGCGGAGCCCAGGTCCTCGGCCGGGCCGACTCGATCGGTTCGCTGGAGGCCGGCAAGCTCGCCGACTTCGTCCTGTGGAAGATCGACGGCCTCGGCCACTCCTCGATCGCCGACCCGGTGACAGCGATCGTCTTCGGCGCTGCCGCGCCGGTGACCGCCTCGTTCGTCAACGGCAAGCAGATCGTCGAGAACAACCGCCTGCTGTTCGCGGACGAGGAGTCCATCGCCCGCGACGCGCGCGCGGAGGCGCAGCGCCTGGCGCGCATCACGGCCCAGGCCTGACCCTCCCCAAGGAGTCCGACCGAGGGGGACGGCCCTCGGTCGGTCGCCATGGACCCGAGCGGGGTCCGTGGCCGGCCGGACGGGGGGTGCCCGTACGAAAAGAGGTACGGCACCCCCCGGACGGTCGCATCGTGTCCACTCCTCCCCGGACACACCGAGCGCGGCGCCCCCAGGCCGACGCGAGCGTATTTCCTCATGAGCCGCACTTCGTGAGGCGCCTTCCCCGCACGACTGCACCACCTTGCACCACCTCCCTGACACCCGCGTCACCGCCGACGTGTACCCGACCGGAGGAACCGCCGTGGCCGCCAAGCCCAGGTTTCGCAATGATGCACAAGACGCAGGCGCCGACACCGAAGACCGGATCAAGCATCCGGTCGACGAGACTCTGCCGCCCCTGAAGATGTTCACCAGCGGTCTGCAGCATGTGGCCGCCATGTACGCGGGCGTGGTGGCCCCGCCGTTGATCGTCGGAGCGGCTGTCGGACTGTCCGGCACCGAACTGACCTTCCTCACCGGAGCCAGCCTCTTCACCGCCGGCCTCGCGACCTTCCTCCAGACGCTCGGCGTCTGGAAGATCGGCGCCCGGCTGCCGTTCGTCAACGGTGTCACCTTCGCCGGTGTCGCCCCGATGCTCGCGATCGTCGACACGACCGACGACAAGGCCGACGCGCTGCCGCTCATCTTCGGCGCGATCATCGTCGCCGGAGTCCTCGGCTTCGTCGCCGCCCCGTACTTCTCCAAACTGGTCCGCTTCTTCCCGCCCGTCGTGACCGGCACCGTGATCACCCTCATCGGTGTCTCGCTGCTCCCGGTCGCGTTCGGCTGGGCGCAAGGGCCCAATCCCGGAGCGAAGGACTACGGCTCCACGACCTACCTCACCCTCGCCGGGATCACGCTCGCGGTGGTCCTGGTGCTGCGCCGCTTCACCCGCGGCTTCCTGAAGCAGATCGCGGTCCTCGTCGGTCTGGTCATCGGCACCCTGATAGCGATCCCCTTCGGGGTCACGGACTTCAGCCCGGTGACGGAGGCGGACATCGTCGGCTTCCCGACGCCGTTCCACTTCGGCGCACCGCAGTTCGCGCTCGCGGCGATCATCTCGATGTGCGTCGTCATGCTGGTGTCCATGACCGAGTCGACCGCCGACATGCTGGCGCTCGGCGAGATCGTCGACCGGCCGGCCGACGAGAAGACCATCGCGGCCGGACTGCGCGCCGACACCCTCGGCTCGGCGCTCAGCCCGCTGTTCAACGGCTTCATGTGCAGCGCGTTCGCCCAGAACATCGGGCTGGTCGCCATGACGAGGATCCGCAGCCGGTTCGTGGTCGCCTGCGGCGGCGGCTTCCTGGTCCTGATGGGTCTGTCGCCGGTGATGGCCTCGCTGATCTCGGTCGTCCCGCGGCCGGTCCTCGGCGGCGCGGGCGTCGTCCTCTTCGGCTCGGTCGCCGCGAGCGGCATCCAGACCCTCGTCAAGGCCGGTCTGGAGAAGGACAACAACGTGCTGATCGTGGCGGTCTCGCTGGCCGTCGGCATCATCCCGATCACCGAGCCGGAGTTCTACCACGCGTTCCCCGAGACCGCGAAGATCATCCTGGACTCGGGCATCTCGACCGGCTGTGTCGCCGCCGTCCTGCTGAACCTGGTCTTCAACCACCTGGGCAAGCACCGGGACGACGACACCGTCACGGCTCCCATGGAGCCGGGCGAGGAGATCTCCGAGGTCCGCACGGCCAAGGCGGCGCACGTCCACTGAGCACCCACCCGCCGTACGACGAGCCGGCCCCCGCGTGCGACGCGGGGGCCGGCCGCGTGCGTTCCGTCGTACTCGTCAACCCCAACACCCGCACCGCGACGACGGAGATGATGACCGCGATCGCCCGGCGGACGCTCGGGCCCTCCCTCCCTCTCCGCGGTGTGACGGTGCGGCGCGGCCCGCGGATGCTCACCGACCCGTCCCACCTCCGGGCCGCCGCGCCCGAGGTCGTCGACGCCGGCCGCCGCGCCCTGGCCGCCGGGGACTGCGCGGCCCTGATCGTGGCCGCCTTCGGCGACCCGGGACTGGAGGGACTGCGGGCCGTGGCGGGGGAGGTCCCGGTCGTGGGCATCGGCGAGGCGTCCCTGCGGGAGGCGTCCGCCGCCGGCACCCCCTTCGGCATCGCGACCACGACCCCGCTCCTGGCCGGCCCCCTCGCGGACGGCGTCGGCCGGCTCGGGCTCGCCGGCCTCTTCACCGGCCTGCGCCTGACCGCCGGCGACCCCGAGGCCCTGTCGGCCGACCCGACGGCGCTCCGCGAGAGCCTGGCCCGGGCGGTCCGGGAGTGCGTCACGCACGACGGCGCCCGCGCCGTCGTCATCGGCGGCGGCCCCCTCGGCGACGCGGCGGAGGCCCTGCGCCCCCGCTTCGAGATCCCCCTGATCGCCCCGATCCCGGCGGCCTGCCGCCGGGTGACGCGACTGCTCGCGCGCTGACGGCCGCGCCGTCCGTGCCTTCGGGTCTCCCCGGGGGTGCCTTGCCTATCTTGCCGGGCTCGGGGCCTTGATCCGGCTGGTCGACAACAGACCTCTAGGCCCCTCCCTCCTCGGGTCGCCAGTCCGGGCGGCGGCCGCTCAGGCCGATCACGCGGTCGAGGGGGGGCGCGCCGGGCGGGACCGGGACGACCGGGCCGAAGAAGCCGTCCTCGGGGGAGGCGCCCTCCTCGGGGGTCAGCAGGGCCTCCGACACGGCCAGTTCCTCCGCGCCCGGTTCGTACGCCTGACCCGTCGCGCGCGCCAGGTCCCACCCGTGGATGAGCAGCTCGTCGAGGGCGACCCGGCCCATGACGGCGGCCGGCAGCGCGACGCCACCCGCCTGGGTGTCGCCCTCCCACGCGCCCGGCTCGCGCCAGGCCGCCACCAGCTCCTCCAGCACCTGGGGCAGCTCGGCGCGCCAGCCGTCCCGCAGGACGGGCCGCACCGAGCCGGGCGGGGTGTCGGTCGTCGGCCCGAAGTCCTTGCGGGCCGCGTCCCGGAAGGCCACGCTCAGCGAGGCGACATGGGCGAGCACCTCCCGTACGGCGTACTCCGGACACGGCGTCGGATCCCCGAGCTGCCGGTCGTCGATGTTCTCCGCCAGCCGCGCCACGCGCGCGGCGGCCGCTCCCAGATCGATGTGCGTCGACTTCTCCATGCAGGGCAGACCGGCCGGGGCGCCGGAAATCATCGCTCCGCCCCGATCCGCCGCCGGCACTCGCGCGCCAGGGCGGGGTAGGCCGCCGCGATCGCCTCGTACACGCGCAGCCGCAGCAGGCGTTCGGCCTCGGCCCGCCCCGTCGCGCCGTACAGGCCGTCGAGCAGCGTGTCGTACCGCGACAGGGCGTGGCGCAGATAGCTCACCTGCCATCGCACCAGCGCCCCGGCCGCCGCCTCGCCGGGGCCGCGTGCCCCGAGCAGGTGGCGGTGCCGGACCGCCCGGCGCTCCAGCTCCGCCGCCGGGAGGCGCGGTACCTCGATGGGCTGTGCGCGGATCGCCGCAAGCACCGCCCGGCGTCGGCCCTCGGCCCCTGCCTCCGCCGCCGCCGAGCACCGGCCGGCCGAGGCGGCGCAGCGGCCGAACTCCGGTGTGCGCTCCACCGCCTCGACCCGCGCCAGGCGGTAGAGCCGCACCGGCGTGAGCGACCAGCGGCGTGGGTCGCGCCCCTGCACATCGGGCGCGCCGAGCAGATCGCTCACCATCGCGTCGGTCCAGCCGCGCTCCCGCAACCCGGTGAGCGTCAGATAGGTCGTACGGTCCGTCATGGTCCCCCCTCGAATCGTCACGGAGAGTGACGAACCCAGTGAAGCGCACCCCACTGACAACGACCCTCTGCCGCCCTCTTGCCGTGCCGCCCCGCCGGGTGCCATAAAGGTCTGGACCATGTCGACGGACGGAGGCATTCCCGTGCAACGCCCGCTCGCCACAGACCGGTTCACCCCGGCCCCGCGCACCCCGGCCCCGCACACCCCGGCCCTGCTCGCCAAGGTTCTGCGCGCCGCTGCCGTGCTGGCCGCCGCACTCACGCTCGCCGCCTGCGAGGCCGGTCCGCCGGCGGACACCACCGGCCCCACCGCCCCCACCGGCGTCACGGCCGCCTCCGGCAGCGCCCGCACCGTCCACGTCATGTGGAGCGCGGCCAGCGACGACCGCGGCGTCGCCGGCTACGAGGTCTACCAGCAGGGCCGCAAGGTCAAGGACCTGCCCGCCACGACCCTCATGACCGACGTCCTCGGTCTCACCCCCGCCACCCCCTACACCTTCACCGTCCGCGCCCGCGACGCCGCCGGGAACCGCTCGCCGCACAGCACCGTCGTCCCGGCCACCACCCTCGCCGCGACGGCCGAGGACCGCACGCCCCCGACCACCCCCCGGGACCTGCGCGCCACTCCCGACGGAGCCCGCGCGGCCACCCTGACCTGGAAACCGTCCCGGGACGACACCCGAGTCACGGCGTACGACGTCTACCAGGCCGACTCCCGCGTCCACACCGTCCCCGGCACCGCCACCACCGCCCGGATCACCGGCCTGCGCCCCGGCACGATCTACTCCTTCACCGTCCGCGCCCGCGACGCCGCCGAGAACTCCTCGCCGGACGGCGCCCCCGCCGACCTGACCACCGCCCCGGCCGCGGGCGCCGCGGCGAGCACGGCGCCCACCGACCTCAGGGCGACGGCCGCCAAGGGCTCGATCACCCTCACCTGGACCCCGCCCGCGACCGGCGGGCCCGTCACGTCCCACGAACTCCACCTGAACGAGAAGTTCGCCACCACCATCGTCTGGGGCGCCGCACCGCCCCCCGGCCGCGCCACCTACACCTTCACCGTCCCCGACCCCCCGGGCACCCGCTTCAGCGTCAAACTCCGCGCCAAGCTCCCCGACGGCACCTGGGGTGACTTCTCCGCCCAGCGGACCGTTGTCGTCCCATGACGGCGCCGTCCCGCGCGTCGGCGTCCGGCCCCCGCCGGAACTACCCTGGGAAAGGTGGCTGGCACCGTGCTCACCAACACCGGGCTCGACGCGTTCCTCGACGGAACCCCGGAGTCCCGTAGCCCTTCGTACGCCCGCGCCGCCGACGCCGTGCTGGGTCTGCTGTCGCTGAGAGGGGCGGACCGGCGGACCGGGCTGCCCGAGCCGACCGTGGGGCTCGTGCGGCACCTGCTCGTGGAGGACGTGCCGGCGTTCGTGTATGCGCTGCCCGAGGAGCTCACGGCCTACCCCGCCGTGCTCGCCGCCCTCACCGAGCGCGTCCGGGAGGCGGGCCGGCTCAACGGCAAGCGCCAGGCGCGGATCCTGGCCGCGATCGACGAGACGGTGCCCGACTTCGAACGGGCGATGAACGACCCCGGCAACCTCACCTGGCAGCGCTGGTACGCCTCCCTGCTGCGGGCCGACGGCACCGACCCCGCCGACGCCGAGGCCGTGCACGCCTGGCTCGCCGCCCACCAGGGCGTGACGCCCCCGGACGGGCTGCACCGCGCCGACCTGATGAACCGGAGCGTCCTCGCCGACATGGTGCTCGCCGACGTGCTCACCAGCGCGTACGTCCGCGACGCCGCGACGCCGTCGCCCGCCGGGCCGCTGCTGCCGGACGCGGACGTGTCCCACGGCGTGAGCCGGGTCGCGGGCCTCCTGGTCGACCGCTGGACCGCCGAGGGCCTCGCCGAAGCCCTCGCGGGCCCGTACGCCCACCTGGCCCCCGGGCCCGACGCCTTCCCGCACCTCGCCCTCGCCGACACGCTCGTCGACGAACACCTCGACTACTACGGCGACTCCTGGACCCCGCTGCCGCCCCCGCCCGTGGAGGCCCACGACCCCCAGCGGTCCGTCGAAGCCGCGGCGGACCGGCTCGCCGCGGCCGTCGACGAGATGAAGGGCGAGGACGGCGGCCTGTTCGACGGCGAGGCGGCGCACCTGCTCTACGCCCTCTATCAGCGCGGTTCCTGCGCCGAGTCCGTCGCCCGCAGGGCCGCCGAGTTCGAGGACTGGCCGGTCGACCCGCGCCAGGAGGACGCCCCGGTCCTGGTGCCCGCGGAGGCCCCCGAGACGTACGAGGTCCCGTCGGCGGAGGAGCTGTCCCGGCTGTGCGGCACCGCGGTCTCGGTGACCGAGGCCGACCGCGGCCGCCTCGAAGCCCCGGCACGGGCCATGGCGGGGACCGTCGACCGGCTGGCGGAGACCGGCATGGTCTTCCGCACCGGCGACGCCTTCGGCCTCACCCCCGAGGGCATCGAGGTGGTCCGCTACCTCCTGCGGGTCGGCCGCGTCGCCGCCCCCGGCGCCGCCGAGGTCGCGGCCTGGGACGCCCCCACCGTGGTCGCCGCCGCCGAGGGCTGGTCCGCCTCCGCCGCCGCGCGCGTGCTGGCCGACTGGCTCCACGCGCGCGGGGACGGTGCCGAAGCCTGGTCCGAGCTGCTGGCGGCCTTCGGCACCGTCAACGCCGGCACCTGGGAGGCGGCCGACACCCGCGCCCTCTTCGGCTTCCTGGACACCGGGGCCATGCCCGCCGAGGCCCTGCGCGAGGCCCTCACGGACCCGACGATGGGCGCCTACGCGTACGAGGTGCTGCACGCCCGGGGCGAGCCCGCCGACGAGGCGCGCGTCCCCCGCTCCGCCCAGGCCGTCCTGCTCCTGGACCGGCTGCGCGGAGCGGAGGCGCGCACGCTCCTCGACGCCGCCGCCGCGGACTGGCCGGGCGGCGCCGCCGCCCTCGTACGGGAGATGGCGGTGGCCGATCCGCACCGGGCCGACCGGGTCCTGCCCGCGCTCGGGATCGACGTCCCGGCGCCGCGGAAGGCCCGGGCGCGCAGCCGCGGCCGCCGCCGCCCCCGCTGAGCCGGAGGGGGCCCGGAGGAGCGGGCGCCGGACGGCGGATCCGGAGCGGCGGGGTCAGGAGACGGGCGTCAGGTACATCCCCGAGGCGCCCGTACCCGCCGTGTTGCGGCAGCTGAAATCGCCGGTCGGTCTGGCGTGGATCAGCGCGAGGCAGCGGCCGAGCGCGGCCTGGCCGTAGTAGTTGGGGTGCATGTTCTCCTGGATCGGCCCCTGGGTCTGGTTCTGGTCGATCCAGCGGGCCCACTCACTGGTGGCGGCCGAGGCCGGCGCGGTGGCGCTGACCTGCTTGCTGGCCTTCGCGCACACCTCGCGGCCCTGGAGCACGTCCCGCAGATCCATGAACTGCGCGCCCTTGGCGGCGGCCACGGCCTTGAGGCGGTCCGCGAGCTGGGGGACGAGCGAGTCCCGCGCCCAGTCGGAGTCGCGGTTCCAGAACGGGCAGCCGCCCGTGTTCGTACGGCTCCAGCCGCTCTCCGCGTACCGGTTGTCCGCGGCGCGCGGGATGGGGGAGGGGTACGACTGGAGGACGATCCGGTAGTCGGACGAGGCGTAGCCCGCGGCCGTCATCACCGCCCGGATCTCGTCCACCGACGTGGCGACGTTCGCCATCACCCCGCCGATCCTGGCGTCGACGACCTCCTGCTGGTCGTCGTGGCAGTACGAGTACCAGACGATGTAGTCCGTCGCGCACTTCGTGACGATGTCGGCGAAGCCCAGGTCGTTTCCGCCGATGGACAGCACGATCGTGTCGACGTCGTGCGAGGCGGCGATGGCGGCGAGCTGGTCGGCCTGCGGGGCCTCGCCCTTGTACGGCAGGCCGCCGTTCGCGGCCCGGAAGACGTTCCGGGTGGTGGCGCCGGAGCAGGCGATGTTGATCAGTGCCGAGGCGATCCCGCCGGCGGCGCGGACCTCGGCCGAGTCCGAGCGGTGGCAGCCGTTGGCCGCCGTGGAGCCGTAGACCCGGCTCGGGTCGTACGTACTCCCCGTCCACGCGCGGTCGGTGCCGCTGCGGCTGCCGCTGGTGGTGAGGCTGTTGCCCTGCCACCGTCCCGCCTCGCCGGAGATGTAGCTGTCGCCCATGGAGACGACGGCGGTGGGCCCGGAGCCGGGACTTGCTGCGGCGGGGGAGGCGCCGGTGACGGAGAGGGCGGCTGCGGCCAGCGAGAGGGAGAGGAGACCTCGGACAACGCGATGGGGGGTGCTGGGCATGGCGGTGTGCTCCTGCGTCGGTGCAGAGGAGTGGGGACAGCCGCCGGCCGGTGGCATGCGGAATTTCGCACGCCGTGGCTTGTTACCGCTAGGTAGCGTCGCGTCTCGGTTGCGTCACATGGCCTGTGAAACGCACGGGAGCGAAATGGGGGACCAGGGAGCGGGGACGGGACAGGCTCCGCCCCCGGTGCTGTGCGTACACCGGGGACGGAGCCTGCCCAAGGAGCTGTTCGGCCGCTGTGCGGTCAGCCGGCCAGCCGATCAGGGTCAGCCGTGGCTGTTCAGCCGATCAGCTGCTCGTACGCCGGGAGGGTCAGGAAGTCGGCGTAGTCGGCGTCGAGGGAGACGTGTAGCAGCAGGTCGTGGGCCTGCTGCCACTTGCCGGCCGCGAAGGCCTCCTCGCCGATCTCCTCGCGGATCGCGGCCAGTTCCCGCGCCGCCACCTCGCGGGCCAGCTCGGGAGTGGCCGTGAGGGTCTTCCCGTCGTGCTCGAACACGACACCCGCGTTGATCCACTGCCAGATCTGCGAACGCGAGATCTCGGCGGTGGCCGCGTCCTCCATGAGGTTGAAGATGGCGACGGCGCCGAGGCCGCGCAGCCACGCCTCGATGTAGCGGATGCCGACCTGAACGGCGTTGCGCAGGCCGTCGTAGGTGGGCCTGGCGTCCAGCGAGTCGATGGCGATCAGGTCGCCGGGAGCCACGGAGACGTCCTCGCGGAGGCGGTCCTTCTGGTTCGGCTTGTCGCCGAGGACCGCGTCGAAGGAGGCCATCGCGATCGGGACCAGGTCCGGGTGGGCGACCCACGAGCCGTCGAAGCCGTCGCCGGCCTCCCGGTCCTTGTCCGCCTTGACCTTCTCGAAGGCGACCTTGTTGACCTCGGCGTCGCGCCGCGAGGGGATGAAGGCCGCCATGCCGCCGATCGCGTGCGCGCCGCGCTTGTGGCACGTGCGGACGAGGAGTTCGGTGTACGCGCGCATGAACGGGGCCGTCATCGTGACCGCGTTGCGGTCCGGCAGGACGAACTTGCTGCCGCCGTCACGGAAGTTCTTCACGATGGAGAAGAGGTAGTCCCAGCGGCCGGCGTTCAGGCCCGCGGCGTGGTCGCGGAGCTCGTAGAGGATCTCCTCCATCTCGTACGCGGCCGTGATCGTCTCGATCAGGACGGTGGCGCGCACGGTGCCCTGCGGGATGCCCACGTAGTCCTGGGCGAAGACGAAGATGTCGTTCCAGAGGCGGGCCTCCAGGTGCGACTCCGTCTTCGGCAGGTAGAAGTACGGGCCCTTGCCCAAATCGATCAGCCGCTGGGCGTTGTGGAAGAAGTACAGGCCGAAGTCGACCAGCGCGCCGGGGACCGGACGGCCCTCGACGGTCAGGTGACGCTCCTCCAGGTGCCAGCCGCGCGGCCGCATGACCACCGTGGCCAGCTCGCCGGCGGGCTTGAGGGCGTAGGACTTGCCCGACCTCGGGTCCGTGAAGTCGATGTTCCGGGTGTACGCGTCGATCAGGTTGACCTGACCGAGGACGACGTTCTCCCAGGTGGGGGCCGAGGCGTCCTCGAAGTCCGCGAGCCACACCTTCGCGCCGGAGTTCAGCGCGTTGATCGTCATCTTGCGGTCGGTCGGGCCGGTGATCTCGACACGGCGGTCGTTCAGGGCCGCCGGGGCCGGCGCGACCTTCCAGGACTCGTCGGCGCGGACGGCCGCGGTCTCCGGGAGGAAGTCGAGCGTGGAGGTGCGGGCGATCTCGGCGCGGCGCTCCGCCCGGCGGGAGAGGAGCTCGTCCCGGCGCGGGGTGAACCGCCGGTGCAGCTCAGCCACGAAGGCGAGGGCCGCGTCGGTGAGCACCTCCTCCTGCCTCGGCAGGGGCGCGGCTTCGACGACGGCCAGAGTGGACGGCGCTGGTGCGGACATGAACTGTCACTTCCTTCAGCGGGCTTCACGGGCGGTGCCTTGCGGCCGCCGGGCGTCACGGTCGGCACGGAGTGCCGCAGGCGCCGAGATACGGCCACGAGCGCCGTCAGAGGTATCAGGCGCTTCTGAACAGTGGATATTAGTTTCCTCATAGTGGAAGTTCAAGGTGTGTCGATGTCGAGATTCTCCGGATCGACACAACGTGGCGCTCAGTGCCACCTCCTTCACTCCAGGTGGGCCAGGTCCGCCTCCGTGTCGATGTCGTAGGGCTCGGCCACATCCGAACAGTCCACCAGCGTGATCGCATCCCGGTGCTTCTTCAGATAGTGGCGCGCTCCCTGGTCGCCGGTCGCGCCCGCTGCGATCTCCGCCCACCGGTCCGCGCCGAAGAGCACCGGATGGCCGCGCTTCCCCGCGTAGGAGGCCGCGGCGAGGGAGTCCCGGGAGCGGTAGGCCGCCCGGACCCGTGCCACCGCCTCGGCCCCGATCCCCGGCTGGTCCACCAGGGAGACCAGCGCCGCGTCCACCGGCAGCGCCTGCGCCGCGAGCGACGCGAGGCCCACCCGCAACGACGACCCCATTCCCTCGGCCCACTCCGGGTTGTCGACCAGCACGCACCCCGGGAGCCGGGCCCGCTCCCGTACGGCGTCGGCCGAGGCACCCAGCACCACGTGGACCACCTCGCAGCCGCCCTCGCGCAGCACCCGCACCGCGTGTTCGACCAGCGGGCGGCCGCGGTGGGACAGCAGCGCCTTGGGCCGGCCGCCGAGCCGCCGGCCGCCGCCCGCGGCGAGCAGCAGCCCGGCCACCACCGGCGCCGACGGGGCGGAGGATGAAGGGGGATACGTCGCATGTGTCATGGGGACTGCATACCTCATGCCCACGAGGGACACGGAAGCCTGAATTACGTCCACGGAGTGGCGCGCCGGGCGCGCGATGGCGTTAACTGGCCCGCGACCCACGGCGCCTGACCACCGTTCGACGGTCGGTCCGGAGCCTGGAGATCGGCGCACAGAGTCGTGCGAGGGGGAGAACTTGTTGCGTAGCGTGGGGCAGAGGCGTGTGACGACAGGCAGCGACGAGGACCCGAGGGTGGCGGAGCTGCGTGCCGCCGTCTCGCGGCTTCGTCGTGAACTCGCGGGCCATCGTGCCGAGTTCGCCGACCGGGGCATCGCCGAGGATGAACTGGCCGCCCTGGACGCCATGGCGGCGGGAGGCGTCCCCGAGGTGCGCCGCCTGCGCCGTTCCCTGCTGCTCATCGCCGGCTCGATCGGCTCCGTCAGCGCCCTCGCGAACGGCCTCGCCGGGGTGCGCAAGGCCGTGGAGATGTTCGGCGAGCCGCCGCGCGACGTGCGGTGACGCGTCGGTACGGGCCCGGCCTCGCGTGACGCGTCGGTACGGGCCGGGCGCTGTCGGGCGTGGTCGCGAGGTGCAGGCACCCGCCGTGCTCTGATCGTCCAGGCGGTCCAGGCGGTCCAGGCGGTCCAGGCAGTGCGGCCGTGCGGGCAGTGCGGGAGCCGCGGCTTGCGGGCCGGCGGTGGCTGTCCCATAGTCCGAGGTATGGACGCGCGCGAGAGGGCGCTCCGGCAGGCGTACGACCACGCCGTGGGCTGGCTGGCCGGCCTGGCCGACCGCCCGGTCCCCGCTCGCGCCTCGGTCGACGAGATCGTGCGCGCGCTCGGGCCCGCCCTGCCCGACGGTCCCAGCACACCCGCTGACGTCGTCGATCTCCTGGCCACGGCCTGTGAACCGGGGCTCACCGCGTTCCCCGGCGGCCGCTTCTACGGCTTCGTGGTCGGCGGCGGTGAACCGGCCGCGCTGGCAGCGGACTGGCTGGTCAGCGCGTGGGACCAGAACTGCGTGATGCGCGCCGTCACCCCCGCGTACGCGGCGGCGGAGGAGATCGCCGGCGCCTGGCTGCTCGATCTGCTCCAGCTGCCCGGCGGCAGCTCCGTCGGCTTCACCACGGGCGCCACGATGGCAAACTTCACCTGCCTCGCCGCCGGGCGCGACGAGGTCCTGCGGCGCGTCGGCCGGGACGTCGACCGGGAGGGTCTCGTGGGCGGGCCGGGCGTGCGCGTCGTCGCCGGCCGGGACCGCCACATGGCGATCGACCTGGCGCTGCGCTACCTGGGGCTCGGTCGGCCCGAACTGGTGGAGGCGGACGATCAGGGGCGCATCCGGCCCGAGGCGCTGCGGCGCACCCTCGCGGCCGGGCCACGGCGCCCCACCCTGGTGATCCTCCAGGCCGGGGACATCCACTCCGGCGCCTTCGACCCCTTCCCGGACGCGATCCACGCCGCCCGCGAGGCCGACGCGTGGGTGCACGTCGACGGCGCCTTCGGACTCTGGGCGGCGGCCTCCCCTCGGTACGCCGGGCTGACGGCGGGCTGCGAGAGCGCCGACTCCTGGGCGACCGACGCGCACAAGACCCTGAACGTCCCCTACGACTGCGGCCTCGCGATCGTGCGCGACCCCTCCGCGCTCCGGGCGGCGATGGGCCTGCACGGCGCCTACCTCATCCACGACGCGCTCGGCGACCCCATCGACAAGGTGCCGGAGCTGTCCCGGCGCGGCCGGGCCTTCCCCGTGTGGGCGGCCCTGCGGTCCTTCGGCCGGTCGGGCGTCGCCGACCTCGTCGAGCGGCTGTGCCGCCACGCGTCGGCGTTCGCCACCGGGATCGCCGAGATCGACGGCGCCACCGTCCTGAACGACGTGGTCTTCACCCAGGTCTGCGCCGACTTCGGCGGCGACGCCCGCACGGACCGCGTCCTCGCCCGCCTGCTCGCCGACGGCACGACCTGGATCAGCGGCTCCACCTGGCACGGCCGGCGGGTGATGCGCATCTCGGTCAGCAACTGGTCCACGACCGACGACGACGTCACCCGCGCTCTCGACGCGATCCACCGCGCCTGCGCGGCGTGAGCCCGCCGGGGGCTGGTGGGGGAGCGCGGAAGGCTGCCGCCCCTGAGCCGCCGGGCCGCCCGGAGGCTCCGGGCCGCGGGCGGTGGGGGCTGCGCCGTGCGGCGTGGACGGCCTGCTCGCAGCCGCCGGATGCACCGTCGTCCGGCGCGTCGGAGGCTGAGCGGCGGGAGGCGGCCTGCGCCGCCCGCCACCGGTGGCAGCGGTGCGCGGCCCCCCCGCCGTCGTCGGGCCCCAGGCAAGTCGGACTGCGCCCGCTGGGGGCCGACCAGCCGCCGGGCCGGAGTCGCCTCCCTGGCCCCGGGCGCGGCCCCCCGCCGTCGTCGGGCCGCAGGCAAGTCGGACTGCGCCCGCTGGGGGCCGACCAGCCGCCGGATGTACCGCCGGCCGGCGGGCCGAAGGCGCCTCCCCTGCGCCGGGCGCGGCCTGCCTCACCCGCACGCCGCCGGGCCGCGCCGCACGCCCCGCCGCCGGCGGCAGCGAGGCGCGTCGCCCCCGCCGCCATCGGGCCGGTCGGTCGTCGACGCCTTGTCACCGTCGGCAGCGGTGCCCGTCCCCTCGCCGTCGGTCGACGCCCCGTCAGCGCCTGATCAGCCGCCGTGCCGTCGCCGTCGCCACCGCCGCCGTGCGGGAGTCCACGCCCAGTTTGGCGAAGACGTGCACCAGGTGGGACTTCACCGTGGCCTGGCTCAGGAACAGCCGCTTGCTGATCTGCTGGTTCGACAGGCCCTCGCCCACCAGCTGCAACACCTCCAGCTCCCGTTTCGTCAGGGCCTCCGCCGGCGTCCGCATCCGGTCCATCAGGCGGTGCGCCACCGCGGGCGCGAGCGCCGACCGGCCCGCCGCGGCCGTGCGGACCGCCGCCGCCAGTTCCTCCGGCGGGGCGTCCTTCAGCAGATAGCCGCAGGCCCCCGCCTCGACCGCGGCCAGGATGTCGGCGTCCGTGTCGTACGTGGTCAGCACCAGGACCCGCGGCCCGCCCGCCGCCGACGTGATCGCCGCCGTCGCCTCCGACCCGTGCATCCCCGCGCCGAACTGGAGATCCATCAGCACCACGTCCACGCCCCCCGCCACGGCCAGCTCCACCGCCCGCTCGGCCGTGGCCGCCTCGCCGACCACGGCGAAGTCCGGCTCGGTGTCCAGGACCGCGCGCAGCCCCGCCCGTACGACCGGATGATCGTCGGCGAGCAGAAGACGGACCGTCATGCCGGCACCCCCACGGGAAGCGGGAGGGCGACGGCGACGGCCGTGCCCTGGCCGGGCGCGGACTCGACCGTGAACGTGCCGCCCAGCGAACGGGCCCGCGCCCGCATCGCCGACAGTCCGAACCCGCCCTCCCCGGACGGCGACGGCGCCGCCGGATCGAAGCCCCGGCCGTCGTCGACCACGTCCAGCGTCACCGAGGCGCCCATGAACGACAGGGTGATCTCCGCGCGCTCCGCCCCCGCGTGCCGGACCGTGTTCGCCAGCGCAGACTGGGCGATCCGCAGCAGCGCCACCTCGTACGGCGTCGGCAGCTCCACCGGCGCCCCGCTCACCGTGAACCGGGCCCGCACCCCGATCCCAGGCCCCGGCTCGCACAACCGCTCCAGTGCCGCCGCGAGCGAACCGTGCTCCAGGTCCGGCGGCGACAGCGCCCGCACGAACCGCCGGGCCTCCGCCAGGTTGTCCTGCGCCGCCTGCCGGGCCCGCTCGATGTGCCCCGCCGCGGGCGAACGCTCGGGCAGCACCCGCTCGGCCGCCCGCAGCAGCAGCTGGATCGAGGAGAGCCCCTGCGCGAGGGTGTCGTGGATCTCCCGGGCGAGCCGCTCGCGCTCCGCGAGCGTCCCGGCGTGCCGCTCGGCCGCCGCCAGCTCCGCCCGCGTCGCGACCAACTCCTCCACCATCCGCCGCCGCCGTTCGCTCTCCCGGTACAGAGCCTGGTAGCCGAACACCGTCGCCACCGCGACCGCCGCACCGAGCAGCGGCCCGATGAAGACGCCCGGACTGAGCGGGGCGCCCTGGCGTACGTACGACAGGATCGCCGCGCTCGCCGTCAGCGCGACCGACGGCAGCGACCAGCGCGCGGGCAGCAGATGCAGCTGGAGGAAGTAGAGCGGGAACGCCACCCACAGGCCCTCCGGCGTCAGCCACAGCAGCGTCAGCCAGGAGGCGCAGAGCACCCCGAGCCACACCGCGGCCGCCCGCTGCGAGCGGCGCACCGACGGCAGCAGGGAGCCGGCGGCGTAGACCGCCGCCGTGAGCGCCGAGGCGGCCACACCCGCCGCGGAGGCCGACCGGATGGCCGCCAGCGCGAGCAGGCCCGCCGTCAGGAGGTGCAGACAGAGGCGCAGCGCGCGCAGGACGGGGGTGAGGGCTCGTGGATCCATGACCCGTCCAGCGTAGGCCGGTGCCGGCGATCCGGACTCAACCGAAAGTTTGACGGCGGGGCCATCCGTGGCGCGATGCCCGCCCCCGCGTCGGCCGAGCAGGCTTGGTCCCATGTTCGTGGCATGGAAAGACCTGCGTTTCGCCAAAGGGCGATTCACCCTGATGGGCACGGTGATCGTGCTGATCACCCTGCTCGTCGGACTGCTCTCCGGGCTGACCGCCGGACTCGCCCGCGAGAACATCTCGGCGATCACCGGTCTGCCCGCGGACCGGCTGGCCTTCGCCGCGCCGCCCTCCGGCCGGTCCGTCTCCTTCACCGGCTCGACGGTGACGGAGGGCCAGTGGCGCGCCTGGTCCGAGCGCCCCGGCGTGACGAGCGCCCGGCCGCTCGGCATCCGCACCGTCAACGCCGCCGCCGGGGACCGCACGGCCGCCGTCTCGGCGTTCGGTACGGAATCGGCGGCGGGCCTCGCCCCCGAGAGCGGACGGCTGGGGCCCGGCAGGGTCGTCCTCTCGCGCTCCGCCGCGGCCGACCTGGAGGTCGCGGCCGGGGACACCGTACGGATCGGGCCGCTTCGGGCACGCGTCGAGGCGGTCGCAGGGGACGCCTCGTACAGCCACACCCCCGTCGTCTGGGCCTCGCTCGACGACTGGCAGAAGCTGGGCCACACCGGCACCACCCCCGGGAAGGAGGCCACCGTCATCGCGCTCACGACGACCGAGGGAGCGGACCTGGCGGCCGGGGACGAGGCGGCCGGCACCTCCTCGCGGACGATCACCGAGGCGCTCACCGCCATAGGGTCCTACCAGGCGGAGAACGGCTCGCTGCAGCTGATGCGCGGCTTCCTCTTCGTCATCTCCGCGCTCGTCATAGGAGCCTTCTTCACCGTCTGGACGATCCAGCGCAGCGGTGACGTCGCCGTCCTCAAGGCGCTGGGCGCCTCCACCCCCTATCTGCTGAGGGACGCGCTCGGCCAGGCGGTGCTGATGCTCACCGCCGGCACCCTCGTCGGCACCGCCCTGGCGGTCGCCGTCGGCGCGCTGGTCAGCGGCGGGGACGTGCCCTTCGTCCTGGAACCGCTGACGGTGCTCGGCCCCGCCGCCGTGATGATCGTCCTCGGTGTCCTCGGCGCGGCCCTGTCCATCCGGCGGATCACCGCCGTCGACCCCCTGACCGCCCTCGGGAGCGCGCGATGACCCTGTTGCTCGACGATGTGACCCTGACCTACCCGGACGGCGACGGCCGGCTCACCGCACTCGACTCGGTCCGGCTCGACGTGCCCGCCGGGTGCCTCGCCGCCGTCGTCGGCCCCTCCGGCTCCGGCAAGTCGAGCCTCCTCGCGGTGGCGGCGACGCTGGTGACCCCGGACCGGGGCCGGGTGATCGTGGCCGGTACGGACACCGGGACGCTGGACCGGGCGGGCAAGGCCGCCCTGCGGCGGGAGCGGATCGGGATCGTCTTCCAGCAGCCGAACCTGCTGCCGTCCCTGTCGGCGGTGGAGCAGCTCCAGGTGATGGCACACCTCTCCGGCGTCAGGCCGAAGGCGGTACGGGCCAGGGCCATGGGCCTTCTCGACGCGGTCGGCCTCGCGGACCTGGCGGCCCGCCGCCCGCACCAGCTCTCCGGCGGCCAGCGTCAGCGCGTCAACATCGCCCGCGCCCTGATGAACGAGCCGTCCGTCCTCCTGGTCGACGAACCCACCAGCGCCCTCGACCACGAGCGGGGCGCGGCGGTGGTGGAGCTCCTCGCGTCGCTGACGCGGGAGCGGAGGACGGCGACGGTCCTGGTGACACACGACAGGGCGCACGTGGCCCGCGTGGAGATGACCGTCCAGGTCCACGACGGCCGCGTGACGGAGCGGACGGCGCGCGTCTGACGGCTTCCAGCTCCGGGGGATGCGGGCCGGGGCCCGACCCCCTGGGGAGTGCGGGCCGTTACGCCCTACGCCCCACCGTTGCCCGCCGTGTTGGCGAGGGCCGTGGAGAGTTCCTTGGCGACCTCCTGGAGGATCGGCACGATCTTCTCCGTCGCCGCCTCCGTCACACGGCCCGCCGGCCCCGAGATCGAGATGGCGGCCGCCGTCGGGGAGTCGGGGACCGACACGGCGAGGCAGCGGACCCCTATCTCCTGCTCGTTGTCGTCGACCGCGTACCCCGCGTCGCGGACCAGCGCGAGCGCGTCGAGGAATCCCTCGGGCGTGGTGATCGTCTTCTCGGTCGCGGCCGGCATGCCCGTACGGGCCAGCAGCGCGCGGACCTCGTCCGCCGGGGTGTAGGCCAGCAGCGCCTTGCCCACGCCGGTGGAGTGCGGCAGCACCCGCCGCCCCACCTCGGTGAACATGCGCATCGAGTGCTTGGAGGGGACCTGCGCGACGTACACGATCTCGTCGCCGTCGAGCAGTGCCATGTTCGCCGTCTCACCCGTCTCCTCGACGAGCCGCGCCAGATAGGGGCGCGCCCACGTGCCGAGGAGCCGTGCGGCGGACTCGCCGAGCCGGATGAGCCGGGGCCCGAGCGCGTACCGGCGGTTGGGCTGCTGGCGTACGTACCCGCAGGCCACGAGGGTGCGCATCAGCCGGTGGATGGTGGGCAGCGGCAGTCCGCTGCTGGCCGACAGCTCGCTGAGCCCGACCTCGCCGCCGGCGTCGGCCATCCGCTCCAGGAGGTCGAAGGCACGCTCAAGGGACTGGACGCCACCGCCGGCGGCGGCGGGCTTGGCGGCGTCGGTGGTGCTGGCGCTGGACGTCGGCACGTCAAGGTCCTTTCGAGGCAGGCGGGCAAGGCAGCAGCCTACCGGGCCGCCCCGTCGGACACACGGCCCCGGTGACGGCGTACCGGCCGGTCAGGGGGGTGTTTGTCCGGTGTCGGCGGCCGCCGATCGGCGGCCGGGTCCGCGCCCCATGTGGGGAGCTACGTTCTACTGTACGAAATTCTCCTTCCACTTCATGGAAACATCCAAGTGGACCACGCTCCGGGCGTTGCGTCGGGGGCATGCTGAAAGTGTGCCCTTGACGACATGTCGTCCTGAGTGAAGACTCCTTCAACAGTTCGTTGAATTTTCTGCCGGGTGGAAGAAGAAGGGGTACGGGTGGACGTCAATCTGGTACTGCGCTCGACAAGGGTCATCACCCCCGAGGGAACGCGCCCCGCGTCGATCGCCGTCTCCGGCGGGACCATCGCCGCGGTGCTGCCGTACGACGCGGAGGTTCCGGCCGGTGCCCGGCTGGAGGACGTCGGCGACGACGTCGTGCTCCCCGGCCTCGTCGACACCCACGTGCACGTGAACGACCCCGGCCGCACCGAGTGGGAAGGCTTCTGGACGGCCACCCGCGCCGCCGCCGCCGGCGGCATCACCACGCTCATCGACATGCCGCTCAACTCGCTGCCGCCCACCACCACCGTCGACCACCTGCGGATCAAGCAGGAGGTCGCCCGCGCCAAGGCACACATCGACGTCGGCTTCTGGGGCGGCGCGCTGCCCGACAACGTCAAGGACCTGCGTCCCCTCCACGACGCCGGTGTCTTCGGCTTCAAGTGCTTCCTCTCACCGTCCGGCGTCGACGAGTTCCCCGAGCTCGACCAGGAACGACTGGCCTCCTCGCTCGCCGAGATCGCCGGCTTCGACGGCCTGATGATCGTGCACGCGGAGGACCCGCACCACCTGGCCGCGGCCCCGCAGCGCACCGGAGGGAAGTACGCCGACTTCCTGGCCTCCCGGCCGCGCGACGCCGAGAACGCCGCCATCGAGAACCTCATCAACCAGGCCCGCCGCCTGAACGCCCGGGTCCACGTGCTGCACCTGTCGTCCTCGGACGCGCTGCCGATGATCGCCGCCGCCAAGGCCGAAGGCGTCAAGATCACGGTCGAGTCCTGCCCGCACTTCCTCACCCTCACCGCCGAGGAGGTGCCGGACGGCGCCACCGAGTTCAAGTGCTGCCCGCCCATCCGCGAGGCGTCCAACCAGGACGCCCTGTGGGACGGACTGGCCGACGGGACGATCGACTGCATCGTCTCCGACCACTCGCCCTCCACCGCGGACCTCAAGACCCCCGACTTCGCCTCCGCCTGGGGCGGGATCTCCTCCCTCCAGCTCGGCCTGCCGGCCATCTGGACCGAGGCCCGCCGCCGCGGCCACGACCTCACCGACGTCGTCCGCTGGATGTCCGCCGGCCCCGCCCGCCTCGCGGGCCTGGACCGCAAGGGCGCCATCGAGGCCGGGCGCGACGCCGACTTCGCGGTCCTCGACCCCGAGGCGACCTTCACCGTCGACCCCGCCGAACTCCAGCACCGCAACCGCGTCACCGCCTACGCCGGCAGGACCCTGCACGGTGTCGTCACCTCCACCTGGCTGCGGGGCGAGCGCATCGCCGACCGCGGCACCCTCGCCGAGCCCTCCGGCCGCCTTCTCGAAAGGAACAACTGACGTGTCCGCCATACCGAGCTTCACCGGTGACGCCAGCCCCTACGGCGGCGGTGACCCGTACGCGGACTACCGCACCGCGGACTTCCCCTTCACGCAGTACGCCGACCTCGCGGACCGCCGCCTCGGCGCGGGCGTCATCGCCGCCAACGACGAGTTCTTCGCCGAGCGCGAGAACATGCTCAAGCCGCAGGCCGCGGAGTTCGACCCGGAGCACTTCGGGCACAAGGGCAAGATCATGGACGGCTGGGAGACCCGCCGCCGCCGCGGCGTCTCCGCCGGGCAGCCCCACCCCACCGAGGACGACCACGACTGGGCGCTGGTCCGCCTCGGCGCCCCCGGCGTCATCCGCGGCATCGTCGTCGACACCGCACACTTCCGCGGCAACTACCCGCAGGCCGTCTCGGTCGAGGCGACCTCCCTCCCCGGCTCGCCCTCCCCCGAGGACCTCCTCGCCGACGACGTGAAGTGGACGACCCTCGTCCCGCGCACCGCGATCGGCGGCCACGCCGCCAACGGCTTCGCCGTCGACATCGAGCAGCGCTTCACCCACCTGCGCGTCAACCAGCACCCCGACGGCGGCATCGCACGCCTCCGCGTATACGGCGAGGTGGCCCCGGACCCGGCATGGCTCGGCGTCCTCGGCACCTTCGACCTCGCCGCGCTGGAGAACGGCGGACAGGTCGAGGACGCTTCGGACCGCTTCTACTCCCCGGCGACCAACACCATCCAGCCCGGCCGCTCCCACAAGATGGACGACGGCTGGGAGACGCGCCGCCGCCGCGACAAGGGCAACGACTGGATCCGCTACCAGCTCGTCGCCGAGTCCGAGATCCGCGCACTCGAGATCGACACGGCGTACCTCAAGGGCAACAGCGCGGGCTGGGCCGCCCTCTCCGTCGCCGCCGAAGGCTCCGAGGACTGGACCGAGATCCTGCCCCGGACCCGCCTCCAGCCGGACACCAACCACCGCTTCGTACTCGACACCCCGGCGGTCGGCTCCCGCGTCCGGATCGACATCTACCCCGACGGCGGCATCTCCCGCCTCCGCCTCTTCGGCTCCCTGACCGAAGCGGGCGCGGCGCGCCTGACCGCCCGCCACCAGGAACTGGGCGGGTAACGACACCCCGCCCGGCACGCGAGGGCGCACCGGCCCGACAGCACCGGTGCGCCCTCCTCTCTTCTTTTTAGGGCTCGGTTCGCCTCCGGGCGCTGAGAGCCGGGCTCACACGGCCGTACGTGCTCGCCCCCTCGTTCCTCGGGGGCTGCGCGCGTTCGTCCGTGTTCCCCCGGCGCGCCCTTCGGCTCATTCGCCGGCGCCCGTGCCTGCGGTTCGCCTCCGGGCACTGGGCCTTCGGTTCACCCGCCGGGGCCAGGGCCGGGCCGTGCCCTCGTCCTCGGCCCGGCCTCGGTGGGTCACGCCGCGTGGCCGCCGTCCACCGAGAACTCCGCGCCCGTCACGTAACCGGCGTCCGGACCCGCCAGGAAGGCCACCATCGAGGCGACCTCGTCCGGCGTGCCGAAACGGCCCAGCGCCGTGCCGGCCGCCTGCCCCTGCGCGTACGGGCCCGCCGCCGGGTTCATGTCGGTGTCGACCGGGCCCGGGTGGACGATGTTGGCCGTGATGCCGCGGTCGCCCAACTCCCGGGCGAGGGCCCTGTTCAGGCCGATCAGCGCGGACTTGCTCAGGGCGTAGAGCGTGGCGCCGGGGCCCGGGACGCGGGCCGTCACGCACGAGCCGATCGTGAGGATCCGCCCGCCCCGCTCCATCCGCGCGGCCGCCGCCTGCGACGCGAGGAAGACCGCGCGCACGTTCACCGCGAGCACCCGGTCCACGTCGGCCAACGGCAGCGACTCCAGGGGGCCGAGCACCCCCACACCCGCGTTGTTGACCAGGACGTCCAGCCGCCCGAGCGCGTCCGTCGCCCACTCCACCGCGCCCGCCGCGTCCCCGGCGTCTGCCGCGTCCGCGCGCAGCGCCAGGGCCTTGCGCCCGGCCGCCTCGACGGCCGCGGTGACCTCCCGCGCCCGCTCCTCGCCCTGGACGTAGGTGAAGGCGACGTCCGCCCCCTCCTTCGCCAGCCGTACGGCCGTGGCCGCGCCGATCCCCCTGCTGCCGCCCGTCACCAGAACCGCCTTGCCGTGCATCGTGGACATCCCGAACCTCCGTCGAACCGTGCCGGACCATGAGTGGTTGCGGGTTCAATGAAAGTCCGCAGGGCCGCCGGGTGCTGGCGGGAAACGGACGCCGAGAGCCGGGCGCGGGCGGGGCGTGGGGCCGCAGCGCGGGTGCGGGGCGGAAAGATGTAGCCACCACGCGCCGCTCCGGGTACGGTGATCGTCCCGCGTGTGAGCCGCTGTAGCCTCCACCCCGTCCCACGAGTTGGAGCAGGCCCGCACATGACCGCCACGTCACCCACCGCAGCGTCCCTCCCACTGCGCGCCCCCCGCCGTGCCTGGCTCACCGACCTGCCGGTCCTCCTCGTCGCCGTCGTCTGGGGCGCCAGCTACCTCGCGGCCAAGGGCATCACCACCACGCACACGGTCGTCGCGGTCCTCGTCCTGCGCTTCGCCGTCGTCCTGCCCGCCCTCGCCGTCGCCGGATGGCGGGGACTGCGCGCGCTCGGCGCCGCCCAGTGGCGCGGCGCCGGGGTGCTCGGCCTGATCCTCAGCGGGATCTTCCTCCTGGAGACCTACGGCGTCGTCCACACCTCCGCCACCAACGCGGGCCTCATCATCAGCCTCACCATGATCCTCACCCCGCTCGCCGAGGCCGCCGTCACCCGCACCCGCCCGCCCCGCGCCTTCCTCCTGGCTGCCGCGCTCTCCGTCACCGGCGTCGTCCTGCTGACGCAGGGCGGCGGGTTCACCACGCCGTCCCTCGGCGATCTGCTGATGCTGCTCGCCGCCCTCGCCCGTACCGTCCATGTCCTGGCCATGTCCCGGATCAAGGCGGTCCGGAGCGCCGACTCGCTCTCCCTCACGACCGTCCAACTCGGCTCGGCGGTCGTCGTCTTCGCCCTCCTGGCCACCGTCCCCGGCACCGGGGCCTCGCCCTGGTCCGTGGCCCTCGACTTCGGTCCCCGCGAATGGGCCGGTCTGCTCTTCCTCTCCGTCTTCTGCACGCTCTTCGCCTTCTTCGTCCAGATGTGGGCCGTCCGCCGCACCTCCCCGTCCCGGGTCAGCCTCCTCCTCGGCACGGAACCGCTGTGGGCCGCGGCCGTCGGCATCGCGCTCGCCGGCGACCGCCCCGGGGTCCTCGGCCTCGCGGGCGCCGTCCTGGTCCTCGCCGGCACCACCTGGGGCCGCCGGGCCGCGGACGACGACGCCCGGTAGTTCCCGTCCCGACCTCCAGCGGCTCGGTCTCCCACCGCACGGCCGAACACCTCGCCGGGGTCACCCGCCTCGCCGAGACGCGTTCCCCAGCTCATCGCCGGTCCCGCCGCCAAGCTCGTCTCGCCGGTCCTGCCGAGGCACCCCTGCCACCCCTACGCCTTCCTCACCCGGTCCGAGACGATGAGGATCACCAGGCCGAGCACGGCGATCACGATGTTCGCGAACAGCTCGCGGCCCTGGAGGAACCAGACGTTCTCCGTCAGGAAACGCGTGAGGCCCATCAGGCGGAACCAACCGTCCGTCAGTTCGCGGATCACGCCGCAGACGCCGCACACCAGGGTCAGGCCGCCCACGGCCTCCAGAAATCGCTTCATGGCACGAGCATGATCCTTCCGGCGCGGCGCCCGCGTCGGTCCCCCGGACATGCCACGGCGACCGAAGTCTCCCGTCCCGCGACTTTGGTAGCGAAGACCGCTCAGCAACCGGGCCCACGCCCCCCACCTGCGTACTTTGGTGGGTATGACACCGACGGACCGCCACGCCTGGCTGCTCCCCTCGGCCGTGGCCGACCTCTCGGCGGACGGCCCACAGGGGCGCAGGCCGCGCCGCACCGTCCGCGACTGGGTGGTCGACACCCTCCTCTTCCTCCTCGCGGCCTTCTTCGGACTCATCGCCGCCGACGTCACCGAGCAGCTGAACAGCGAGATCGTCGCCTTCGCCGACCAGATCGCCGGCGCCGCCGCCTGCTGCGCGCTCTGGCTGCGCCGGCGCTGGCCCGCGGGGGTCGCGATCGTCCTCACCGTGGTCAGCACGATCGCCCCCGTCGCCGGCGGGGCGGCCCTCGCCGCCCTCTTCGGGGTCGCCGTCCGCCGCCCCTTCCGGGAGACCGCGGCCATCGGGGGGCTCGCCGTGGCCTCCTCCAGCGCCCAGGTCTTCCTGCGGCCCGACCCGAGCCTCCACCCGGCGGCAGCCGTCGTGATCGGCATCGTCATGACCCTGCTGGTGACCGCCTGGGGCATGCTCGTGCGCTCCCAGCGCCAGCTCGTCGTGGCACTGCGCGAGCGTGCCCGGCGCGCCGAGGCCGAATCCGAACTCCGCGCCCAACAGGCGCAACGCCTCGCCCGCGAGGCCATCGCCCGCGAGATGCACGACGTCCTCGCCCACCGTCTCACCCTGCTCAGCGTGCACGCCGGAGCCCTGGAGTTCCGGCCCGACGCCCCGCCCGAGCAGGTCGCCCGGGCCGCCGGCGTCATCCGGGACAGCGCCCACGAGGCGCTCCAGGACCTGCGCGAGATCATCGGCGTCCTGCGCACGCCCGACGACGACGGCGGTGGCGGCGACCGGCCCCAGCCCACCCTCGGCACCCTGGACGTCCTGGTCGGCGAGTGCCGTGCGGCCGGGATGAAGGTCGTCCTCGACCTCGCCCTGGACACCGTCGACGCCCCGGGCGCGGTCCCCGCCGCCACCGGCCGCACCGTCTACCGCATCGCGCAGGAGGGCCTCACCAACGCCCGTAAGCACGCCCCCGGCGCCGAGGTCACCGTCACCGTCCGCGGCCGTCGGGGCGACGGGCTCACCGTCCACATCCGAAACCCGGCCCCCACCGGCCCCGTCCCGCACGTGCCCGGTTCGGGCCAGGGACTCATCGGGCTCACCGAACGCACGACCCTCGCCGGCGGGCGGATGGACCACGGCCCGGCCCCCGACGGCGGGTTCGCCCTGCACGCCTGGCTACCGTGGCCCTCATGACCATCCGGCTGCTCATCGTCGACGACGACCCCCTGGTCCGCGCGGGCCTCACCCTCATGCTCGGCGGCGCGGAGGACATCGAGATCGTCGGCGAGGGGGCCGACGGCCGCGACGTCCCCGACCTCGTCGCCGGGCTCGCCCCCGACGTCGTCCTCATGGACATCCGGATGCCCCACGTCGACGGTCTCACCGCCACCGAACGGCTCCGCGCCCGCCCCGGCGCCCCGGAGGTCGTCGTCCTCACCACCTTCCACGCCGACGAGCAGGTGGTGCGCGCCCTGCGGGCCGGCGCGGCGGGCTTCGTCCTCAAGGACACCCCGCCCGCCGAGATCGTCGCTGCCGTCCGCCGGGTCGCCTCCGGCGACCCCGTCCTCTCCCCGGCCGTCACCCGCCAGCTGATGAGCCACGTCGCCGGCCGGCAGCCGCAGCCCCGCCGCGCCCATGCCGCCGACCGCCTCGCCGAACTGGCCGAGCGCGAGCGCGAGGTCGCGGTCTGCGTCGGCCGCGGCCACTCCAACGCCGAGATCGCCGCCGCCCTCTACATGAGCGTGCCCACCGTCAAGACCCACGTCTCCCGCGTCCTCGCCAAGCTCGGCCTCAACAACCGCACCCAGATCGCCCTCCTCGTCCACGACGCCGGCCTCCTGGAGGACGACACCGCCTAGGCTGGACCGATGGCCGACATCGATCTGGGGGAGTACGGCGCGGACTTCACCGTCAACCCCCATCCGTACTACGCGAAGATGCGCGCGGCCGGGCCCGTGCACCGGATCCGCACCGCCGACGGCTCCCGGGTGTGGCTCGTCGTCGGCTACGACGCGGCGCGCGCCGCCCTCGCCGATCCGAGGCTGTCCAAGTCGCCCTCCGTCGTCGGCATGACCATGCTGGACGAGCGGGTCATCGGCCCCAACCTGCTCGTCCTCGACCCGCCGGACCACACCCGGCTGCGCGGACTGGTCGCCGGGCAGTTCACCGGCCGACGGGTGGAGAGCCTGCGGCCGCGGATCGAGCGGCTCACCCGCGAACTCGCCGACGCGATGGCGCCGGCCGGCCACGCCGACCTGGTCGACTCCTTCGCCTTCCCGCTGCCCATCATCGTCATCTGCGAACTCCTCGGCATCCCGGCCGCCGACCGCGACACCTTCCGGGCCTGGTCCAACGAGATCGTCGCCCCGACCGGCGCCGGCCCCGAGGCCGCGGCGATCGAAGGGCTCGCCGCCTACCTCGACGCGCTCATCCAGGACAAGCGCGCGGCGGGCCCCTCCGACGACCTGCTCTCCGACCTGATCACCGCCCGCGCCGAGAACGGTGACCGGCTCTCCCTGGCCGAGCTGCGCGCGCTCGCCTACCTCCTGCTCATCGCCGGACACGAGACGACGGTCAACCTCGTCACCAACGCCGTACGGGCGCTGCTCACCCATCCCGGACAACTCGCCGCCGTCCGCGCCGATGACGGTCTGCTCGACGCCGTGGTGGAGGAGACGCTGCGCTGGGAGGGACCGGTGGAGAACGCGACCTTCCGGTTCACCCGGGAGCCGGTACGGATAGGGGAGACGCTCATCCCCGCGTACGAACCGGTCCTCGTCTCCCTTGCCTCGGGGGACCGGGACCCCGAGCGCTACCCCGACGCCGACCGTTTCGACCTCCACCGCGGCGCGCGCGGCCACCTCGCCTTCGGCCACGGCGTCCACTACTGCCTGGGCGCCCCGCTCGCCCGGCTGGAGGCCCGGATCGCGCTCCGGACCCTTCTGGAACGCTTCCCGCGCCTGGAACTCGACGCCGACGCGGGGGCGTTGGAGTGGCTGCCCGGTCTTCTCATGCGAGGCGTCCGCCGCCTCCCCGTCAGATGGTGATGCCATGACCGCACTCGATCTCGATCTCGCACGCACGGTCCTGGACGCGCAGCCGTTCAGCCGCCTCCTCGGCGCCCGGCTCACCGCCTTCGGCGACGGAGCCGCCGTCCTGGAGGTGGACTTGCGCGAGGAACTCCGGCAGCAGAACGGCTTCGTGCACGGCGGAGTGCTGTCGTACGCCGCCGACAACGCGCTCACCTTCGCCGCCGGCACCGCCCTCGGCGGAGCGGTCCTGACCGCCGGCTTCTCCATCCAGTACGTCCGCCCGGCCGTCGGCGTCACCCTGGTCGCCCGCGCCGACGTCGTCCACGCGGGACGACGCCAGGCGGTGGTGCGGTGCGATCTGCTGACCGTGGACGAGGACGGGACCGAGACCCTCTGCGCGGTCGCCCAGGGCACGGTGCTCGCCGCGAACGGCTGACGGCTGACGGCTGACGGGCGACGGGTCGGCGCTCCCGCCGCGCCCGCTCGCGGCCCCGCGGCGCGCGGTCAGCCGTCGCCCGAGGGGATCTCCGCCAGGGCGACGGGCCTGCGCTCCCGACGGGACCGCTCGCACGCCTCGGCGATCCGCAGCGCCCGCAGGGCCTCGCGGCCGTCGCACGGATTGGACGCCGACCCCAGGACCAGGCGCACGAAGGCGTCGAGTTCGGCCTCGTACGCCGGGGCGAACCGCTCCAGGAACCCGGACCAGGGCTTCTCCGGGACCGGCGGGCCCTGGGCCTCGACGGAGGAGAGCGGGGTGCGGTCGTCCAGGCCGACCGCGATCTGGTCCCGCTCACCGGCCAGTTCCATCCGCACGTCGTAGCCGGCGCCGTTGCACCGGGTCGCCGTCGCCGTCGCCAGCGTGCCGTCGTCCAGGGTGAGCACCGCGGCGGCCGTGTCCACGTCACCCGCCGCGCCGAACATCGCGGGACCCGCGTCCGAGCCGGTGGCGTACACCTCCACGACCTCGCGCCCGGTCACCCAGCGCAGGATGTCGAAGTCGTGCACCAGGCAGTCGCGAAAGAGCCCCCCGGAGAGCGGCAGATACGCGGCGGGGGGCGGGGCCGGGTCGGAGGTGGCCGCCCGGACGGTGTGCAGCCGGCCCAGCCGCCCCGAGCGCACGGCCTCGCGGGCGGCGCTGTAGCCGGCGTCGAAGCGGCGCATGAACCCCAGCTGGAGTTCGGTGCCGGCGCTCTCCACCGCCCGCAGGGCGCCGAGCGTCCCCGGCAGGTCGAGGGCGATCGGCTTCTCGCAGAACGCGGGGAGCCCGGCGCCCGCGGCGCGTGCGATCAGCTCGGCGTGCGCCGCCGTGGCGCTGGAGATCACCACGGCGTCGAGCCCGTCGCCCAGGAGGGCGTCGACCGTCGGCGCCGCCTCGGCGCCGACCGCCTCGGCCACACCCGCCGCCCGGCCGGGGTCGGCGTCCGCCACGACCATCGATTCGATCGCGGGGTGGCGGGCCAGCACGCCCGCGTGGAAGGCCCCGATACGGCCCGTTCCGATCAGTCCGATGCGCATGGCCCCAAGGTGGTGCCGGAGGAACCCCCTGTCAAGGATTTGTCAGGACAACCGGACTTCACCACTTCCTGTCATCTTTTCCTGCGACTACCCTCGCGTCCGTGGTCACGCCGTCCCAGCCCCCGCCGAGGTCCGCCGCCTCCCTCCCGTACCTCGCCGTGGACCGCAGCAGCCCGGTCCCGCTCTACTACCAGCTCGCCCGGCAGCTGGAGGCGGCCATCGGGAGCGGTGCCCTGACGCCCGGCACCCTCCTCGGCAACGAGATCGACCTCGCCACCCGCCTGGGCCTCTCCCGGCCCACCGTGCGCCAGGCCATCCAGTCCCTCGTCGACAAGGGGCTCCTGGTCCGCCGCCGGGGCGTCGGCACCCAGGTCGTGCACAGCCAGGTCCGGCGCCCGCTGGAGCTGAGCAGCCTCTACGACGACCTGGAGGCGGAGGGCCGGCGCCCCGCCACCCTCGTCCTCGCCAACCGGATCGAGCCCGCCACCGCCCGGGTCGCGGCCGCGCTCGGCGTTCCGGAGGGCAGCGACGTCCGCTTCCTGGAGCGGCTGCGCGCGGCCCACGGCGAGCCGATGGCACGGCTGCGCAACCACCTGCCGGCCGGCCTGCTCGACCTCGGCACCGAACGACTGGAGACCACCGGCCTCTACCGGATGATGCGCGGCGCCGGTATCACTCTGCACAGCGCCCGCCAGACGGTGGGCGCCCGCGCGGCCACCGCGGCCGAGGCGGAACAGCTCGGCGAGAAGGAGGGCGCGCCGCTCCTGACGATGGAGCGCACCACCTTCGACGACACCGGCCGCGCCGTGGAGTTCGGCTCGCACGCCTACCGGGCCTCGCGGTACTCCTTCGAGTTCCAGCTGCTGGTCCGGCCCTGACCCGACAACCCCGGTGACGGCCGGGCGCACCCCCATGACCGATACTGCAATGCACGCAGAAGGACATAAAGGAGGGCACGGCCTCGTGACCAGGGTTCGGACAGGAGGGGTACGCGCGGCCATCGGCGCCGTGCTCGCGGTGACGCTCACCGCCGCACTCGCCGGATGCAGCAGTACGGGGGGCAAGCGGGCCGAGGACGCCCGCAAGGCCGCCGCCGCCCAGGGCAGGGCCGCCGTCGACACCCCGAGGTGGACCTTCGCCATGGTCACCCACTCGGGCGACGGGGACACCTTCTGGGACATCGTCCAGAACGGCGCCAAGCAGGCCGCCGTCAAGGACAACATCAACTTCCTGTACGCCCACAGCGACGAGGCCCAGCAGCAGGCCCAGCTGATCGACTCGTACATCGCCAAGGACGTCGACGGGCTCATCGTCACCCTCGCCAAGCCCGACGCGATGAAGACGGCCGTCGCCAAGGCGGTCAAGGCCGGCATCCCGGTGATCACCGTCAACTCCGGATCGGAGCAGTCCAAGGCCTTCGGCGCGCTCACCCACATCGGCCAGGACGAGGCCGTCGCGGGCGAGGCCGTCGGCGAGGAGCTCGACAAGCGGGGCCGGAAGAAGGTCCTGTGCGTCCTGCACGAGCAGGGCAACGTCGGCCACGAGCAGCGCTGCGGCGGGGCGAAGAAGACCTTCGGCGGCGACCTGCAGAACCTCTACGTCGACGGCACCAACATGCCCGACGTCCAGGCGTCCATCGAGGCCAAGCTCCAGGCCGACCCGTCCATCGACGCGGTCGTCACCCTCGGCGCGCCCTTCGCCGACGCCGCCGTGCAGGCGAAGAAGACCGCCGGGAGCGACGCCGAGGTCGACACCTTCGACCTCAACGCCAAGGTCGCCGGCGCCCTCGCGGCCGGCACGCTCGGCTTCGCCGTCGACCAGCAGCCGTACCTCCAGGGCTACGAGGCAGTCGACCTGCTCTGGCTGTACAAGTACAACGCCGACGTCCTCGGCGGCGGCAAGCCGGTCCTCACCGGCCCGCAGATCATCACCAAGGACGACGCCGCCGCGCTCCAGGAGTACACCGAGCGGGGCACCCGATGAGCACCGCGGGCCCGGCCGGCATCGATCACGTCGACGAGCGGCTGCTGCACACCACACCGCTGCGCAAGCTGCTCGCCCGGCCCGAACTCGGCTCGGTGGTCGGCGCGGCCGCCGTCTTCCTCTTCTTCGCGGTCGTGGCGGACAGCTTCCTGCGCGCCTCCAGCCTCGGCACGGTCCTCTACGCGGCCTCCACGATCGGCATCATGGCCGTGCCCGTCGCCCTGCTGATGATCGGCGGCGAGTTCGACCTGTCGGCCGGCGTGATGGTGACCAGCTCCGCGCTGATCTCCTCGATGTTCAGCTACCAGATGACCGCCAACGTCTGGGTCGGCGTCGGCGTCTCGCTGCTCGTCACCCTCGGCATCGGGGTCTTCAACGGCTTCATGCTGACCCGTACGAAACTGCCCAGCTTCATCATCACGCTCGGCACGTTCCTGATGCTGACCGGTCTCAACCTCGGTCTCACCAAACTGATCAGCGGCACGGTCTCCACCAAGACCATCGCCGACATGGAGGGCTTCCCCTCCGCGCGGAAGCTCTTCGCCTCCCAGCTGACGGTCGGCGGCGTCGAGCTGAAGGTCACCATCCTGTGGTGGTTCGCCCTGGTGGCCCTGGCCACCTGGATCCTGCTGCGGACCCGCTTCGGCAACTGGATCTTCGCCGTCGGCGGCGGCGCCGACGCGGCCCGCGCGGTCGGCGTCCCGGTCTTCAAGACCAAGATCGGCCTCTACATGGGCGTGGCCTTCTGCGCCTGGGTCTCCGGCCAGCACCTGCTCTTCTCCTTCGACGTCGTCCAGTCGGGCGAGGGCGTCGGCAACGAGCTGATCTACATCATCGCGGCCGTGATCGGCGGCTGTCTGATCACCGGCGGATACGGCTCCGCGATCGGCTCCGCCGTCGGGGCGTTCATCTTCGGCATGACCAGCAAGGGCATCGTGTACGCGGAGTGGAACCCCGACTGGTTCAAGTTCTTCCTGGGAGCGATGCTCCTCCTGGCGACCCTGCTGAACGCCTGGATCCGCAAGCGCGTGGAGGCGACCAAGTGACCACGACACCGCTGGTCGAGCTGGACGACGTCAGCAAGTACTACGGCAACATCCGCGCCCTCGAAGGGGTCTCCCTGGAGGTCCACCCGGGCGAGATCACCTGCGTCCTCGGTGACAACGGCGCCGGCAAGTCCACCCTCATCAAGATCATCGCCGGGCTGCACCGGCACGACGCCGGAACCTTCCGGATCGAGGGCGAGGACGTCTCCCTCGCCAATCCGCGCGAGGCGCTGGACCGGGGCATCGCCACCGTCTACCAGGACCTCGCCGTCGTCCCCCTGATGCCGGTGTGGCGCAACTTCTTCCTCGGCTCCGAGCCCACCAAGGGCGCCGGCCCCCTCAAGCGCCTCGACGTCGACCGGATGCGGCGCACCACCCGCGCCGAGCTGCTGCGCATGGGCATCGACCTGCGCGACGTCGACCAGCCCATCGGCACCCTGTCCGGCGGCGAACGCCAGTGCGTGGCCATCGCCCGGGCGGTCCACTTCGGCGCCAAGGTCCTCGTCCTCGACGAGCCGACCGCCGCGCTCGGCGTGAAGCAGTCCGGGGTCGTCCTGAAGTACGTGGCCGCCGCCCGTGACCAAGGCCTCGGCGTGGTCCTCATCACCCACAACCCCCACCACGCGTATCTCGTCGGCGACCGCTTCATCCTGCTCAAGCGCGGTGTCATGTCGGGCAGCCACACGAAGACCGGCCCGGACGCCGTCACTTTGGACGAGCTGACCCGGCAGATGGCCGGCGGCAGCGAGCTGGAGGACCTCCGCCACGAACTGGAGCGTCCCCCCGCGACGTAACCGCCCTCCCGCCCCCCACCTGGCAGAATCGAGCCGATGAGTACCTACCGCGACCTCACCCAGCGCGGCTCCGCCCGGGGCGCCGTGCTGCGGACCGTCGGCACCCGCGAACGGCGCTCCCACCTGACCGCGCCGAAGGTGCCCACCGTCGGGATCGACATCGGCGGGACGAAGGTCATGGCCGGCGTCGTCGACGCGGACGGCACCATCCTGGAGCAGCTCCGCACCGAGACGCCCGACAAGTCCAAGAGCCCCAAGGTCGTCGAGGACACCATCGTCGAGCTGGTCCTCGACCTGTCCGACCGGCACGACGTGCACGCCGTGGGCATCGGCGCGGCCGGCTGGGTCGACGCCGAGCGGGCGACGGTGCTCTTCGCCCCGCACCTCGCCTGGCGCAACGAACCGCTGCGCGACGCGCTCGAGTCGCGGCTCGCCGTCCCCGTCATGGTGGACAACGACGCCAACACCGCCGCCTGGGCCGAGTGGCGCTTCGGCGCCGGACGCGGCGAGGACCACCTCGTCATGATCACCCTCGGCACCGGTATCGGCGGCGCCATCCTGGAGGACGGCCGGGTCAAGCGGGGCAAGTACGGCGTCGCCGGCGAGTTCGGCCACATGCAGGTCGTTCCCGGCGGCCACCGCTGCCCCTGCGGCAACCGCGGCTGCTGGGAGCAGTACAGCTCCGGCAACGCCCTGGTCCGCGAGGCCCGCGAGCTGGCCGCCGCCGACTCCCCGGTGGCGTACAACATCATCGACCGCGTCCAGGGCAACGTCCCGGAGATCACCGGCCCGCTCATCACCGAGCTGGCCCGCGAGGGCGACGCCATGTGCGTGGAGCTCTTCCAGGACATCGGGCAGTGGCTCGGCGTCGGCATCGCCAACCTCGCCGCGGCCCTCGACCCGTCCTGCTTCGTAATCGGCGGCGGCGTCAGCGCCGCCGACGACCTCCTCATCGGCCCCGCCCGGGACGCCTTCCGCCGCCATCTGACCGGACGCGGCTACCGCCCCGAGGCCCGCATCGCCAAGGCCCAGCTCGGACCCGAGGCCGGCATGGTCGGCGCCGCCGACCTCGCCCGGCTCGTCGCCCGCCGCTTCCGCCGCGCCAACCGGCGCCGGGTCGAGCGCCACGAACGCTACGAGCGCTACGCCCAGGCCCTGCTCAACGGCACCGCCGGACGCGCCTCCCGCACCACCCAGGATCCGCCGTCATGACCGTTCCGTCCCCGTCCACCTCCCCCGAGCAGCAGCGCAGGAAGCTGCCGGAGGACCGGCGCCACATGATCCGCCGCCGCTGGCTTACGGCGATCATCATCGTGCTCCTCGTCGGCATCCCGGCCGGCTATCTGCTGATCTCCGCCGGCCAGAGCCGCGACAGCGGGCGCGACAAGGAACGCGAGTCCTCGGCCGCCGGGCTCCAGGACAACTGGCCCTCCCAGATGAAGCGCCGGATCTTCGAGGTCCCCATCCCCTCCGGCAGCAGGGACGTCTCCTACTACGAGACCAGCAACTGGCGCACCAGCCGCCTGTACGTCCAGTTCACGACCAGCGCCGGAAAGCTCGACTCCTTCCTCGACCGGGTCGGCTCCAGCCGCTCCGGGCTGACCCCCGACGAGGTCACCATCGGCGAACGCGACGCCTCGATCGTCGGCTGGGACTTCGCCGCCGACCGCGACTGGTCGGGCACCAGCATCAGCCGGAAGAAGCCGCGGCCCGGCCAGGACATCACCGTCGACCTCACCGACCCCGCCGCACCGACCGTCTACGTGGTCTCCGCCACCACCCCCTGACCCGGGACCCCTGGCCCGGGCCGGACGGTCCGCTCACTACTCTGGAGCGAGTGAGCCAGATCCAGACGCCCCCGCCTCAGCAGCCCCCGTCCACCCTGCAGTACCGGATCGACGGCCCCGACGACGCACCCGTCCTGGTCGTCGGCCCCTCCCTCGGCACCACCTGGCACATGTGGGACCGGCAGATCCCCGAGCTGACCCGCCAGTGGCGCGTCGTCCGCTTCGACCTGCCGGGGCACGGCGGCGCCCCCGCCCGGCCCTTCACCTCCGTCGCCGAACTCGGCGACCGGCTCCTGGCCACCCTCGACGACCTGGGCGTCCGGCGCTTCGGCTACGCCGGCTGCTCCATCGGCGGCGCGGTCGGGCTGGACCTCGCCCTGCGGGCACCCCACCGGGTCGCCTCCCTCGCCCTGGTGGCCACCTCGCCCCGGTTCGGCAGCGCCGACGAGTTCCGCCAGCGGGGCGTGGTCGTGCGCACCCACGGCCTCGAACCGATGGCGCGCACCGCACCGGAGCAGTGGTTCACCCCGGGCTTCGCCGCGGCCCAGCCGGCGATCGTGGAGTGGGCCGTGCAGATGGTGCGCACCACCGACCCCGGCTGCTACGTCGGCGCCTGCGAGGCGCTCGCCCTGTTCGACGTCCGCGACGCCCTGGGGCGGATCGGCATCCCCGCCCTGGTCCTGGTCGGCGCGGACGACCAGGTCACCGGCCCCGCCGAGGCCCGCACCCTGGTCGCCGGGATAGCCGACGCCCGGCTCGCCGTCGTCCCCGGCGCCTCCCACCTCGCCCCCGTCGAGCAGCCCGGGGCCGTGACCGACCTGCTCACGAACCACTTCGCGGGAATCGTCCACGACACGCAGAGCGCCGTGCCCGCCCCGCCGATGCCGCCCGTCTCCGCGCCGGTCGTCCCCGTCGCCGAGATCGCCCCGGCGGCGGCCGGCCCCGAGCACGCGGAGACCGTGCGGCCCGACCCGTACGACGAGGGGCTGAAGCTGCGCCGCGAGGTCCTCGGCGACGCCCATGTGGACCAGGTGCTCGACGACGAGTTCGGCGCCGCCTTCCAGTCCCTGGTCACCCGCTACGCCTGGGGCGAGGTCTGGAGCCGCGAGGGACTGGACCGGCGCACCCGCAGCTGTGTGACCCTCACCGCCCTGATCGCCGGCGGCAACATGGAGGCCCTCGGCGACCACACCCGGGCCGCCCTGCGCAGCGGTCTGTCCCCCGACGAGATCCGGGAGGTCCTGTTGCAGACCGCCGTCTACTGCGGGATGCCGGCCGCCGAGAGCGCCCTGCGCGTCGTGCGGCGGGTGATCAAGGAGGAGACCACCCCCCAGGCGTAGGCTGGCCGGGCCGTTCCACGCCGTCCGAGGGGGCTCCCCGTGAAGCTGACGAAGAAGTCGCACGCCTGCATCCGCCTGGAGAAGGAGGGCCGGTCCCTCGTCATCGACCCCGGCGGGTTCTCCGAGGAGGACGCCGCCCTCGGCGCCGACGCCGTCCTCGTCACGCACGAGCACCCCGACCACTTCGACGAGAACCGGCTGCGGGCCGGCCTGGAGGCCGACCCCGCGGCCGAGATCTGGACCCTGCGGAGCGTGGCCGAGCAGCTTTCGGCCGCGTTCCCCGGGCGGGTCCACATCGTCGGTGACGGCGACACCTTCACCGCGGCCGGTTTCGAGGTGCAGGTGCACGGCGAGCTGCACGCGGTGATCCACCCGGACATCCCCCGGGTGACCAACATCGGCTTCCTGGTGGACGGCTCGCTCTTCCACCCCGGCGACGCCCTGACCGTCCCGGAACAGCCCGTCGAGACGCTGATGCTCCCGGTCATGGCTCCCTGGAACAAGATCTCCGAGGTCATCGACTACGTCCGCGAGGTCAAGCCGCGCCGGGCCTACGACATCCACGACGCCCTGCTCACGGACCTCGCCCGGCCGATCTACGACCGGCAGATCGGCGCGCTCGGCGGCACCGACCACGGCCGGCTGAGCCCGGGCGACTCCACCGAGGTGTGAACGCGGTGACTGTCACACCCCGCCGTTAGGCTTGCGGCCATGCGCATCGCCACGTGGAACGTCAATTCGATCACCGCCCGGCTGCCCCGCCTCCTGGCCTGGCTGGAGAGCAGCGGCACGGACGTGCTCTGCGTCCAGGAGACCAAGTGCACCGCCGAGCAGTTCCCCACCGACGAGCTGCGCGAGCTGGGGTACGAGTCCGTCGTCAACGCCACCGGCCGGTGGAACGGCGTGGCCCTGCTCTCCAAGGTGGGCCTGGAGGACGTCGTCATGGGCCTGCCCGGCGCGCCCGACTACGAGACCGCGCAGGAGCCGCGCGCCATCTCCGCGACCTGCGGCCCGGTGCGCGTCTGGTCGGTGTACGTGCCCAACGGCCGCGAGGTCGCCCACGAGCACTACGCCTACAAGCTCCGCTGGCTGGAGGCGCTCCAGGCGGCGGTCGCCCAGGACGCGGCGGGCGCGCGACCCTTCGCCGTCCTCGGCGACTACAACATCGCCCCGACCGACGACGACGTCTGGGACATCTCCCTCTTCGAGGGCGCCACCCACGTCACCGAGCCGGAGCGGGCGGCGCTCGCCGGACTGCGGGAGACGGGGCTGACCGACGTGGTCCCGCGCCCCCTCAAGTACGACCACCCCTTCACGTACTGGGACTACCGCCAGCTCTGCTTCCCGAAGAACAAGGGCATGCGGATCGACCTGGTCTACGGCAACAAGCCGTTCGCCGACGCGGTCAAGGACAGCTACGTCGACCGCGAGGAGCGCAAGGGCAAGGGCGCGTCCGACCACGCCCCGGTCGTCGTCGACCTCGACGTCTGAGCCCGCCGGGCCGACGGCCCGACCCCGCGGGCAGCCCGTGCGGCCCCGCGAGGAGCCCCCGGCCGGCCGGCCCGCGCCCCCGGCGCCCGGACGATCTCCGCGCGCCGGGTGGTGCCGGGCGAGGGTGCGGTGCGACGCTGGACGGATGTACATCCCGTTCCTGGACAACTGGCGCAAGCGGCGTGAAGCCGATGACACCCCGCTGGCCGCGGCCTTCGACCGCGATCCGGAGGGGATGGGGGAGCTGCTCGCCGAGTGCGAGCTGCTGCGCGCCAGGGCCCAGGAGGCCGGGGTCGCCCTGGACGACACCCCGCGCTCGCTGGCGGCCATCGACCAACTGCCCCCGCGCTGGCGCGACGACCCGGAGGAGCTGCCCTGGCTGGGCAACGACGCCGGGCTCTATCTGGGGACGGTCATCGTGCGTACGGTGCGCGGCGCGAGCTGGCAGGTGTGGCCGGGCGGGCAGCCCGTCGTGCGCCTCGCCTCCGGCCGGGAGATCAACGTGGTCGAGGCGGGTCTCGACTGGGCGGTGAGCGGGTCGCCCGAACTCTCCCAGGTGTACGCCGAAGCCGCCGAGTACTGACCGGTTTCTCCGTACTTGTGCAGTAAATACGGCTTATCCCTTTCTTATGCGTGTCGGTCGGCAAGTCCCTTTTCGTGCTGGATAGTTTGCGCTGACCTCGACACCGCTGAGAAATGGGGCAGGGCAGCGTATGGCCGTCGTCGATCCGTTGATCGAGCTGCGTGACGTCAACAAGCATTACGGCACGTTGCACGTCCTGCAGGACATCAACCTCACCGTGGGACGCGGGGAGGTGGTGGTGGTCATCGGACCGTCCGGCTCGGGCAAGTCGACCCTCTGCCGGGCGATGAACCGGCTGGAGTCCGTCGAGTCGGGCGAGATCCTCGTCGACGGTCGCCCGCTCCCCGCGGAGGGCAAGGCACTGGCCCGGCTGCGGACCGAAGTCGGCATGGTCTTCCAGTCCTTCAACCTCTTCGCGCACAAGACCGTCCTCGCCAACGTCTCGCTGGCCCAGGTCAAGGTCCGCAAGCGCAGCAAGGAGGAAGCCGACCGGCGCTCGCGCGCACTCCTCGACCGGGTCGGCCTCGCCGCCCACGCGGACAAGTTCCCCGCCCAGCTCTCCGGCGGCCAGCAGCAGCGCGTGGCCATCGCCCGCGCGCTCGCCATGGACCCCAAGGCGCTGCTCTTCGACGAGCCGACGTCCGCCCTCGACCCCGAGATGATCAACGAGGTGCTGGAGGTCATGCGGCAACTCGCCCGCGAGGGCATGACCATGGTCGTCGTCACCCACGAGATGGGCTTCGCCCGCTCCGCCGCCCACCGGGTCGTCTTCATGGCCGACGGCCGCGTCGTCGAGGACCGCACTCCGGAGGACTTCTTCACCGCCCCGCGCAGCGAGCGCGCCAAGGACTTCCTGTCCAAGATCCTCAAACACTGACGGGGAGGGACGCCCATGCACCGTACGAAACGCACCCTCGCCGCCCTCGTGCTCCTGCTCGTCGCGGGCGCGGCGGCCGCCTGCGGCAAGGAGGGCAGCCCGCCGGTCAAGGGGCCGCAGCCCGACGAACTGCCCGTCTACCAGGTCCGGACCGACTTCCGGCTGCCCGACTCCGCGACCTGGCGGAAGGCGAAGGAGCGCGGGCACCTGGTCGTCGGCGCCAAGGAGGACCAGCCCTACATGGGCGAGAAGGACCCGGCCACCGGGACGTACTCCGGCTTCGACATCGAGATCGCCAAGATGATGTCGGCCTCGCTCGGCTTCGACCCCGCCTCCGTCGAGTTCCGCACCATCGCCTCGGCCAACCGCGAGACCGCCCTGCAGAACGGTCAGATCGACTACTACGTCGGCACCTACACGATCAACGCCAACCGCAGGAAACTCGTCGGCTTCGCCGGCCCGTACTACATGGCCGGCCAGTCCCTGCTCGTCCGCGCCGACGAGGACGACGTCGACGGACCCCAGGACCTCGACGGCAAGCGGGTCTGCTCCGCCGCAGGCTCCACCCCGTACCAGCGGATCGAGAAGGACTACCCCAAGGCCGACCTCGTCGCCTACGACACCTACTCGGTCTGCGTCGACAACCTGCTCACCTTCCAGGTCGACGCCGTCACCACGGACGACACCATCCTCATGGGGTACGCCGCCAAGGCGCCGGACGAACTCGAGGTCGTCGGGCGGCCGTTCTCGAAGGAGCCCTACGGCATCGGCGTCCCCCACGACGACACCGCCCTGCGCTTCGCCCTGGACGACGCCCTCGCCGCCCACGAGAAGAACGGCGACTGGAAGAAGGCGTACGACGCGACCCTCGGCCTGTCCGGAGTGCCCGCCCCCATGCCGCCCGCCATCGACCGCTACCCGGCGAACTGAGGAGGAGAGCGGCGACATGGACGTACTGACACAGAACTTCTCCCTCTACGGCGAGGGCTTCCTGGGCACCGTCGAACTCACCGTCTACGCCTCGGCCCTGGCCCTCGTCCTCGGCTTCCTGATGGCGTCGTTCCGGGTCGCCCCGGTCGGGTCCTTCCGGGTCTTCGGCACCGTCTGGGTGACCGTGCTGCGCAACACCCCGCTCACCCTGCTCTTCTTCGCCGTGATGCTCGGCCTGCCCCGCTTCGGTCTCGTCCTCCCCTTCGAGCTGTTCGCGGTCCTCGCGCTCGGCTGCTACACCTCGGCCTTCATCTGCGAGGCGCTGCGCTCCGGCATCAACACCGTGCCGCGCGGCCAGGGGGAGGCGGCGCGGAGCCTCGGCATGACCTTCGGGCAGACCCTGGGCGCCGTCGTCCTGCCCCAGGCGTTCCGCTCGGTCATCCCGCCCATCGGCTCCACGCTCATCGCGCTCGCCAAGAACTCGGCCATCGCCGGGGCCTTCAGCGTCACCGAACTCCTCGGCACCTACAAGACGCTGAGCGAACTCGGCTACAACATCGTCTGGACCTTCGTCTGGATCGCCGTCGGCTACCTGATCATCACCCTCACCATCAGCGCGATCTTCAACATCCTGGAGAAGCGCTGGGGAGTCGCCCGATGAGCCAGTCCACCGCCCTGTACGACATCCCGGGCCCGAGCACCCGGCGCCGCCACCGGCTCTACGGCGTCCTCTCCACCGTGGTGCTCCTGGCCCTCGCCGGCTGGATCCTGTACCTCCTCTTCGACACCGGGCAGTTCACCGCGACCAAGTGGGCGCCGTTCGCCTACGAGGGCATCCAGGAGCTGCTGCTGCGCGGTCTCGGCAACACCCTCAAGGCCTTCGCCTACGCCTCGGTGCTCTCCCTCGTGCTCGGCGGGATCCTGGCCTGCGGGCGCCTCTCCGAGCACCGGGTCCTGCGCTGGATCTCGACCCTCTTCGTCGAGTTCTTCCGCGCCATGCCCGTGCTGGTGATGATCTTCTTCATCTTCGTGGCGCTGAAGGTCCAGCCGCTCCCCGCGCTCGTCGCCGGGCTGACCCTCTACAACGGCTCGGTGCTGGCGGAGGTCTTCCGTACCGGAGTCCACTCGGTCGACCGCGGGCAGCGGGAGGCGGCGTCCGCGCTCGGCATGCGCAAGACGCAGGTCATGACCTACGTCCTCGTCCCCCAGGCGCTGCGCGCGATGCTGCCGACCATCATCAGCCAGCTGGTGGTGGCGCTCAAGGACACCTCGCTCGGATTCCTCATCACCTACGAGGAGTTCCTGCACGCGGGCAAGCTGATCGCGTCGAACCTGGACTACGACCTGCCGTTCATTCCGGTGGTGATGGTGATCTCGGCGGTCTACATCGGGATGTGCCTGCTGCTGTCGTGGTTCGCCACCTGGGTGGCGCGCAAGGAGCGCCGCAACCCCAAGACGAAGGCCGTGGACCTCCCCCCGCCCGACCGGGGGACGCTGCTGCCGGGCGGGGGTCCTCCCACGGGCGCGTAGGGCACCGCGGCCGCGGCGCCCCGCGAGGGGGCCGTACCCGTCCGGCAGCAGCCGGTGATCACTCCTCCCGCAGCGGGACCGACACGTACGACGGGTCGGCCGCCGGCGAGGAGAAGGTCAGCTGTGCGCCGGTCGGGTTGTGCTCGATGTAGAGCGGGTCGACCGTGTCGACGACCACGGCGAGACGGTGGCCGGCCGGCACGTCGTAGGCCGTGGAGAACAGGTCCAGGTTGACGGTGAACGGCGTGCCGGGCGTCTTCCCGTGGAAGGTGTACGGGGCGTTGCTGACCAGCTTGCCGAGGCCGAGCGGGCCCACGTCGTAGAGGTACGCGACGAGGGTGCCGCTCTCCTTGGTGGAGGTGACCGTGGTGTGCAGCCTGGCCGTGCCGCGCACCTTCTGGACGGTGTCGTGGCGCTCGGACTGCCAGACGCCGGTGAAGGCGCGGGGGAGGAGGGGGATGGACGCGACGGGCGGGGCCTGGAGGAACTGGTCCAGGAGGTTGGAGAGGAGGACGACTCCGCCGTTGGCCCCGGAGTCGACGTTGGCCCAGATCCTCTGCGAGCCCCCCAGCGCGATCCTGCGCTGGTCGGCTCCCACCGACTTCCAGTCGGGGTAGCCCTCGTAGCCGCCGTCGGAGCGGGGCTTGAGCTGGACGGGCTGCTCGCGGTCGATGCCGTTGTCGGCGCCCTTGAGATGACGGTCGAACCAGCGGTGGGCGTTGGTCCAGGTGTCGTTGGGCAGGCCGAGCAGGCCGGTCGCCTCGGCCGTGGCGTGGTCGCCGGGGCGGAACTCCAGGCGCTTGGGGCCCTGGAGCTTCTCGTAGAAGGACGCGTACTGGTTGGGCGGGAAGATGGTGTCGCCCCAGGCGTTGCCGAGCATGATTGCGGCGCCGTTGGCGTTGATCCGGTCCAGGTGGGTGACGGCCGAGCGCTTCGCTCCCCAGGCGATCATCTCCTCCTCCTTGGCGAGGTTGGAGGAGAGGAAGTCGCCGAGGACGCTCTGGAGTTCGGGTCCGGGGCGGCCGGTGAGATGGCCGGCGCCGCCGAGCAGGGCGGCGGCCTGGAGGTGCTGGGTGCGGCCGCTGTAGATCGACTCGATGAGGTCGGCCCAGCCGCTCAGCGCGGCGACGGCCTTGACGCGCTTGTCGTACGCGGAGGTGAGCAGGCTGATCCCGGCGCCGTACGAGACGCCCGCCATGCCGACCTTGTCGGGATCGGCCGGGGTGTGGGCGAGCGCCCAGTCGATGACCTTGGTGGCGTCGGCGATGTCCTTGGGCCCCGCGGTCTCGATCTCGCCGCCGGACTGCCAGAACCCGCGCGAGTTGTACGCGACCACGACGTAGCCGGAGTCGGCGAGCTTCCTGGCCTGGGCGAGGTACTCGATCTGGGGCATGGCCCAGCTGGTGGGCAGCACGATGACGGGGTAGCGGGCGGAGCCGTCGGCGCCGGCCGGGGTGACGACGTTGGCCTTGAGGACGGTGCCGCCGTCGCTGGCGATGTCCACGAAGCGGATGCCGGTCTCCGCGGCGTGGGCGACGGGGGCGAGCCCGAGCGCCGTCCCCGCCACGAGAGCGGCCGAGACGGCGAGGGCCAGGGGTATGCGCACGGGTCACTCCTCACTGGGGTGTCACTGATGGGGGGCAGTGAAAGTGACCCGACGGTAACCGGGATGCCTTACCCGGGGTAACTGGTCGGTAAGTTACGTGGCGGTAACGATTATTGGACGCGGTGTCAGTTACCCGCGCTCGTGGCGCGCCACTCCTCCCACGACAGGTTCCACGCGCCGTAGCCGTTGTTCAGGGCCTGCGTCCCCTTGGCGTCGGAGCCGGTGATCTCGAACGGGTCGCCGACCCGCACCGCGTCGTACACGGCCCGCGCGTCGGCGTCGCTCATGCCGATGCAGCCGGAGCTCCGGTTGGCGGTGCCGAAGTAGGCCGCGTTCCAGGGCGCCGCGTGGGCGTACATGCCCGACCAGGTCAGCCGCATCGAGTAGTCGACCATCTTGTCGTAGGCGTCGCCGAGCCCGACGGTCTCGGAGCGCATGTTGATGGTGCCCTCCTTGGACATGAGCACCGTCCTGCCGCGCCAGGACGCCTTCTCCCCGCCCGGTGTGCCGGCCGACACGGGCACGTCCTTCACGACGGCGCCGTCCCGCACCAGGATCAGCCGGTGACGGTCGAGGTCGACCTTGACGACCTGCGCGCGGCCGATGCCGAACGTGGTGGTGTAGTCACGGACGAACCAGCCGCCGGCCCCGGAGTCGACGTCGTTCAGCCGGGCGTCCAGGGTGACCCGGGTGCCGGGCTTCCAGTACTCCTTCGGCCGCCAGTCGACCCTGTCCTTGCCGGACCAGTCCCGCATCCAGCCCCAGGAGCCCTCGGTGCGGTTCGAGGTGGTGACCACCAGCTGCTTCTCGACCTCGGCCCTGTTCTTCACCGGGTGGTCGAAGACGATCGACAGCGGCTGGCCGATGCCGACGGTGGTGTCCTTGCCGGGCGCCAGCGTCAGCTTGTTGACCTTCTCGGCCCGGGCGGTGGTGAAGCCGGCCGTGGCGCTGCCGCCGGCCGCGTCCTTCGCCGCGACCGCGTAGGCCGTCCCCGGGGCGGCCTTGCGCGCGGAGGTCCAACTCCGTCCGTCGGGCGCCACCTTGCCGTCGAGCCGCCCGCCCCGGGAGTCGGTCACCTCGACCCGCGCGAGACGCCCCTCGGCGAGGCGGACGACCACCGGCTCGCCCGCCGGGGCCCGCTCGCCGGTGAGGTTCACCGATATCCGCGTCACCGGCGGCGCCCCCTTGCCGTCGTCGGCCGGCGTCGGCCCGCCGGAACACGAGGTGAGGGCGGCCAGGCCGACTCCCACGGCGGCGGTGAGCAGGGGGCGCGGGCGTATGCGGTTCACGTGGGACGACCTCCGGGTGTGGATCTCTTACGCGGGGCAAGAGGGCCACGGAACCGAAAGGGTTGCGACAATCCGATCCTTTTCCCCGATGTCGGATGTGAGACGGGACACCACCCCGCCCGCTACCGGGACCGCAGCGGCGCGCGATCGATCCCAGCATCGCCGCATCCCCACCGCGTGACCGCCCGTCCCGGTGACCTCGGTGGACACGGCCCGCCGGACCGGGACGCGCGCCCCGGCTCTCCGCGCGGAGGTCGACGGTCGCGTGCCCGTCGATGTACGGCAGTGCGGCGGTCCCCCTCGAACGTCCCCCTCCGCGCCGACGCGGGCGTCCGCGCCACGGCAGGTATCCGCCCCCGCTCACGGGATCGCCCCCGTGGCCCGGTGACCCGTGCCAGGCTGTGGTCCGTGGAGAGTGCGAGCGACGTGGCCGGCCCGCCCGGCGTCCCCGATGTCTTCGACCCCCGCGTCTACGCCCGAGGGCTGCCCCACCCGGCCTTCCGGATCCTGCGCGACCGGTATCCGGTCGCCCGGCAGGAGGAGTACGAGGTGCTCGGCTGGCCCCCCGGCCCCGGCTTCTGGGCCGTGACCCGCCACGCGGACGTCGTACGGGTGCTCAAGGACGCCTCGACGTTCTCCTCGCACCTCGGCGCCACGCAGATCCGCGACCCCGAACCCGCCGACCTGCCGTTCATCCGGCGCATGATGCTCAACCAGGACCCGCCGGACCACGGCCGTCTGCGACGGCTGGTCAGCCGGGCGTTCACCCCCGGACGGATCGAACGGTTCGCGGCGACAGCCCGCGAGCGGGCCCGGACGCTGCTGGCCGCCGCGGCGCAGGCGGGGCCGGAGGTCGACCTCGTCCGCCAGTTCACCGACGACTACGCCCTGCTCAACCTCACCGACCTGCTCGGCGTGCCCGCCGCGGACCGGGGACTGCTCCTCGCCTGGACCGAGCGGGTCATCGCCTACCAGGACCCCGACCAGCCGCCCGTCCTCGACCACGAGGGCCGGCCCGTCAACCCGCGCTCACCCGCCATGCTGGCCGAGATGTTCTCCTACGCCCAGGACCTGGCCGCGCACAAGCGGAGGCATCCGGCGGACGACGTCATGACCGCGCTGGCCACCGGCGAACTCCGGGACGCGGAGCTGGAGATGTTCTTCTTCCTGCTGACCGTCGCCGGCAACGACACCGTCCGCTCCGCGGCCCCCGGCGGACTGCTCGCCCTCGCCGGGAACCCGGACGAGCGCCGACGGCTGTGGAGCGGCGAGGTGCCCGTGGACCGGGCGGTGGAGGAGCTCCTGCGCGTCCACCCGCCCGTGCTCTCCTTCCGGCGCACCGCCGCCCACGCCACCGAACTCGCCGGTCAGGCCATCGCCGCCGGAGACAAGGTCGTCGTCTTCCACGCCTCCGCCAACCACGACGAGCGCGTCTTCCCCGCCCCCCACCGGCTCGACCTCGGCCGGAACCCCAACCCCCACGTCTCCTTCGGGGACGGCCCGCACGTCTGCCTCGGCGCCCACTTCGCCCGGCTGCAGCTGCGGGTCCTGCACGAGGAGGTGAGGGCCGCGGCGGCGCGGGGCACCCTCACCGGCCTCACCCCGGCAGGCCCGCCCCGCCGCCTGGTCTCCAACTTCGTCAACGGCATCACGTCGCTGCCGCTTCGGGTGCGCTAGCCGTCCGCGCCTCCCGCGCCTGCCGGGTCACGTCGGCGACCAGCTCCACCACGTCGGGTCCGTACGCCTCGGAGTTGACCACCTTCAGGAGGAGGACGAAGGGCCCGGAGCCGTACTTCCGCGCCAGCTTCTCGTGGTGCCGGGCCAGATACCGCGTCGCGGCCTGGTTCGTGACCGCGTACTGGCCGCAGAACAGGAAGACCGGCAGGCCGCCCTCGCCCCCGGTGAGCCGGGCGAGGAGGGCGTACTCGGTGTTCCCGGGGTCGGCCCGGTACGTCTCCTCGCCGATCGTGAACATGCCCCGGTCCGCGACCGGCTCCGACTCCACGTTGACCGTGAGTCCCGGCAGCAGGGACCCGAGGTGGGCAGCCATCCGCCGGTTGGAGTAGGGGCCGCCGACGCAGAACTCCGCCCGGTCGCCCAGCCCCTGCCGGGCCATGTCGTGCTGGACTATCTCCGGCCGCGCACCGCAGTCCTTGATCAGGGCGGAGAGTTCGAGCAGCGCGGACACGTCGACGTTGTGCACCGCCCTCTCGCTGCCCGCCTTGCGGTTCACCACGAGCAGGCAGTCGGAGCCCCCGGTCAGGCCGAAGAACGCCTGCTTGCGCCGGAGCTTGCGGCGCCAGAGATACGTCCGGGCCAGCCAGCCCAGCGACGCGCTGACGCCGGTCGCGAGCACGCCGAGGACGACATTGCGCAGGTCTTCATTCATGGGCGCGCATGCTAGCGGGGGAGCGGCGCCGTGTTCGAGGCGGTCCTGACGACGGGCTCTCCCGGAAGTTACGCTGCGCGGACGGCTCTTGACTGGAGGTAGGGATGCGTCGTTCCGTCGCCCGGAAGGGGTCGGCTCTCGTCGTCGCCGCGACCGTACTGCTCTCGGTGGGGGCGGCGGCCCCGCCGACCGCCACCGGGGCCTCGGCCGGGACCCCGGCGCCCGCCGCGACCGGCGCCCCGCCCCCGGTGAAGGTACCGGTCGCGGTCGGATACGGGGGAGCCGTCGCCAGCGTCGACGCGGACGCCTCCGCCGCCGGGATCGAGGTGCTCCGCGACGGCGGCAACGCGGTCGACGCGGCGGTCGCCGTGGCCGCGGCCCTCGGCGTCACCGAACCGTACTCGGCCGGCATCGGAGGCGGCGGCTACCTCGTCCACTACGACGCCGAGACCCGTTCCGTGCGCACCGTCGACGGCCGCGAGACCGCCCCGCTGTCGGCGGACGCGGGCCTCTTCCTGGAGGACGGCAAGCCCCTCCCCTTCGAGGAGGCCATGACCAGCGGCCGGAGCGTCGGCACCCCCGGCACCCCGGCGACCTGGCGGACCGCCCTCGACGCCTGGGGCAGCAAGCCGCTGCGCCGCCTTCTCGAACCGGCCACGCGGCTGGCCCGGGAGGGCTTCACCGTCGACCCGACCTTCCGCGCCCAGACGGCCGCCAACGAGGCCCGGTTCCGCGACTTCCCCGCCTCCTCGAAGCTCTTCCTGCCGGGCGGAGCCCTGCCCGTCGTCGGCTCCACCTTCACCAACCCGGATCTCGCCCGTACGTACGAGAAGCTCGGCCGGGAAGGTGTCGGCGCGCTCTACCGCGGACCGCTGGCCCGGGACATCGTCGACACGGTGCGCAGGCCGCCGGTGCGGCAGGGCGCTACGCGGGTCGTCCGCGCCGGAGACCTGACGGAGCATGACCTGCGGGCCTACGAGACCGTACGGCGCCTGCCCACGAAGGTCTCGTACCGCGGCCTCGACGTCTACGGCATGGCCCCCTCGTCCTCCGGTGGCACCAGCGTCGGCGAGGCGCTCAACATCCTGGAGCGCACCGACCTCTCCGCCGCCTCCCAGGCCGGGTACCTGCACCGCTTCATCGAGGCGAGCCGGATCGCGTTCGCCGACCGGGGCCGCTGGGTCGGCGACCCGGCCTTCGAGGACGTCCCCGTACGCGGCCTGCTCTCACAGCGGTTCGCCGACTCCCGGGCGTGCCTGATCCGCGACGACGCCGTCCTGACCAGCCCGCTCGCCCCCGGCGACCCGCGCCACCCGGCCGACTGCGCGAGCGGCGGGACGGCGGCGCCGACCACGTACGAGGGCGAGAACACGACGCATCTCACCGTGGCGGACAAGTGGGGCGACGTCGTCGCCTACACGCTGACCATCGAGTCGACCGGCGGCAGCGGGATCACCGTGCCGGGGCGCGGCTTCCTGCTCAACAACGAGCTGACCGACTTCTCCTTCGCCCCGGCGAACCCGGCGGTCCACGACCCGAACCTGCCCGGACCCGGCAAGCGGCCCCGTTCGTCCATGGCCCCGACCATCGTGCTCGACCGGCACGGGCGGGCGGTGCTCGCCCTGGGGTCCCCCGGCGGGGCGACGATCATCACCACCGTGCTGCAGACGCTGACCGGCGTCGTCGACCTGGGGCTCCCTCTCGTCGACGCGATCGCGGCGCCCCGGGCCAGTCAGCGCAACCAGACGACGACGGAACTCGAACCGGGCCTCTGGAACAGCCCGCTGAAGGGCGAGCTGGAGGCGATCGGCCACGCCTTCCGGCAGAACCCGGAGATCGGTGCGGCGACGGGCGTGCAACGCCTGCCGGACGGCCGCTGGGTGGCGGCGGCGGAGACGGTACGCAGGGGCGGCGGCTCGGCGATGGTCGTACGGCCCCGGGGGTGAACGGCCGGGGGACGGCCGGCGGCCCCGGTGGCATGAGCTCCCCCGGGGTCGCTGCCGCCGGGCTCTAGAGGGCCGTCAGGATCCTGGGGCCGCCGTCGGTGATCGCCACCGTGTGTTCGGTGTGGGCCGCGCGGGAGCCGTCCAGGGTGCGGACCGTCCAGCCGTCCGCGGCCGTGTAGTGGTGGTCCCCGCCGCCGGCGATCAGCATCGGCTCGATCGCGATGACCATGCCGTGGCGCAGCGGCATGCCCCGGCCCGGGCGTCCCTCGTTGGGGACGCCCGGGTCCTCGTGCATGCTGCGGCCGATGCCGTGGCCGCCGAAGCCGTCCGCGATGCCGTAGCCCGCGCGGCGGCACACCCGGCCGACGGCATGGGCGATGTCGCCGATGCGGTTGCCGACGACGGCCGCGCCGATGCCGGCCTCCAGTGCCGCGTACGCCGTGTCGATCAGGCGGGTGTCCTCGGCCCGGGCGCGGCCGACGGTGAAACTGACGGCCGCGTCGCCCACCCAGCCGCCGAGGGTGGCGCCGCAGTCGATGGACACGAGGTCCCCGTCCGCGAGGGGGCGGTCGTCCGGGATGCCGTGCACGATCGCGTCGTTCACCGAGGCGCACACGACGGCCGGGAACGGTACCGGGGTCCAGTCGGGGTGGTACCCCAGGAACGGCGAGCCCGCCCCGGCCTCGTCGAGCACCGCCCGGGCGACCCGGTCCAGTTCGACGAGGGTGACCCCCGGCGCCGCCTTCTCCCGTACCGCCGCCAGCGCGTGGGCGACGACCCTTCCCGCCTCGCGCATCGCCTGCAGGGACATGTCGGTCTTGATCTCCACCATGCCAATTACTATACCGGTATTAGAATGGTGTCATGGTGCGCACCCCCTTGACCCCGGAAGAGCGTGAACGCGGCGAGCGGCTCGGGCTGCTGCTGCGCGAGGCGCGCGGCGGCCGGTCCATGGCCGAGATCGCCTCGGCCGCGGGCCTCTCCGCCGAGACGCTACGCAAGATCGAGACCGGACGGGCCCCGACCCCCGCCTTCTTCACCGTCGCGGCCCTGGCCGGAGTCCTCGGCCTCTCCCTCGACGAGGTCGTCACGCGCTGTGCGCTGGTGCCGGTCTGATCCCGTCCGGGCCGGTGGCATAGCCTCGGCCGCATGATGCCCGAGGAGCTGCGACGCGGCCGCTACGTCAGCCTGACCACCTTCCGCAGGAACGGGACCGGGGTGGCGACTCCCGTCTGGTACGCGGTGGAGGGCGACGCGCTGTACGCGTGGACCCGCACCGACTCCTGGAAGGTCAAGCGGCTGCGCAACGACCCCCGGGTCGTCGTCGCCCCCTGTGACGTGCGCGGAAACGTCGACGCGGGCGCGGTCCCCGTCGAGGGGACCGCCCGTCTCGTGGAGGGGGAGGAGCTGCGCCGGATACGCAGGCTGCTCGCCCGGAAGTACACCTGGCAGTTCTGGCTCGTCGACTGGCCGGCCATGGTCGCCCGCCTCGGCAAGCGGCCGCACACGGGCATCGCCGTGACGTTCTGACGGACGGGTCGCCGCACGAAAACCGTCCGTAGCCGTCTCGTAACACCACTGCGGTCGAATACCCGCGGACCGGAAGGTTCCATTCGAGGGTGTGGGCGGTGCGGGCTGTATGACGGTTTATCAACTCCCGGCGGAGACGGCGGCGTTCGCGCGCTGCCTCAGAGACCTGGCGGCCCGTCTGAAGCCGGACGAGGGCTGGTACGGCGTCTTCGTGAGCCGCGAGCCGGAAGGGCTCCGAGCCTGCTTCGACGGCACGGAGATCATGCCCTGGGACCTCGTGGCGTCCCTCCTTCAGGACGCGGGCGAGGACCCCGCAGGCCCCCGGGCCGTGCGGGCCAGGGCCCTGTACGCGGCGGCGGCCGCGGCCCACGACCGGCGCCCGGGTGGCGCGGAGGCCCTGCGTGAGCGCCGGGAGCTGCGGGAGCGGGAGCGGCGGTACGCGGAGAGCCGCCTGCTGGAACTGGGCGCCCGGCTCGGGGCGGCTCCGGCCTCCCCGGACGCGCCCCGGCTCCGCAACGAACTGGCCTGGTGCCGGGACGACCACAGCCGGGCGACGGCCCGGATCGCCGCACTGACCACCCGTCTGGCCCGCCTGACCGTCACCGCGACCGGGGCGGGCGGCGCCCCCGGAACCGGGGCGGCGCCCCAAGCCCCCGCCCGCCCCGCAACCGGCGCCGACTTCGCACCCGCCCCCGCAACCGGCGCCGACTTCGCACCTGCCCCCGCAATCGGCATCACCTCCTTCCCCGGCGCCGACTTCGCACCCGCACCCGGAACCGGGGCCACTCCCGCCCCCGGCGGCGCCACGGGCGCCGGAGGGCGTGGGGCCTCCGCCAGCCCTCCCCGGGCCGCGGACCCCGCCCCGGTCAAGCGTCGCCCCCGAGGCGCCCGGTACGCCTGGATGGACGAGGGCGACGAGGCTCCGCCGGCCGTCGCGGTGCCCCAGGTCGCCATGGACGCCCCGGCCGCGCCGCGCGGCGCCCGGTTCGGCGGAACCGCGACCACCGCCGCTCCCCGGCCCCGTACCCCTTCCGCGGGCGCCGTCGAAGAGGCGGCACGCGCCGCGGGGAACGCGGTCTACGCCCTGGGCCGGCTGCGCGCCCAGGGCCGCAGCGGCGAGGCGCACGCCCTGCTCTGCGAGGCGCTCGCCGGTCCGCCCGACTGGCTGCCCGCGCTCGCCGCGGAACTGCACCGGGCGGGGCTCGGCGCGGACTGGTCCACCCTTCTCTGGGAGGCGGCCACGCTGCCGCCCGGCCCGCTCGCCGCCGTCGCCGGGGCGCTCGCGGACGCGGGCCGGGACGAGGACTGCGATCAGCTGCTCCGCCAGGGCGTCGCCCGTCCCGTCGACGAGCTGGCGGGCGCGTGCGCCGCCCTGCGCGCCGAGGGGCGCCACCGCGAGGCGCGGGCCCTCCTGGCCGCCTTCGTCCGGGTCCACACCCCCGAGGAGGCCGCCCGGCTCGCGGGCGTCGACCCGCGGACGCTGGTGCCGCAACTCCTCGACGCCGCCGGGTCGGTGTCCCCGGCGTGCGCGCGCGACCTGTCGCACGCGCTGCGGGTCGCCGGATTCGGGGGAGTCTGACGACCCCGTCCCTCGCCGCGGCACCCGCGCCGCTCCTCCCGGCACCGGTCACACCGGTCACACCGGAACAGCCCGGGACGTGTCGGTGCGTGTCCGACGTGGACCACTCGGGTATGAAACATGATCGACTCCGTTGCTTCGCGGCGGCGGTCTTGCTCCGGGGTGTGACGGGGCTTACGTTCTCCTCCTACGCACCGCGTCTACGTGCGTAGAGGCTCTCTGACGCCGTGCCGAAGGAGCAGCTCATGACCGCTGTCGTACGCGCCGCACTCGTCCAGGCGACCTGGACGGGCGACACCGAATCCATGATCGCCAAGCATGAGGAGCACGCCCGGGAGGCGGCCCGGCAGGGTGCCAAGGTCATCGGGTTCCAGGAGGTCTTCAACGCCCCCTACTTCTGCCAGGTGCAGGAGCCCGAGCACTACCGCTGGGCCGAACCGGTCCCCGACGGGCCCACCGTCCTGCGCATGCGCGAGCTCGCCCGCGAGACCGGCATGGTGATCGTCGTCCCCGTCTTCGAGATCGAGGACTCCGGCTTCTACTACAACACCGCCGCCGTGATCGACGCGGACGGCTCCTACCTCGGCAAGTACCGCAAGCACCACATCCCCCAGGTCAAGGGCTTCTGGGAGAAGTACTACTTCCGCCCCGGGAACGCCGGCTGGCCGGTCTTCGACACCGCCGTCGGCAAGGTCGGCGTCTACATCTGCTACGACCGGCACTTCCCCGAGGGCTGGCGTCAACTCGGTCTCAATGGCGCCCAGTTGGTTTACAACCCATCCGCGACGCACCGCGGCCTCTCGTCCCACCTCTGGCAGCTGGAACAGCCCGCGGCCGCCGTCGCCAACGAGTACTTCGTCGCCGCCATCAACCGCGTCGGCCAGGAGGAGTACGGGGACAACGACTTCTACGGCACCAGCTACTTCGTCGACCCCCGCGGCCGGTTCGTCGGCGACCTCGCCTCGGACAAGGCCGAGGAACTCGTCGTCCGGGACCTCGACTTCGGTCTGATCGAGGAGGTCCGGCAGCAGTGGGCGTTCTACCGCGACAGGCGCCCCGACGCGTACGACGGGCTGGTGAGCCCGTGAGCGGCCTCCACGACCGGCACAAGGCGGTCATCCCCGACTGGGTGGCCCTGTACTACCGGGACCCCCTCGAGATCACCCACGGCGAGGGCCGCCACGTCTGGGACGCCGAGGGCCGTCGGTACCTCGACTTCTTCGGCGGCATCCTCACCACCATGACCGCCCACGCCCTGCCCGAGGTCACCAAGGCCGTCGCCGAGCAGGCCGGGCGGATCATCCACGCGTCCACGCTCTACCTCAACCGCCCGATGGTGGAACTCGCCGAGCGGATCGCCGCCCTCTCCGGCATCCCGGACGCCCGCGTCTTCTTCACCACCTCCGGGACCGAGGCCAACGACACGGCGCTGCTGCTGGCGACCACGTACCGCCGTTCGAACCAGATCCTGGCGATGCGCAACAGCTACCACGGGCGCTCCTTCTCCACCGTCGGCATCACCGGCAACCGTTCCTGGTCTCCCACCGGGCTCTCCCCGCTCCAGACCCTCTACGTCCACGGCGGGGTCCGCACCCGCGGTCCGTACGCCCGGCTCACCGACGACCGTTTCATCGAGGCCTGCGTGGCCGACCTCGAGGACCTCCTCGGGCACACCCGGGACGTCGCCGCGCTGATCGCGGAACCCATCCAGGGCGTCGGCGGCTTCACCTCCCCGCCCGACGGGCTCTACGCCGCCTTCCGCCGCGTCCTCGACCGGCACGGCATCCTCTGGATCTCCGACGAGGTGCAGACCGGCTGGGGCCGCACCGGCGACCACTTCTGGGGCTGGCAGGCCCACGACCAGGCCGGCCCGCCCGACATCCTCACCTTCGCCAAGGGCATCGGCAACGGCATGTCCGTCGGCGGGGTCGTCGCCCGTGCCGACGTCATGAACTGCCTCGACGCCAACTCCATCTCCACCTTCGGCGGTTCCCCCGTCACCATGGCCGCCGGTCTGGCCAACCTCGGCCACCTCCTGGAACACGACCTCCAGGGCAACGCCCGGCGCGTCGGAGGACTCCTCCTGGAACGGCTGCGCGCCGTCGGCGCCGGGGTGGAGGCGGTACGGGAGGTCCGCGGCCGCGGCCTGATGATCGGCATCGAACTGACCGTGCCCGGCACCGACGAGGCGAACCCGGAGGCGGCCGCCGCCGTCCTGGAGGCCGCCCGCGAGAACGGGCTGCTCATCGGCAAGGGAGGCGGCCACAGCACCAGCTCCCTGCGCATCGCCCCGCCGCTCTCGCTCACCGTCGCCGAGGCCGAGGAGGGGGCCGCGATCCTCGAAGAGGCGCTCCGCTCCCTGTAGCCCTTCGCCCACGCACCCTCGCCCCGTCGCCGCCCCGCGGCCCGTGCCCCCCAGTCCCTGCCCTGAAGTCCCTCGCACCCCAGCGCACCCACCCGGTTCCTGTCAGGGGGAGACCCGTGAGTACCCGTACCCTCATCCGCGGCGGACTGGTCGTCACCGCCGCCGACGAGCTGCACGCCGACGTCCTCATCGAGGACGGCCGCATCGCCGCCCTCGCCACGCACGGCTCCGACGCCGCCGCCCGGTGGACCGCCGAGCGGACCATCGACGCCACCGACCGCTACGTCATCCCCGGCGGCGTCGACGCGCACACGCACATGGAACTGCCCTTCGGAGGCACCTCCGCCTCCGACACCTTCGAGACCGGAACCCGCGCCGCCGCCTGGGGCGGCACCACCACCATCGTCGACTTCGCCGTCCAGACCGTCGGACACACCCTGCGCGAAGGACTCGACACCTGGTACGCCAAGGCGGACGGCGTCTGCGCCGTCGACTACGCGTTCCACATGATCCTCTCCGACGTCAACGAGCACACGCTCAAGGAGATGGACAAGCTCGTCGAGGAGGGTGTCACCTCCTTCAAGCTCTTCATGGCCTACCCGGGTGTCTTCTACAGCGACGACGGGCAGATCCTGCGCGCCATGCAGCGCTCCGCGGGCAACGGCGGGCTGATCATGATGCACGCCGAGAACGGCATCGCGATCGACGTCCTCGTCGAGCAGGCGCTGGCCCGGGGGGAGACCGATCCGCGCTACCACGGCGAGGTCCGCCGGGTGCTCCTGGAGGCCGAGGCCACCCACCGGGCCATCCAGCTCGCCCGGGTGGCCGGGGCGCCCCTCTACGTCGTCCACGTCTCCGCCGACGAGGCGGTGCGGGAGCTGGCCGCCGCCCGGGACATGGGGCTGAACGTCTTCGGCGAGACCTGCCCGCAGTACCTCTTCCTCTCCACCGACAACCTCGCCGAGCCCGGCTTCGAGGGCGCGAAGTACGTCTGCTCCACGCCCTTGCGCCCCCGTGAACACCAGGAGGCCCTCTGGCGCGGCCTGCGGACCAACGACCTCCAGGTCGTCTCCACCGACCACTGCCCCTTCTGCTTCGCCGGCCAGAAGGAACTCGGCCGCGGCGACTTCTCCAAGATCCCCAACGGCCTCCCCGGCGTCGAGAACCGGATGGACCTGCTCCACCAGGCCGTCGTCGACGGGCACCTCACCCGCCGCCGCTGGATCGAGATCGCCTGCGCGACCCCGGCGCGCATGTTCGGCCTCTATCCGCAGAAGGGCACCCTGGCCCCCGGCGCGGACGCCGACGTCGTCATCTACGACCCGCACGTCCGGCAGACGCTCTCGGCGCGGACCCACCACATGAACGTCGACTACTCCGCGTACGAGGGGAAGACCGTCACCGGACAGGTCGAGACCGTCCTCTCGCGCGGCGAGGTCGTCATCGACAAGCGGGAGTACACCGGCCGGGCCGGACACGGCTGCTTCATCCCCCGCTCCACCTGTCAGTACCTGAACTAGGAGAAGCAGACGTGGACTTCGGACTCGTCCTGCAGACCGACCCGCCCGCCTCGGCGGTCGTCGGCCTCATGCGCCGGGCGGAACGCAACGGCTTCCGCTACGGCTGGACCTTCGACTCCGCCGTGCTCTGGCAGGAGCCCTTCGTCATCTACAGCCGCATCCTGGAGCACACCACCAAGCTGACCGTCGGCCCGATGGTCACCAACCCGGGGACGAGGACCTGGGAGGTCACCGCCTCCACCTTCGCCACCCTCAACGAGATGTACGGCAACCGGACCGTCTGCGGAATCGGCCGCGGCGATTCCGCGATGCGGGTGGCGGGCCGCAAGCCCAACACCCTGGCGCGGCTCGGCGAGGCCATCGACGTCATCCGCGACCTCGCCGAGGGCCGCGAGGCCGAGGTCGACGGCAGCCCGATCCGCATCCCCTGGGTGAAGGACGGCCGGCTGCCGGTCTGGATGGCCGCCTACGGCCCCAAGGCCCTGGCGCTCGCCGGGCAGAAGGCCGACGGCTTCATCCTCCAGCTCGCCGACCCCTTCCTCACCGAGTGGATGGTCAAGGCCGTCCGGCAGGCCGCCTCCGACGCCGGCCGCGACCCCGACGCCCTCACCATCTGCGTGGCCGCGCCGGCCTACGTGGGCGACGACCTGGCCCACGCCCGCGAGCAGTGCCGCTGGTTCGGCGGGATGGTCGGCAACCACGTCGCGGACCTGGTGTCCCGGTACGGCGAGCACTCCGGGATGGTGCCGGAGGAGCTCACCGCCTACATCAAGGACCGGCACGGCTACGACTACAGCCATCACGGCCGGGCCGACAACCCCTCCACCGAATTCGTCCCCGACGAGATCGTCGACCGCTTCTGTCTCCTCGGCCCCGTCGAGGCGCACCTGGAGAAGCTGCGGAGGCTGCGCGACATGGGCGTCGACCAGTTCGCCGTGTACGCCATGCACGACGCCAAGGAGTCCACCATCGACGCCTACGGCTCCGAGATCATCCCCGCGCTCGGCGCCTGACCCGCCGCCTTCGGCCCCCGGCCCGCGGCCTCGTCCGTACCCGAGCACCGTTCCCGAAGAAGGGGCCCGCCGCCATGACCGCAACCGTCCCCCCGGGGAGACCCGAACCCGCCATAGCCGGGGGCCGCGTCGAACTCGCAGCCGACGCGGCCCCGACCGACAGCCGCTTCGTCAACGAGGACCTGCTGCCCGTCCCCGTCGAACGGCGCCGCTGGACGACGTACAACTTCGCCGCGCTCTGGGTCGGCATGGCCCACAACATCCCCTCGTGGCTGCTCGCCTCCGGTCTCGTCGCCCTCGGCATGGACTGGAAGCAGGCCGTCCTCACCATCGCCCTGGCCAACGTCATCGTGCTCCTGCCGATGCTGCTCACCGGCCACGCCGGACCCAAGTACGGCATCCCTTTCCCCGTCCTCGCCCGGGCCTCCTTCGGGCTGCGCGGAGCCAACCTGCCGGCGCTGATCCGCGCCGGGGTCGCCTGCGCCTGGTTCGGCATCCAGACCTGGATCGGCGGGCAGGGGATCTTCGTCCTGCTCGACAAGATCTTCGGCGGCTGGGCGCAGGCCGCCCAGGTCGGCGGGCAGCCGTGGACGCTCTGGCTCTGCTTCGTCCTCTTCTGGGCCCTCGAACTCGCCATCATCCACCGGGGGATGGAGGCGCTGCGGCGCTTCGAGAACTGGGCGGCGCCCTTCGTCATCGTCGGCGCGCTGGCGCTGCTGGTGTGGATCGCGGTGAAGGCGGGCGGCCTCGGGCCGCTGCTCGACCAGCCCTCGCGGCTGGGCTGGGGCGCGGACTTCTGGACCGTCTTCTTCCCGTCCCTGATGGGCATGATCGCCTTCTGGGCGACCCTGAGCCTCAACATCCCGGACTTCACCCGCTTCGGCGCCGGGCAGCGCGCCCAGGTCATCGGCCAGAGCCTCGGCCTGCCCACGACCATGACCCTGTTCGCGCTGCTCTCGGTGTTCGTCACCTCCGGGTCACAGGCGGTGTACGGAGCGCCCGTCTGGGACCCGGTCGCGCTGGCCGCCAGGACGGACAACGTCTTCGGGCTCCTCTTCGCCCTGGTGACGGTGCTCGTCGCCACGATCTCGGTGAACATCGCCGCGAACGTGGTGTCGCCCGCGTACGACCTGGCCAACCTCGCGCCGAAGCGGATCGACTTCCGCAAGGGCGCGCTGATCACCGGGGTGGTGGGGGTGCTGATCATGCCCTGGAAGCTGACCGCCACCCCGGAGCTGTACATCTTCACGTGGCTCGGTCTGGTCGGCGGCCTGCTCGGCACGGTGGCCGGCATCCTGATCGCCGACTACTGGTTCGTGCGCCGCACCGTCCTGGACCTGGCCGGGCTCTACCGGCCCCACGGCCCCTACTGGTACGCGGGCGGCTGGAACCCGGTCGCGGTCGCCGCCTTCACCGTCGGAGGCGTCCTGGCGGTCGGCGGCTCGCACTCGGAGCCCGGCAAGGGCCCCTTCCCGCAGGACGGGCTCATCCCCTTCCTGCGGCCGCTCGCCGACTACGGCTGGGCGGTGGGCCTCGCGACCTCCCTGATCCTCTACACGGCCCTCATGGCACCCCGGCGGTTCCGGGGCGGCAGCGCCACCTCCTGAACGGATGTACGGGCGCCGGCCCGGGCGCCACCGCGACCAGGGCCGCTCCCGTGGGACCCCTGAGGCGTCCGGGATTCGTGGGGCCGAAAGCCGTCCGGCCCTTTACCTTCTGCTTCGTCGTCCCCTAGCCTGAAGTGTCGCCGATCACACCGGCGATCACTCCTGCACAGCGTGGTTTCCCATGGCAAAGCGGAAAGTTAGGCGGTTGCCGATGGCCGGCATCCAGGACAGGCCCCGCGAATCCGGGACCGAGTCCTCCGAGTACACCCAGCGGCTGGCTCATCTGGAGCAATCGGGACTCAAGAGGTTCCTGCCCACCCAGGCGCCCTACAGATGGAACCTGCGCCGCCTCAAGCTCGGCCGCGTCCTCGACGTCGGCTGCGGTCTCGGACGCAACCTGCTCAACTGCGGGCCGGACAGTGTGGGCGTCGACCACAACGAGCACTCCGTCGCCACCTGCCGGGAGCGGGGCCTGACCGCCTACACCCCCGACGAGCTGGCCAAGGCCGAGGACTGCGGTCCCGGGTCCTTCGACAGCCTGCTCTGCGCCCACGTGCTGGAGCACATGGACGAGGACCTGGCGGTCACGGTCCTCGCGCAGTACCTGCCGCTCGTGAAGCCGGGCGGCAACGTCGTCCTGATCACCCCGCAGGAAGCCGGCTACCGCACCGACGCCACGCACGTGCGCTTCGTCGGCTTCGAGGAACTGCGGCGTCACGCGGAGAAGGCGGGCCTCGGCGTCTCGCGGACCTACTCCTTCCCCTTCCCCCGGTCGGTCGGAAAGGTCTTCCCGTACAACGAGTTCGTCCTCGTCGGTACGGTCACCGCTCCCTGACCGCCCCACCGGACCCGCCGCGCGCGGGCGCCTTCACCAGGCGCCGCGCCGGCGCCGCCGCGGCGGTCCGGCTGCCGTACCCTCGCGGGTTCCGCGAGGCGTCCGGAGCCTATTCTTGGTCGTGCCGGTCGCCGGACGGCGGCCGGTGGCCGACGAAGGAGTCCGAACGTGCCGTCGATGCTCGATGCCGTCGTCGTGGGGGCGGGCCCCAACGGACTGACCGCCGCGGTGGAGCTGGCCCGACGGGGATTCTCCGTCGCGCTCTTCGAGGCCGCCTCCACGGTCGGCGGCGGCGCGCGGACCGAGGAGCTGACGCTGCCGGGCTTCCGGCACGACCCCTGCTCCGCCGTGCACCCGCTCGGCGTCAACTCGCCCGTCTTCAAGACGATGCCCCTGGACCGGTACGGCCTGGAGTGGCTGCACCCCCGGCTGCCCATGGCCCATCCGTGTGACGACGGCACCGCCGCCGTGCTCTCCCGGTCCGTCGCGGAGACCGCCGCCTCCTTCGGGCCGCGCGACGCCGGCACCTACCGGCGGCTCCTGGCGCCCTACGCCGGCCGATTCGACACGCTGGCGCGGGACTTCATGTCCCTCCCGCTGACCGCGCTGCCCCGTGACCCCGTCACGCTCGCCCGCTTCGGCATCGACGGACTTCAGCCCTCCACCTGGCTGCTGCGCCGCTTCCGGGACGACAAGGCGCGCGCCCTGTTCGCCGGGCTCGTCGGCCATGTCATCGCACCCCTCGACGGGTTCGCCACGTCGGCGATCGGCCTCGTCTTCGCGCTGGCCGCCCACGCGGGCGGCTGGCCGATGCCCCGGGGCGGCTCCCAGGCGATCTCGGACGCCCTCGCCGCGTATCTGAAGGACCTGGGCGGCTCCGTCCACACCGACTTCCACGTCAAGCGCCTCGACGACCTCCCGCCGGCCCGCGCGTACGTCTTCGACACGTCGCCCACCGCCCTCGCGAAGATCGCCGGCTTCGGCGGCCACTACGACGGCTACCGCTACGGCGCCAGTGTCTTCAAGATCGACTACGCCCTCGACGGACCGGTGCCCTGGACGGCCGAGGCGCCCCGCCACGCCGGGACCGTCCAGATCGGCCCCTCCACCGCCGAGGTCGGCACCGCGCTCCGGCAGGCGTCCTCCGGCACGGCCCCCCGCACGCCCTTCCTGATCACCGCCCAGCCCAGCCTCGTCGACCCGTCTCGCGCACCCGAGGGCAAGCACGTCTTCTGGGCGTACGGCCATGTGCCGAACGGCTGGGACGGTGATCTCACCGACGCGATCGAGCGCCAGATCGAGCGCTTCGCCCCCGGCTTCCGTGACCGCGTCCTGGCCCGCGCCACCGCCGGACCGCCCGAGCTCGCCGCCCGCAACCCCAACTACGTGGGCGGCGACATCGCCTGCGGCGCGGCCCGCGGACTCCAGCTCGTACTGCGCCCCAAGCTGTCCCTCTTCCCCTACCGCACCCCGCACCCCGCCGTCTTCCTCTGCTCCTCCGCGACCCCGCCGGGCCCTGGCGTCCACGGCATGTCCGGCCACAACGCGGCCAAGGCGGTGTGGCGCCGCCTGCGCGCGGCACGCGGCTGACGCGGCGGAAAACGGGGAGCGCGCGCGTCCCGGGGCGGGTGAGGATGGCCGTATGACCTCCACGACGCCTCCCGGCATCACGCTCGTGCGCGGCGACATCACCGCGCAGCACGTCGACGTGATCGTCAACGCGGCGAACTCCTCCCTGCTGGGCGGCGGCGGGGTCGACGGCGCGATCCACCGCCGGGGCGGCCCCGAGATCCTGGCGGAGTGCCGCGCGCTGCGCGCCGGTCACCACGGCCGCGGCCTCCCCACCGGACAGGCCGTCGCCACGACCGCGGGCCGCCTCCCCGCCCGCTGGGTAGTGCACACCGTCGGCCCCGTCTGGTCCCGCGACCAGGACCGCTCCGCCCTGCTGGCCTCCTGCTACCGCGCCTCCCTGCGCGTCGCGGACGAGCTGGGCGCCCGCACCGTCGCCTTCCCCGCGATCTCGACCGGTGTCTACGGCTGGCCCCTGGACGACGGAGCCCGCATCGCCGTCGAGACCGTCCTGGCGACAGGGACGACGGCCGTCGAGGAGGTCCGGTTCGTGCTCTTCGACGACACGGCGTACACGGCCTTCGCCCGGCACGCCCCCTGACCGGGCCCGGCGCGGGCCGGCCCCGCCCTGCCGAACGGACCACTCGCAGAGCCCCGCAACGACGGCTCGGATAGGGTGACTGGGTAGGAAAGACACCCCCCGGGGTTAGGTCGATGCGTTGGACACTGATCAGTCGCCGAGCGAGACGCCGGGACGGCCGCCGGCGGCCGTCGGGTACGCGGGTGTGCTGCGCGAAGTGCTGCCGATCGCCCTGTGGCGGGAGGACGCCGACGGCTCCGTCGTCGAATGGTCCCTCGCCGCGCAGGACCTCCTCGGCTACCGCCCCGAGGAGCTGCTCGGCCGCCCCGCGACCCCCGTCCTCGCCCCCGAGTCCAACCAGGAACTCGCCGCCCAGCTGACGCGGCGCGTCCACGCCGGGGAGACCGTCGTCGGCACCCTGCCCGTCCGGCACCGCGACGGCCACGACGTGACGATGGAGATGTGGATCCTCCCCGAGGCCGACCCGCGGGGGCGGCCCGGCGCCATGCTGATCGCGGTCGAGACCTCCGAGGTCCTGCGCATGCGGGACTCGCTCGCCGCCCTGCAGAGCCTCTTCACCCAGTCACCCATCGGCCTCGCCACCCTCGGCCCCGACCTGCGATTCCTGCGCGTCAACGACGCCCTGGCCCGGATGAACGGCGTCTCCGCCGCCGAGCACCTCGGCAAGCGGCTGACCGAGGTGGTGCCCGGAGTCAACGCCTCCGCCCTTGAGGCGACCATGCGCCAGGTCATGGACCGCGGCGAGGCCGTCGTCGACGTGCGCCGCACCGGCCGCACACCGGCCGACCCCGACCACGACCGGACCTGGTCCTGCTCCTACGCCCCCCTCCTCGACGGCTCCGGACGGCGCCTGGGCCTCATCGCCTCCCTCATCGACATCACCGACGGCCAGCGCGCCCTCGTCGAGGCCGAACGCGCCCGCTCCCGCTTCGCCCTGCTCGCCGAGGCCGGCACCCGCATCGGCACCACCCTCGACCTGCGCCAGACCGCCGAGGAGGTGGTCCGCGTCCTGGTGCCCCGCTTCGCCGACTCGGCCGACGTCCAGATGCTGGAGGCGGTCCTCGCCCCCGACGAGGCCGCCGCCGCGGCCGGCGCGTCCACCCAGGGGCTGCTGCGCCGGCTGGCCGCCGTCTTCCCCGACCCCTCGGCCCCCACCGCGCTGCTCACCCCGGGCCAGACCTTCCAGATCCCCCTCGGGACGGTCTACGAACAGGTCGTCACCGAGGGCCGGCCGATGAACCTGTACCACTCCGACCTTCCCGCGCTGTTCCCCGACAGCCGCTCCGAGGCGCTCCGGGACTACTTCACCGCCCACATCGGCTCCGCCCGCCTCGTCCCGCTCATCGCCCGCGGCAGGGTGCTCGGCGCGGTCACCGTCACCCGGGTCTACGGCCGGGAGCCGTTCGACGAGCAGGACTGGGTCCTCCTCGACGAACTGGTCGCCCGCGCGGCCCTGAACATCGACAACGCGCGGATGTACACCGCCCAGCGGGAAGCCGCCCTGACCCTGCAACGCAGCCTGACGAACAGCTCCCTGCCCAAGGTCGACGGCCTCGAACTGACCGGCCGCTACCTCCCCGCGAGCGACCACGACGTCGGCGGCGACTGGTTCGACGTCATCGCCCTCCCCGAAGGCCGCACCGCCCTGGTCATCGGCGACGTCATGGGCCACGGCGTCCACGCCGCCGCCGTCATGGGCCAGCTCCGTACCGTCGTCCGGACCCTCGCCCGGCACGGCGTCCCGCCCACGGAGCTGCTCCGCTCCCTGGACGCGGCCGTCGCCGACCTCGGCGAGGACGAGATGGCGACCTGCGTCTACGCCGTCCACGACCCGGCCACCGGCAGCGTCGTGGTCGCCCGGGCGGGCCATCCGCCGCCGGCGGTGGCCACGGCCGACGGGACGATCACCTTCCTGGAGGGCCCGGCCGGCACACCGCTGGGCACCGGGGTCCAGGACTTCCGCACCGACGAGGTGCTGCTGCCCCCGGGCAGCGTGCTCGTCCTCTACACCGACGGCCTCATCGAGGCCCGGGACCGAGATCTCGACCAGGGCATGGACCAGCTCGCCCGGGCGCTGTTCGACCTCGAACGGCCGCTCTCCCAGCTCTGCGACGGCATCCTCGAACAGCTGCTGCCCTGCGCGCCGGGGGACGACGTCGCGGTGCTCCTCGCCCGCACCTCGGTGACGTAGCGCCTCCCGTGGAGGCCGGCCCGGGGCTCACCAGGCCAGCCGCTCCAGGGCGTCGAGGTCGGGTACGCCCAGCTCCGCCGCCGCCCGTGCGGGCGCCGTGGTCAGGGTCAGCTCCGCCCAGATCACCTTGCCCCGGTCGGTGTACCGCGTCCCCCAGCGCTCGGCGAACTGCGCGACCAGGAAGAGTCCCCGACCGCCCTCGTCCGTGGTCGCGGCGTACCGCAGATGAGGGGAGGTGCTGCTCCCGTCGGCGATCTCGCAGATCAGCCGGCGGTCGTACAGCAGCCGTACCCGGATCGGTTCGGCGCCGTAGCGGATGGCGTTGGTGATCAGCTCGCTCAGGATCAGTTCGGCGGTGAACGCGATGTCGCCCAGCTCCCAGGCGGCGATCTGGGCCGAGGCCGCGTTGCGGATGCGGGAGACCGCGGCCGGTTCGGCCGGCACGTCCCACTCGGCGATGCGGTCGGCCGGCAGCCGGCGGGTCTCGGCGACGAGCAGCGCGATGTCGTCGTCGGGAGCCGGGACGAGCAGCGCCGCCAGGACGTCGGCGCAGGCCTGCTCCGGACTGCGGCCGGGCCGGGCCAGGGCCTCGCCGAGCAGCGCCAGGCCGGCGTCGAAGTCCCGGTCGCGGTTCTCCAGGAGGCCGTCGGTGAACAGCACCAGGCGGCTGCCCTCGGGAAGCGTCAGCTCGGTCGCCTCGAACGGCATCCCGCCCACGCCCAGGGGCAGCCCCGCCGGCAGCTCGGGGAACTCCACCCGCCCGTCGGCGTGCACGAGCGCCGGCCCGGGATGTCCGGCGCCCGCCATGGCACAGCGGCCGTTCGCCGGGTCGTAGATCACGTACAGGCAGGTCGCGCCGGTGATGGGGTCGCGCTCGGAGCCCGGCGGCGTGTCCTCGCCCTCCTCCGGGCCCGCGCCGTTCCCCGTTTCGGGCCGGTCGATCCGGTCGATCAGCTCGTCGAGGTGGCCGAGCAGCTCGTCGGGCGGCAGGTCCAGGGTGGAGAAGTTGTGCACCGCCGTCCGCAGCCGGCCCATCGTCGCGGCGGCGTGCAGGCCGTGCCCGACGACGTCACCGACGACGAGCGCCACCCGGGCGCCGGGAAGCGGGATGACGTCGAACCAGTCACCGCCGACCCCGGCCTTCGCCGGCAGGTAGCGGTGCGCCACGTCGACGGCGGACAGCTCCGGCAGCACGCGGGGGAGGAGGCTGCGCTGGAGGGTGACCGCCATCGCGTGCTCCCGGGTGAAGCGGCGGGCGTTGTCGATGGAGACCGCCGCCCGCGCGGTCAGCTCCTCCGCGAACGACAGGTCGTCGTCCCCGAACGGCTCGGCGGTCTCCGCCCGCCAGAAGTTCGCCATGCCGAGCACGACCCCCCGGGCCAGCAGCGGCACGGCCACCAGCGAGTGCAGACCGTAGTCGAGCGCCCCGGCGGCGCCCTCCGGGTCCTGGGCCCGCCAGCCGTCGGCCGTGCTCAGATCCTCCACGAGCACCGCGTGCCCGCGGTCGAGCGCCGTCGCCATCGGCGTCGTCGGCACGACACACCGGATGAGGTCGCCCACCGGCTGGAGCGGGTGATCGTCCCCGATGCCGGTCAGCGCCGCGCGGCGCATCTCCGTATACGCCCCCGACGGCTCCTCGCCGCTCAGCACCGGCTCCAGGAGCTCCACGGTGACGTAGTCGGCGAAGCGCGGCACCGCGACCTGCGACAGCTCCTCCGCCGTGCGCACCACGTCCAGGGTGCTGCCGATGCGCACCCCGGCGTCGTACAGCAGCTGGAGCCGGCCCCGGGCCACCTCCGCCCGGCCGGACAGCGCGGCGAGCTCGGTGGAGTCGCGCAGCGTCATCACCGTTCCGGTGGGCCGCCCGCGGTACGGCTCCGTGGGGCGCACGTTCACGGCAAGCAGGCGGTCGCCCGCCAGGTGCACCTCGTCCGTCGCCGCCCGCCCGGAGGCGAGCAGCGCGGCCGTGGCCGGATCCAGGCCGAGCTCGGTGACGTGCCGCTGCTCGGCTTCGGGCGGCAGGTCGAGCAGACGGCGACCCTCGTCGTTGGCGAGCAGCAGCCGGCGGTCGGCGTCGATGATGAGCACGCCCTCGCGGACGGCGTGCAGGACCGCCTCGTGGTGTTCGTTGATCCGGGTCATCTCGACCGGCCCGAGGCCGTGCGTCTGGCGACGCAGCCGCCGGCTCACGAGCGCGGCGCCGCCCACCGCGAGCAGCAGCGCGCCGCCCGCCGTCCCGAGCAGCAGCGGCAGCTGCCCCTCGACGACGTTGGACACGTTCTCGATCTCGATGCCGGTACCGACCAGGCCGACGATGTCACCGTCCTCGGTCCGCACCGGGACGATCGCCCGGACGGCGTCGGTCGGCTCCCCGGTGAAGATCTCCGTGAACGACTCCCCGCCCCGGGCACGGGCGATGTCCCCCGTCGCCCGCTGCCCGATCAGATCGGGCCGGGCGTCGGTGTAGCGGATGCCGTCCGGCGTCATCACCGCCAGGAAGTCCAGGCCCCCGGCCACCCGGGCCTCCTCGGCCCGCGTCTGCAGCAGGGCCGTCGGATCGGGCGCCTTCAGCGCGTCCACCAGGCCCGGCGCGTGCGCGAACGCCTCCGCGGCGGCCAGCGAACGGTTCCGGGCCTCGCGCTCGCTGTCGTAACGGGTCTGGAACACCAGGGCCAGCGCACCCACGGTCACCAGCAACGCCACGATGACGGCCTGCAGGGCGAACACCTGACCGGCGACACTGCGCACCCACAGCCCCCGTGGTCGTCCGAGACGTCCGGTCATGGGGTTCTTCTCAAGGACGTCGCTGTCATCACGGACTCGGCTGTCACCCGTCCACTTCCTCGGCTCGCCGGCGCCGCAGAGTTCTCTTCCTCCCATGCTGCCCCCGCCGCGCCGGGAAATCGAGGCGGCACCGGCCAGACGAGGTCGATGTCGTTTTCTCGCCAGCCCGGGTGCCCCGCGTCCCCGATCCTGGACACATGCATACCGACACCGAGCGCTGCGTGCGGGCCGTCCGGTCGAAGGACGCCCGTTTCGACGGCGTCTTCTTCACCGCCGTCCTGACCACCCGGATCTACTGCCGTCCCAGCTGCCCGGTCGTGCCGCCCAAGGCCGAGAACATGGTCTTCCACCCCAGCGCCGCCTCCTGCCAGCGCGCCGGGTTCCGGGCCTGCAAACGCTGCCGGCCGGACACCAGCCCCGGCTCCCCGGAGTGGAACGTCCGCGCCGACGCCGTCGCCCGGGCCATGCGCCTCATCCAGGACGGGGTCGTGGACCGCGAAGGCGTCCCCGGCCTCGCGGCCCGGCTCGGCTACTCCACCCGCCAGATCGAGCGCCAGCTCCTCGCCGAGCTGGGCGCCGGCCCGCTGGCCCTGGCCCGCGCCCAGCGGGCCCAGACCGCCCGGCTGCTCATCGAGACCACCCCGATGCCCATGGCCGAGATCGCCTTCGCGGCCGGCTTCGCCTCCATCCGTACCTTCAACGACACGGTCCGGGAGGTCTTCGCCCTCGCGCCCGGAGAACTGCGGGCCCGTGCGACGCGCTCGCGCCCCACGGCCCCGGCCACGCCCGGCGTGATCGCGCTGCGCCTGCCCTACCGCGCGCCCCTCGACCCGTCCAACCTCTTCGGGCACCTCGCCGCGACCGCCGTACCCGGTGTCGAGGAGTGGCGGGACGGCGCCTACCGCAGGACGCTGGCCCTGCCGCACGGCCACGGCATCGTGGCCCTGGCGCCGCGCCCCGACCACATCGCCTGCCGGCTCTCCCTCACCGACCCCCGCGACCTGACGCACGCCATCAGCCGCTGCCGCTGGATGCTCGACCTCGACGCCGACCCGGTCGCGGTCGACGACCAACTGCGCGGCGACCCGCTGCTCGCGCCGCTGGTCGACCGGGCGCCGGGACGGCGGGTCCCGCGGACCGTCGACGCCGCCGAGTTCGCGGTGCGCGCCGTGCTCGGCCAGCAGGTCTCCACGGCGGCCGCCCGCACCCACGCGGCCCGCCTGGTCACGGCGCATGGCGTCCCCGTCGAGGACCCCGAGGGCGGCCTGACCCACCTCTTCCCGGCCCCCCGGGCGCTGGCAGGACTCGACCCCGCGTCGCTCGCGCTGCCCCGGAGCCGCCGGCACACCCTCCTCACACTGGTGGAGGCGCTCGCCGACGGCTCCCTGCACCTCGGCCCCGCCAGCGACTGGGAGGAGGCCCGTGCCCGGCTCATGGCCCTGCCGGGCTTCGGGCCCTGGACCACCGAGGTCATCGCGATGCGCGCCCTCGGCGACCCCGACGCCTTCCTCCCCGGCGACCTGGGCGTGCGCCGCGCCGCCGAACGCCTCGGCCTGCCGGCCACGCCGGGCGCGCTGACCGCCCGCGCCGCGCACTGGAGGCCCTGGCGCGCGTACGCCGTGCAGTACCTCTGGGCCACCGACAGCCACCCGATCAACCACCTCCCCGCGTAAGGAAGCCGCCCTGCCATGCCCACCGTCCAGCACCTGGTCGTCGACAGTCCGTACGACGCGCTGACCCTGGTCGCCGTCGACGGCGTCCTCAGCCGCATCCACATGACCGACCAGCGCCACCGCCCGCCCGAGGAGACCTTCGGCGCAGCCGACCCGCGCCCCTTCGGCGAGGCGGTCCGCCAGCTCGACGCCTACTTCGCCGGCGAACTCACGGTGTTCGACCTGCCCCTGAAGCTGGTCGGCACCCCCTTCCAGCTCCGTGTCTGGGAGCAGCTCCGCCTCATCCCGTACGGCGAGACCCGGACGTACGGAGGGCTGGCCGAGGCCCTCGGCAACCCCGGAGCGTCCCGCGCGGTGGGCCTGGCCAACGGGAAGAACCCCGTCTCCATCGTCGTGCCCTGCCACCGCGTCATCGGCGCGAGCGGCTCGCTGACCGGGTACGGCGGCGGCCTCGGCCGCAAACAGCGGCTGCTCGCCTTCGAGTCGGGGCGGACCGACACCCTCTTCTGACGTGGACGGGCCCCGGGGGACACTCCCGGGGCCGTGGGTCAGAGCAGCCGGTCCAGGAGCGCGGGCAACGCGGTGCCGATCGGCTCCCGCACGACCTCGTCGGCGATCTCGTCGTACGCGGTGGGCTGGGCGTTCACGATGACCAGCCGCGCGCCGTGCTCGGCGGCGATCTTCGCGAGGGAGGCGGCCGGCTGGACCTGGAGACTCGAACCGACCGCGAGGAACACCTCCGTGCCCTTGGCGATCGACATCGCCTGGCCGAGGACGACCGGGTCGAGCCGCTGGCCGAACAGCACGGTGGCCGACTTGAGGATGCCCCCGCAGTCCCGGCACGCCGGATCGTCCTCGCCCGCCCGGACCCGGTCCAGCGCCTCGTCCATGGGGGACCGGACATGGCATCGTGTGCACACCACGGACCGCGCGGAGCCGTGCAGTTCGAGGACCTTGCGCTCGGACACCCCGGCGAGCTGATGGAGTCCGTCGACGTTCTGCGTGATCACCCGGACCGGGTTCCCGCGCTTCTCGAACGCGGCGATCGCCCGATGGGCGACGTTCGGCTCGGCCCGCCCCACCGGCCCGTCCAGACGCATCCGCCACGCCCGCCGCCGGATCTCCGGATCGGCCATGTAGTAGGCGTACGTGACGACCTTCTCGGCCTCCGGGTCGCGCGTCCACTCCCCGTCGGGCCCTCGGTAGTCGGGGATGCCGGAGTCCGTGGAGATTCCGGCACCGGTGAGTATCGCGACCATGGTCATGACGGGAGCGTAGGACCCGGCCCCGGGCTCCCGCGAGCGTATTTCGCCGGACCGGCCCCGGGCGATCCGTCAGCCGGACGACGGCCCGCCGGCGCCCTCCAGGCCGGGGTGCGGGGACAGGCCGGGGTGCGGGGACAGGCCGGGGCGCGGGGACAGGCCGTTCTCCAGCTCCGCCGGTCCCCGGCCCGACCCGAGGGCGTCCAGGGCGGCGAGGACCCGCGTGCCCAGGTGGCCCGGGAGGTGCGCGGGGATCTCCTCGCGGGTCACGAGCTTCCAGGAGAGCAGCTCCTCCTCCTGGAGACGGATCGCCCCGAGCCGCTCCGGGGCCAGCACCCCGCCGTCGAACACGTACGCCACGATCGGCGGCCGGCCCGGTCCGAGCGCCCAGTCGACCGCGAGCAGCGCGCCGAGCTCCACGTCGAGGCCGATCTCCTCGGCCGTCTCGCGGCGGGCCGCCTGCCGGGGCGTCTCACCCGTGTCGGACTCGATCGTCCCGCCCGGCAGCGTCCAGCCCTCGCGGTAGTCCGGCTCCACCACCAGCACCCGGCCGGACGCGTCCCGGAGGAGGGCGGCCGCACCGGCCAGGACCTTCGGCAGGCCGGCGATGTACGCGGCGTAGTCGGTCGTCGTCATGCCGTCAGCGTAGCCAGCCGCACCGGCCGCTCGGCCGGCCTCGCGCTCGGCGGGGAAAGGCCGACGGGCGGGCGGGCGGGGAGCGCCGTCGCCGACCCGGGGCGGGCCGCCCGGGCCTTTTGATCGATCGTCGCGCATCCGGCGCCCCTTATGGGAGGGAATATCGCCTCATCAGGGGGTGGCATGGCGTCTTCCGCTCCGGATAGGGTCGGCCTCGGCGCGACTGCCTGTTCGAAAGCAAGGGATGCAAGGTGACGGACGGAGCAGTAACTGAGGTCGCACAGGGGCGGGCACACGTGCTCGTCGCGGCCGACAAGTTCAAGGGTTCGCTCACGGCCGTACAGGTCGCGGAGCGGGTCACGGCTGGGCTGCGACGGGTCGTCCCGGAGCTGGAGGTGGAGACGCTGCCCGTCGCGGACGGCGGCGACGGCACGGTCGCGGCCGCGGTGGCGGCCGGCTTCGAGCGCCGTGAGGTGCGCGTGACCGGGCCGCTCGGCGAGCCGGTGACGGCGGCCTTCGCGCTGCGCGGGACGACGGCGGTCGTGGAGATGGCGGAGGCGTCCGGTCTGCAGCTGCTTCCGCCCGGTGTCTTCGCCCCCCTGACCGCGACCACGTACGGCTCCGGCGAACTGTTGCGGGCCGCTCTCGACGCGGGCGCGACGTCCCTCGTCTTCGGCGTCGGCGGCAGCGCCACCACGGACGGCGGGGCAGGCATGCTCGCCGCGCTGGGCGCGGTGTTCCTGGACGCGGACGGCAAGCCGGTCGCCCCGGGCGGCGGGCCGCTGCGGGACCTGGCCACGGCCGACCTCTCCGGTCTCGACCCCCGCTTCGCCTCCGTCGACCTGGTCCTCGCCAGCGACGTGGACAACCCGCTCACCGGGCCGAAGGGCGCGCCGGCGGTCTACGGACCGCAGAAGGGAGCGTCCCCCGAGGACGTCGAGACCCTGGACGCGGCGCTCGCGCACTTCGTCACCGTCCTGGAGAAGGCCATCGGCCCCAAGGCGTCGGAGTGCGCCGTCGCGCCGGGCGCGGGCGGCGCGGGCGGCATCGGCTACGGCGCGCTGGTCGGCCTGGACGCGAGCTTCCGCCCCGGTATCGAGCTGATGCTGGACGTCCTCGGCTTCGCCCCCGCGCTCGAGCGGGCCACCCTGGTCATCACGGGCGAGGGCTCCCTCGACGAGCAGACCCTGCACGGCAAGGCCCCCGCGGGCGTCGCGTCGGCGGCCCGGGCGGCCGGCAAGGACGTCGTCGCGGTCTGCGGTCGTCTGGCGCTCGACCCCGAGACGCTCGGCGCGGCCGGCATCCGCCGTGCCTACCCGCTCACGGACCTGGAGCCGGACACGGCGAAGTGCATCGCCGAGGCCGGCCCCCTCCTGGAACAGGTCGCGTCGAACATCGCCCGCGACACCCTCGCCTGACACCCCGCACGGGTGGGGGGCCGGCCCCCCACCCGCCTCACGCCGACCGCCACGGCCCCGCACACGGCGGGCCCGCCCCGGCGATCCCCTCGCCCCCGGCACGCCCCTGCACGCCGACCGGGTGGTGCCGCGCGCGGCCTGGTGTCGCCCGCACCCCGCACACGGCGTGCGGGCCCCGGCAACTCCCTCACCTTCCGCCGGCACGCCCGCGCACGCCGACCGGGCGGTGCCGCGCGCGGCCTGCTGTCGCCCGCGACATCTTCGCCTGGCGCGTGCCGGCTCGTGCCCGACCCACTTCCCCATCAGGACGGCCAGGTCCGCACCGCGCGTGGCCTGCCGGCTCCGGCGGTGCCTTGCCCCGCCCGCACGCCGTCGGCGCACCGGCACCGGATCCGCGCCGGCTGGGCGGTGACCGGCCAGGAAGGCCGCCCCCGCCCGGCGTGCGGGCCAAGGCCGCCTCCGCCCGGCGCGCGGGCCAAGGCCGGCCCCGCCCGGCGTGCGTCCGCGCCTCGTCGCCCCCGCCCTCAGCCCGAGGCCGTCAGCCGGAAGGCGTCCAAGGCCAGGGTCATCTCCGTCAGGTCCCGCGGCCGGGACAGTGAGCGCGAGGTCAGCTGTTCCAGACGGCGCAGGCGGTTGAAGACCGTGTTGCGGTGGCAGTACAGCCGGCCCGCCGCCCGGCCCGCCGAGCCCTCGCAGTCGAGCCACACGTCCAGGGTCTCCAGGAGGATCGCCCGGTCCGCCGGGTCCAGGTCGAGCAGCCCGCCCAGGACGCCCGTGATCAGCAGACCCGCCATCTCCGGCTGGCCGACCACCAGCGCGCCCGCCATCCGCCGGTCGAGCCGGACGATCTCGTGGGACTCCGGCGGACACGTGCGCAGGGCCAGTTCCGCCAGGCGGCGGCCCCGGCCCAGCTCCGCGAGGCCCGACACCACCGGACTGATCCCGCCGGGCCCCGGACAGCGTCCGGTCAGCAGCTCCGACAGCGCGTCCAGGCCCGTGCCCTCCGTCAGCGACACCACGCCGATCTCGCAGTCCGCCCGCATCCGCCACAGGAACCGCACGCCCGCACCCTGCACCCGCCGGTGGAACGGCTCCGGCACCTCCCGCCGGTCGTAGCGCAGCACCACCACCGCGTACCGCCCGTGCTCCGGCAGGTCCAGGCCCGCCGCCGCCCGCGAGACCACCTCCGGCGTCCGCTGCCCCTGCAACAGCGCGTCGAGCAGCGCCTGCAGCTGCTCGTCGGTGCGCCGCCGCAGCTCCAGTTCCGTCGCCCGGTACGCCTCCGACGCCGTGTCCGCCTGCGCGTCCACGGCGTGCCACACCATGGTCGCCGACTGCATCAGCGCCGTCAGCTGTGCCGGATCCGCCGCAGCGTTCTCGATCAGCGCCTCCCACACCAAATGCCCGGCCGAGCGGTACGAGTGCACCACCAGCTCCAGCGGCATGCCCTGCTCCGCCCGCCGCCGGCCCATCTCGTCGGCGTGCTCCAGATCGCGCCGGGGCGAGTCGCGGGGCGCCGAGATCATCTCGATCCCGATCCGCATCGCCTCGTGCGCCTCCTGCCAGTGCTGATCGTGCGGCACGATCCGGCCGTACGCCGGCTCGTACGCGTGCAGCTCTCTCAGATGCTCGTCCACCAGCTCCGGCAGCCGTTCCAGAAGCGCCGTGCACGCCTGCGCCAGCAGCTTCCAGTCATCGCCGGTCCGCGGTCTGCGCCGTCCCATGACCGGAGGATGCCATCCTTCCGGCTCATCCCACAGGCCCCTGACACGCACTGTTGTGCCCGTGCACAACCCGCCGCCGCACCCGCTGGTCACCGGCAGCGTTTCGGCCGCCGGACGTGGACGGGCGGCCCCCGCGGTGCTGGGGTGAGCGCCACTGAACAGGCCACGGAATCCGAACAGGTCCCGGCGACGGGACAGGCCGACGCAAGGACAGGCCACGGAATCCGGGCGGGCCACGGAAGGGGAGCCATGGGAGGTACCGCACTCGCCCTCGAGGTAGCGGACCTGTCGGCGGGGTACGGACCCGTACGCGCACTGCGCCGGGTGTCGCTCGAAGTGCCGGAAGGCAGCGTCGTCACCGTCCTCGGCGGCAACGGCGCCGGGAAGTCCACGCTGCTGCGAGCCGTCTCGCGCACACTGTCGTTCCACGGGGGTGCCGTCGTCTCCGGCACCGTGCGCTTCGGCGGCCGGGAACTCGGCGGGCTCGCGCCCGACCGGGTCGTGGCCGCCGGAGTCTCCCAGGTGCCGGAGGGGCGCCAGGTCTTCGCCCGCATGACCGTCGAGGACAATCTGCGTGCCGGGGCGCTGGGGGCGCCCGGCGACCGCGCGGCGAAGGCATCGGCCCTCGCCCGGGTCCACGAGCTCTTCCCGGTCCTCGCCGAACGCGGGAGCCAGCGTGCCGGGCTGCTCTCCGGCGGCGAACAGCAGATGCTCGCCGTCGGCCGCGCCCTGATGGCCTCGCCGAAGCTGCTCCTCCTCGACGAGCCCTCGCTCGGTCTCGCGCCGCTGATGGCCGCCCGCATCGCCGACACCATCCGGGAGATCAACGCCCAGGGCACGGCCGTGCTGCTCGTCGAGCAGAACGCGGCGCTCGCCCTGCGCCTCGCCTCCCGGGCGTACGTCCTGGAGGTCGGCGAGGTCACCCTCTCCGGACCGGCCGACGAACTGGCCGCCTCCGACGAGGTGCGCCGCCGCTATCTGGGCGTCGTCGACGAGGACGCCGCCGCCGACGCTGCGGGCGCCGCCACCGCACACCCCGTGCTCTCCCGCTGGGAGGAAGCCCGATGAGCGACACCACCGCACCGGCCGGGACACCGGACGCCACCAGCCCCGTCCCCGCCCTGGAGGTGCGGGACGTCACCGTCCGCTTCGCCGGACTCACCGCGCTCGACTCCATCGGGTTCACCGTCCGGCCCGGCACCGTCCACGCCGTCATCGGCCCCAACGGCGCCGGCAAGTCCACCTGCTTCAACGTGCTGTCGGGGGTCTACAAGGCCACCTCGGGCTCCGTTCGGTTCGGGGACCAGGAGCTCACCGGACTGCCGCCGCACAAGATCGCGGACCTCGGGGTCGCCCGGATCTTCCAGAACCTGGCGCTCCCGCCCATGGCCACCGTCGAGGACAGCCTGATGCTGGGCCGCCACCGGCTCACCCGCACCGGCTTCGTCGCCGCCGGGCTCCGGCTCCCCTCCGCCTCCCGCGAGGACGCCCGCCACCGGGCCCGCGTCCGGGAGATCGCCGCGTTCGTCGGCCTGGAGAAGCAGCTGGCGCAGCCCGCCGGATCCCTTCCGTACGGGCAGCAGAAGCTCGCCGAACTCGCCCGTGCGCTGTGCATGGAGCCCAAGCTGCTGCTCCTCGACGAGCCCGTCGCCGGGATGACCGCCGACGAGCGCCGTCGTACCGCCGCCGTCATCGCCGGCGTGCGGGACAGCCTCGGGATCTCCATCGTCCTCGTCGAACACGACATGGGAGTGGTGATGCGGCTCGCCGACGCCGTCACCGTCCTCGACTTCGGCCGTCGCATCGCCGACGGCGCCCCCGGCGACGTACAGAACGACCCGGCGGTCGTCCGCGCCTATCTCGGAGAGGAGACCGCCGAGTGACCACCTTCGCCGAACTCCTGCTCAACGGCGTCTCGTTGGGTTCCATCTACGCCCTCATCGCCCTCGGCTTCGTGGTGATCTTCCGCGCCACCGAGGTCGTCAACTTCGCCCACGCCTCGCTCCTGCTCGCCGGCGGCTACTTCACCGCCGTCCTCCACGACGACATCGGATTCTGGCCCGCGCTGCTCGTCGGCATCGCCGGCGCGGCCGTGGTCGGCGCGGCCGTCGAGTTCCTCGTCATGCGCCGGTACCGCGGCTCCGACCACAGCGTGCTCGCCATCGTCACCATCGGCGTCGACATCCTGCTCGCCACCGAACTCACCCGCCGCATCGGCACCGACATCCTGGCGCTCGGCGACCCGTGGGGCGACGCGGTCGTCACCTTCGGCCCCGTCACGATCGCCCAGACCCGGATCGCGGCCTTCCTCGCGGCGGCGCTGCTCATCACCGCGTTCCTGCTGGCCTTCCGCCACACCTCGTGGGGTGTCGCCATGCGCGCCGCCGCCGAGAACCAGGAGACCGCCGCGCTCATGGGCATCCGGCTCGGCCGGGTCTCGCTCGGCGCCTGGGCGGTGGCGGGCGGGCTCGCCGCCGTGGCCGCGCTCTTCCTCACCGTCTTCCCGACCCCCGGCCTGGAGCGTTCCACCTCGCTCGCCGCGCTGAAGGCCTTCCCGGCCGCGATCCTCGGCGGGCTCGACTCCACCACCGGCGCCCTCGTGGGCGGGCTCCTCGTCGGGATCACCGAGTCCCTCGCCACCGGCTACCAGGGCGATCTGACCTTCCTCGGCCGGGGCATCGGCGACCTGGCGCCGTACCTGGTGATGGTCGCGGTCCTGCTGATCCGCCCGGCCGGACTCTTCGGCACGAAGGAGCTGGCCCGTGTCTGACGCGCTGCCCCGCCGCGGGTTCGCCGCCGTCGCCCGTCCCCGGGTGTACGGCTGGGCCGTCGCCGGCATCGTCCTCGCCGCTTTCCCGTTCTACCTGGACCGCTTCTGGCTCCAGGCCGGCCTGTTCGCCATGGCCGCCGCCATCGGCGCCATCGGCATCAACCTGCTCACCGGCGCGACCGGTCAGCTCTCCATGGGCCACGCCTTCTTCCTCGCCGTCGGCGCCTACGGCTACTGCGCCTTCGCCGGCGACGGTGACGACGGGCTCACCGGCCTCGGCCTCCCCGGCTGGCTCGCCGCCGTCCTGGCCGTCATGCTCGCGGGGCTCGCCGGAGGGGTGTTCTCCCCGATCGCGGGACGGCTCCGGGGCGCCTACCTCGGCATCGCCACCCTCGCGCTGATCTTCATCGGCCAGCACGTCCTCTTCAACGCCCACGACCTCACCGGCGGCTTCAACGGCCGGGCGGTGCCCCCGCTCAGCCTTTTCGGCCTCACCTTCGACGACAGCGAACTCCTCGTCGCCCAGGTGCCGTTCGGCGCCGCCGAGAAGCTCTGGTACCTCGGTCTGGTCCTGGTGCTCGTCGGCGCGCTGTTCGCCCGCGGGGTGCTGCGCGGCCGCCCCGGCCGCGCCATGAACGCCATCCGGGACCACCGGATCGCGGCGGGCGTCATGGGTATCCCCGTGGCCCGCTACCGGGCCGCCGTCTTCGTCCTGTCCTCCATGTACGCGGGCCTCGCCGGCGTCCTTCTCGCGCTGGTCTTCCAGCGGACCGTGCCGGAGTACTTCGGCATGATGCTCTCCCTCGAATACCTGGCCATGATCGTCATCGGCGGTCTCGGCTCGGTCGCCGGAGCGGTGGTCGGGGGCGTCTTCGTCTCCCTGCTGCCGCAGCTCCTCAACCGGTACAGCGACGCACTACCCCTGGTCTCCGCCCCCGGGACGGGCGGGATCGCACCAGGGGAGGCCTCGCGCTATCTCTACGGCGCCGCCGTCGTCGCGGTGGTGCTCTTCCTGCCCGGAGGCCTGGTCCGGCTGGCCGCACGGCGCACCAAACAACCCTCACGCACCACGCAATCCTCAGGGGAGGACAGATGAACCACCGACGACAGGCTGTGCGGGGCCTGACCGCCGCATTCGCCGTCCTGGTCGCGCTCACCGCGGCCGGATGCAGCACCAAGGCCAAGAGCGGCGACGACCAGGGCACCGGCGCGGGCGGGGTGAAGGCCGGCAAGGGCGTCACCGACAAGACCATCGCGATCGGCGCGCTCACCGACATGACCGGGGTCTACGCCACCCTCGGCAAGAGCGTCACGCAGGCCCAGCAGCTGTACGTCAAGCAGGCCAACGCCGCCGGCGGGATCTGCGGCCGGCAGCTGGAGCTGACGGTCCGCGACCACGGGTACGACCCGCAGAAGGCGCTGTCGGCGTACACCGAGCTGGAACCGAAGGTGGTCGGCTACGCCCAGTTCATCGGCTCCCCGTTCGTCGCCGCCGTCAAGCAGCGCATCGACGGCCAGGACAAGGGGGTCGTCCTGCCGCAGGCATGGTCGGCCTCGCTGCTCGGCTCTCCGTACATCCGCGTCGTCGGCGCCACGTACGACGTGGAGACGATCAACGCGGTGGACTTCCTGGTCAAGGAGAAGGGCCTGAAGTCCGGCGACAAGCTCGGCCACGTCTACTTCGAGGGCGACTACGGCGAGAACGCCCTCGCCGGCTCCAAGTACGCCGCCGAGAAGGCGGGGCTCACGGTGGTGGAGCAGAAGATCAAGCCCACCGACAACGACATGTCGGCGCAGGTCGCCGCGCTGCGGAAGGCGGGCGTCAAGGCCGTCGTCATCAGCGCGGGCCCGCGCCAGGCGGCCTCCCTCGTGGGTGTCGCGGCGGCGGTGAAGCTCCAGGTGCCGATCGTCGGCAACAACTCGGCGTTCGCCCCGCAACTGCTCGGGACGCAGGCCGGTCCCGCGCTGGAGAAGATGTACTGGTTCGCCTCCCCGAGCCTCCCGATCGGCGCGGACACCCCGGCCGCCAAGAAGCTCGTCGCCGACTACAAGGCCGCCTATCCGGGCGACAGCCTCGACAACGGCATCGTCGCCGGCTGGACCGCGGCGAGCGTCTTCGGCGAGGCCCTGAAGAAGGCGTGCGCCGAGAAGGACCTCACCCGCGAGGGAGTCGACAAGGCGCTCCTCACGCTGGGCGACTACGACGCCGGCTTCGGCATCAAGCACGACTTCAGCGACCCGAAGGCGCCCTCGTCGCTGGAGTCCGTCATCATCCAGCCCGACAAGACCGTCCCCGGAGGCATGCGGACGGTCCGCGAGCCCTTCGTCTCCGAGGCGGCGCAGAGCTACACCCCGAAGGCGGGCTGACCCGCCGGGCCCGGCCGGGGTGCGCGACGAGCCGCCGCACACCCCGGCCGGGCCCCATCCTCACCCCTCCTGGCGGGCGAATCCGTCACGCCAGGAGGGGTGCACCGGTGTCCACCCCTGGGCCCGGGCCCGGCGGCCGGCCGCGCCCCGGGCCCACGGCGCGCCGCCCGCCGTCCGGACCGGCGCGGGCACGCCCAGCGCCCGCGCCAGGGCCGGAACCCAGGCGTGCCCGGCGGCCGGTTCCCCGTCCACCACGTTGTAGGCGCCGGCGGGCCACTCCAGGGCGAGCAGGGCCGCCCGTGCCGCGTCCGCGACATGGACGAAGGAGCTGACGGAGTCGTCCGCCGCGAGACTTCCCAGGAACCGCGCCCCGGGATCGCCGCCGAGCGCGGCGGCGACCGGACCTCCGGGGGCGTACCAGGTGCCGGGGCCGTAGAGGATCCCGTACCGCAGCACCACCGCCTCGGGCAGCTCGGCGACGGTCTCCTCCAGCGCCCGGATACCCGCCACGATCCGGGCCCGCGGCTGCTCGTCGGTGCCGTCGAGCGGTACGGACTCGTCGGCCGGGCCGTCCCCGGGCGCGTAGGCCCAGCTGATCGACTGGGCGATGATCCGGCCGACACCGGCCGCGCGGGCGGCGTCGACGAGGTGACGCGTGCCCTCGCGCCGCAGCCGGTTGTTCGCGGCGCCGTCGGCGCCGGAGAGATCCGTCAGCTGGTGGATCACCGCCTGCGGTGCCGCCTCGGCCACCGCCCGGCCCAGGCCGTCCGCGTCCAGCGCGTCGGCCCGCACGGCCCGTGCGCCGCTCGCCCTGATCCGGTCCAGACCGTCGGCCGACCGCGTCAGGCCGGTGACCTCGTGACCGGCTTCGAGGAGGAGGGGGAGGAGCAGCCGGCCGACCGCGCCCGTGGCGCCCGCGAGGAGTACACGCATGTGATCATCGTAGGGTCGGCGCTCGTGTCACCTGACGGCAACAACGGAATGTGATGCTCGGCCCATGAACGAGCATGTCACGGTCCGGACGGCCACCTTCGACGATCCCCGGATCCCCGCCCTCCTCGGCGCGTACCACCTCGGCACGGAGGCGGAGAAGGGCGTTCCGGTCGATTCCCCCGACGCCCTCCCGCCGGCCTACCGCGCCGAGGTCCTCTCCCCGGCGACCGCCTTCGCGCGCGACACCCTCCTGCTGGCCGTGGACGGGGCGGGCACCGCCACCGGGGCCGTCGTGCTGACCGCGCCGCACGCGGACGGCGTGCCGGAGATCAAGCGCCTCTGGGTCGACCCGGCGGTCCGGGGCAGGGGCACGGCGGCGGCCCTGATGGACGGGGCGCTGCGCCGGGCCGCGACGGCGGGCGCGCCCGCCGTGCGTCTGTCGGTCTGGCTCTGGCGCGAGCACGCCCTCGCCCTGTACCGAAAGCTCGGCTTCGAGACGGTCCGTCCGTGGGACGACCGGCCGGGCCTGCTGTGCCTGGAGAAGCGGCTGAGCCCCGCCGCGCGCGTCGAGCGGCTCGACCCCGCGCGCGTCCGCGCCCAGGCCGCCGACGGCCTCGCCGCGCTCCTGGTCGACGCGGTCGACGGGGGAGCCTCCCTGGGCTTCCTCGCGCCCCTGGACACGTCGGCGGCGGCCGCGTGGTGGCTCACCGTCGCCGAGGAGGCGGAGCGGGGCGCCCGCGAGGTCTGGGCCGCCCGCGCTCCGTCCGGCGAGGTCCTCGGGGCGGTCACCCTCTCCCGTACGGACAAGCCGAACGGCCGGCACCGGGGCGAGATCGCCCGGCTCATCGTCCACCGCGCGGCGCGCGGCCAGGGCCTCGGCGGCCGTCTGCTCGCCGCGGCGGAGGAGTACGCGGCCGGCGAGGGCCTCACCCTCCTGATCCTGGACACCCGGACGGACAGCCCCGCGGAGGGCCTCTACCGCAAGGCGGGCTGGACGCGGGCCGGCACCATCCCTGACTTCGCCGCCGACCCCTCGGGCACCCTGCGCCCCACGACGCTGTACTACAAGCAGCTCTGACAAGCAGCTCCGGCCGGAGGCGGTCATACGGAAGGGGCCCGAACGCGTCTGTCGCGTTCGGGCCCCTTCCGTAGCTTCGGGGACTCGGTTCGCCTCCGGGGCGCTCACGTCGGCTCCGAGGGTCGACCGTGCTCGGCCGCTCGTACCTCACGGCCTGTGCGCGCTCTCCCTCTCGGAACCGCCGCGCCCCTTTGGCTCACTCGTCCAGGAGCGTGGCTACGGCACCTGGGCCGCGCGGGCCTCGCGGCTCTCGCGGCGGTTGCCGCGGAAGGTGTTCACCCGACGGGCCGTCGCGAAGAGGGGGATCACGGCGCCCATCACCACCTGCAGCGCGCAGCCGGTCTGGAGCAGGAACTGCCCGCCCGGGGCGTCGAAGGCCCAGGCCGCCAGCATGCCCATGGCGCCGACGATCCAGGCGAGCATCGCCACCGCGAGGACGCCCCGCGGCTTGGGGTACTCGACCCGGCTCACCATCAGCCACGCCACCCCGATGATCGCGAGCAACGTCGGGATGAACGGCAGCTCCAGCAGCACGATCGAGACGACCGTCAGTGCGCCGAATGGGCTCGGCATGCCCTGGAACATGCCGTCCTTCATCGTCACGCACGAGAATCTCGCCAGCCGCAGCACCACCGCGAGCAGCACCACGATCGCGGCCACCGCCGAGACCTTCTGCTGGGCGTCGTCCGCGACCATTCCGTACACGAGCACGAAGTAGGCCGGGGCCAGACCGAAGCTGATCAGGTCCGAGAGGTTGTCCAGCTCCGCGCCCATCGGCGAGCTGCGCAGCTTGCGGGCCACGATGCCGTCGAAGAGGTCGAAGATCGCCGCGGCCAGCATGAGGATCACGGCGGTGGCGGCGCTGTTGCGCGCCATGCCGGTCTCGGAACTGCCCGTGAGGTGCGGGATGAGGATGCCGGTGGTGGTGAAGTACACCGCCATGAAGCCGCACGTGGCGTTACCGAGCGTGAGGGCGTCCGCTATGGACAGCCTCAGCGACAGCGGCATCTCCTCGGAGTCCTCGGCACCGTCCGCCTCCGCGTCGGCGACCCAGTCGCCGGCCCGTGTGTCGGGATCAATCACGGTCAATGCGAGTCACCCCCGCAGTCGTGGTCTGACCGACCTCGACAGCGACGTCGACACCTTCCGGAAGGTAGATGTCAACGCGCGACCCGAAACGGATCAGACCGATGCGCTCGCCCTGCTCGACCTTCGTCCCCTGGGGGATGTAGGGCACGATGCGACGGGCCACGGCCCCCGCGATCTGCACCATCTCGATGTCGCCCAGCTCGGTGTCGAAGTGCCAGACAACGCGCTCGTTGTTCTCGCTCTCCTTGTTGAACGCCGGGACGAACCCGCCCGGGATGTGCTCCACGGAGGTCACCGTGCCGGCCAGCGGCGCGCGGTTGACGTGGACGTTCAGCGGGCTCATGAAGATGGCGACCCGGGTCCGCCCGTCCTTCCACGGCATGATGCTCTGCACCACACCGTCGGCGGGGGAGATGACCCGGCCCTGAGCGATCTCGCGCTCGGGGTCGCGGAAGAACCACAGCATGCCCGCCGCGAGAGCGGTGGTGGGCACGGCGACAGCGGCCCAGCGCCCGGACTTGCGCGCCCGGGCGAGGCTGAGGGCCGCGGTGGCGACGGTCGGCAGGAGCCACGGCGAGGCTCCGCGCGCGAGGCGTACGCCAGCGAGGCTGTCGCGAGGTGCAGAGGTTTGGCTGTGGGGCATGAATGACCTTCGTAGCGGATGATGCCGCACTGGCGGGGGACGGCGGCTTTCGGGCGATGCTATCGGTTGCGAGGCGCAACTGGGCAAGCCAGAAGCCGAGTCGGTCGGCCGGAAACCCTCGGCAAACGCTGTCAGGGTGTGATCTTCTTCGCGGCCGAACCGACTCAAAAGCGACATCACCCCTGGAAGCGGTACTCCTCGAGCAGCCGGCGACCGATGATCATTTTCTGGATCTCGGCGGTACCTTCACCGATGAGCAGCATCGGGGCCTCGCGGTAGAGGCGCTCGATCTCGTACTCCTTGGAGAATCCGTATCCACCGTGGATACGGAAGGCGTCCTCGACGACTTCCTTGCAGTACTCGGAGGCGAGGTACTTCGCCATCCCTGCTTCGAGGTCGTTTCGTTCCCCGGAGTCCTTTTTGCGCGCTGCGTTCACCATCATCGCATGAGCGGCTTCCACCTTGGTAGCCATTTCGGCCAGCTTGAACTGAATCGCCTGATGCTGGGCGATGGCCTTGCCGAAAGTGTGACGCTGCTGGGCATACGAGACACCCAGCTCGAAGGCACGCTGAGCGACGCCGCAGCCACGGGCGGCGACATTGACCCGCCCGACTTCGACACCGTCCATCATTTGGTAAAACCCTCGGCCGGTGACGCCGCCGAGGACCCGATTGGCCGGAATGCGCAGTCCGTCCATGATGAGCTCGGTGGTGTCGACGCCCTTGTAGCCCATCTTGTCGATCTTCCCGGGGATGGTGAGGCCGGGGCGGACCTCTCCGAAGCCGGGCTCCTTCTCGACGAGGAAGGTCGTCATCGACTTGTGGGGGGCGGTGCCCTCCGGGTGTCCTTCGTCACTTCGGACGAGAACGGCGACCAGCGTTGACGTTCCGCCGTTCGTCAGCCACATCTTCTGGCCGTTCAGGACGTACTCGTCGCCGTCCTTGACCGCCTTGGACGTGATGGCCGACACGTCCGAGCCGAGCGCCGGCTCCGACATCGAGAAGGCGCCGCGCGTCTCGCCGGCCGCCATCCGCGGGAGGAAGTAGTCCTTCTGCTCCTGCGTGCCGTGCTGCTTGAGCATGTACGCGACGATGAAGTGGGTGTTGATGATGCCGGAGACCGACATCCAGCCGCGGGCGATCTCCTCCACGCACAGCGCGTAGGTGAGCAGCGACTCACCCAGACCGCCGTACTCCTCGGGGATCATCAGGCCGAAGAGACCGAGCTCCTTCAGCCCGTCGACGATCTGCTGCGGGTACTCGTCGCGGTGCTCCAGCTCGGTCGCGACCGGGATGATCTCCTTGTCGACGAACTCCCGGACGGTCTTCAGGATCTCCTGCTGGACGTCCGTGAGCCCGGCGGTCTGGGCGAGTCGGGCCATGGCTACTTCTCCGTCTTCTTGGAGGGCTCGATCAGCGTGGGGCGGCCGGGCTGCTCGCCGCCGCGCTCCTTGATGTACGTCTCGGTCGGGACCATCACCTTGCGGCGGAACACGCACACGAGGGTGCCGTCCTGCTTGTAGCCCTTGGTCTCGACGTAGACGATGCCCCGGTCGTTCTTGGACTTCGACGGGTTCTTGTCGAGGACCGTGGTCTCGCCGTAGATGGTGTCGCCGTGGAAGGTCGGCGCGACATGGCGCAGCGACTCGATCTCCAGGTTGGCGATCGCCTTGCCGGAGACGTCCGGGACGGACATGCCGAGCAGCAGCGAGTAGATGTAGTTGCCGACGACGACGTTCTTCCCGAAGTCCGTCGTGTTCTCCGCGTAGTTCACGTCCATGTGAAGCGGGTGGTGGTTCATCGTCAGCAGACAGAAGAGATGGTCGTCGTACTCGGTGACCGTCTTTCCGGGCCAGTGCTTGTAGACGGCGCCGACTTCGAACTCTTCGTAGGTGCGGCCGAACTGCATCGGGATCAGGCCTCCGGGATCTCGAACGAGGTGGTGCGCTCCATGCCGGCGGCGCGGCCCTTGCCGGAGATGACCAGGGCCATCTTGCGGCTGGCCTCGTCGATCATCTCGTCGCCGAGCATCGCCGAGCCCTTCTTGCCGCCCGCCTCGGACGTGTAGTAGTCGTACGCGTCCAGGATCAGCTCGGCGTGGTCGAAGTCCTCCTGCGAGGGCGAGAAGATCTCGTTCGCGGCGGCGACCTGGTCCGGGTGGAGCACCCACTTGCCGTCGAAGCCCAGCGCGGCGGCGCGGCGGGCGACCGCCTGGTAGCCCTCGGGGTTGCGGATCTGCAGGTAGGGGCCGTCGATCGCCTGGAGGTCGTTGGCGCGGGCGGCCATCAGGATCTTCATCAGGATGTAGTGGTAGGCGTCGGCGTCGTAGCCGGGCGGCTGCTCGCCGACGACCAGGGACTTCATGTTGATGGAGGCCATGAAGTCGGCCGGGCCGAAGATGATCGTCTCCACGCGCGGCGAGGCCTGCGCGATGGCGTTGACGTTGTTGAGGCCCTGGGCGTTCTCGATCTGCGCCTCGATGCCGATCTTGCCGACCTCGAAGCCCATGGTCTTCTCGATCTGCGTGAGCAGCAGGTCGAGGGCGACGATCTGCTGGGCGTCCTGGACCTTCGGCAGCATGATGCAGTCGAGGTTCTGGCCGGCGCCCTCGACGACGGTGACGACGTCCCGGTAGGTCCAGTGGGTCGTCCAGTCGTTGACCCGCACGACCCGCGTCTTGCCGGTCCAGTCACCCTCGTTGAGGAACTTCACGATGGTGTGGCGCGCGTCGGGCTTGGCGAGCGGCGCGCAGGCGTCCTCCAGGTCGAGGAAGACCTGGTCGGCGGCGAGCCCCTGGGCCTTCTCCAGGAAGCGCGGGTTGGAGCCGGGGACGGCGAGGCAGGAGCGGCGCGGCCGGAGCCGGTTCACGGTCGTCATGCGGGGACCTCCAGGGGGTCGAGCTTGTTCGCTTTCCGGATCTCGTCGACGATACGGCCGATGATCTCGGTGATACCGAAGTCCTTCGGTGTGAAGACGGCGGCCACGCCCGCCCGCTTCAGATCTGCGGCGTCGGCGTTCGGGATGATCCCGCCGACGATGACCGGGATGTCGGGCGCGCCCGCCTCACGGAGGCGGTCGAGGACGTCCGGTACCAGCTCGGCGTGCGAGCCGGAGAGGATCGACAGGCCCACGCAGTGCACGTCCTCGGCGAGGGCCGCGTTGACGATCTGCTCGGGCGTCAGCCGGATCCCCTGGTAGACCACCTCGAAGCCGGCGTCACGCGCGCGGACGGCGATCTGCTCGGCCCCGTTGGAGTGCCCGTCCAGGCCCGGCTTACCCACCAGGAGCCGCAGGCGCCCGGAGCCCAGCTCGTCGGCGGTGCGTGCCACCTTCTCCCGTACGAGCGCCAGCGGGGTGCCGGCCTCGGCCGTGACGGCGACAGGGGCGGAGGAGACGCCCGTGGGGGCGCGGAACTCGCCGAAGACGTCCCGCAGCGCCCAGGACCACTCGCCGGTGGTGACACCGGCGCGGGCGCACTCCACGGTGGCCTCGAAGAGGTTCCCGTCACCGGCGGCGGTGGCCTTGAGGGCGGCCAGCGCCTCCTGCGCGCGGGGCTCGTCGCGGTTGTCGCGCCACTCGTGGAGCTTCGCCACGACACGGGCCTCGTTGGCCGGGTCGACCGTCATGATCGCCGTATCGAGGTCGGCGGTGAGCGGGTTCTCCTCGGTGGACTGGAAGATGTTGACGCCGACGATCTTCTCGTCGCCGGCCTCGATCCGGGCCCGCCGCTCGGCGTGCGAGGAGACGAGCTGCGACTTGAGGTAGCCGGACTCCACGGCGGCCATCGCGCCGCCCATCTCCTGGATGCGGTCGATCTCGGCCAGGCACTCCTCCACGAGGGAGCCGACCTTGGCCTCGATGACGTGCGACCCGGCGAAGATGTCCTCGTACTCCAGCAGGTCCGACTCGTGCGCGAGGACCTGCTGGATGCGGAGCGACCACTGCTGGTCCCACGGGCGGGGCAGCCCCAGGGCCTCGTTCCACGCGGGCAGCTGGACGGCGCGCGCGCGTGCGTCCTTGGAGAGGGTCACGGCCAGCATCTCGAGCACGATCCGCTGGACGTTGTTCTCCGGCTGCGCCTCGGTCAGGCCGAGGGAGTTGACCTGCACGCCGTAGCGGAACCGGCGCTGCTTTGCGTCCTCGATGCCGTACCGCTCGCGCGTGATCTTGTCCCAGATGCGGCCGAAGGCGCGCATCTTGCACATCTCCTCGACGAAGCGGACGCCCGCGTTCACGAAGAAGGAGATGCGGGCGACCACCTCGCCCCTGCGCTCCTCGGGAACCTGGCCGGAGGCGAAGACCGCGTCGAGCACCGCGATCGCGGTGGACATGGCGTACGAGATCTCCTGGACCGGAGTGGCCCCCGCCTCCTGCAGGTGGTAGCTGCAGATGTTGATCGGGTTCCACTTCGGGATGTGGTTCACCGTGTAGGTGATCATGTCCGTCGTCAGCCGCAGCGACGGGCCGGGCGGGAAGACGTGCGTCCCGCGCGACAGATATTCCTTCACGATGTCGTTCTGGGTGGTGCCCTGGAGCCGGGTGATGTCCGCACCCTGCTCCTCGGCGACCACCTGGTAGAGCGCCAGCAGCCACATGGCGGTGGCGTTGATGGTCATCGAGGTGTTCATCTGCTCCAGGGGGATGTCCTGGAACAGCCGGCGCATGTCACCGAGGTGCGAGACCGGGACCCCGACCCGGCCGACCTCGCCGCGGGCGAGGATGTGGTCGGGGTCGTAGCCGGTCTGCGTCGGCAGGTCGAAGGCGACCGAGAGTCCGGTCTGTCCCTTGGCCAGGTTGCGCCGGTACAGCTCGTTGGACGCCTCGGCGGTCGAGTGACCGGCGTACGTCCGCATGAGCCACGGCCGGTCCTTCTGACGCTCTGTCATATGCGTTCCCGGGCTCAGATGTTACGGAAGCGGTTGATGGCGTCGATGTGCTCCGCGCGCATCTCCTGGTCGCGCACGCCCAGGCCCTCCTCGGGGGCGAGGCAGAGCACGCCGACCTTGCCCTGGTGGGCGTTGCGGTGGACGTCGTGGGCGGCCTGCCCGGTCTCCGCCAGGGAGTAGACCTTGGAGAGGGTCGGGTGGATCTTGCCCTTGGCGACCAGGCGGTTGGCCTCCCACGCCTCGCGGTAGTTGGCGAAGTGCGAGCCGATGATCCGCTTCAGCGACATCCACAGGTAGCGGTTGTCGTACTCGTGCATGTAGCCCGAGGTGGAGGCGCAGGTGGTGATCGTGCCGCCCTTGCGGGTGACGTAGACGCTCGCACCGAAGGTCTCGCGGCCGGGGTGCTCGAAGACGATGTCGATGTCCTCGCCGCCGGTGAGCTCGCGGATGCGCTTGCCGAAGCGCTTCCACTCCTTCGGGTCCTGGGTGTGCTCGTCCTTCCAGAACGTGTAGCCCTCGGCGTTGCGGTCGATGATCGACTCGGCGCCCATCGAGCGGCAGATGTCCGCCTTCTGCTCGCTGGAGACGACACAGATCGGGTTGGCGCCGCCGGCCAGCGCGAACTGGGTGGCGTACGAACCGAGGCCGCCGCTCGCGCCCCAGATCAGGACGTTGTCGCCCTGCTTCATACCGGCGCCGTTGCGGGAGACCAGCTGGCGGTACGCGGTGGAGTTCACCAGTCCGGGCGCCGCCGCCTCCTCCCAGCTGAGGTGGTCCGGCTTCGGCATCAGCTGGTTCGACTTCACGAGGGCGATCTCGGCCAGACCGCCGAAGTTGGTCTCGAAGCCCCAGATGCGCTGCTCGGGGTCGAGCATCGTGTCGTTGTGGCCGTCGGAGGACTCCAGCTCGACGGAGAGGCAGTGCGCGACGACCTCGTCGCCGGGCTTCCACGAGTTCACACCGGGGCCGGTACGCAGGACGACGCCCGCGAGGTCGGAGCCGATGATGTGGTACGGCAGGTCGTGGCGCTTGCTGAGGTCGCTGAGCCGGCCGTAGCGCTCCAGGAAGCCGAAGGTGGACACCGGCTCGAAGATCGAGGTCCACACCGAGTTGTAGTTGACCGAGCTGGCCATCACGGCGACCAGGGCCTCGCCCGGGCCGAGCTCGGGCAGCGCCACGTCGTCGAGGTGCAGCGACTTGCGCGGGTCCTTCTCGCGGCTGGGGAGACCGGAGAACATCTCGGCCTCGTCCTTGTGCACGGTCACCGCGCGGTACGACTCGGGCAGCTTGAGGTTGGCGAAGTCGGCGGACGTGGACTCCGTCGACTGGATCGCGTCCAGGATTTCCTTCACGGGTGTGCCTCCGGCGGTGCGGCGTCCGAGGGGACGCTGTGGGTTACGTCTGTGGGTGGTGCTGTGGAGGTGTGCCGTCGGTTCGGCGGGTGGTGCGTGGCTGCGCCTGCTCCGCCTCACTCCGCCTTTGCTCGTGACAAAGGCGCCGAGGAAGCCGAGCCGGTCGCGGAGGTTGCCTGTGACGCAGGCGTCCGGGCGCACAATCACGATCGCTTGTGGGGACAGCCGGCGCACGAGGAGACCTCTGCGCGCCGGCCGCCCGGACACCCTCAACGTATGGCACCGCGTGTCACCTGACAAGGCACTGCGTGCCAACAATTTCACTCAGATGCAATCCGCCGGTCACACATGAGCGATGATCGATCGAGGGTGGGGACGAAAACGGACGAAGGCCGCCCCCGGCGGGGGCGGCCTTCGACGCGAAGAGAGGTCAGCCGCGGGTGAGCGCCTGCCGGATGGTGCGCATGACCTCGTCGAGCGGAGCGTCGGTACGCGCCACGGCCACCATCACGTCTCCCTCGGCGGAGACGGTCGCCGCCGGCTCCTGGGCCGCCGCCCGCGAGGGGGTCCGGGGGGCCGGCTGCTGGACCGGCGCCGCCTGGGCGGGCCGGCCGGCGCCTATGCCCGAGCCGAAGGTCTCCCGGACGATCGCGAAGGCGTGGTCCAGCTGCGCCTCGACATCGCCCTGACCACCGGCCCGCAGCCAGCGGCGCAGGACGTGGTTGTGGGCGGTGACCACCGCCGACGCCGCCACCTCGGCGAGCAGCGGGTCGTCGTTGCCGTCGTGGTGGTCGCGCTCGTCGAAGTGGCCCAGGAGATAGCGGGTGAACAGCCGTTCGTAGCGGGCCACCGACGCGATCTCGCGCTCCCGCAGGGTCGGTACCTCGCGGGTCAGCCGGTATCGCTCCACGGAGACCGCAGGGGACCCCGCGTACATCTTCATGACTTCCTTGATGCCCCGGCAGACCGTGTCCAGCGGGTGCTCGTGCGGCGGCGCGGCGTTCAGCACCGCCTCCGCCCGCACCAGGGTGTCGTCGTGATCCGGGAAGATCGCCTCTTCCTTGGAGCGGAAGTGGCGGAAGAAGGTCCGGCGCGCGACCCCGGCCGCGGCGGCGATCTCGTCGACCGTGGTGGCCTCGTACCCCTTGGTCGCGAACAGCTCCATGGCCGCCGTGGCCAGCTCACGGCGCATCTTGAGCCGCTGAGCGGCCGCGCGGGTGCCCGCCGCACTCTCCGTGGAGTCGGACGGGGAGGTGGCACGGGGTGACTTCGCGGCCTTGGACATGTCCTGAACGTACTGCATCAGTGCGGGAGTGTGCCCAGGTGGGGGAGGGTCGCCGGGGCCGCCCGGAGAGCCCGGGGGGATCAGCAACCCTCCCCAGCCCGCGTACGGCTCAGCGTCGGGCATATTCGCGGAAGCCGCGCCCCGTCTTGCGGCCGAGGCAGCCGGCCGCGACCAGGTGCTCCAGGAGCGGCGCCGGGGCCAGGCCCGGGTCGCGGAACTCGCGGTGCAGCACCTGCTCGATGGCGAGCGAGACGTCCAGACCGACGACGTCCAGGAGCTCGAACGGGCCCATCGGGTAGCCGCCGCCCAGCTTCATGGCGGCGTCGATGTCGTCCAGGGTGGCGTAGTGCTCCTGGACCATCTTGATCGCGTTGTTGAGGTACGGGAAGAGCAGCGCGTTCACGATGAATCCGGCACGGTCGCCGCAGTCCACCGGGTGCTTCCTGATCTTCGCGGTCACCTCGCGGACCGTGGCGTGGACGTCGTCGGCGGTCAGGACCGTACGGACGATCTCCACCAGCTTCATCGCCGGAGCCGGGTTGAAGAAGTGCATGCCGATGACGTCCTGCGGGCGCGAGGTGGCGCGGGCGCAGGCGACGACGGGCAGCGAGGAGGTCGTGGTGGCGAGCACCGCGCCCGGCTTGCAGATCTTGTCGAGGGTCGCGAAGAGCTGCTGCTTGATCTCCAGGTCCTCGGCGACCGCCTCGACGGCCAGGTCGACCTCGGCGAAGGCGTCCAGCGAACCGGCCGGGGTGATCCGGGCCAGCGTCTCGTCCCGGGCCTCGCCGGTCATCCGGCCCTTGTCGACCGAACGGGTGAGCGACTTGGCGATCCGGGCCTTGGCCGTGTCGGCCTTCTCCTGCGACCGGGCGGCGAGGACCACCGTGTAACCGGCCTTGGCGAAGACCTCGGCGATGCCGGACGCCATCGTCCCGGAGCCGGCGACGCCGACCGAGCGGACCTCGCGGGTCCGCTGACCGCCCGTGGCCGAGTCCTCCAGGGGCGTCAGCGCGTCACGGACCACGGTGGCCGAGCCCGGCGCATCGTACGTGTAGAAGCCGCGGCCCGACTTGCGGCCGGTCAGTCCCGCCTCGCTGAGCTGCTTGAGGATCGGCGCCGGGGCGTGCAGCCGGTCGTGCGACTCGCTGTACATCGCCTCGAGGACGGTACGGGCGGTGTCGATGCCGATCAGGTCCAGCAGCGCCAGCGGCCCCATCGGCAGGCCGCAGCCCAGCTTCATGGCGGCGTCGATGTCCTCGCGGGAGGCGTACTTCGCCTCGTACATCGCCGCGGCCTGGTTGAGGTAGCCGAACAGCAGGCCGTCGGCGACGAATCCGGGCCGGTCGCCGACCGCGACGGGCTCCTTGCCGAGATCGAGGGCGAGGTCGGTGACGGTCTGGACGGCCTGCGGGGCGGTGAGGACCGAGGAGACGACCTCCACCAGCTTCATCGCCTGGACCGGGGTGAAGAAGTGCAGCCCGAGTACCCGCTCGGGGTGCGCCGAGTCGGCGGCGAGACGCGTCACGGACAGGGCGTTGGTGCCGGTGGCGATGATCGCGTCGGGCCGGACGATGGAGTCCAGCGCCCGGAACACCTCCTGCTTGGCCTCGTACGACTCGGGCACGACCTCGATCACGAGATCGGCCTCGGCGGCCGCCTGGAGGTCGGAGAACGTGCGGAAACGGGCGAGGACGTCGCGGCGCTCCTCCTCGGTGATCCGCTCACGGGCCACCGCGCGGGCGGTGGAGGACTCCAGGGCCGCGACGGCGCGCGCGGCGGCGGCGTCGCTGATGTCGATACCGATGACCTCGCGGCCGGCCCGGGCCAGGACGTCGGCGATGCCGCTGCCCATGGTGCCGAGACCGACGACGGCGATGGTGGAGAGAGGGGTGTCCATCAGGGGACTCCAGGGAGAGAAGAGTGACGACTGAGGGCGGCAATGCGGGCGCGCGGAGAACGCGCGGGAAAAGGCGACGGACTCTGTCCCGGAGCCACGTCGAAAACTGCCGAACCGACAAACTCGATCTCACGACGGCTGCGTCACCAGGCCGTTGTGAGTGATGCGGGGGGTGACCCGCTCACCTGAGATTAACCGGCGGGTAACGAGCGCGCCAGTCCCGGGAAGTTCGGAAAATGTGATCTGGATCGCGGATACGCTGAACGCCATGGATATCGCTCAGGACCCCGAATTCTGCTCGATGATCGATCGATTGCGGAACGAGATCCACGGCGACTCCGCGGCATTCGAAGAACTCGCCGCCGGGGATGACGAAAGCGCGCTCGCGCGCGTTCTCACGGCGCCCGGACAGCCACTCTGGGCCCGCGAGATCGCCGCCTTCCGGCTGGGCCTCGCGGGTGACCCGCGCGCCTTCGAAGCCCTCGTCCTCCTGCTCAACCACCGCGACCCCGACCGCTGCGTCTCCGCCGCGTACGCGCTGACGCGGCTCGGCGACCCGCGCACGGCGAGGGCGGCCGCCGCCCTCGCCACCAACGAACTGCGTGTCTCCTACGCCCTGCTGCCGGTCCGTCTGCTCTCCGACCTGCGCGCGCCCGAGTCCGTGCCGGCCCTGATCACCGTCCTCGAACGACGTCTCGCCGCCGACGATCCGCACTGGCGCGTCGGGCTCGCCTGCGTCGAGGGCCTGGGCGCCCTCGGTGACGAGCGCGCCCGCCCCACCCTCGAAGCCGCCCTTCCCCATCCCCGCCTCGCCCCGGCGGCCCGGCGGGCACTCGACCGGCTGGACGGCCAGGGCGTCGGCGGCTAGGGGCTCGACGGGCAGGGGGTCCGCTGCCAGAGGCTTCGCGGCCAGGGGCTCGGCGACGAGGGGCTCGGCGACCAGGGGGGAAAGCCCGGATCCCACCGGCCTCGCGGGGCGCGCTCTCAGCCGGCGTGGCCGAGCAGACCGTGCAGCGTGGCGCCCTCCGGCCGGGGGGCCGCGGCGCTTCCGCGCCCCTGGGGGGCCTTCGCGGGCATGGGCTCCGGCAGGGCCGCGCAGACCGCGTCCGCCTCCGCGCCCGCGGCCCCGCGCGGTACCCGTCCGGTGGCCAGGAACGCCTCCAGGTGGCCGTCCACGCAGTCGTTCCCCACCAGTGACACCCCGTGGTTCCCGCCGCCCTCCTCGACCACGAGGCTGGAGCCCCGCACCATGCGGTGCAGCGCCACGGCCCCCTCGTACGGAGTGGCAGCGTCGTCCGAGGCCTGCAGGATGAGCACCGGCGGCACCTTCTCGTTCGTGACGTCCGGCGGCGTCAGGGACTCGACCGGCCAGAACGCGCAGGGAGCGTTGTACCAGGCGTTGTTCCAGGTGGAGAACGGCGCCTTGGCGTGCACGTCCCAGTTGTCCTTGCGCCACACGCCCCAGTCGCGCGGCCACGCCGCGTCCCGGCACTGCACGCTCGTGTAGACCGAGTAGCCGTTGTCGTCCGCGCCGTCCGCAGCCGCGATGCTGTCGTACGTCCTGGCCAGCGGGGCCCCGTCCTGCCGGTTGACGTAGGCGGAGAAGGCCTCGGCCAGCCTCGGCCAGTAGCCGTTGTAGTAGCCGCCGGGCAGGAAGGTGTCCTCCAGCTCGCCCGGGCCGACCTTGCCGCCCGCCGGCTTCGTCCGCAGCTCCTCGCGCATCCGGTACCAGGCGGCCTCGACCGCCGCCGGATCCGAACCCAGCCCGTAGGTGGCGTCCTGCCGGGCCACCCAGGCCATGAAGTCCTTGTGCCGGGTGTCGAAGGCGTAGTCCTGCGCGAGGTTGTCCTCGTACCAGACGCCCTGCGGATTGACCACGGAATCCAGGGCGAAGCGGCGCACCCGCTGCGGGAACAGCCGGGCGTAGACGGCTCCGAGGTACGTCCCGTAGGAGTAGCCCAGGTAGTTGAGCCGCGGCGCGCCGAGGGCGGCCCGGATCGCGTCCAGGTCGCGGGCCGTGCTGACGGTGTCGATGTAGGGCAGCAGGTCGCCGTACTTCTCGCCGCACGCCGCGGCGAAGGCCCGCGCCCGCTCCACGCCGGCGGCCTCGCCCTCGGCGCCGCCCGGCACGGAGTCCGGGCGTACGGGCGCGAAGTGGCCGGGCCTGCAGTCGAGGGCGGGCTCGCTTTTTCCGACCCCGCGCGGGTCGAAGCCGATCACGTCGTACCCCGCCGCCACCTCCGCGGGCAGCGAGGCCGCCACATAGCCGGCCAGGGTCCGGCCGCTGCCGCCGGGACCGCCCGGATTGACGACGAGCGGCCCCTGGGACACCTGCGCGGTGTGCCGGACGCGGGTCAGCGCGAGCGTGATCGTCCGGCCCTCAGGCTCGGCGTGGTCCAGCGGCACCTTCAGCGTGGCGCACTGGAGCCTCGGGTACGCCGACGTGGCGCAGCCGGTCCAGACGAGCGGGGCCAGGGGGCGGACGGTCGGCTCGGGCTGGGGCTCGGCGGACGCCGGCAGCACGGTGACCGTCCCGGCGACCAGCGCTCCAGCGGCGATCAGCGTTCCTGCGCGTGGGTTCATAGGGCGTCCGTGCCCAGAACCCCATGCGGAAGGACCTGTTCCGCCGAGAGCTCACCCGATCAGAGGAGGGTGAGCTGGGTCGGCCCCGCGAGCGCGGGCTCCTCCGGTACGGGGATCCGGCGCGAGGCGCCCCGGCGGGCCGGGCCGATCCCGAACTCGTCGGCCAGCTCGTGCACCTGACGGGTGATCCGCCGCTGATACCAGGTCGGCGCGTACGCCCCGTCCGCGTACATCCGCTCGTAGCGCCCCACCAGGTGGGGGTGGTGGTGGCGCAGCCACGTCATGAACCACTCGCGCGCCCCGGGCCGCAGATGCAGGACGAGCGGGGTCACGGAGGTCGCGCCGGCGTCGGCGACGGCGCGCACGGTCTCGCGCAGCTGCTCCGGCCGGTCGCCGAGGAACGGGATCACCGGCGCCATCAGGACCCCGCAGCCGATGCCGTGCTCGCCGAGCGTCCGTACGACCTCCAGGCGCCGCAGGGGCGACGGCGTGCCGGGCTCGACCGTGCGCCACAGCTCCTCGTCGACGAAGCCGACCGAGACCGAGATGCCCACCTCGGTCACCTCGGCGGCCTGCACCAGGAGGTCGAGGTCGCGCAGGATCAGCGTGCCCTTGGTGAGGATCGAGAACGGGTTGGCGCGGTCGCGCAGGGCCGCGATGATGCCGGGCATCAGGCGGTAGCGGCCCTCGGCGCGCTGGTAGCAGTCGACGTTGGTGCCCATCGCGATGTGCGCCCCCTGCCAGCGCCGGGAGGCGAGCTGTCCGCGCAGCAGCTCGGGGGCGTTGGTCTTCACCACGATCTGGGAGTCGAACCCGAGTCCGGTGTCGAGGTCCAGATAGCTGTGGGTCTTGCGGGCGAAGCAGTAGACGCAGGCGTGCGTGCAGCCCCGGTAGGGGTTCACCGTCCATTCGAACGGCATCCGGGAGGCCCCCGGCACCCGGTTGAGGATCGAACGCGCCCGCACCTCGTGGAAGGTGATCCCGCGGAACTCGGGGGTGTCGAAGGTGCGGGTGGTGACCGCGTCCGCGCCGAACAGCGCGGTCTCGGCCGAAGCGGCGGGGTCGTCGCCCAGATTGTCCCAGCGCATGGCCGCCTCCTCGTTCGTCCGTCCTCGACTCCGTGGCCACAATAGAACACATGTTCCCTTGATCGCCGCAACCCGGATTTGGGAGGCCCGGTCGCAGGTGGTTGGCTAGTGCCCCACCCCTGAGGAACCGAGTGCTGGAGGAAGTGCAATGGCGCAGGTCGAGGCCACCACGGAGCGGATCATCGCGGCGGACGCGGAGACGGTGTTCGACGCTCTGGCCGACTACAACGGCACGCGCGCGAAGGTGCTGCCCGAGCACTTCAGCGAGTACGAGGTCCGCGAGGGCGGCGACGGCGAGGGCACCCTCGTCCACTGGAAGCTCCAGGCGACCAGCAAGCGGATCAGGGACTGCCTCCTGGAGGTCACCGAGCCCACCGACGGACAGCTCGTCGAGAAGGACCGCAACTCCTCCATGGTCACCACCTGGACCGTCACCCCCGCCGGCGAGGGGAAGTCCAAGACCGTCGTCACCACCGTCTGGAACGGCGCGGGAGGCATCGGCGGCTTCTTCGAGAAGACCTTCGCCCCCAAGGGGCTCGCCCGCATCCACGACGCCGTGCTGGCCAACCTGGCGGCCGAGGTCGAGAAGTAGCACCCCCGAGGTCGAGAAGTAGTACCCCCGGCCCACCCCGCTCACCGATTCGAGTGGTTTCCCCGCGCCCCCGTGCGAGCGCCCCGCGCGCCCCCGGGGCGCGGGGGCTCTCCCAAACGCGCTGATGAGCGCCCCAAGTGCCACCGGGCGCAGGGCCGTTGACGCCCCGCAGCGCCACGGAACGCTCGGCCCGCCCGACTTGCTCCCCCTTCGCGCCCAATGCGAAGAATGGCCGCGGCGCTGACGCCGTGACGAGGGGAGCAGCACGTGGGTGCGATCACGCTGGTGAAGGACGACGTGCCGCTCGTCGCGGGCGGCCCACCTTCCGGTCACGAGCCGCCTGCCGGACCGGAACCGGCCCTCGATCCCCGCCGGGTCCGGCTCGTCTTCTGCGGCCTCATGCTCGCGCTGCTGCTCGCCGCACTGGAGCAGATGATCGTCGCCACCGCCCTGCCCAGGATCGTCGGCGAACTCCAGGGCCTGGACCGGATGTCCTGGGCGATCACCGCCTATCTCCTCACCGCCACCATCGGCCTGCCCGTGTACGGCAAGCTCGGCGATCTCTTCGGCCGCAAGGGCGTCTTCCTCTTCGCCATCGTCGTCTTCGTCATCGGCTCGGCCCTCGCCGGCTGGTCACGGACCATGGACGAGCTCATCGCCTTCCGGGCCGTCCAGGGCCTGGGCGCCGGCGGTCTCATGATCGGCGTCCAGGCGATCATCGCCGACATCGTCCCGGCCCGGGAACGCGGCCGCTACATGGGCCTGGTCGGAGCCGCCTTCGGCCTCGCCTCCGTCGCCGGGCCCCTGCTCGGCGGCTTCTTCACCGACCACGTCTCCTGGCGCTGGTGCTTCTACTTCAACGTCCCCTTCGGACTCCTCACCCTCGCCGTCGTCGCCCTCGTGCTCAAGCTCCCCACGCCGACGACCAGGGCCAGGCTCGACGTCCTCGGCGCGCTCCTGCTCGCCGCGGCCTCCACCTGTCTGGTGCTGCTGACCAGTTGGGGCGGAACCGAATACGCCTGGGACTCGCGGGTCATCCTCGGCCTCGGCGGCGGCGCGGCGGCGTCGGCCCTGCTCTTCCTCGCCGTGGAGCACCGCGCCGCCGAACCGCTCATCCCGCTGCGGCTCTTCCGCGACTCCGTCTTCACCGTCACCAGCCTCGTCGGCGCGGTCGTCGGCATCGCCCTCTTCGGCGCCGCCAGCTACCTCCCGACCTTCCTGCAGATGGTCGAGGGGGCCACCGCGACCGAGTCCGGCCTGCTCATGCTGCCCCTGATGGGCGGGATCGTCGTCGCCTCGATCGTCTCGGGCCAGCTCATCAGCCGCACCGGCCGCTACCGGCTCTACCCGGTCCTCGGCGGCGCCGTCTCCGCCGTCGGCATGTGGCTGCTCTCCCGGATGGAGACCGACACCCCGCGCCTGCACCACAGCGTCTGGCAGGCAGTCCTCGGCATCGGCATCGGCCTCGTCATGCCGGTCCTCATCCTGGCCGTGCAGAACTCCGTACGCCCCACCGACCTCGGCACCGCCACCAGCGCTCACACCTACTTCCGGCAGATCGGCGGCAGTGTCGGCGCCGCCGTCTTCGGTACCCTCTTCGCCTCCCGGCTCGACGACGCCCTCGCCGACTCCCTCCCGAGGACGACGGGCGGAGCGGGCCTCCCGGCCGCCGAATCGATCACTCCGCAGACGGTGCACGCCCTGCCGCCCGCCCTGCGCGACGCCTACATCCAGGCGTACGCGGACGCGATGCCCCGCGTCTTCCTCTACCTCGTGCCGGTCCTCGTGCTCGGCCTCGTCCTCGCCTTCTTCCTCAAGGAGAAACCGCTGGTGTCCCACCACACCCCCGCCACCGAGGCCCCCACCGCCGACGCCCACACCGCCGTCCCCCGGGCCAGGGACGCGGCCCCGGCCGCCCCCCACCCCGCGGGACTTCCCGTCTGCGGAACCGTGCGGCACCACGACGGCAGCCGCGTCCCCCGGGCCGCGCTGACCCTGATCGACGTCCAGGGACGGCAGATCGGCCGCGGCGGCAGCGGCGAGGACGGCCGCTATGCCCTCGGCGTCCCGGGCCCCGGCTCGTACGTCCTGATCGCGGCCGCCGGCGGACACCAGCCCCAGGCCGTCTCCGTCACCGTCGGAGAGCGCCCCGTCGAGCTCGACGTCGTCCTCGGCGGCGCCGGCCGGCTGGCCGGAACGGTCCTCACCGCCGACGGCTCACCCGTACGCGACGCGGCCGTCACCCTCACCGACGTGCGCGGAGAGGTCGTCGCCTCCACCCGCAGCGGGCGCGAGGGCTGCTACGTGATCACGGAACTGGTCGCGGGGGAGTACACCCTGGCCGCCAGCGCCCCCGCCTTCCGGCCCGCCGCCCTCCCCGTCAGCGTGCAGTCGTCCCGCGAGACCCGTCAGGACATCGAGCTGGCCGGCGGCGCCGTCCTGCGCGGCACCGTCCGCGCGGGAGGCGGCCGCCCCGTCGAGGACGCCCGGGTCACCCTCCTCGACGCCGCGGGCAACGTCGTCGACACCCTGACGACCGGGCCGGACGGCACGTTCCGCTTCGTGGACCTGTCCTCGGGCGAGTACACCGTCATCGCCGCCGGCTACCCGCCGGTCGCCACCGTCCTCCAGGTCGCGGGCGGCGGCCGCACCGAAAGGGATCTGCACCTCGGCCACGAGGACTGACCACGGCGTCCGCCCCGTCCGCCGACACTTTTCCACAGGGGTGGTCGTGCCGCCGGTCGCCGCGTACGGTTTCCAGGCATGAAGATCCTGATCAGTGCCGACATGGAAGGCGCCACCGGTGTCACCTGGCCCGCCGACGTGCTGCCGGGGACACCCCAGTGGGAACGGTGCCGGTCCCTGTTCACCTCGGACGTGAACGCGGCGGTGCTCGGCTTCTTCGACGGCGGCGCCGACGAGGTGCTCATCAACGAAGCGCACTGGTCGATGCGGAACCTCCTCCTCGAACACCTCGACGAGCGGGCGGAGATGCTCACCGGACGCCACAAGTCGCTGTCCATGGTGGAGGGCGTGCAGCACGGCGACGTCGACGGCATCGCCTTCGTCGGCTACCACACGGGCGCGGGCGCCGAGGGCGTCCTCGCCCACACCTATCTCGCGAACTCCATCACCGGCGTCTGGCTGAACGGGGAGCGGGCGAGCGAGGGCCTGCTCAACGCCCACGTGGTGGCGGAGTTCGGCGTGCCGGTGGTCCTCGTCACCGGCGACGACCTGACCTGTGAGGACGCCCTCGGGTACGCCCCCGAGGCGCTCAAGGTCGCGGTCAAGGACCATGTCTCGCGGTACGCGGCGGTGTGCCGGACCCCGAGCCGCACGGCCACCGAGATCCGGGCGGCGGCCAAGGAGGCCGCGGGCCTCGCCGTGCGGCACGACCCGGTGCGCGGCGGCCCGTTCACGGTGGAGCTGGAGTTCGACGCCGAGCACCTGGCCGCCGCCGCCACCGTCGTGCCCGGCGTGGCGCGGAGCGGCGAGCGCCGGGTCGCCTACACCAGCGAGACGATGTACGAAGGCATTCGCACGTTCAAGGCGGTCACGACCATCGTCTCGGCCGCGGTGGAGGAGCAGTATGGCTGAGCCCGCCCGACAGCGGCCCGACGCCGAGGCGCTCGACGAGGTGGTGACCTTCACCTCCGAGCTCATCCGGATCGACACGACCAACAGAGGCGGCGGGGACTGCCGTGAGCGGCCCGCCGCCGAGTACGTCGCCGAACGCCTCGCCGCCGCGGGACTCGAGCCCGTCCTCCTGGAGCGCACCCCCGGCCGCACCAACGTGGTGGCCAGGATCGAGGGCACCGACCCGTCCGCCGACGCGCTGCTCGTGCACGGCCATCTCGACGTGGTGCCCGCCGAGCCCGCCGACTGGACCGTCCACCCCTTCTCGGGCGAGGTCCGCGACGGCGTGGTGTGGGGCCGCGGAGCCGTCGACATGAAGAACATGGACGCGATGGTGCTCGCCGTGGTCCGCTCCTGGGCCCGCCAGGGCATCCGCCCCCGCCGCGACATCGTCCTCGCGTACACCGCCGACGAGGAGGCCAGCGCCGAGGACGGCTCCGGGTTCCTCGCCGACCGGCACGCAGGTCTCTTCGAGGGCTGCACCGAAGGCATCAGCGAATCCGGGGCGTTCAGCTTCCACCCGCACCCCGGCATGACGCTCTATCCCATCGCGGCCGGCGAACGCGGCACCGCGTGGGTCAAGCTCACCGCCCACGGCAGGGCCGGACACGGCTCGAAGGTGAACACCGCCAACGCCGTGACCCGGCTCGCCGCCGCCGTCGCCCGCATCGGCGCCCACGCCTGGCCGGTCCGGATCACCCCGACCGTGCGGGCGGCCCTCGCCGAACTCGCCGCGCTGTACGGCATCGAGACCGACGTCACCGCCGAGGACCTCGACGTCGACACCCTCCTGGAGAAGCTCGGCCCCGCCGCCGCGCTCGTCGAGCCGACCGTCCGCAACAGCGCCAATCCGACGATGCTCGACGCCGGATACAAGGTGAACGTCATCCCGGGCCACGCCGTCGCCTACGTGGACGGGCGCATGCTGCCCGGCGGCGAGGAGGAGTTCGCCGCGACGATGGACCGGCTCACCGGACCCGACGTCGCGTGGGAGTTCCACCACCGCGAGATCCCCCTGGAGGCCCCGGTCGACTCGCCGACCTTCGCCAAGCTGCGGGCCGCCGTGGAACGTTTCGACCCGGCCGGCCACGTCATCCCCTTCTCCATGTCCGGCGGCACCGACGCCAAGCAGTTCTCCCGGCTCGGGATCACCGGCTACGGCTTCTCGCCGTTGAAGCTCCCCCCGGAGCTGGACTACGGCGCGCTGTTCCACGGCGTCGACGAGCGCGTCCCCGTCGACGCGCTGCACTTCGGCGTCCGCGTACTCGACCACTATCTGAAGACCGCGTAGGGGAGTCGGCATGGTACCCACGAGTCCCTACGGCAGCTGGCCCTCACCCATCGACGCCGCCCTCGCCGCGTCCCACGACGGGCGTCCCGAGTACCTCGGCGCCGTCGGCGACGAGCTGTGGTGGACGGCGCCCCGCCCCACCGAAGGCGGGCGGCGCGCCCTGGTGCGCCGACGGGCCGACGGCGCCGAGGAACAGGTCCTCCCCGCCCCCTGGAACGTCCGCAGCCGGGTCGTCGAATACGGCGGACAGCCGTGGGCCGGACTCGCGCGGCAGCACGGCGGCCCGCTGATCGTCTTCAGCCACTTCCCCGACCAGCGGCTCTACGCCTACGAACCGGACGCCGAAGGCGACGCGGCCGTCCCCCGGCCGCTCACCCCCGTCGCGGCCACCGGCGGCGGCCTGCGCTGGGCCGACCCGGTCGTCCACCCGGAGCGGGACGAGGTGTGGTGCGTCCTGGAGGAGTTCACCGGACCCGCGCCCACGGACGTGCGCCGGGTCGTCGCCGCCGTCCCGCTGGACGGATCGGCGGCCGAGGACCGCGCGGCGGTACGCGAGCTCTCCGACGGCGCCCACCGTTTCGTCACGGGCCCGCGCCTCTCCCCGGACGGCGGACAGGCCGCCTGGATCGCCTGGGACCACCCCCGCATGCCCTGGGACGGTACGGAGGTGCTGCTCGCCGACGTGACTGCCGACGGCGTCTTCGCGGGCGCGCGGCGCGTCGCGGGCGGGCCCGCGGAGTCGGTCCCGCAGGTCGACTGGACGCCCGACGGACAGCTGCTGTACCTCAGCGACCGCAGCGGGTGGTGGAACGTCTACCGCCGCGGAGCGGACGGCGAGCCGGTCGCCCTGTGCCCCCGCGCCGAGGAGTTCGGCGGCCCGCTGTGGAAGATCGGCCTCAGCTGGTTCCGCCCCCTGGAGAACGGCCTCGTGGCGGTCATCCACGGCAGGGGCGCCACCTCCCTCGGAATACTCGACCCCGAGAGCGGGGAGGTCGTCGACGCGGCCGGCCCCTGGACCGAGTGGGCCCCCACCCTCGCCGCGCACGGCAGCCGGGTCGCCGGCGTCGCCGCGAGCCCGCGCAGCGCCTACGAGATCGTGGAGCTGGACACCTGTACCGGCCGGACCCGCGTCATCGGCTCGGCCCATGACGACCCGGTCGACCCGGCGTACTACCCCGAGCCCCAGATCCGCACCTTCGCCGGGCCCGACAACCGGGAGATCCACGCCCACGTCTACCCGCCGCACAACCCCGACCGCATCGCCCCCACCGACGAACTGCCGCCCTACGTGGTCTGGGCGCACGGCGGCCCGACCGCGCACGCACCGCTCGTCCTCGACCTGGAGATCGCCTACTTCACCTCCCGCGGCATCGGCGTCGCCGAGGTGAACTACGGCGGCTCGACCGGCTACGGCCGGGAGTACCGCGAACGCCTCCGCGAGCAGTGGGGCGTCGTCGACGTCGAGGACTGCGCGGCCGTCGCCGAGGCGCTCGCCTCCGAAGGCACCGCCGACCCGGCACGCCTCGCGATCCGCGGCGGCAGCGCGGGCGGCTGGACCACCGCCGCCTCACTGGTCACCAGCGACGTCTACGCCTGCGGCACGATCCTCTACCCCATCCTCGACCTGCTCGGCTGGGCCACCGACGAGACCCACGACTTCGAGTCCCGTTACCTGGAGTCGCTGGTCGGGCCGCTCGCCGAGGTCCCCGCCCGCTACAAGGAACGCTCGCCCCTCGCCCACGTCGAGCGGATCTCCGCTCCGTTCCTGCTGCTCCAGGGGCTCGACGACGTGATCTGCCCGCCCGCGCAGAGCGAGAGGTTCCTGGCGGCGATGGCCGGGCAGGGCGTCCCGCACGCGTACATCGCCTTCGAGGGCGAGGGCCACGGCTTCCGGCGCGCCGAGACCGTGATCCGCGCCCTGGAGGCCGAACTGTCGCTGTACGCCCAGACCTTCGGCATCGAGCGGCCCGACGTCCCCCGTCTGGAGCTGAGGGGATGACGGGGGCCCGGACTCCGGCGGACCCGCCACGCGCGGTGGCGCCGCTGATCCGGCCCGCCCGGCTGCGGGCCGGTGACCGGGTCGCCGTCGTCGCGCCCAGCGGCCCCGTGCCCGAGGAGCGCCTCGCCGCCGGCCTCGACATCCTGCGCGGCTGGGGTCTGGAGCCGGTGGTCGCCCCCCACGTCCTCGACACCCACCCCGCGTTGGACTACCTCGCGGGGACGGACGCAGGCCGGGCCCGCGACCTCCAGCAGGCCTGGTGCGACCCCGGCGTCGCGGCGGTCATCTGCGCCCGGGGCGGCTACGGCGTCCAGCGGATGGTGGACCTGCTCGACTGGGCCGCGATGCGGGCGGCGGGGCCCAAGGTCTTCGTCGGCTACAGCGACCTCACCGCCCTCCACGAGGCGTTCGCCGTACGGGCGGGGGTGGCCACCCTGCACGGTCCGATGGTCGCGGCGGCGGCCTTCCTGGAGGACCGGCGCACCCAGGAGTCCCTGCGGGCCACGCTGTTCGCGCCCGAGTCGGTCCTGACGCTCGGACGCGAGAACGCGAGGCCGCTGGTGCCGGGCCGGGCCCGCGGTGTCACCCTCGGCGGCTGCGTCAGCCTCCTCGCCGCCGACCTCGCCACCCCGCACGCGCGACCGTCGGCCCGGGGCGGCCTGCTGTTCCTCGAGGACGTGGGGGAGGAGCCGTACCGGCTGGACCGCGTCCTCACCCAGCTCCTGCGGTCCGGCTGGCTGGACGGCGTCGCGGCCGTCGGGCTCGGCTCCTGGGCGGACTGCGGTCCCTACGACGACGTCCGCGCGGTGCTGGCCGACCGCCTCGGCGGGCTCGGCGTCCCGGTGGTGGAGGAGATGGGCTTCGGCCACGGCGCGAGCGCGCTCACGCTCCCGCTCGGGGTGCCGGGCGTGCTGGACGCCGAGGCGGGCACGCTCACGCTCGACGTGCCCGCCCTGACCTGAGGGCCGGGGCCGCGCCCGGAGCCGGCCCCGAGCCCGGCGGCCGGGGACGAGGGGCAGCGTCGCCCAGCCGCCTAGCCGCCTAGCCGCCCAGCCGCCCAAGCCGGTCCCGAGCCCGGAGGCCGGGGGTGCAAGGCAGCCTCGCCCAGCCCGGTGCCGAGCCGGGCCGGCGACGTCACCGGCCCGGCTCGGCACCGGGCGCCGGGGGCGGCCGTCCTCAGCCGCCCGGGGCGGCTGACGCGCCTTCCCGACGGGCGTCCGCGGGAGTCGTCAGCGCAAGGCGGCGTAGCCCGGGCGGACGACCTCGTCGATCAGCCGCTGCCGCTCGGGGAGGGGAAGGAAGGCGGCGTCGAGCGCGGCGACGGTGAACTCCTCGAAGACCTCCGGGCCGTAGCCGAAGGCGTCCACCATGTGCTGGAACTCCTCGCTCATGGTGGTGCCGGAGACCAGGCGGTTGTCGGTGTTGAGGGTGATCCGGAAGCCGAGCCGGCGCAGTTCGTCGATCGGGTGCGAGGCGTAGTCCTTCGCCGCACCGGTCTGCAGGTTGGAGGTCGGGCAGACCTCCAGGGCGATGCGGTTGTCGCGGACGTAGGAGGCGAGGTGGCCCAGGGTGCCGTCCTCGGCGATGTCGTCCGTGATGCGCACCCCGTGGCCGATCCGCTCGCTGCCGCAGATCTGCACGGCCTCGTGGATCGACTCGGCGCCGACCGCTTCGCCCGCGTGGATGGTGAAGTGGCAGTTGTGCCGCTTCAGATGCTGGAAGGCGGGGAGGTGGCGGGCCGGCGGGTTGCCGATCTCGCCGCCGGCGATGTCGAAGCCGGCGACGCCGTTCTCGCGATGGGCGACGGTCAGCCGCGCGATCTCCAGCGAACGGTCGGTGTGCCGCATGCCGGTGAGCAGGGTGCGGACGGTGATCCGGCCGCCCGAGCGGCGCTCGCCCTCACGGAAGCCGTCGTTCACCGCCTCGACGACCTCGTCCAGGGTCAGCCCGCCCTCCAGGTGCTGCTCGGGGGCGTAGCGGATCTCGGCGTAGACGACGCCGTCCGCGGCCAGGTCCTCGGCGCACTCGGCCGCGATCCGCTCCAGGGCGGAGCGGGTCTGCATCACCGCGCAGGTGTGGGCGAAGGTCTCCAGGTACCGCTCCAGCGAACCGGAGTCGGCGGCGTCCCGGAACCAGACCGCGAGCGCGGCGGGGTCCTCGGTCGGCAGGGAGGTGTAGCCGCACTCGCGCGCCAGCTCGACGATCGTCGCGGGGCGCAGCCCGCCGTCGAGATGGTCGTGGAGAACGGCCTTCGGGGCGCGCCGGATCCACTCGGAGACGGCGGGCGTGACGGGGGCGACGAGGTTGTCAGACAAGTGCATGGCGCGGAAGTGTACGCCACAGCGGGCCCTCGGCGCTGTGACGGCGGCGACAGGGCGGCGGCCTGACGGTCTTGTCGCCTGGCTCGGAGGGGCCGTCGGGCCGCCCGGCAAAGGCCGGCCGAGCGGTCCGGCCCGAAGCTCGGCCGGGTGGCGCGGCCGGGTCGGCTCAGTTCGACTGGAGGACCGGGAGCGCCGGCGCTCCCGTCGGGAGCATGTGTTTGGCCGCCAGGACCGGGATCTCTCCGACCCGTACCACCTGGGTGACGAGGACCGCCGGAGTGTCGGCCGGGCGGCCGAGCTGGTCCCCGCGCCGCTGGCCGACCAGGGTGGCGGTCACACTGCTGTGCGCCCCCAGCGACACCCCGCGTGAGGCGTCGGCGAGCACCGCCAGCATCGAGACGCGCTCCGGCGCCGGCGCGGTCCGGAGGGCGTACGCGAAGTCCGGGTGCGCGCGGTCCAGGACGTCGTCCGCGGCCGCCCACTCCTGGCTGAGCGTCGCCGCCGTACCCTCTCCGACCAGCAGCGACTCCCAGAACCGCAGCTCCGATCCGGCCCGGGCGAGCAGGTGCTGGGTGGTGAAGTCGGTGGGCTCCTCGACCGCCCGCAGCAGGGCTCGTACGCGCAGCGGCGAGCCCGCCCCGATCAGCTCCTCCAGGGGCTGGACGTGTTCGAAGCCGCGGCGCGGCGGACGGTCGGCGACGGTCCGGCCGACTCCGCGCCGCACCGAGAGCAGGCCGTCCTCCTGGAGCAGCAGCAGCGCCTCGCGCAGGGCCGGACGGCTCACCCCCAGCTCGCCGGCGAGCTTGGGCTCGGAGGGGAGCGTCGAGCCCGGCGGATAGGTGCCGTGGTGGATGGCGTCCGCGATCCGCTCGTAGAGCACCACGACCGGTCGTCGTTGCCGTCCGCTGACTGCCACTGCCCCTCCTTCACCGACTTGTCGGCAAGTCAACGGTATGCGGATTCACAGGTCAAAGGGTCTTGACGTGTGACGCGCGTAGAGTCCAGCCTGTCGGGGCGCAACTTGTCAGACAAGCTTGGCGAGGGGCGTGCGCAACGACGTGACATCCAAGGCAAAGGGGCCGATATGTCAGCCAAATCCGACCTCACGGGCCGGGGGCCCATGCTTCTGGCGATGGTCCTCGCCGTCCTCGGCTACCAGATCAACGCCACGATGCTCAGCCCCGCACTGCCGGACGTCATCGAGCGGCTGGGCACCACCACGGCCGCCGCCGGTCTCTCGCAGACCCTGTTTTTCCTGATGGCGGCCATCGGCCAGGTCACCCTGGCCCGTCTCAGCGACAAACGCGGCCGCAAGCCGATGATGATCGTCTGCGCCTTCGTGCTGATCGCCGGAAACCTGCTCTGCGTCTTCGCGCCGAACATCGAGGTCTTCATCGCAGGCCGCGTCCTGCAGGGCATCTCGGCCGCGATGTTCACCCTCGCCTTCCTCACGCTGAACCAGCTGCTCACCCCGGCCGGCTTCGGCAAGGCCGCGGGCATCGTCACCGCCGTCAACGGCGGCCTCGCCGGCGTCGACGCCATCGGCGGCGGACAGATCGCCGACACCATCGGCTTCCGCGGGATCTTCGTCTGCTCCACCCTCATTGCCGTGGCGGGTCTGATCGGCGTCCGGAAGTACGTCCCCGACGTGCCCGCCACCGCCCCCGAGGGCCGCTTCGACTCCCGGGGCATCGTCGCCCTCGCGCTCGGCCTCACCGGCATCCTCGTCGGTCTCGCCCAGGGTGCCGCCTGGGGCTGGACGTCGGTCCTGACCCTCGGCTTCCTGCTGGGCGGACTCGCCTCCCTCGCCTTCTTCGTCGTCTCGCAGAAGAGCGCCGCCGACCCGGTCATCGACATCGAGGTCCTGGCCTCCCGCCGCGCCTGGCCGCTGCTCCTCACCACGATCTGCACCCTGGGAGGAGCGTTCGGGGCCATCGCCCTCACCATCCCGCTCTTCTCGCAGGACGCACGCGTCGGCCTCGGCCTCTCGGCCGTCACCGCCGCCTTCCTCTTCCTGACGCCGATCCAGCTGATCGGCGTGCTCTCCGCGCCGCTGACCGGGCGGCTCGGTCCGAAGGTCGGGTGGCGCACGATCGTCGTCACCGGCGCGATCGCCAACTTCGCGATCTTCCTCTTCGCCACCTTCTTCCTGCACAGCGAGGGGATCCTGATCGCCTCGCTGGCCGCGCTCGGCGTCACGTACGGCGGTTTCATGCTCACCGGCCTCAACGGCCTCGCCGTCACCACCGCCCCCAAGGACAAGCCGGGCTCGCTCTCCGGACTCAACGGCGCCTGCTTCGGCATCGGAGCCTCGCTCGGCATCGCCCTCGCCTCCGCCATGATCACGGTGGGGAGCGACGCGGGAGGCGTCACCGAGGCCGGCTACCAGCACGCGATGTACGCGGCGCTCGCCCTGCTCGGCATCGGCGTCGTCACGGCGCTGCTCATCCAGCGCCCCGACCCGGCCGACGTGCCCGACGAGGAGCCTCAGCCGGTCCTCGCCCACCACTGACGCCGTCCGTCCGCGGACGCCGGCCCACCGCGGGCGGGCGACGCCCGGGGGCGCCCGCCGAGCGGCCAGGGTGGCCACGGCGGCCAGGACGTCCTGGCCGCCGCGCGGCCTCGTCCGCGGGCCCCGCCCGCCCCGCCGGCCTGGCCGGATGAGCGACGACCCCGGCCGGTACCCGGCGGGCCCTCGGGTGGGCCCGCGGCCCTCCACGCTCGACGACGCGGCGGAGCTCACGGCCCACGCCCGCGCCGCCCGCGAGCTGCACCGCCCCTGGCTCTTCCCGCCGGACGGCCCCCCGGGCCTACGACGTCTTCGCACGGGCGCTGATCGCCGACCTGACCAGGGAGGGGTTCCGCGTCCGCGAGCGGGCCGAGGGCGGCCGGATCGCCGACTTCGTCCACGTCGACAACATCGTCCGCGGGGCTTTCCTCAGCGGCTCCCTCGGCTACGGCGCCTTCGCGCACGCCGCGGGCCGGGGCCTGATGTTCCGAGGCGTTGGGGCTCCTGCTGCCGTACGCCTTCGGGCCGTTGGGTGTCCACCGTGTGGAGGCCGGCATCCGGCCCGGCTATGAAGCTTCCCGCGCCCTCGTCCGCAGCGCCGGATTCCGTCTCGAGGCTTCTCGCCCGCGATGCTCCACATCGACGGCGCGTGGCGGGACCACGAGCGCCGGGCGATCACCGCCCCCGCCGGACCCGTCGCTCAGCGCTTGTAGTTGATCTTCATGGTGTCCATGTCCGTCACGGACGACTTCAGCTCCCCGTGACCGTGCCCCCGCTCACGGAGCGCCGTCTCCACCCGGTCCTCGGCGATCGCCGCTGCCATCTCCTCGCCGTCCGCCGCGTCGGAGACGACGATCAGCCGGTACGAGAAGTGCTTCAGCGTCCTGTCGTAGGTGAGCGAGCCCTCCGGTGTGAACCGCATCCCCGTCAGACCGTGCTCGTCGGCCTCGGCCAGCAGCCGCGCCCGGCTCTCCTCCGACAGGCCGTCGAACGTGCCGCGCACGATCACGCGGTACGTGTGCTGGGTGTCCGTGCTCATCTCGCTCCGTACGTCCGTGCTTCCGGGCGCCCGTACTGCCGTACGGGCGTCGCCGTTGAAGAAGCAGAGTACGGCGGAGAGGATGGGGCGCATGCGGAATATCGTGGCCATCGACGCCCCCTCCAACCTCGGTCTGCGGCCGCCGGCGCCCGGAACCGTCCCCGGCTGCCACAAGCTCGCCGGAGCCCTCCGGGAGAACCGCGTCGTCCAGCGGCTCGGTGCGCTGGAGGGCGGCGTCGTCGTCGCGCCCCGCTACGACCGGGGTGACTGGCGGGAGGGCGAGGGCGTCTTCCACGCGGCGGCCCTCGCCGCCTACACCCGTACTCTCGCCGACCGGATCGAACGGCACGTACGGGCCGGGGACTTCCCGGTCGTCCTCGGCGGCGACTGCTCCATCCAGCTCGGCGCGTCCCTCGCCCTGCGTCGCATCGGCCGGTACGGCCTCGCCGCGCTCGACGCCTCCCCGGACTTCCGCCATCCCGGGAACTCGAGCCGCGTCGGCGCCGCCGCCGGCGAGGAGGTGGCCCTCGCCACCGGCCGCGGCCAGGACGACCTCACCGACCTCGAAGGACTCCGGCCCTACCTCCGCGACGAGGACATCCGCCTCCTCGGCATCCGTGACGCCTTCCACGACGATCCCGAGGTCACCGAGCTGCGCGCTCTCAAGATCCCGCTGGTGACCGTCTCCGAACTCCGGGCGTGGGGTACGGAGGAGCTCGCCGCCGCGACCGTGCTCAGCCTGGAGAACGAGGCCCTGGACGGTTTCTGGGTCCATCTCGACGCCGACGTCCTCGACCCGAGTGTGATGCCGGCCGTCGACAGCCCCGACCCGGACGGGCTGCTGCCCGCCGAACTGGCCACGCTGTTCGGCGCCCTGGTCCGGTCCGAGCGCTGCGTCGGGCTCAACGTCACGATCTACGACCCCGACCTCGACCCCGACGGAACCGCCGGCGCGCTCCTCACCGACCTGGTCGTGTCCGCCTTCACCACCGACGCACCCCCGCCGTCCCTGTAGGAGGTACGGAAGCGGTGCGGGCGCGCCCGTTCTACGCCGGGCGCCGGTCGACGTACTCGAAGACCGAGCCGTCCGGGTGCACCGCGATCAGATTGCGCCCCACCGGGGTCGGCACCGGACCGGCGACGACCTTCGCGCCGGCCTCGGTCAGCGAGGTGAACGCGGTGTCCACGTCGTCGACGGAGATAGTCGCCGCCACCTTCCGCAGCACCTCCAGCTCCGACTCGGGGCCGCTCATCAGGAGGAAGCAGCCGACCGCGGCCACCGAGACACCGGCCCGCTCGAAGCGCAGGGCCCGGCCGCCGGTGAGCCGCTCGTAGAAGTCCACCGCCGCATCGAGGTCGTCGACGCAGACGCGGAGCGTGGTTCCCAGAATCTCCATACGGACGAGCCTAGTTGACCTTCACGGAGCCGGTCGACGGGTCCACCGGGGCCCGCTGCCGACCGGCGGCCCCAGCGGTTTCGAGGGCGTCCGACGGAGTCCCGGCTGTGCCGGATCAGGAGACCCGGCACAGGATCTCGCCGTGCGGCACCATGAACCAGGCGTCCTCCTGGCGGCCCCACGTGCGCCAGGCCTCGGCGATCGCGGCCAGCCCGGCGGGCGTGGTGTGGCCGCCGTCCACCGCGAGCCGCGCGTAGACGGACTCCGTCGTGCGGTCCGCCCACAGGCCGCTCCACCAGGCCCGCTCCTCGGGCGTGGAGAAGCACCAGGTGGCGCCCGTCGTCACGATGTCCGTGAAGCCGGCGCGCCGCGCCCAGGAGAAGAGCCGCCGGCCGGCGTCCGGTTCGCCGCCGTTGGCCCGCGCGACCCGGTGGTACAACTCCAGCCACTCGGCCAGCGCGGGCGGTTCCGGGTACCAGGCGAAGGCGCCGTAGTCGCTGTCGCGCGCGGCCACCATTCCGCCCGGACGGCACACCCGCCTCATCTCACGCAGCGCGCGCACCGGGTCGCCGACGTGCTGCAGCACCTGATGGGCGTGGACGACGTCGAAGGAGTCGTCGGGGAAGTCCAGGTCGTGGACGTCGGCGACCGCGAAGCGCACGTTGCCCACGCCGCGCGCGGCGGCCGCAGCGCGTGCCTTGTCCAGGACGTCCTCCGAGGCGTCCACCGCGGTCACCCGGCCGGGCGCCACGAGGGCGGCCAGATCGGCGGTGATCGTGCCCGGCCCGCAGCCCACGTCCAGCACGTCGAGACCGGGGCGCAGTTCGGGGATCAGATACGCCGCGGAGTTGGCGGCGGTTCGCCAGCTGTGCGAGCGGAGCACCGACTCGTGGTGGCCGTGGGTGTAGACGGCCGTCTCCCGAGGCCCGGCGGGCGACGAGCCGGCGGAGGGCGCGGCGCCGGTGGACGGGGCCGGCCCGGCGGACGGGGCCGGGCTGTCGGACGGTGCGGACGGAGTGGAGCTGAGCGTCATGGCCGGACTCCTTCGGCTGAGGTCGTACGGCCACGGTACGCGCTCCGGCCGCATGCTGAGACCCGCATCTTGGCATGTGGACAACGGGTGGGCGGATTCCCCGGGTTACGCCCGGCCTTCCTGGGCACCCGCGTGATGAGCACCGTCGAACCGCCCGCCCGCCGCGCAGTCCGTGGAGGAAGGTCCGCCATGAACGAGACGATGTCCGCGCTCGCCCAGCAGCTTCGCGTCGACGCCGTGCGAGCCGCCGACGCGGCCGGCTCGGGCCACCCCACCTCGTCGATGTCGGCCGCCGAGATCGGCGCGGTACTCCTCGCCCGCCACCTGCGCTACGACTTCGACCGGCCGGACCATCCGGGCAACGACCGGCTCGTGCTCTCCAAGGGCCACGCCTCACCGCTGCTGTACGCCATGTACCGGGCGGCGGGGGTCGTCGGCGACGACGAACTGCTCACCTTCCGCCAGCGCGGCAGCCTGCTCGAAGGGCATCCGACACCCCGGCTGCCCTGGGTCGACGTCGCCACCGGCTCCCTCGGCCAGGGCCTGCCGGTCGGGGTCGGCATGGCGCTCGCCGGGAAGTTCCTCGACCACGTCCCCTACCAGGTCTGGGTGCTCTGCGGAGACAGCGAGATGGCCGAGGGCTCGGTCTGGGAGGCCGTGGAGCACGCCTCGTACTGCCGGCTCGACAACCTCACCATGATCGTCGACGTCAACCGGCTCGGGCAGCGCGGACCCACCCGCCACCAGCACGACCTCGGCGCCTACGCGGCCCGCCTCGAAGCCTTCGGCTGGCACACCCTGTCCATCGACGGCCACGACGTCGACGCCGTCGACGCCGCGCTCGGCGAGGCCCGCGCCACCTCCGGCCGGCCCACCGCGATCCTGGCCGCCACCCGCAAGGGCCGGGGCGTCGCCGCCGTCGAGAACCGCGAGGGCATGCACGGCAAGCCGCTCCCGGACGCCGAGGCCGCCATCGCCGAGCTGGGCGGCCGCAGCGACCTCCGGGTCGGGGTGACCGCACCGCCCGCCGCCCGGGTTTCGCGCCGCGACGGCAACGAGGCACCCGACCTGCCGCGCTACGAGAAGGGCGGCGACAAGGTCGCCACCCGCAACGCCTACGGCGAGGCCCTCGCCGCGCTCGGCTCGGTGCGCGACGACATCGTCGCGTTCGACGGCGAGGTGGGCGACTCGACGCGCACCGAGTACTTCGCGAAGGCGCACCCCGAGCGCCACTTCGAGTGCTACATCGCGGAACAGCAGCTGGTGGCGGCCGCCGTCGGGGTCCAGACGCGCGGTTACGTCCCCTACGCCGCGACCTTCGCCGCCTTCCTCACCCGCGCCCACGACTTCATCCGCATGGCCGCCGTCAGCCGCGCCGGGATCAACCTCGTGGGATCCCACGCCGGCGTCGCCATCGGCGAGGACGGCCCCAGCCAGATGGGCCTGGAGGACCTCGCGATGATGCGGTCGGTGCACGACAGCACCGTCCTGTACCCCTGCGACGCCAACCAGACGGCGAAACTCGTCGCCGCCATGGCCGACCGGGAAGGTGTCCGCTATCTGCGCACCACGCGCGGCGGAACCCCCGTCCTCTACGACCCCGACGAGGAGTTCCCCATTGGCGGCAGCAAGGTGCTGCGCAGCCACGGCGAGGACGACCGGGCCACCGTCGTGGCCGCCGGGGTGACCGTGCACGAGGCGCTGCGCGCCGCCGACGTGCTGGAGGAGCGGGGCGTGCCCGTGCGCGTCATCGACCTCTACTCCGTCAAGCCGGTGGACACCGCCACCCTCGACCAGGCGGCCGGTACGACCGGCTGCGTCCTGACGGTCGAGGACCACCGGCCGGAGGGCGGCATCGGCGACGCGGTGGCCGAGGCCTACGCCAACGGCCACGGTGACGTGCCCCGCCTGGCCCGGCTCGCGGTCCGTTCGATGCCCACCTCGGCGACGCCTGAGGAACAGCTCCACGAGGCCGGTATCGACGCGGACGCCATCGTCTCGGCGGTCGAGCTGATGGTCGAGCGGGTCCTGGTGCGCTGACACCCGACCGACCGGGTCCCCGCTCCCCGCCGACCGCCCCGGGCTCCCCGCCCGACCGGGTCCCGGCTTCCCGCCGACCGGCCCGCGGCCCGCCCCTGAGCAGTTCGCCGAAGCGGCGAACCTGCATGAATCTTCGTATAAAGGACAGTGGCGCCGTACGCGCGCCAGACCGAGGCCCTGGAGGTACGGGACATGCGGGAGACGGCTCCTGAGGGCCGCGGGCCGGTGCGCTACGGGCCACCGATCCCCGAGCCCGGCCTGCCCGTGCTCCCCGCCCTCGCCGCCATCCTCGCCGATGCGGCCACCCGCACCGCCGTCGAACCGCCCGGCGGCGGTCCCGTGCTGCGCGAGGCCGCGAGCGGGTACTGGTGGCGGCGCGGATTGCGGACCCACCCCGAGGACGTGGTCGCCGCCCCCGGCGGCCAGCCCCTGCTCCTCGCCCTGATCGCCGCCCACGGCGGCGACGTCCTGATGCCCCGCCCCTGCCCGGCCTGGTGGACCCCCCAGGCGCGCCTGCTCGGCCGCCCCGCCTACCACGTGCCGACCCCCGCCGAATGCGGAGGCGTCCCCGACCCGTACGCCCTCCTGGAGACCGTCCGGCGGGTCCGCGCGGAGGGCGGCCACCCCCGGCTGCTCCTGCTCTCCGTCGCCGACGACCCCACCGGCACCGTCGCCCCGCCGGAGCTGGTCAGCGAGACCTGCGAGGCGGCCGTCGCCGAGGGGCTGCACATCATCAGCGACGAGACCTGGCGCGACACCCTGCACGCCCCCCATGACACCGTCCTCGTCAGCCCCGCCGAGATGTACCCGGACGACGCCACCGTCCTCTACGACCTGGCGGGCGCGCTCGCCCCCGCCGCCTGGCCCTGCGCCGTCGCCCGGTTCCCGCCCACCGCCCCCTCCCGCGCGGACCGCTACGCCGATCCCCGGGCGCGTACCCTCGACGTCCTCACCGCCCTCGGCGCGGTCGTCGCCGGCCCCGTCGGGCCCGCCGCGGCGCACGCCCTCGACGAACCCGAGGACGTGACCGTACGCGCCGCGCTGAGCGCCGCCCTCCACGCGCGCGTGACCGCGGCCGCCCACCGGGCCGTCCTCGCCACCGGCGCGCTCGCCCTGCCCCCGCGATCCGGCCGCCACCTCTACGCCGACCTCGGACCGCTGCGCGCCGGACTCACCGCCCGCGGTGTCACCGACTCCCTGGAGCTGGAGAACCACCTCACCGAGCGGCTGGGCACGCCGGTCCCCGGCGGACACCGCTTCGGCGACGAACTCGGCTCGCTGCGGGCACGGTTCGACACCGGCGTGCTCCTGGGCGCGACGGAGGAGCGGCGGACGGAGGCGCTCACCTCGGCCACGCCCGAGGAACTGCCCCACATCGCGGAGGCGTTGACGTCGTTCGCGGCCGCTCTGGAGGAACTCCGGTGACCCCGGGGACACTCCGGAGCCGGCACAGACCCCGGAATCCCCGACGAGCCGCCGAGAACGGAGCCCGCAGATGACGGAACAGACGGCACGGCCGGCACAGGCCCCGCGACCCGACGGCGCGCGCACCGCCCCTCCCGTCCTCCAGCCCCTCGGCCGCATCCGGGACGACTGGCCGTGCTCCTTCGCCGACCGCCTCACCGCGCCGCTCCCCGGTGTCCGCGCCATGGCCCGCCTCGCCCGCGAAGGTGCCATCCGCCCCGGCGCCGACGGGCTGCGCGACATTCCGCTGCTGCCGTACGAACCGGGTCCGCTGCCCGTCGTCCCGCCCGGGGCCGTCGCCCTCAGCTGGGCCGGACACGCCAGCTGGATCGTCGGCATCGGCGGCCTGACCGTCCTCACCGACCCGGTCTGGTCGCGCCGGATCTTCGGCACCCCGGCCCGCATCACCCCCGTCGGCGTGCGCTGGGAGGACCTGCCGCCGGTCGACGCGGTCGTCATCAGCCACAACCACTTCGACCACCTCGACGCCCCCACGCTCAAGCGGCTGCCCCGGGACACCCCCGTCTTCGTCCCCGCCGGGCTCGGCCGCTGGTTCACCCGCCGGCGCTTCACCCGGGTCACCGAACTCGACTGGTGGGAGGCGGCCGAACTCGACGGCGTCCGCTTCGAGTTCGTCCCCGCCCACCACTGGTCCAAGCGGACCCTCCTCGACACCTGCCGCTCCCTGTGGGGCGGCTGGGTCCTCGCCGACCGGTCCGGCCGCCAGGTCTACTTCGCGGGAGACACCGGCTACGGCCACTGGTTCGCCGAGATCGGCCGCCGTCACCCCGGCATCGACCTCGCCTTGCTCCCGATCGGCGCCTACGCCCCCCGCTGGTGGCTCAGCGACGTCCACACCGACCCCGAGGAGGCCGTCCGTGCCTTCCGCGACCTGGGCGCCCGGCGGATGGCGCCGATGCACTGGGCGACGTTCGTGCTCTCCTCCGAACCCGTCCTCGAGCCCCTCACCCGGGTACGGGCCGCCTGGGAACGGGCCGGACTGCCCCGGGAGGACCTCTGGGACCTCCCCGTCGGCGCCTCGCGCCTGCTCGCCGCCTGACCCCGAAGGGACTCCGGAGAAAGGCCCCGGGGCCGGGCGCCCCGGGCCCCTTCGTGCGCCTCCGTGCGCCTCAGGCCTGCTCGGCACCGTTCCGGTGCGCCCCGCGCAGCCGTCGCCACAGCGCGGGAGCCGCGCTGAGCAGGAGCGTCAGCCCCACCGCCGCCACGACGCCCTGCCACGGCTCGGGGAACAGCGAACCGCCCAGGATCCCGATCAGCTGGTACGTCGCCGTCCACGCCAGGCACGCGGGCAGGTCCCCCCGGACGAACCGGCGCAGCGGCATGCCCGCCAGCAGGCAGGCCAGCATCACCGGGATCCGCCCTGCGGGCACCAGCCGCGAGAGCACCAGCACGGAGACCTGGCGCGTCTCCAGACGCTCCCGCGCGTGCTCCAGCAGCTCCGGCGTCGCCCGGCCGCGCAACGCCTCCAGCCACCGGGACCCGTTCTTCGACCCGACCCCGCGCCGGCCCAGCCAGTACAGCGTCACGTCGCCGAGCAGCGCGGCCGAGGACGCCACGAGGAAGACGAGGAGCAGCGACCACGGTGCCGTCTGGTGGTAGGCCACCACCGCCGCCGAGCTGACGATCGCCCCCGTCGGGACCACGGGCACCAGGGCCCCGAGGGCCACCAGGAGGAAGAGGGTGGGGTAGCCGACGGCCTGCTGCGTCGACTCGGGCGGCAGCTGCCGTACCGCCTCCCACAACCGGTCGATCACCGGGCGACCTCGGGCCGCACCCGCTCGCCGTGGCCGAGCCGGTGCACCACCACCTTCGGCGCGAGCCGGGCCGCGTGCCGGACGAACTCGTCACCGGGCGCGTGGAACTCGTGGGGCCGGACGGCGTCCATCCCGATCGGCCAGTACGTGCCGTAGTGCACCGGCACCGCCGCGGCCGGCGAGAGGGCCGCCAGGGCCCGCGCCGCCCGCCCCGCGTCCAGGTGGCCGTGGCCGAGGTACGGACCCCAGCCGCCCACCGGGAGCAGCGCCACGTCCACCGGCCCGACCGCGTCCGCCATGCCGTCGAAGAGGCCGGTGTCCCCGGCGAAGTACGTCCGCGCCTCGCCTTCCAGGACGTAGCCGAGCGCGGGGGAGCGGTGCGGCCCCATGGGGAGCCGCCGCCCGTCGTGCAGCGCCGGCACGGCCCGTACCGTCACGCCGTTCACGGCCAGTTCGTCCCCGGGCTCCATCTCGGTCAGCCGCAGCCCGCGGCCCGCCAGCTTGCGGAGGCCCGGCACGGCGCCCGGGGCTCCGCGCGGCACGATCAGCCGGGTGCCGGGCGCGATCCGGGCGAGCGAGGGGAGGTGCAGATGGTCGGCGTGCAGATGCGAGACGAGCACCGCGTCGGCGACCGCGGCCTCGGGCGGGGGCGGAGCGCCGCGGCGGCGCCGGAGATGCGCGAGCCGGCGCGCGAAGAGCGGGTCGGTGAGCAGCCGGACCCCGGAGTCCTCGACCGTGCAGGTGGCATGACCCCACCAGGTGACCTCCACTGGCAGCCCGCCCTCTCCTCGTCGACGACCTCGGTGCACGGCCCCGGGCTCGTCCCCGGCTCCACCGGGGCGCGGCCTCGGCGCCCGCCACCCTGTCACGGCCTGGGTACCCCTACCCCAGTGACGAGGGTAGATGTCCCGCGCATGCGATGCGGGGCGTCCACGGCGGGACGCCGGGGTAGCCATCGGTCAGCGACGCGAGGGGAGCCGCGGTGAGCATGAAGGGGACGACCGGCCACTCGGCGCCGTGTCCGCGCTGCGGAGGCGTCCTGGCCGTCACCCAGGACGGCTGGAGCATCTGTCACACCTGCGGATACTCGTCCCCTCCCTGACACTCGGAGCCGTGATCCCCGGCGCCGCCGCGACGCCCCGAGTGCGCCCTGCTCGCCCGCCCGTGTTCGGAGTAGGGTCGGCCCATGGACGACGTTCGGGTGGCGGCGATCGCCAGCCTCACCCCGCTCGAGGAACTCGACAGCGACCCCTTCCTGGTCGACACCCGCAGCCAGCACGCGATGTGCGACCGTTGGGCCCGTGACAAGGGCTACGTCATCACGCGGCAGCTGCTCTTCTACGCCATCCGCCCCGACCACGACGCGCTCTGGGCCGACGTGGACGCCGACGCCGTCGACCTCTTCGTCGCCCCCAACGAACGCGTGCTGGCACGGGCGTTGACCGACGTGCCCGGCTTCTACGCGGAGTGCGAGCGCAGGGGCGTCCGGCTGGAGACGGCGGGCCTCGACGAGCCGTCGTACGACGCGGCCGGCAAGGCCGACGTGCACCGCAGACTCTCCATGCCCACCGCCGGCTACGACGGCTGCTAGGTCGCGTTTCCCCAGCCCCAGCCCCAGTCCCCGCCGCAGCCCCAGCCCCAGCCCAGCCCCGAGCCCCCGGCCCCGCCCTCCCGGCGGACGGCGCTTCGTGCGCCACACGTACCGGACCGGCCCGTCGAGCCACGCCCGGGCCGTGACGCCCGGGCTTCTCGCGAGCGGGCGACCGGCGCCTCCGGGGCCCGGCGCGCGTTGTGCCAGGCTTGAGCCAGGAAACGGGTGAAAGGTGAACCAGGCGTGGGTGACGGGCGAGGGCGCAGAGCCGGCCGCTGGCGGACCGCGGGCAGTGCCGTGGTGCGCGTCATCGTCGTCTGGGCGGTGTCGACGCTCACCATGCTGGCCCTGGCCGGGCTGCTGCCCGACTTCGAACTCCAGTCACCCGACGGCGACAGCATCACGCGGACCGCGCTCACCGCCGTCTGGGGCGCGGGCGCGTTCGGCCTGCTCGGTGCGCTGGTGTGGCCGGTGGTCGTACGGGCGCTGCTGCTCGTGCCGGCCCTGGTCCTCGGCCTGTTGGTGTTCTTCCTCAACGGCTCGCTGCTGCTCCTCGCGCTCTGGCTGATACCGGACGGGCGCGGCGCGGCCGACCCGGAGACCGCCGTCGTGGTCGCCGCGGTCATGTCCGCCGTCGCCTCGGCGACCTCCACCGGCCTCGCCGTCCGCGACGACGACGCCTACCGCCGCCGTCTCTACCGCCTCGCCGACCGCAGACGGCCCCGGGTGGTGGCCGTGCCCGGCGGATCCGGCCGCCCCGAACCCTCCCACGGCACCGTCTTCCTGCAACTGGACGGCGTCGGCCACCAGGTGCTGCGCGACGCCGTCGCCGACGGGCTGATGCCGACCCTCGCCGCCTGGCTCGGCACCACCCACCGGCTCACCCCCTGGCGGACCGACTGGTCCAGCCAGACCGGCGCCAGCCAGCTCGGCATCCTGCACGGTTCCAACGAGGACGTGCCGGCCTTCCGCTGGTACGAGAAGGACACCGGGCGGCTGATGGTCAGCAACCGCCCGGCCTCCGCCGTCGAGCTCCAGCGGCGGGCGATCGAACGCACCGGGGACGGCGGGCTGCTCACCGTCGACGGGGCCTCCCGGGGCAATCTGTTCAGCGGGGGCGCCGAGCAACTCGCGCTGGTGCTGTCGATGGCGGCCCGCCGAGGCCGCCGCAACCGCTCGCGCGCCGGCTACTTCGCCTACTTCTCCGACCCCGCCAACGCCGTCCGGACCGCCGGTTCGTTCGTCGCCGAGGCCGCCCGCGAGGTCGTCCAGTCGACGGGGGCGCGGCTGCGGAAGGAGTCTCCGCGGGTCTCGCGCGGCGGCGCCTACCCCTTTATCCGGGCCTTCGCCACGGTCGTCGAGCGGGACGTGGTGGTCGCCGCGGTGATCGGGGACATCCTGGCGGGCCGGACGGCCGTCTACGCCGACCTGGTCGCCTACGACGAGGTGGCGCACCACTCCGGCCCGCACGGCCGGGACACCGACCGGGTGCTGGCGCGGCTCGACCGCTCGATCGCCCTGGTGGCGAAGGTCGCCGAGCACGCGCCCCGGCCGTACCGGATCGTGCTCCTCTCCGACCACGGACAGAGCCCCGGCGAGACCTTCGAGGGCGCGTACGGGCTCACCCTCAAGGACCTCGTCCGGGCCGGCTGCGGGCTGCCCGTACCGCGCAGGGTCCGGCGCACGCCCAGCGGTTCGGAGGCCAGTTACGCCGCCCGGGACGCGCTGCGCAGCGCGCTGCACCGGCCGACGGACGAGGAGGAGGCGGCGGCCGAGGGGCCGGCGGGCCGCCCGTCCGAGCCGCTGGTCCTCGCCTCGGGCAACCTGGGGCTGATCTCCTTCCCCGGCGTTCCGCACCGGATGACCAGGGAGGAGATAGACCGCCGCCATCCCGCTCTGCTGCGCAGCCTGGCCGACCACCCCGGCATCGGCTTCCTGCTGGTCGCGAGCGCCGAGCACGGTTCGGTCGTGCTCGCGGGGAACGGCGCGGAGGTGCCGGTCGCCGAGCTCGCCGACGACGGTCCGCTCGCGGTCTTCGGGCCGGGCGCGGCGAAGGCGGTGCGGCGCACGGACGGTTTCCCGCACGTCGCGGACATCATGGTCAACTCGATGTACGACCCCGCGACCGGCAGGGTGCACGCCTTCGAGGAGCAGATCGGTTCCCACGGCGGCCTCGGCGGCGAGCAGGCGCGGCCGTTCCTCATGTCGCCGCTGGACCTGTCGGCGCCGCCGGCCGGCCTGGTGGGCGCCGAGCAGGTGCACCGCGTGCTGCGGGGCTGGCTGAGGGAGTGCGCGGGTCCGCAGGTTCCGCTGGAGATTTCACGGTCCACCCTGGAAACGGAATCATTTCTTCCGGTTGATGGGCCGGTGGGGCAGGACAAAAGCAGCTGATTTGGACGGGTGTTCGCCCTTGTCCGACCATGGTCGGGTTTTTGTACGACGGAAGGCGCCCCACCCCCCATGAGCACGGCCACTACTCCCCAGGACACCCCTCCCGCCCCGCGGCACGGCGGCCCCGCACGGCAGGACGGCAGCGGCCCGGCACGGCTCGGCGGTGACCCCGCACCGGACGGCGGCGAGCCCGCACGGCAGGACGGCGGCATGCCCGCACCGGAGGACGCCGGCGATCCGGCTCAGCGGGACGGCAGGCACGCCCGGCGGTTCGGACTGCCGGTCGCCACGGCCCTGGTCATGGGCAACATCATCGGCGGTGGGATCTTCCTGCTGCCGGCCTCCGTCGCCCCTTACGGCACCATCAGCCTCGTCGCCTTCGCCGTCCTCACCCTCGGCGCCCTCGCCCTCGCCCTCGTCTTCGGCCGCCTCGCCCGGCGCCACCCGCGCACCGGAGGCCCGTACGTCTACGCCCGCGAGGCGTTCGGCGACTTCGCCGGATTCCTCGCCGCCTGGTCGTACTGGATCACCACCTGGGTCTCCAACGCGGCCCTGGCCGTCGCGGCCGTCGGCTACCTCGACGTGCTCGTCCCCCTCCACGGCTCCCTACCGGCCACCATCGCGGCGGCCCTCGCCCTCCAGTGGCTGCCCGCCCTCGCCAACCTCGCGGGCACCCGGTACGTCGGGGCCGTGCAGCTCGTGGCGACCGTGCTGAAGTTCGTCCCGCTCCTCCTCGTGGCCGTCGGCGGACTCTTCTTCTTCGACAGCGACAACCTCGGGCCCTTCCTGGCCGAGGGCGACAGCGCGCTCGGCGCGGTCTCCGCCTCCGCGGCGATCCTGCTCTTCAGCTACCTCGGCGTCGAGTCGGCCGCCGTCAGCGCGGGTGAGGTCCGCGACGCGCGGCGCAACGTCGGCCGCGCCACCGTCCTCGGGACGCTCGGCGCCGCCCTGATCTACCTCCTCGGCACGCTCTCCGTCTTCGGGACCGTCGCCCACGACCGTCTCGTCGGCTCCGGCGCGCCCTTCTCCGACGCCGTGAACGCCATGGTCGGCGGCTCCTGGGGCGGTACGGCGATCGCATGCATGGCGCTGGTCTCCATGGTCGGCGCGCTCAACGGCTGGACGCTGCTCAGCGCCCAGACCCCGTACGCCGCCGCCCGCGACGGTCTCTTCCCCCGGGCCTTCGCGCGCAAGCGGCGCGGGGTCCCGACGGTCGGGGTCGCCGTCACCGTCGTCCTCGCCTCGCTGCTCACCGTCTACAACTACACGGCCGGCACCCAGCGCGTCTTCGAGGTCCTGGTCCTCGTCACCACGTTCACCGCGACGGTCCCGTACCTGCTGTCCACCGCCGCCCAGATCCACTTCCTCCTCTCCGGCCGCCCGGAGCGCGTCGACCGCGGGCGCCTGGTCCGCGACATGGTCCTGGCCATGGCGGCCTTCGCCTTCTCCCTGTGGCTGGTGGCCGGGTCCGGCTACGCGGCCGTCTACCAGGGGGTGCTGTTCCTCTTCGCCGGTGTCCTCGTCTACGCGTGCATGTCGGCCCGCAGGAACCGCGCCGCGGCCTGACGGCACGGCCGTTCCCGGGCTGCCTCCGCCACGCCCCCGGTCCGGTGAATTCGGGAGCCCCCGCGTAGGCCGCCCGGGCGTATCCCGGCCGGGCAGGGAAGGAGCGGGGCCGAACCGGGGCAGTTTGGATCTCCATGAGGTCCCTGTCCGCGAGCCCCGCCGCTCCCGCCGCCCCGGCGGTCGGGACCGGCGCGGGCGGAGACCGGCGGGGAGCGCCGGTCCCACAGGAGCCGATGCCACCGCCCCGCCCCGCCCGGCGCGGGGCGCGAACACCGTGGCGCGCCGCGCTGACTTCCGTCCTCCTCGTGCTGGCGGCCCTCTTCGGGGTCTGCTGCGGGGCCGCCGGCCCCTCCGGCGTCGAGGCCGGACCGGCCGCGTCCACCCCGCCGGACCCCGTCGGAGAGGCGCACGACACGGCCGAGTCCGAAGCCGCCGCCCCTGGCCGGAACCGGTCGCGCCGGAAGGCCGCCGCCCGCGGCGGGCGCCCCCCGCACGCGGCCCCGCCCGTCTCACGCGTCCCGGCCGACTCGCCCGCCCCGCGGGCCGTTCCGCGCGACGGCACTCCCCGGTGCCGGGTGATGCGCTGCTGAGGGGCCCTCCCCTCTCGCCCGTGCTCACCTCCACCGCAAGGAGCTTCGCCATGCCGATCGACCACTTCGCCGTGCTCAACGCCCTGCTGCGCGCGGAGGCCTCCCGCGAGGAACGGGCCGTCCGCGGCCCCGCGCCCGAGCCGGAACGTGTCCCGGTCCGGGAGAACCAGGCCACCCCCGCCCAGAAGGAGGGCGCCACCCGCTGACCGGCCGTCACCGCCGACCCGCCATCCACCGGCCGTCACCGCCCGCCCGCCATCCACCGGCAATCACCACCTGCCCGGCCTCAGTCCGCCGACACCGGCAGTGGCACCGGCAGTGGCACCGGCACCGGCACCGGCACCGGCAGTGGCACCGGCACCGGCCGGCCGCGACCGGCCCGTGCACCGGCCGGCCGGTCGGCCGTCCGAGCGAGGCGTGCGTGTCCTCGTACGAAGCCGCCCCGTCCCGTACCGAACCGTCCCCGAGCGGTTTGGCAGACTCGGCGCCATGGAGATCAGAGACGCCGTGGCGGAGGACTGGAAGAGCATCTGGCCCTTCTGGCACGAGATCGTGTCCGCCGGCGAGAGCTACACCTGGGACCCCGACACTGGAGAGGACGCGGCGCGAGCGCTGTGGATGGCGCCGGGCAACCGCGTGTTCGTCGTCGAGGAGGCCGGAGAGGTCCTCGCCTCCGCCTTCGTCCGCCGCAACTACGGCGGCCCGGCGGCGAGTGTCGCCAACGCCGGGTTCATGGTGGCGCCGGGCGCCGCGGGCCGAGGTGTGGGCCGCCGCCTCGCCGAGCACGTGCTCGTGGCGGCGAAGGAGGACGGCTACACGGCGATGGTGTTCAACGCGGTGGTGGAGACCAACCCGGCCCTCGGGCTGTGGCGCTCACTCGGGTTCACCGTCGTGGGCACGGTGCCGGCGGCCTTCCGGCACCCCGTGCACGGCCCCGTCGGCCTGCACGTCATGCACCGGGAGCTGTGACCGCGGCGGACCGTGACCGACGGCCTTCCGGCACCCCGTGCGGCCCCGGCGGGCCCGTCCGTCACGCTCCGGGAGCCGCGACCGCGGCGGCGGACGGCCGGCGGCCGTGCACGCCGACGACCAGCGACAGCACGCAGGCGAGCAGCACCAGCGCGACGAGCGCCGGGATCACGCCCACCAGCGGGCCGGCCGCCAGACAGCACAGCCCGCCCACGGCGAGGGCGGTCGGCCGCCGGCCGGTGGTGCGCAGGACGATCGCGGCGGCGCCCAGCAGGAACACGCCGACGCCCCCCGTCAGCGACCAGGCCACGACCCCGTGCAACGGCTCCGCGACTCCGTAGTGGCCGGTGTCGGCGACCTGCTGGACGACCTTCTTCATGCCGAGCGCGCACAGCACGACGCCCGCGACCAGCGGCAGGTGCAGGAAGGTGTAGACGTCCCGGGCGAACCGCGTGCGGTCGTCGCCGGAGAGGCCCGCGAGCCGGTGCTCCGCCGCCTCGCCCAGCTGCCGGAAGTACAGCCGCCACAGCGCGGCCGAGAGCAGCAGTCCGGCCGCGGCGGCGCCGAGGACGGCCGCGGTGAGCGGAAAGCCGGACATGCCCATCCCCATGGCCACGATCGACTCGCCGAGCGCGATGATCACGATCAGGCTGTGGCGTTCGGCGAAGTGCCCGGGGGAGTTGACCCGCCAGCCGGACGATCCCGTCACGTAGATCCCGCCGTAGTCGATGGCCACCGCGCCCAGCCACCAGAGGAGTTGGGCCGTACCGGTGTGAGCGCTGCCGATCAGCAGCAGGACCAGCGGCGGCAGCACCGAGGCCAGCGCGGTCCGCCGCAGCGTCGCGTGCAGGAGCGCGTCGTCCGGACCGGAGAGCCAGTACGCGACCAGGTGCAGGACGCGTACGGCGCCGTAGCAGAGCACGAAGAGCAGCGGGGCCGACAGGCCGCCGGGGGCGTCCGCGAAGACCTCGGGCACGGCGAGCGACACGATGAAGACGACCGTCATGACGGTGACGAGCACCGCGAACGGGGCGCCCGAGTCGGCCCGTACGACATTGCCCAGCCAGGCGAAACAGCACCAGCACCACCACAGCAGCGCGAGGACCACCATCGCGCCGACCACCCGCACCGGCGAGGGCGCGGCCGCCATCAGCGCCGTGACCTGAGTGATCGCGTAGACGAACACCAGGTCGAAGAAGAGTTCCGCCGGCGTCACCTTATGATCGTCCCCGGTCGCCACCATCCGCGCCCGGTCCCTGGCCCGCATCATTCGCGCCCCCTCCCCGTCGACGGCCCCCCGGCCGCCCGGCGCGAACAATACCCATGCGCGCCCCGCCCGTTCGACACCCACCCGGTCACGGGAATCCTGCCGCCGGGTCTCCGGGTCTCCAGGCCGACGGACGGGGCCCGGGGTGCATTACCTGTGACGTCATCGACCCGCGCCCGCAGCGGCGGCATCGTGGTGTCCACCGGAACTCGGGCGGCGCACTCCGTCCGAGCTCCGGGCCCACCACCGGCCCTCCCTCACGGAGCGTGATCCGTCATGTCCCAGACCCTGCTCGCCGGCCTCTCCCGCACCACCCGCCCGCGGTCCATGGTGCGCCGCTTCCTCGCCCTCGACGCCGTCGTCACGGGCGGCAACGGGCTCGCCTACCTCGCCGCCTCCGGGCCGCTGGGCGAGCTGCTCGGCGTCGACTCCGGGCTCCTGCTCGAACTCGGGGCGCTGCTCACCGCGTTCGCCGCCGGCGTCGCCTGGCTCGCGAGCCGTCCGGCGCCCCCGGCCCTCGGCGTGAAGCTCGTCGTCGACGTCAACGCCCTCTGGGCCGTCCTCAGCGTCGTCGCCCTCGTCGCCTGGCTGGAGCCCACCACCGCCGGCGCGGTGTGGATCCCGGCGCAGGCCGTCGTCGTCGCCGCGTTCGCCGGGCTCCAGTGGTCGGCCCTGCGGGCTACGGAGTAGGACGCGCCGACCGCAGATAAGCGACCGTCGCCGGGTCGGCCGGGAGGAGCGTCTCGATGGCCAGCTCGGCGACCGTCACGTCCATCGGCGTGTTGAACGTCGAGATCGACGACACGAACGACAGCACCTGCCCGTCGTGCTCGATCCGCAGCGGCAGCGCGACATACGCGTACGGCTCCGCGTCCTCCCCGCCCCGCTCCTCCTCCGCGCCCCCGGACCCCTCGGGCAGCGGGTACGCCGCCACCTCCTCGTACAGCTTCCGCAGCGCCTCGGAGCGGGCCAGGGCGATCTGCCGCTCCATCTGGTGCAGCAGATGCCCCCGCCACTCCCGCAGGTTGCGGATCCGCGGGGCGAGCCCCTCGGGGTGCAGCGTCACCCGCATCGCGTTCACCGGCGGGGTCAGCAGATGCTCCGGCAGCCCGGCCAGCAGCAGGCCGAGACCCTCGTTGGCCGCCACCACCGTGTACGAACCGTCCACGACGAGCGCCGGATACGGGTCGTAGCCGGCAAGGAGTTGCTCGATCCCCTGCCGCACGGTCGCCATAGCCGGCTCGTCCAGCGCCGTCTCGGTGTACCGGGGGGCGTAACCCGCCGCCAGCAGAAGGGCGTTGCGTTCCCGCACCGGCACGTCCAGATGCTCGGCGAGACGCAGGATCATCTCCTCGCTCGGCCGGGACCGCCCCGTCTCCACGAACGAGATGTGCCGGGCCGAGGAATCGGCCCGCAGCGCCAGTTCCAGCTGGCTTAGCCGCCGCTGCTCGCGCCATCCCCTCAGGAGCGGCCCTACGCCCGTACCGGTCACGAGAGTTGTCATGACCTGACGGTATCCCAGGTGTCGGCCCCGGGTATCGAGTCTCCGGGACCGTATCGTCACCGTCAGCAACCCCGACCGGAGGGAGTACGGACATGCCCACAGAGCCGCTGTCGCAGAAGGAGATCGAGGACCGCCTGCGAGAGCTCCCCGGCTGGTCCCTGACGGACGACCGGATCACCCGCACCTACCGGCTCGGCGACCACTTCGCGGCCACCGCGCTCGTCGTCCACGTGGCACAGATCCAGCAGGAGCTGAACCACCACTCCGACCTGACGCTCGGCTACAACACGGTGGCCGTCTCCGTGAACACGCATTCCGCAGGCGACGTGATCACCGAGAAGGACTTCGAGCTCGCGGAGCGGGTGGAGGCCGTCGCCCCGGGCCACGGCGCCGACTGACGGGCCGTACGATCGGCGCCGTGCGCCCGACGCTGCTGGACTACGACACCGAGGCCGACCGCTACGACGAGACCCGGGGCGGTGTGCCCCGGGCCGCGGCGGCGGCCGAGGCCGTCCTGAGCCTTCTCCCGCCCACCACCGGCACGCTCGTCGACGTCGCCTGCGGCACCGGCCTGGTCACCGAGCGGCTCACCCGCCCCGGCCTGCGGGTCTACGGCTTCGACGCCGCGCACGGCATGGCCCGCAAGGCGGTGCGGCGACTCCCCGGCCGCGTCGCGCGCGCCGACGGACGGTCCCTGCCCCTGGCGGACGCGTCGGTCGACGCGGTCAGCGCCGTCTGGCTGCTGCACCTCGTCCCCTTCGCGGACGAGATCGTCGCCGAGGCCGCCCGGGTACTGCGCCCCGGCGGCGTCCTCGTCGTCACGGTGGACAAGGACGCCGCACATGACGTGGGCAGCGACATCGACCGGATCCTCGCTCCCCACCGTTCGCACGACCGCGCCTCGGACCGGGCCGACCGTGTCGAGGCGTACGCCGCCGCGCACGGTCTGGTGCCGTCCGGCGACACCCGCTTCACCGGCCACGGCCAGGGCGGTCACCCCCGCGGCACGGCCGACAAGCTGCGCCGCGGCCACTACGCCTCGTGGTTCGGCGGCGACCCGCGGGCCAGTGCCGCGCTGGCCGAGGAACTGGCCGCCCTCCCGGACCCGGACCGTCGCCGCGCCGATCCCGCGTACCGGCTGGTGTCCTACGCGAAGGCGCCGGTCACACCCGCCTGACGGGACGGGTTCATCCGCGGGCCTGCGTGAAGCGCACCATGTTGCCGGCGGGATCGCGGAAGGCGCAGTCGCGGACGCCGTACGGCTGGTCGACCGGCTCCTGCAGGACCTCACCGCCCCCGGCGCGGATGCGCTCGAAGGCGGCGTCGCAGTCGTCGGTCGAGAAGATGACGGCGCGCAGCAGACCCTTCGCCAGCAGCTCCGCCATCGCCGCCTTGTCGGCGGGCGAGGCGTTGGGGTCCGCGAGGGGCGGTTCGAGGACGATGTCCACACCGGGTTGCGAGGGAGCGCCGACGGTCACCCAGCGCATGCCCTCGAACCCGACGTCGTTGCGGACCTCGAGTCCGAGGACGTCCCGGTAGAAGGCGAGCGCCTTGTCGTGGTCGTCGACGGCGATGAAGCACTGTGACAGCGTGATGTTCATGGGCACCACGCTAGGAGCGCGCGGGAGGTTTCGCTTCTCCGTTCCTGACCGGTCGCGTGTGGATCTTCGCGAAGCAGGCCGGGATCGCGGCGCCCTCGTCGTGGCTGCGGGCCCGGTACGCGCTCGGGGTCTCGCCGACCAGCTCGGTGAACCGCGAGCTGAAGGACCCCAGTGACGTACAGCCGACCGCGAAGCACACGTCGGTGACCGACAGCTCGCCCAGCCGGAGCAGGGCCTTGGCCCGCTCGATCCGCCGCGTCATGAGGTAGCTGTACGGCGTCTCCCCGAAGGCGGCCCGGAAGCTGCGGGAGAAGTGGCCGGGCGACATCAGGGCGACGCGCGCCAGCGCCGGAACGTCGAGCGGGTTCGCGTACTCGCGGTCCATCAGGTCACGGGCCCGGCGCAGCCGGACGAGGTCCTCCAAGGTCACCCCACCACGATCGCACAGGCGCGCTCCCACCGGGCTCGAACGGTCCCGCGGACCCCACCGGCCCTCGCAGTCCCACCGGCCCTCGCAGTCCCACCGGCCCTCGCAGTCCCGCCGACCCTGCCGGCCTCGGCAGTCCCGCTGATCCTGCCGGTCCCCGCCGCCCTCACCGGCCTCCACAGTCCTACCGGCCGCCATAGTCCTGCCGGTCCCGCCGGTCCCGCCCGTCCCGCCGGGGGACGGACCGGCCGACCCCGGCCGATCCGTCGGGCCCGGCGGTCACGCGCCTCGCGCGTCCCACGCCTCGGACGCGAAGGTGACGAAATCGCGGGGTTCGCGGCCCAGGACCCGCTTCACGCCGTCCGTGACGGACGCGTTGTGGCCGTCGAGCAGCATCGTGAACAGGGCCGAGAGCCACCGCGCCTCGGGCCCGGGGAGCCCGAGGCCGGTCAGCAGCTCCGCGTACGCGGCCTCGTCCATCGGTACGTACGCCACCTCCTTGCCCGCCGCACGCGAGATCTCCGCCGCGGCCTCGGCGAAGGTCAGCAGCCGCGGTCCGGTCACCTCGTGCACCAGACCGGCGTGGCCGTCCTCGGCCAGCGTCTCGACGATCACGTCCGCCAGGTCGTCCGCGTCGACGAACGGCTCGGCGGTGTCGCCCGCCGGGAACGCGAGGGTGCCCTCCGCGACCCCCTCGGCCAGGGCGCCCTCGGAGAAGTTCTGCGCGAAGAAGGCGGCGCGGACGACGGTCAACGCCACTCCCGTCGCCCGCAGCGCCTCCTCGGCCCGGACCGCCTCCGGTTCGCCCCGGCCGGACAGCAGCGTCAGCCGCCGCACCCCGTGGGCCACCGCCAGCTCGCCGAAGGTCCGCATGGCCTCGACCGCCCCGGGAGCGGCGAGGTCCGGGTAGTAGTTCACGTAGGCGGAGTCCACGCCCCGCAGCGCCGGGGCCCAGGTCGCCGCATCCTCCCAGTCGAAGGGCGTGGTTCCGGTACGGGACCCGGCCCGCACCCGCGCGCCCCGCGCCGCGAGCCGCTCGGCCACGCGCCGCCCGGTCTTGCCGGAGGCGCTCGTCACGAGGACCGTCCGCGTGCCGAGCGACCGTGCGGTGTGCGCCGGCGACCGGTCCGTCCCGGCCCCCTCCGTCCGAGAGCCTTCCGTCCCGGCCGCCTCCGTCCGCGCGGGGTGCGTCCGCATGGGGTCCGTCTGCGTGTGGTTCGTCTGCGTCGTCGTCATGTCCCTCAGACTGGCGCGCGGCGGCCTCACTTCCCATGCTCCACCGGCTCACTCCCATACGCCCGCGTCTACGCTGTCGCCCCATGGACGCACTGGCCGGACTCCTCGACGGACCGCGGGCCAAAGGGGCCTTCCTCCTCCGGATGATCATGGAGCCGCCCTGGTCCGTCCGGATCGAGGACCGCGCACCCCTCTGCCTGATGTGCGTCACGGCGGGGGAGGCGTGGATCGTCCCCGGCACGGGCACCCCGGTCCTGCTGCGCCCCGGCGACATCGCGATCGCCCGCGGCCCGGAGCCGTACACCGTCGCGCACTCCGTCGACGCCCCGCCGCACGCGGTGATCGGACCCGGCGGGGTCTGCACCACCCTGACCGGCGAACCGCTCGCCCGGTCGATGCACCTGGGCGTACGGAGCTGGGGCAACGCCCTCGACGGGTCGACGACCCTCCTGGTCGGCACGTACCAGATGGACGGCGAGGTCAGCCGGCGTCTCCTGGACGCGCTTCCACCGCTGCTCCACCTCCCGGCGGAGATGTGGAACTGCCCGCTCATGCCCTTCCTCGACGAGGAGATCTCCCGCGACGAACCGGGCCAGAGCGTCGTCCTCGACCGGGTCCTGGACCTGCTCCTCATCGCCGCCGTCCGTGCCTGGTTCTCCCGGCCCGGCGCCGGGGCGCCCGCCTGGTACCGGGCCATGGCCGACCCGGTCGTGGGCCGGGCCCTGCGCCTCCTCCAGGACGGTCCGGCCCGCCCCTGGACGGTCGCCTCGCTCGCCGCCGAGGCGGGCGTGTCCCGGGCGGCGCTCGGCCGCCGGTTCGCCGACCTTGTGGGGGAGCCCCCGATGACGTACCTCACCGGCTGGCGGCTGGCGCTCGCGGCGGATCTGCTGCGCGAGACGGACGCCACCGTCGAGTCCGTGGCCCGGCAGGTCGGCTACAGCAGCGCGTTCGCGCTGAGCGCCTCCTTCAAACGGGTGCGAGGGCTCAGCCCGCAGGAGTACCGCACCCGGCGGTGAGCGGGCCGGGCCGACGGCGACCGCGGGGCCCGGCCTCGCAGGGGCGCGCGCGGGCCGGCGTCAGGCCACCGGCTCCAGCCGCCACCACTGGGAGGGGGAATCGGTGTCCTCCCACTGCCGGACATTGGCCCCGTCGTCCGCCGAGCCGTCCTCGACCTCGAGGAGCAGCCCGCTCACGAAGCTCACCAACGCGACCGTGCCCGGTGTCTGGAGGTCCTGCTCGATGATCCACTCCTGGGCGCCGAAGTTGTTCGCCTTCCACTGCTGGACGTTGGCGCCGTTCTCGGTCGAGGCGTTCGCCACGTCGAGCCGCTTGCCGCTTGCCGCGTTGACGAGGTGATGGAGTCCGCCGCCGTTCGGCACCGGTGCGATGTGCCAGTGCTGGCCGGGCGTCCCGTTCTCCTTGCCCTGCTGCACGTTGGCGCCGCTGCGGCCCGACCCCTCGTACACCTCCAGAAGCAGCCCACTGGCCACGTTCCGTACCCGGTACAGCCCCTCTTCCACCGGTGCCGGTGAACCGCTCACGTGCCGTGCCCCCTGTCCGTCGTGACGTCGTGCCCGATGCCGTCGCCCGTGACGTGTGCCCCTGTCGCGGTGTCGCCCGCGGTCAGGTGAAAGGTACGCCGGTAGGCGGCCGGCGAGATCCCGACGGCGCTGCGCATGTGCTGGCGCAGCGAGTTGCCGCTGCCGAACCCCGTGCGGTCCGCGATGTGATCCACGGTCAGGTCGCTGGTCTCCAGCAACTGCTTCGCGAGCTCCAGACGTTGGGCGGTGAGCCACTGCCCGGGCGTGGTTCCCGCCTCGTCGCGGAAGCGCCGCGTGAAGGTCCGTACGCTCATCCGCGCGTGCTCCGCGAGCTCGTTGAGGGTCAGCGGCCGGCCCAGGCGCTCCAGGGCCCAGGCGCGGGTGGGCGCGGTGGTGGCCGTCGTCGGCTCCGGGACCGGACGCTCGATGTACTGCGCCTGGCCGCCGTCCCGCCACGGCGGGACGACACAGCGCCGGGCGACGAGATTGGCCATGGCGCTGCCGTGGTCCTTGCGGACCAAGTGCAGGCAGAGGTCGACGCCGGCCGCCGCGCCCGCCGACGTCAGGACGTCTCCGTCGTCCACGAACAGCACGTCCTCGTCGAGCAGGACGTCCGGGAAGAGCGACCGGAAGTGTGCGGCCTCCCACCAGTGGGTGGTCGCCCGCCGGCCGTCGAGCAGGCCGACCGCGGCCAGGGCGTACGCACCGGTGCAGATGGAGACGATCCGGGTGCCGGGGCGCACCCGTCGCAGGGTGTCGGCCAGCCGGTCGCGGAGCGAGCCGTCCTCGGCGAGCCTGCGCAGTTCGTAGGTGGGCGGCACCACGAGGGTGTCGGCCCGTGCCAGCTCCTCGGGCCCGAACTCGGTGACGATCGAGAAGCCGTCCGAGGTGCGGACGGGGGCGCCGTCGAGCGAGCAGACGCGCACGTCGTAGAGCGGGGTGCCGTCCTCGTCCGCCGGGCAGCCGAGGATGCGGGCGGGGATACCCAGCTCGAACGGGATCACGCCGTCCAGGGCGAGGACGGCCACCCGGTGGGCCGGTGTTCCCGGGGAGACCCGTGGGCGGGGCGGCGACGGCCGGCAGGAGGTCATGGCCGGATTCTGTCACATCATGGCCATCCGGCCAGTACCGGTGGGGGTGAGTCTCGCCGACGCTGGTGGCACACCAGCGACCCCGCACCAGGAGAGCCCCACATGAACGCCACGCCCCTTGCCGCCCCCGCCACCATGCGCGTCGTCACCGCGACCGAGTGGGGCGGCCCCGAGGTCCTCACCGAGACCCGGGTCGCCCGCCCCGAGCCCGGCCCGACCGAGATCCTCGTCAGGGTCCACGCGGCAGGCCTCAACCCGGTCGACTGGAAGTCCCGCGCCACCGGCGGCTTCGGCATGTGGGCCGAGACCCCGGTCCTCGGCTACGACGTCTCCGGCGTCGTCGAGGCCGTGGGACTCGGCGTCACGCTGTACGCCCCCGGCGACGAGGTCTTCGGCATGCCCGACTTCCCGCGCCAGGCCGGAGGGTACGGCGAGTACGTCACCGGCCCGGCCCGCCACTTCGCGCGCAAGCCCGCCTCCCTCTCCCACGTCGAGGCCGCGGCGCTGCCGCTCGCCGGGCTCACCGCCTGGCAGTCCCTGGTCGGGACGGCGGCGCTGCGTCCGGGCCAGCGGGTCCTGGTCCACGCGGCGGCGGGCGGCGTCGGCCACCTCGCCGTCCAGATCGCCAAGGCCCGCGGGGCGTACGTGCTGGGCACGGCCGGCGCCGCCAAGCAGGACTTCCTGCGCTCGCTCGGCGTCGACGAGCCGATCGACTACACGGCGACCGACTTCTCCGAGGCCGTACGGGACGTGGACGTCGTCCTGGACTGCGTCGGCGGCGACTACGGCACCCGTTCGCTGCCGGTGCTCCGTGACGGCGGCACGCTGGTGACGCTGCCCTCCCCCGACGCCGCTCCGGCCGGGGAGCGGGGTATCCGTACGGGCTTCACCCTCGTCGAGCCGGACTACGCCGGCCTCCTGGGCCTGGTCGAGCTGGTGGAGTCCGGGCGGCTGCGGCCCGTGGTCGACACCGTCCTGCCGCTGGCGGAGGCGGCCAAGGCACACGAGCTGGGGGAGTCGGGCCGTACCCGCGGAAAGATCGTCCTCACCGTCGTCTGAGCGACACCCGGCGCCCCGCGCCGACCGGCCGGGAAGGGGCGAGGGGCGCGGGCGGTGCGGGTGCCGCCCGGTCACGACCGGAGGGGCACCCGCACCGGGGCGCGTCCCGCGGCATGCGGCACGGCGCCGAGGCGGGGCGCTACCGCTCGGACGCCGTACCGGGCCGTACCGCGCTGACGCGGTAGGGCTTGTCAGGCGCGGTAAGCCGTCGGTCGCGGCAGGGCTGTCGGAGGCGGTACGGGGCTGTCAGGCGCCGACGCTGAACTCGGCCGGGTTCGGGCCGATCCGCCGGTTCTCGTCGAGGACCGCGATGGCACCCATGTCCTCGTCGTCCAGCTCGAAGTCGAACACGTCGATGTTCTCCCGGATGCGGGACGGCGTCACCGACTTCGGGATGACCACGTTCCCGGTCTGGAGGTGCCAGCGCAGCACCACCTGCGCGGGGGTGCGGCCGTGCTTCTGGGCGATGGCGACGAGCGCCGGCACCTCCAGGAGCCCCTTGCCCTGCCCCAGCGGCGACCACGCCTCGGTCGCGATGCCGTGGCCGGCGTGCGCCTTGCGGGCCTCCGCCTGCTGGAGGTGGGGGTGCAGCTCGATCTGGTTGACGGCCGGCACGATCGACGTCTCGCCGATCAGCCGCTCCAGGTGCTCCGGGAGGAAGTTCGAGACGCCGATGGCCTTGGCGCGGCCGTCCGCGTAGATCTTCTCGAACGCCCGGTACGTGTCGACGTAGGCGTCCTTCGCCGGCACCGGCCAGTGGATCAGGTACAGGTCGACGTAGTCCAGGCCCAGCCGGTCGAGCGACGCGTCGAAGGCGCGCAGCGTCGAGTCGTAGCCCTGCTCGGAGTTCCACAGCTTGGTGGTGACGAAGAGCTCGTCGCGCGGGATCCCCGAGCCGGTGACGGCCCGGCCGGTGCCCGTCTCGTTCTGGTAGATCGCGGCCGTGTCGATGGAGCGGTAACCGGCCTCCAGGGCGGTGGTCACCGCCTGCGCCGCCTCGTCGTCCGGCACCTGCCAGACGCCGTAGCCGAGCTGCGGCATCCGCACGCCGTTGTTCAGGGTGAGGGAAGGGACCTTGTTGTCCGTGCTCACGAGGGGTCGATCCTATCGTCGTCGGGTGGTACTCCCAGGGTCAACGATCGGGCGCCGGATCGCATTCCGCCGTACCGGTCGTCGTTCCCGGTCTCCGTGGTAGCAGTCGCCGTGCCCGGGGCGCCACCCGACGGAGCGGTCGTCGTGCCGGACGCGCCACCCGGAGTTGTGGTCGTCGTGCCCGGGGCGCCACCCGACGTGCCCGAAGTGGCCTCGCGGCGCGCGGCCGTGTGTCCGTGCGCCTCGGTCGCGCATCTCGGCCGCACCGGCTCCCGGTCAGCCGTAGAGTGCCTCGACCTCCGTTGCGTACACCTTCTCGATCGCCTTCCGCTTCAGCTTCAACGACGGGGTGAGCAGCCCGTGCTCCTCGCTGAAGGGGTGCGCCAGGATCCGGAAGGTCCGTACGGACTCGGCCTGCGAGACCAGGGTGTTGGCCGAGACCACCGCCCGACGGATCTCCGCCTCCAGGCTCGGGTCCCGCACCAGATCGGCGGCCGGCAGCGGCGGCCTCGCCTGCATCGCCAGCCAGTGCTCCACCGCCTCCTGATCCAGCGTCACCAGCGCGGCGATGTACGGCCGGTCGTTGCCCACGACGATGCACTGGGCGATCAGCGGATGCGACCGGATCCGCTCCTCCAGACCGGCCGGCGACACGCTCTTGCCGTTGGACGTCACCAGGATCTCCTTCTTCCGCCCGGTGATCGTCAGATAGCCGTCCTCGTCGAGCATGCCCAGGTCCCCGGTGGACAGCCAGCCGTCGTTGAGCACCGCGGCGGTGGCCCGCGGGTCGTTGAGGTACCCCGAGAAGACCTGGCCGCCGTGCAGCCACACCTCGCCGTCCTCCGCGATGTGCACCGTCGTCCCCGGGACCGGCTGTCCCACCGTCCCGTACTTCACGCGCTCGGGCGGGTTCGCGGTGGCCGCGGCCGAGGACTCCGTCAGGCCGTACCCCTCGAAGACCGTCACTCCGGCGCCCTCGAAGAACAGCCCGAGCCGGCGGTCCATCCCGGAGCCGCCCGACATCGCGTGCCGGACCCGCCCGCCCATGGCCTCGCGGACCTTCCCGTACACGACCTTCTCGAAGAACTGGTGCTGCACCCGCAGGGCCGCCGAAGGCCCCGGGCCGAGCCCGAACGCCCTGTGCTCCATCGCCTCCGCGTACTTGACCGCCACCTCCACGGCCTTGTCGAAGGGTCCCGCCTTCCCGCCGGCCTCCGCCTTGCGCCGGGCCGCGTGGAAGACCTTCTCGAAGACGTACGGGACGGCCAGGATGAACGTCGGCCGGAACGCGACCAGATCGGGCAGCAGGGCCGACGCCGTCAGGGCCGGCTGATGGCCCAGCTTCACCCCGCTGCGGACCGCCGCGACCTCCACCATCCGTCCGAAGACGTGCGCGAGCGGCAGGAAGAGCAGCGTCGAGGCCTCGTCGCCGGGCTTCGAGTGGAACACCGGCTCCCAGCGGCCGACGAGCATGTCCGTCTCGAACATGAAGTTGGAGTGCGTGATCACACAGCCCTTGGGGCGGCCCGTGGTGCCCGAGGTGTAGATGATCGTGGCGACGGAGTCGGGCGTCACCGCCCTTCGATGCCGGTGCACCACGTCCTCGTCGATCTCCGCGCCCGCCTCGACCAGCTCGGCGACGGCTCCCCGGCCGGAGTCCAGCTGCCACAGCCGCTGGAGCCGGGGCAGCCGGTCGACGACCGAGCCGATCGTCATCGCGTGGTCCTCGTGCTCCACCACGCACGCGGTGACCTCGGCGTCGTGCAGCATCCAATAGACCTGGTCCGCCGACGAGGTGGGGTAGATCGGCACGGACTGCACGCCGAGCGTCCACAGCGCGAAGTCGAAGAGCGTCCACTCGTACCGCGTCCGGGCCATGATCGCGACCCGGTCGCCGAACCGTACTCCGTGCGCGATCAGACCCTTGGCGAGGGCGAGCACCTCGTCGCGGAACTGCGCGGAGGTCACGTCCTGCCACCGGCCCTCGGCGTCCTTGCGGCCGAGCACGACCCGGTCCGGCGCCTCCTGGGCGTGCTCGAAGACGGCGTCCGCCAGACCGCCGACCTGAGGCGCCGCCTCGACGGGCGGCACGGTGAACTCGCGCAAAGACCTGCTCCTCGACGGCTCGTTGTCGCGCTCCGTACGGCGCGGGTGACGGTACCCCACGGGACTGCCGGACGGCAGGGCCTTCACGAAGTCGGGACATTCCGCATACGCACAGGTCAGCGCGGGGGAGCGGAGCAAGTGGCGGCGGGGCGGCGTCCGTTACTGACTCGCCGGTAAGCAGGCGGGGCGGGAATCTCCACGGAATCTGTACGGGCCGATCACGGCCCCGCCGATCCGCACCGCCTCCGCGCACCGGTCGCCGTCCCAGCCGCGCCGCCCGGCCCCCGGGTTCGGTTCCCGGCGTGCGGCGCATCCGGATTCCCGCCCCCCGTGCCCGGCTCACGCCGTCCCCGTCTCAGTGCGAGCGGTGGAGCCGGTCCGCCCCCGTACCCGGCTCGCCCGCCCCCGTGCTCAGTGCGAGCGGTGGAGCCGGTCCCCGCCCGCCAGGATCGCCGTGGCCAGCGCGTCCGCCGCCTCCTGGGTCGCCCCGCCCCGACGCCCCTTGCGCAGGACGAAGTCGACGCCGCCCAGCTCCGGCAGACCCGCCCGCGCGGGCACCCGTGCCAGCCCCGGCGGGACCAGTCCCCGGGTATGGGCCATCACCCCGAGGCCGGCGCGGGCAGCGGCGATGTTGCCGCTCAGGCTCGTGCTCGTGCACGCGATCCGCCAGGCCCGCCCCTGGGCCTCCAGCGCCTCCAGCGCCCGGGCGCGGGTGATGCCGGGCGGTGGGTAGACGATCAGCGGAACCGGTCGGTCCGGGTCCAGTCGCAGCTGCGGCGAGCCGATCCAGATCAGGGAGTCCTGCCACACCAGCTCGCCGCCGCTCTCGTCGGCGCGCCGCTTGGCGAGGATCAGATCGAGCCGCCCCGCCTCCAGCCGGGCGTTCAGCGTCCCCGACAGCCCGACCGTCAGCTCCAGGTCCACCTCGGGGTGCTCGCTCCGGAACGACTGGAGGATCTCCGGCAGCCGGGTCACGACGAAGTCCTCCGAGGCGCCGAAGCGCAGCCGCCCGCGCAGCCGCGTGCCGGTGAAGAACGCCGCCGCCCGCTCGTGCGCCCGCAGGATCGTCCGGGCGAAGCCGAGCATCGCCTCCCCGTCCTCCGTCAGCTCCACGCTGTGCGTGTCCCGGGTGAACAGCGGACGGCCGGTCGCCTCCTCCAGGCGCCGTACGTGCTGGCTGACGGTCGACTGCCGCAGCCCGAGCCGGCGCGCGGCCTGCGTGAAGCTCAGCGTCTGGGCCACCGCCAGGAAGGTGCGCAGCTGCGTGGGGTCGTACACGCCCCGAGGCTATCGCGGACCGTGATGACAGTCAGAGCGCTGTACGGGATTCCCGATCGGCCGGGCGGCGAGCAGGATGGGACGCGCACGACCCCGCCCGAGAGCAGTGGAGCACATGAGCCGCCGTACGACCCTCCTGCCGTCCTGGCTGCCGATCGACCCGTACGTCCTAGCGTTGCTCGGCACCGTCGGCCTCGCGGCGCTGCTCCCTGCCTCCGGGACGGCCGCCGACGTCGCGAACGGGGCCGCTACGGCGGTCATCGCCCTCCTCTTCTTCCTGTACGGCGCCCGGCTCTCCACCCGCGAGGCGATGGAGGGGCTGCGGCACTGGCGGCTTCACGCCACCGTCCTGGCCTGCACCTTCGTCGCCTTCCCGCTGCTCGGCCTGGCCGCGAGGGGGCTCGTGCCGACGGTTCTCACGCCCGCGCTCTCCAGCGGTTTCCTCTTCCTCTGCCTGGTCCCCTCCACCATCCAGTCCTCGATCGCCTTCACCTCGATCGCCCGGGGCAACGTCCCCGCGGCGATCTGCGCGGGCTCCTTCTCCTCCTTGGCCGGGATCCTGCTGACACCGCTCCTCGCCGCGGCGCTGCTGGGCGGGAGCGGGGCCGGGTTCTCGGCCGACTCGCTGCTGAGGATCGTGCTCCAGCTGCTGGTCCCGTTCGCGGCCGGACAGCTGTCGCGCCCCTGGGTGGGCGGCTTCCTGGTCCGGCACAAGAAGGTGCTCGGGTACGTCGACCGGGGCTCGATCCTGCTCGTCGTCTACAGCGCCTTCAGCCTGGGCATGACCGCCGGGATCTGGCACCAGGTGACCCCGGCCCGGCTCGCGCTGCTGCTGGCGGTCGAGGCCGTGCTGCTCGCGGTGATGCTCGGGCTCAGCTGGTACGGGGCGAAGTGGCTCGGCTTCGGCCGCGAGGACCGGATCGCGATCCAGTTCGCCGGCTCGAAGAAGAGCCTGGCGGCCGGGCTGCCGATGGCCGGCGTGCTGTTCGGGGCGCACGCCTCGCTCGCCGTGCTGCCGTTGATGCTCTTCCACCAGATGCAGCTGATGGTCTGCGCGGTGATCGCCAAGCGCCGCTCCCGCGACCCGGAGCCGGCGGCCGCCCCGGACGCCGTGCGACGGGAGCCCCGGAAGCGGGCGGCGACCCCGGGCTCCTGACGGCCTCGGGCTCCTGACACCCGGGTTCCTGACACCCGGGCCCCAGACGGCCCCGGGCCCCGGACGGCCCCGGGCCCTGACGAACCCGCGCGCCCCGCCTGGCCCTGGCCCTGCTCCGCCGGCTCCCCGCCCTGTCCGCCCCTCCGACTCCGCTCCGGTCCGTCGTCGGCAGCCGCGGCCGGAGCGCGACGAAGTCCCCGACCGCCGGGGGCCGTGGCGTGATCCCGTTCTCACCCGCCCCGCCAAGATCGACGGGGAGGTTACCGTGCTCCCATGCCCGCACTCGATCCCGGCCGCACCGCACTCGTTCTCGTCGACCTGATGGAACGCATCGTCGCGCTGCCCCTCGCCCCCCGCCCCGGAACCGACGTCGTCACCGCCGCGACCCGGCTGGCCGCGACCTTCCGGGCCGCCGGCGCCCCCGTCGTCCACATCAGGGTGGAGCGCCCCCACGTCGACGCCCAGCCCTCCGGCAGCGACCTCGTGCCCGCCCCCGTGCACGCCGACGACCTCGTCGTCGTCAAGCGCACCATCGGCGGGTTCCAGGACACCGGACTGCACGACCTGCTCGCCGAACGCTCCGTCAGCACCGTCGTGTTCGGCGGCATCGCCACCAACCTCGGGGTCGAGTCCACCGCCCGTGCCGCCTGCGACCTCGGCTACGACCTCCTCTTCGCCGAGGACGCCATGACCGCCTTCACCACGGAGGAGCACCACGCCTCCGTGACCCTCGACTTCCCCCGCCTCGGTACGGTCACCACCGTCGCGGACATCACCCTGGAGACGCCCGCGTGAGCCGGGTACCGATACGTTACGGCGCCCGGCCCTGCTCCCTGGTCGTCTGCCGGGGCTGCTGCTGCGGCGACGCGCGCAAGAACCCCGGGACCGACCACGCGGGCCAGCTGGCCCGGCTCCGCGAGGCCGCCGCCACCTCGGGCGGCAGGCTGGCCGTACGGACCAGCGACTGCCTCGGCCCGTGCGCGCAGGCCAACGTGGTCGTCGTCCAGCCGTCCACCGAGGGGCGCCGCCGCGGCGGCCGGGCCGCCTGGATCGGCTGGACCGTGGACGACGACTGCCTCGACGACATCCTCGCCTGGACCGCCGCGGGCGGCCCCGGACTCGCCGAGCCCCCCGCCACCCTCGCCCTCCAGATGATCGACCCCCCGAAGAACTGACGCACGCCACGCCCGGGGCACGGGCCCGTCGGCGCAGGGGCGCTCCTGCCGGCCGACGGCCCGACCCGTGCGGGGCGACCGCGCCCGGTCAGTTCCGGGAAGCCTCGGTCCCGAGGGCGATCCGGTGCTCCCCGGCGTACACGTTCATGTCCGGCCCGCGCAGGAAGCCGACCAGCGTCAGACCGGTCTCGGCCGCCAGGTCCACCGCCAGCGAGGACGGCGCGGAGACCGCCGCGAGCACCGGGACGCCCGCCATCACCGCCTTCTGCGCGAGCTCGAACGAGGCCCGGCCCGAGACGAGCAGGACGGCCCGGTCCAGCGGCAGCCGGTCCTCCCGCAGCGCGCGGCCCACCAGCTTGTCCACCGCGTTGTGGCGGCCCACGTCCTCCCGCACGTCCAGCAGCTCGCCCTCCTCGCTGAAGAGCGCCGCCGCGTGCAGGCCCCCCGTCCGGTCGAAGACCCGCTGCGCGGCCCGCAGCCGGTCGGGGAGGGCGGCGAGGAGACCGGGCGTGACCCGGACCGGGGGAGCGTCGGCGATCGGGAAACGGGTCGTGGTCCGTACCGCGTCCAGGCTGGCCTTGCCGCACAACCCGCACGACGACGTGGTGTACACGTTCCGCTCCAGGGTGATGTCCGGGACGGGGACACCGGGCGCCAGCTGCACGTCGACCACGTTGTAGGTGTTCGTGCCGTCGTCCTTCGCGCCCGCGCAGTACACGATGTTCCGCACGTCGGAGGCGGCGCCGAGCACCCCCTCGCTCACCAGGAACCCGGCCGCCAGCGCGAAGTCGTCGCCCGGCGTGCGCATGGTCACGGCGAGCGGCCTGCCGTTGAGACGGATCTCCAGCGGCTCCTCGGCCACCAGCGTGTCCGGGCGCTCGTTCACGGCCCCCGCGCGGATCCGGATGACGCGCCGTCGCTCGGTGACCCGTCCCATGGTGGCTACACCCGATTCTGTACGTGTTGGAAGCCGAAACGGCCCTTGACGCGAGGGTCGCCGCAGGCCACCGGCTCGTCGTGCGCACCGGCTCGTCGTGCGGCGAGGTGACCCCGACGACCTCATTGTCCTGCACGGGGAAGCGCGCGCCGCGGCCCGCTCCCCCCCCCTCGCCGTCACCGGCGCGGTCCCGGCGCCACGGCTCGCCGTCCGGCGAGACGCGCCGCCGCCCCGGTCGGCGTGGGCGTTCGGCGGACCGGCGGGGGTCCGGGACGTCCCTTCTTGCTCCGCGTTGTCATGGTCTCCCAAGAGGTACGGGCGAATCTTGGTGGTTTACGTGTCCTGTTACCCATGAGTCGCTGGCAAGACTGGGTGGTTCCTGCTTGCAACACGCGCCACTCGAACCCAAGGGGGTCCCGGGCATGACGGGCACTCGTATCGCCGCGCTCGGGCACTACCAGCCCGCCAAGGTGCTCACCAACAGCGACCTGGCCGCGCTGGTGGACACCAGCGACGAATGGATCAGCAGCCGGGTCGGCATCAGGACCCGCCACATGGCCGGCCCGGAGGAGCCGGTGGACGAGCTGGCCGCGCACGCCGCCGGCAAGGCCCTCGCCGCCGCCGGGCTCGGCCCCGAGGACATCGGCCTCGTCCTCGTCGCCACCTCCACCGCGATCGACCGGTCGCCGAACACCGCCGCCCGTGTGGCCGCCCGGCTCGGCATGGGCTCGCCCGCGACCATGGACCTCAACGTCGTGTGCGCCGGGTTCACCCACGCGCTCGCCACCGCCGACCACGCCCTGCGGGCGGGGGCCGCCCGCCGAGCGCTGGTCATCGGCGCGGACAAGATGACCGAGGTCACGGACTGGACCGACCGCACCACCTGCGTCCTCGTCGGCGACGGTGCCGGCGCGGCCGTGGTCGAGGTGACGGACGACGGCCAGGAGCCCGGCATCGGCCCCGTGCTGTGGGGTTCGGTCCCCGAGATGGGGCACGCCGTCCGCATCGAGGGCACCCCGCCGCGCTTCGCGCAGGAGGGCCAGGCCGTCTACCGCTGGGCGACCCAGCGGCTGCCCGCCCTCGCCCGTCAGGTCTGCGAACGGTCGGGCATCACCCCCGAGGACCTCGCGGGCGTCGTCCTCCACCAGGCCAACCTGCGGATCATCGAGCCGCTGGCCGCCAAGATCGGCGCCGTCAACGCGGTCGTCGCCCGTGACGTCGTCGACTCCGGCAACACCTCGGCCGCCTCGATCCCGCTGGCCCTCGCGAAGCTGGTCGAACGCGGCGAGCTGCCCTCCGGCGCACCCGCCCTGCTCTTCGGCTTCGGCGGCAACCTCTCGTACGCGGGGCAGGTCGTCCGCGTTCCGTAGGCGCCCGCCCCGGCACCGGGGCCGACGGGGAGCAGGGCGGGGACAGGGGAGCGCGGGGCGAACGGGGGAGTGCGGGGCCCGTTCGGCGGAGCCCGGTGGCGGGGTCCCCGGCGCGCACCTAGCTTCGATCGGGGTGGGGGTCGTCTCCCGCCGCACGCGGAATCCGTCCGTATGCACCCCTCGCGTGATCTGGAGGTCGCCATGCGCGCCACACATGTCGCTTCCGCCGCTCTGCTCGCCACCGTCACCATGGGCACGGCCGCCGCGCTCGGCGCCTCACCGGCCTTCGCCGACGACGGAACCGGGAACGACATCACCTCCTTCGCCTTCGCCGTCACGCCGTCGACGGTCGCCCCCGGGGGCACGGTCACCCTCACCTCCGAGGGGTGCGAGGTCCCCTTCGTGACCGCCGAGTCCGGAGTCTTCGACACCGTCACGCTCGACGAAGGGCGCACGGGAACCGCCACGGTGGACGCCGAGGCCAAGGCCGGTGCGCGGTACGAGGTCACCTTCGACTGCGAGGGCGAGCGGGGCACCACCCCCCTCACCATCGCCGCCCCGGAGGACGGCCACGCCCCGGGCGGCGGGACGACCGGCGGCAGCGCCACCGGCGGACCCGCGACGGAGAGCCATCCGACCGGCGGGCAGGTCCCGGAGACGCACCCGCCGGAGAGCCGTCCGGCCGGGGGGCACGTGCCTGAGGCTCCCCCGAGCGGCGGGCATGCCGTCGGCGACACCGGCGCCCCGACCGACACCGTCACGACCGCGCACAAAGGTGTCCGGGCGGGCTTCGGCGGCGCCTCCGGCCGTCTCGGCACGGCCGAGGTGGTCACGGGCACCGCGCTGATCGCGGGCGCTCTCGGCGGAGCCACCCTGCTGACGCTCCGCAGGCGCGGAGCCGACGGCCCCGCCTGAACCGGGGGACGGAGGGATCCGAAACGGCCCCTCCGCGCGGGATGACGAGGCCCGCGGCGGAGGGGCACCTCGCACACACACGAGGGCACCGCCGCGGGACGCCGGAGCGGCAACGCCTGAGCGGGGACGGCAGGAACCACAGGAACGACGGGGACGACAGGGAAAGAGCGGTCGTGCAGGGATCGAACGGTCCGGGCAGACGCGGCGCCTGGGGCGTCGTGGTCATCGTCCTGCTCGTCGGCGTCCACCTCGTGCGGGACGGTACGGCGGAGTACCGCGCCGGAGGACCCCCGCAGCCCCTGGCCGCCGCGGCCCCCGGCCGCGCCGCCGCCGTGACCTCGGCGAAGGCCCCCGCGCCGCTGCCCGCCTCACGCCCCGAGCGCCTGCGCGTCCCCGCCGCCCGCATCGACGCGCCGGTCACGCCCGTCGGCCTCGACGCCGAGGGGTGGATCGACACCCCGCCGGCGTACGAGAAGAACCTCGTCGGCTGGTACACCGGCGCCGTCACCCCGGGTGAGGAGGGCACCGCCGTCCTCGTCGGCCATGTCGACACCCCGGAAGGAGGGGCCGTCTTCTTCGGCCTCGGCGCCCTCGCGCACGGGCGCCGCGTCGAGATCACCCGCGCCGACGGCAGGACCGCCGTGTTCTCCGTGTACGGCGTCGAGACGGTCCCCCAGCAGGGCTTCCCGGCCGCGCGGATCTACCGGAACACCGGCCGGCCCGAGCTGCGCCTGATCACCTGCGGCGGCGAGTTCTCGGAGGGAAGGGGATACGACGGCAACGTCGTGGTCTCGGCCCGCCTCGTCGCCGTGCGCTGACCCGGGCGGGACCCGGACGGGCCCGCCCGGGAGGCCGGGACCGTCCCCGCGTACGGCGGACACCGCCCCCTCGGGCGACCGGCACCGGCTCCCCGTACAGCAACCACCGCCCCTGCGGGCGGCAGGGCCGTCCCCTCGGAGGGCAATTCCGCCCCCTGACACGGCAGACACCGTGCCGCGGCAGACACCGCCCCGCCCCCTGCCACGCCAGACACCGCCCCCGTGGACGACAGGCTCCGAGCCCGGGAGCGACGGCCCCCGCCTCTCGGGCCGCCGGGCCGGGGCCCCACCGGGACCGCCGCGCATCCCCCCGGTACCCCGCCTTTGTCCTCAGCCGGGAAAAAGTCCCGTCGGATTCCTGCATTAGTTCTTCCCACCCCGGGACACCGCTGCTACGTTCCCCTCGAAAGCACGACGCACGGCACGTCGGATTCGACAGGGGAGGGGCGCGTGAGACGCATGACGGCACGACCTGCCAACGCGCACCAGGCGCGACTGCTCCGGCTGCTGCGTGACGGAGGCCCCAACTCCCGCGCTCAGCTGGGTGATCAGGTCGACCTCTCCCGCTCCAAGCTCGCCGTCGAGGTGGACCGGCTCCTCGACACCGGTCTCGTCGTCGCCGACGGACTCGCCGCCTCGCGCGGCGGACGCCGTTCGCACAACATCCGGCTCGCTCCCGAACTCCGCTTCCTCGGCATCGACATCGGGGCGACGTCGATCGATGTGGCCGTCACCAACGCCGAGTTGGAGGTGCTCGGGCACATCAACCACCCGATGGACGTCCGCGAGGGTCCGGTCGCCGTCTTCGAGCAGGCCCTGGCGATGGCGGCCAAACTCCGGGCCTCGGGGATCGCCGAGGGCTACGACGGCGCCGGCATCGGCGTCCCGGGCCCCGTCCGCTTCCCCGAGGGCATCCCGGTCGCGCCGCCGATCATGCCCGGCTGGGACGGCTTCCCCGTACGGGAGGCGCTCAGCCAGGACCTCGGCTGTCCCGTCATGGTCGACAACGACGTGAACCTCATGGCCATGGGGGAGCAGCACGCGGGCGTCGCCCGGTCGGTCGGCGACTTCCTCTGCGTCAAGATCGGTACGGGCATCGGCTGCGGCATCGTCGTCGGTGGCCAGGTCTACCGAGGTACGACGGGCAGCGCCGGCGACATCGGACACATCCAGGTCGAACCGGACGGCCGCCCGTGCGCCTGCGGCAACAAGGGCTGCCTGGAGGCCCACTTCAGCGGCGCCGCCCTGGCCCGCGACGCGGAGGAGGCGGCGCGGACGGGCCGGTCGGAGGAGCTCGCCGGCCGCCTCGAGGCCGCGGGCCGGCTCACCGCCGTCGACGTCGCCGCGGCCGCCGCCGCGGGGGACCCCGCCGCCCTCGACCTCATCCGTGAGGGCGGCAACCGGGTCGGGCAGGTCATCGCCGGACTCGTCAGCTTCTTCAATCCCGGTCTGGTGGTGATCGGCGGCGGGGTCACCGGCCTCGGTCACACCCTCCTCGCCAGTGTCCGCACCCAGGTGTACCGGCAGTCCCTGCCCCTGGCCACCGGCAATCTCCCCATCGTGCTCGGCGAGTTGGGGCCGGCGGCCGGAGTGATCGGCGCGGCCCGTCTCATCAGCGACCACCTCTTCTCCCCGGCGTAGCCCCACGGCCCCGCCGGGGCACCGCATCCGCCCGGGGGACGGGCGGCCACGGACGCTCCACCGGCCCCAACCGGCTCCACCGGCCCCACGGGGCTCCATCGCCCAACCGGCTCGACCGGGCACGGAAGGGCCGGGGCCGCCCCGCACCCGTTCCGTCCGTCCCGCCCCTTCCCGACCCGTTCCCCGCGCCGCTCGCTCCCGACCTGTCCCCTCCCGCGCCTTCTCCCGTCCCTTTCGCCCCGTTCCGTCCTGTCCGGGCCCCGTCCCACCCGCCCTGGTCCCGCCCCGCCACTTACGGCCGCACCCGCCGAGGGGAACTTCGTCATGGCACCAGAACAACCGCCCCTGCTCACCATGTCCGGCATCACCAAGTCCTTCCCCGGCGTCCGCGCCCTCGACGGCGTCGACCTGGAGGTCGCCGCCGGAGAGGTCCACTGCCTCCTCGGCCAGAACGGAGCCGGCAAGTCCACCCTCATCAAGGTCCTCGCCGGCGCCCACCAGCCCGACGGCGGAGTCATCACCTGGTGCGGCGAGCCCGTCCAGCTCAAGTCCCCGACCGCCGCCATGCGCCTGGGCATCGCCACCATCTACCAGGAACTCGACCTGGTCGAGGGGCTGTCCGTCGCCGAGAACGTCCACCTCGGCCACGAGCCCACCACCGCCGGCTTCGTCGTCCGCGTCCGCGACGCCCGTACCGCCGCCGCCACCCTGCTGGGGCGGCTCGGCCACCCGGAGATCGACCCGGCCCGGCTCGTCGGCGAACTGTCCGCCGCTCAGCGGCAGATCGTCTCCATGGCCCGCGCGCTCTCCCACGACGTCCGGCTCATCGTGATGGACGAGCCCTCGGCCGCCCTCGACCCCGACGAGGTCGACAACCTCTTCCGTATCGTCGCCGACCTCACCGCCGAAGGCGTCGCCGTCGTCTACATCTCCCACCGCCTGGAGGAGATCCGCCGCATCGGCGACCGCGTCACCGTCCTCAAGGACGGCCGCGCCGTGGCCGGCGGCCTGCCCGCCGCGTCCACCCCCACCCGGGACGTCGTGGCGCTGATGACCGGCCGGAACGTCGAGTACGTCTTTCCCGAACGCCCGGCACGGCCCCCTGCCGCCGCACCCGTCCTCCAGGTCCGGGGGCTCGCCCGGACGGGCGAGTTCGCGCCCGTCGACCTCGACCTGCGGCCGGGCGAGATCGTGGGCCTGGCCGGACTCGTCGGCTCGGGCCGCTCCGAGATCCTGGAGACGATCTACGGCGCGCGCCGGCCCACCGCCGGCCGGGTGCTCGTCGACGGCCGCCCCCTGCGCCCGGGCAGCGTCCGCGACGCCGTGCGCGCCGGCCTCGGCCTCGCCCCGGAGGAACGCAAGGCCCAGGGCCTGCTGATGCTGGAGTCCGTCACCCGCAACGTCTCGGTCTCCTCACTCGCCCGCTTCTCCCGCGCCGGCTGGATCGACCGTGCCGCCGAACGCGCGGCCGCCCGCGCCGCCACCCGGGAACTCTCCCTCAGGCCCGACCATCCCGAGGCCCGGATCCGTACCCTCTCCGGCGGCAACCAGCAGAAGGCCGTCCTCGCGCGGTGGCTGCTGCGCGGCTGCCGGGTCCTGCTGCTCGACGAACCGACCCGCGGCGTCGACGTCGGAGCCCGCGCCGAGCTCTACGCCGTCATCCGCCGGCTCGCCGACGACGGCCTCGCCGTCCTCCTGGTGTCGAGCGAGGTGCCCGAGGTCCTCGGCCTCGCCGACCGGGTCCTGGTCCTCCGCGAGGGACAGGTCGTCCACTCCGCGCCCGCCCGTGACCTCGACGAACACCGCGTACTCGACCTCGTGATGGAAGGGAGCCCGACGGCATGACGCTGTCCACCGCCAAGACACCCGCGCCCGCACAGGAGGGCGGCCGGCGCCCGCTCGGCCTGCGGGCCGACGTCCGCAACCTCTCCCTGCTCGGCGTCCTCGCCGTCCTGATCGCGGTCGGCGGCTTCACCAAGCCCGCCGAGTTCCTCGCCACCTCCAACCTCCAACTGGTGCTCACCCAGGCGTCCGTCATCGGTGTCGTCACGGTCGGCATGACCTTCGTCATCACCAGCGGCGGCATCGACCTCTCCGTCGGCGCCATCGTCGCCCTCGCCTCCGTCTGGGCGACGACGCTCGCCACCCAGGAGTACGGTTTCGCCGGCATCCTCTTCACGGCCGTCGTCGTCGGCGTCGCCTGCGGCCTGGTGAACGGTCTGCTCGTCGCCTACGGCGGGATGGTGCCGTTCATCGCCACCCTGGCCATGTTCGCCTCCGCCCGCGGACTCGCCCTGCAGATCACCGACGGCCGCACGCAGATCGTCACCGTCGACTCCGTCCTCGACCTCGGCATCCCCGACTCCTACGTCCTCGGCATACCGCCGCTGGTCCTCGTCTTCGCCGCCGTCACGGTCGCGGGCTGGCTGATCCTCAACCGCACCACCTTCGGACGCCGCATGGTGGCCGTCGGTGGCAACGCAGAAGCCGCCCGGCTCGCCGGCATCGACGTACGCCGCCAGCGCCTGTACCTCTATCTGCTCTCCGGGCTGTGCTGCGGCATCGCCGCCTTCCTGCTGATCATCCTGTCCGGCTCCGGCCAGAACACCAACGGCAACCTCTACGAACTGGACGCCATCGCCGCCGCGATCATCGGCGGCACGCTGCTCACCGGCGGCCGCGGCACCATCGTCGGCTCCGTCCTCGGCGTCCTGATCTTCACCACGATCACCAACATCTTCGCGCTCAACAACCTCCAGAGCGACGTCCAGCAGATCGCCAAGGGCGCGATCATCGTCGCCGCCGTCCTGGTCCAGCGACGCACCCTGCGCCACGGCGACACCTGATCCCCCGAAGCCCGCTCCCGTACGCCCGTACGCCCGCGCCCCACGCCCGTACGCCCGACGCCCCACCCCCAGCCCCCCAGGACACCGCCCCTCCCACGTCGAAGGGATCCATCGCCATGCCAGAAACCAGCCGTAGAGGACTGCTGTTCGGCACCGCCGCCGTCTCCGCCGGCGCGCTGCTCACCGCCTGCACCAGCAACGAACCCAAGAACCAGGCACCGGCCGCGAGCAACGCCCCGGCCGCCGACGACAAGCCCGGCACCCCCGTCACCATCGGCTTTGCCGGCCCCCAGGCCGACCACGGCTGGCTCAACGCCATCAACGAGAACGCCAAGAACCGAGCGAAGACGTACAGCGACGTCACCCTGGAGATCACCGAGGGGTCCAACGACACCGCCGCCCAGATCGGCCAGATCCAGACCCTGATCAACAAGAAGGTCGACGTCCTGGTCATCCTGCCCGCCGACGGCAAGGCGCTCACCCAGGTCGGTCTCCAGGCCATGAAGGCCGGCATCCCCGTCATCAACCTGGACCGGGTCTTCGCCTCCCCGCAGGCGTACCGCTGCTGGATCGGCGGCGACAACTACGGCATGGGCCTCAACGCCGGCCGCTACATCGGCGAGAAGCTCAAGGGCAAGCCGAACGCCACCGTCGTCGAGCTGGCCGGCATGGACAGCCTGGAACTGACCAAGCAGCGCACCCAGGGCTTCGACGACGCCCTGAAGAACTACCCCAACATCCGCAAGGTGGCCCGCCAGGCCGCCGACTTCACCGTCGAGTCCGGCCAGGCGAAGATGGCCCAGCTCCTCCAGGCACAGAGCTCCTTCGACGCGCTCTGGAACCACGACGACGACCAGGGCGTGGGCGCGCTGCGCGCCATCGCCCAGGCCGGCCGCAAGGACTTCCTCATGGTCGGCGGCGCCGGGGCCAAGGCCGCCATGGACGCCATCAAGGCCGACGACGGCGTGCTGAAGGCGACGGTGCTCTACCCGCCGACCATGGCCGCCTCCGCCATCGACCTGGCCCGCGCGCTCGGCCAGAAGAAGGGCGTCGGAGGGATGTCGGAGCTGGAGATCCCCGCCTCCATCACCCTCTACTCGGCCGTCGTCACCAAGGAGAACGTCGACGAGTACCTGCCCACCGGTTTCAGCTGACCGGCCCTGCCCCGGCGGACGCCCGCCGCGGGGAGCAGAACCCTGCCGCACCACGAAACGGAGGAACCGTATGGAACAGAGGGAGAGCGGGGCCGCACCGCCGACGCTCGGCGTCGGAATGGTCGGATACTCCTTCATGGGAGCAGCCCACTCACAGGGCTGGCGCACCGCAGGCCGCGTCTTCGACCTGCCGCTGCGCCCCCTCCTCGCCGCCGTCGCCGGGCGGGACGCGGCCGCCGTCCGGGCGGCCGCCGACCGGCACGGCTGGGCGGCGGCCGAGACCGACTGGCGTGCTCTCGTCGCCCGCGACGACGTCCAGCTCGTGGACGTCTGCACGCCGGGCGACAGCCATGCGGAGATCGCCATCGCCGCCTTGGAGGCGGGCAAGCACGTCCTGTGCGAGAAGCCGCTCGCCAACTCGGTCGCCGAGGCCGAGGCCATGGTCGCGGCCGCCGAGGCGGCGGCCGCCCGCGGCCAGATCGCCATGGTCGGCTTCAACTACCGCCGGGTGCCGGCCCTGTCGTACGCCCGGCGGCTGATCGAGGCCGGCAGGCTCGGCGAGCTGCGGCACGTGCGCGTCACCTATCTGCAGGACTGGCTGGTCGACCGGGGCTTCCCGCTGACCTGGCGCCTGGAGCGCGAGCACGCCGGGTCGGGGGCGCTGGGCGACCTCGGGGCCCACGCCGTCGACCTCGCGCAGTACCTCGCGGGGGAACCGCTGGTCGGGGTCTCGGCGCTCACCGAGACCTTCGTCCGCGAACGGCCGCTGCTCGCCGGGGTGTCGGCGGGTCTCTCCGGTTCCGCGGCGGGCGGGGCGTACGGCGCGGTGACGGTGGACGACGCGGCGGTGTTCACCGGACGGCTCGCGTCCGGGGCGCTCGCCTCCTTCGAGGCGACCCGGATGGCCGCGGGCCGCAAGAACGCCCTGCGTCTGGAGATCAACGGGGAGAAGGGGTCCCTCGCCTTCGACCTGGAGCGGCTCAACGAGCTGTCCTTCCACGACCACACCGAACCGGCCGGCACCGCCGGGTTCCGCCGCATCCTGGTGACCGAGCCCGAGCACCCGTACCTGGAGGGCTGGTGGCCGCCGGGCCACGCGCTCGGCTACGAGCACACCTTCGTCCATCAGGCCCGCGACCTGGTCCTCGCCGTCGCGTCCGGCACCCCTCCGGCCCCGTCCTTCGCCGACGGGCTCCAGGTCCAGCGGGTCCTGGCCGCCGTCGAGGAGAGCGCCCAGAAGAACGCCGTCTACACCGCCGTACAGGAGTAATGGAGGCAGTGCCGTGCCACGTCCCTTCACCCTCTTCACCGGCCAGTGGGCCGACCTGCCCCTGGAGGAGGTCTGCCGACTCGCCCGCGACTTCGGCTACGACGGCCTCGAACTGGCCTGCTGGGGCGACCACTTCGAGGTCGACAAGGCGCTCGCCGACCCGTCGTACGTCGCCGGCCGGCACGCCCTGCTCGAGAAGTACGGGCTGAAGTGCTGGGCCGTCTCGAACCACCTGGTGGGGCAGGCCGTCTGCGACCATCCGATCGACGAACGGCACCAGGCGATCGTCCCCGCCCGGATCTGGGGGGACGGTGAGCCCGAGGGCGTACGGCAGCGGGCGGCCCGCGAGCTGGCGGACACCGCACGGGCCGCGGCGGCCCTGGGCGTCGACACCGTCGTCGGTTTCACGGGATCGTCGATCTGGCACCTGGTGGCGATGTTCCCGCCGGTCCCGGAGCGGATGATCGAGCGCGGTTTCGAGGACTTCGCCGAACGCTGGAACCCCATCCTCGACGTCTTCGACGCCGAGGGCGTCCGCTTCGCGCACGAGGTCCATCCCAGTGAGATCGCGTACGACTACTGGACCACCCAGCGCGCGCTGGAGGCGGTCGACCACCGTCCGGCGTTCGGGCTCAACTTCGATCCGAGTCACTTCGTCTGGCAGGACCTGGATCCGGTCGGCTTCCTCTGGGACTTCCGCGACCGCATCTACCACGTGGACTGCAAGGAGGCCCGGCGCCGGCTCGACGGCCGCAACGGCCGGCTCGGTTCGCACCTGCCCTGGGGCGACCCGCGGCGCGGCTGGGACTTCGTCTCGGCCGGACACGGCGACGTTCCGTGGGAGGACGTCTTCCGCATGCTCCGCTCGATCGGCTACGCCGGTCCGATCTCGGTGGAGTGGGAGGACGCCGGCATGGACCGGCTGACCGGCGCGCCCGAAGCGCTCTCCATCCTCCGGAGATACGACTTCGATCCCCCGTCGGCCTCCTTCGACGCGGCCTTCGGGGGTGAACGCTAGAGCCCCCTCCGCACCTCTCGTCGGCCGGCGGCCGGCCCGCGCGGGCCCGGGCCGGGTGGCGCGCCCACGCCACCGGGCCGGTCCGGGCTGCCCTCAGGAGTCTTTGTCCTCTCGCGGGGGAAAGTTCGGCCGCGGTGGCGCGCAAGGGCTTTCCGCGGTGGACGAACCCGGCTACCTTCGCTGATGTGTACATGACGTAACTGTCCCGGCGGGACCGCGTCGACGGCGCCCGCCGGTCCTCGCCCACCCGCACATCCGGCCCCACCCCGGAGGACGCTTCGTGCACGGAATACGACTCCGAACCAGGAAGACGCCCGCCCTGCTCACGGTCGGACCGCTCGCCGACGGAGCAGTGATGAGATCCCCGTGCGCGGTGAACGGCTCCAGGTGTTCCTCGACGGCGTGAAGATCAGCGACGTCACCGACACCGGCCCCGCGCGCAGCCTGAAGAACGGCCACATCGGCCTCCAGAACCACGGAGCCGACGACCAGGTGTCCTTCGGCCACAACCGACTGAAGGAACTCACTCCGTAGGGAGCGTCCGGAACGTGCCGCCAGGCCGCCCTTCGGCCCGGCGCCGGCACGGCCCGGACCCGGTCCGGGCCCGCCCGCGGACGGGCCCGGGAGCTCCCGCGCAGCCGGCGGCGGGCGGGGAGGCGCCGTACCCCCCGCCCGCCGTCTCCACCACAGCCCAGGGAGGCAGGACGTGACCACCGGAACACGAACGGGAGTCTGGCTCATCGGGGCGAGAGGCAGTGTCGCAACGACGGTGGTGGCCGGCTGGGCCGCCATGACGGCGGGCCTCCACCCGCCGACCGGCATGGTGACCGAGACCGACGCCCTCGCCACCGCCGGGCTCCCCCCACTCGCGGCCCTCGTCTTCGGCGGGCACGACACGGCGGAATGCCCCCTGCCCAAACGGGCCGAGGCACTGACCGCGGCGGGCGTGCTCCCGCACGGCCTCGCCACCGCCGTCGCCGCCGAACTCGACGCCGCCGAAGCGGAGATCCGCCCCGGAGGACCCCGACCGGGAGACACCCGGACCGAGGAGGAACTCGTCTCCGCCTTCACCGCCGACCTGGACGACTTCCGGCGGCGGCGGGACCTGGCCAGGGTCGTCGTCCTGAACGTCGCCTCGACCGAGCCGGCGCCGGGGGGCGCCGGGCTCCCTCCCAGCTCCCTCTACGCCGCCGCCGCCCTCCGGGCCGGCTGCCCTTACGTCAACTTCACCCCCTCCACCGGACTGCGGCACCCCGCCCTCGCCGCGGCCGCGGCGGCGAGCGGCCTGCCGCACGCGGGCCGGGACGGCAAGACCGGCCAGACCCTCCTGCGCTCCGTCCTCGCCCCGATGTTCCTCCAACGCGCGCTGGACGTACGGGCGTGGTCCGGCACCAACCTGCTGGGCGGCGGAGACGGGGCCGCCCTCGCCGACCCCGCCGCCGCGGCGGCGAAGAACGCGGGCAAGGAACGCGTCCTCGCCGACGTCCTCGGACCCGGGGTGGAGGGCGAGGTGCACATCGACGACGTCCCCGCCCTGGGGGAGTGGAAGACCGCCTGGGACCACATCGCCTTCGACGGCTTCCTCGGCTCCCGCATGACCCTCCAGACCACCTGGCAGGGCTGCGACTCGGCTCTCGCCGCGCCCCTCGTTCTGGACCTCGCCCGGCTGACCGCCCGCGCCCACGAAACCGGCCTCTCGGGCCCCCTGCACGACCTCGCCTTCTACTTCAAGGACCCCGAGGGCACACCCCCGGCGGCCCTGTCCGACCAGTACGCCCGCCTGATCGCGTTCGGCGCCCGCCTGGGGGAGTCCCGATGAGCGACGCGGAAAGCCCGATGGCGCCGGGGACGCCCGGCGGAGCGGGCCCCGAGGCGGCGGCGGGGGCACATGGGCAGAGGCCCGGACCGCACGGCGGGACAGCCGTACCGCACGGCGGGACGGCTGGGCGGGGAGGGGCTGGCGGGGAGGCGGCCGGGGCGCCCGGACCGCACGAGCAGGCGGCCGGACGGGAGCGGGCCGGGGGAGGGGCGGCCGGGGCGCCCGGACCGCACGGCGGGACAGCCGGACGGGAGCGGGCCGGGGGAGAGGCGGCCGGGACACCCGGGGCGGCCGGGCCGGAAGCGGCCGGGATCAGGGCCGCAGGCGCCGGGGCCGGGGCGGGGGCGTGGGCGGCGGCGGCTCAGGGCGGAGTGCCCGGGCCCGGGCACGGGGCGCGAGGGGCCGCGTGGGCGGAACTGCTCCGGGTCTCCGCGCTCTTCACGGTGCCCGGCGACGCCCTGGCGGGCGCCGCCGCCGCGGGGGTGCGCCCGAACAGCGCCACCCTCCTGGCCATCGGCTCCTCCCTCTGCCTCTACGAGGCCGGCATGGCGCTCAACGACTGGGCCGACCGCGAGGAGGACGCCGTCGACCGCCCCCACCGCCCCCTCCCCTCCGGCCGCATCAGCCCCGGGGCGGCGCTCGGGGCGTCCGCCGCCCTGACGGCGGCGGGCCTCGGCCTCGCCGCCCGCGCCGGCCGCCCGGCCCTCGCGGTCGCCACCGCCCTCGCGGCCACGGTCTGGGCCTACGACCTCCGCCTCAAACACACACCGGCGGGGCCGGCGGCGATGGGGGCGGCCCGGGCCCTGGACCTTCTTCTCGGAGCCACCGCCACGGGGGCCCCTCCCTCCCCCCGCCCCCTCCCCGCCGCCGCCCTGCTGGCCACCCACACCTACGCGGTCACCGCCGTCTCCCGCCACGAAGCCCACGGCGGCTCCACCCGGGCTCCCTTACTCGCCCTGGCCACCACCCTGGCCGTGGCCGCGGCGACCTCCGGCCTCACCGCGCGCGGGGGCACCGCCCCCCGACCCACTCCCGCTCCCGCTCCCGGCGCCCTGGGGCGCCCGGCCGCACCCGGCGCCCCCCGCAAGGCGCCCGTATCCGGCGCCCCCCGGCAGCCACCCACCCTCGGCGTCCCCCGGACGTCACCCGCCCAAGGCCCCTTCCGGCACCCGGCCGCACCCGGCGCGCCCGTGGCGGCGGGCGGGCGGGCGTCGGCGTGGCCCGCGTTACTCCCCCGGGTCGTCTGCGGCGCCTTCGCCCTCGCCTACGCCCGCGCGCCCGTCACCCCCCTCCTGCACGCGGCGCTCAACCCCTCCCCGGAGCTCACGCAGCGCTCCGTGGGCGCCGGTATCCGTGCCCTGATCCCGCTCCAGGCCGCTCTCGCCGCCCGCTCCGGTTGTCCCGTCACGGGCCTCGCCCTCCTGACCCTCGTCCCGCTCGCCCGGCGCCTCGCACGGAAGGTGAGCCCCACATGAGCCCGACCCCCCACCCGCCCGAGGCGCCCACCGCGCCGCCCGCGGCCCCCGCTCTCCGCATCGGCTACGGCACCAACGGCCTCACCGACCTCCGGCTCGACGACGCCCTGGTCCTCCTCGCCGGCCTCGGCTACGACGGGGTCGGTCTCACCCTCGACCACATGCACCTCGACCCCCTCGCCCCCGACCTCGCGGCCCGCACGGCGCAGGTCGCCCGGCGGCTCGACGCCCTCGGCCTCGGCGTCACCGTCGAGACCGGCGCGCGCTACGTCCTCGACCCCCGTCGCAAGCACGGCCCCTCCCTGCTCGACCCGGACCCCGACGCCCGCGCCGCACGGACCCGGCTGCTCGTCCGCGCCGTGCGCGTCGCCGAGGACCTCGGCGCCCACGCCGTCCACTGCTTCAGTGGCGTCGACCCCGAACCAGCCTCCCCCGAGACCGCCTGGAAGCGCCTCGTCGAAGCTCTCGGCCCGGTCCTCGACGCGGCGGCAGCCGCCCGCGTCCCCCTCGCCATCGAACCCGAACCCGGTCATCTCCTCTCCACGCTGGACGACTTCCACCGCCTGCGCCGTCTCCTCGGCGACCCGGACCCGGCGCTGTTCGGGCTCACCCTCGACATCGGCCACTGCCAGTGCCTGGAGGACGCCTCCCCGGCCGACTGCGTCCGCGCAGCCGCGCCCTGGCTGCACCACGTCCAGATCGAGGACATGCGCCGGGGCGTCCACGAACACCTCCCCTTCGGCGAGGGCGAGATCGACTTCCCGCCCGTCCTCGCCGCGCTCGCCGACGTCACCGCCGCCGGCTACACCGGTCTCACCGTCGTCGAACTGCCCCGCCACTCCCACGCGGGCCCCGACCTCGCCCGCGCCTCCCTCTCCTTCCTCCGCGACCGACGCGCCCCCGGGGAGGCCACGGCATGCTGACCGACTCCGCCCGCGACTGGCTCGACCAGGCCCTCGCCGAAGCGGCCGTCCGTACCCCCGCCTGGGAACTGCGCTTCGCCTCCGCCGGCCGGCACTGCGGCCCCGAGCACGCCGACTCCGTCCGCACCCTCCTCCTCCGCGAGGCCCGCGCCGACCCCGACACCCTCACCCGTCTCTACCGGCACGGCGCCGCCCCCGAGCGCCGCGCCGTCCTCCTCGCCCTCCCGTCGCTCGTCACCGGCCCCGAGACCGTCCCCCTCGTCGAGGACGCCCTGCGCACCCACGACACCACGCTCCTCTCCGCGGCCCTCGGCCCCTACGCCGCCGCCCACCTGCCTCCCCACGTCTGGCGCCACGGCGTCCTGAAGTGCCTCTTCACCGGCGTCCCCCTCGACGCCGTCGCCGGTCTCGCCCACCGGGCCCGCGGCGACGGCGAACTCGCCCGGATGCTCACCGACTACGCCGCCGAACGCTCCGCCGCCGGCCGCCCCGTCCCCGAAGACCTCCACCGCGTCCTCGCCCTCACCGCCCCCACGGAGACGTCCTGATGCGCATCTTCGACCCCCACATCCACATGTCCTCGCGCACCACGGACGACTACCAGGCCATGTACGAGGCCGGAGTCCGCGCCCTCGTCGAACCCTCCTTCTGGCTGGGGCAGCCCCGCACCTCACCGGACTCCTTCTTCGACTACTTCGACTCCCTCCTCGGCTGGGAGCCGTTCCGAGCCGCCCAGCACGGCATCGCCCACCACTGCACCCTCGCCCTCAACCCCAAGGAGGCCAACGACCCCCGCTGCACTCCCGTCCTCGACGCCCTGCCCCGCTACCTCGTCAAGGACAACGTCGTCGCCGTCGGCGAGATCGGCTACGACTCCATGACCCGCGCCGAGGACACGGCCCTCGCGTCGCAGCTCCAGCTCGCGGCCGACCACGGCCTCCCCGCCCTCGTCCACACCCCGCACCGCGACAAGCTCGCCGGGCTGCGCCGCACCCTCGACGTGGTCCGCGAGTCCGCTCTCGCCCCTGACCGGGTCCTCCTCGACCACCTCAACGAGACCACCGTCAAGGAGGCCGCCGACAGCGGGGCCTGGCTCGGCTTCTCCATCTACCCGGACACCAAGATGGACGAGGACCGCATGGTCGCGGTGCTCAAGGACCACGGGCTCGACCGCGTCCTGGTGAACTCGGCCGCCGACTGGGGCAAGAGCGACCCCCTCAAGACCCGCAAGGTCGGGGACGCGATGCTCGCCGCCGGCTACTCCGACGACGACGTGGACCGGGTCCTGTGGCGCAACCCCGTCGCCTTCTACGGCCTCAGCGGCCGCCTCCGGCTCGACCTCCCCTCCGCCCCGGCCCTCCACGAGGGCAACTCCATCCTCCGCGGCGGGGAATGAGGCGGGCACGCGATGCGCTTCCGCCACCCCGACGGGTCCACCGTCCACCTCGCCTACTGCACCAACGTCTACCCCGCCGAGACCCTCGACGGCGTCCTGGCCCAACTGCGCGACCACTGCGAACCCGTCCGCCGACGCCTCGGCCGCGACCGCCTCGGCATCGGCCTCTGGCTCGCCCGTGACGCCGCCCGCTCCCTCACCACCGACCCGGCCTCGCTCCGCGCCCTGCGCGCCGAGATCGACCGCCGCGGCCTCGAGGTCGTCACCCTCAACGGCTTCCCCTACGAGGGCTTCGGTGCCGAAGAAGTGAAATACCGGGTCTACCAGCCGGACTGGACCCGCCCCGAACGCCTCGCCCACACCACCGACCTGGCCCGGCTCCTCGCCTCACTCCTCCCCGACGACATCACCGACGGCTCCGTCTCCACCTTGCCGATCGCCTGGCGCACCCCCTTCGACTCCCGCGCCGCCGACACCGCCCACACCGCCCTCACCACGCTCGCCCACCGGCTCGACGCCCTCCAGGAGCTCACCGGGAAGAGCGTCCGGATCGGCCTCGAACCCGAGCCCGGCTGTGTCGTCGAGACCACCGCCGACGCGATCACCCCCCTCACCGCCGTCTCGAACCCCCGCATCGGCGTCTGCGTCGACACCTGCCACCTCGCCACCTCCTTCGAGGACCCGCGCACCGCCCTGGACGCCCTCGCCGCCGCCGCCATCCCCGTCGTCAAGGCCCAGCTCTCCGCGGCGCTCCACGCCGAGGATCCGCATCTCCCCGACGTCCGCGCCGCGCTCGCCGCCTTCGCCGAACCCCGCTTCCTCCACCAGACCCGCGTCGACACCCACGCGGGTCTCCGCGGAACCGACGACCTGCCCGAGGCCCTTGCCGGCCGATCCCTCCCCGAGAGCGCCCCCTGGCGTGCCCACTTCCACGTCCCCCTCCACGCACCGCCCGCCCCGCCGCTCACCTCCACCCTCTCCGTGCTCCAGGACACCCTCGCCCTTCTCGTCGGCGGCCCCCACCCGCTCACCCACCACCTGGAGGTCGAGACCTACACCTGGCAGGCCCTCCCGGCCGCGGAGCGCCCCCGCACCCGCGCCCGTCTCGCCGACGGCATCGCCGCCGAACTCGCACTCGCCCGCGACCTCCTCACCGACCTCGGCCTCAAGGAACTCCCATGACCACCCCGCCGGGCGACATCCGTCCCACCCCCCTTCTGGTCCTCGACGTCGTGGGCCTCACCCCCCGCCTCCTCGCCCATATGCCCCGGCTCAAGGCCCTCGGGAGCAACGGCTCCCAGGCCGCCCTCTCCACCGTCCTGCCGGCCGTCACCTGCACCGCCCAGTCCACCTTCCTCACCGGAACCCTTCCCTCCGAACACGGCATCGTCGCCAACGGCTGGTACTTCCGCGAACTCGGCGACGTGCTCCTGTGGCGCCAGCACAACGGCCTGGTCGCGGGCGACAAACTCTGGGACGCCGCCCGGCGCGCGCACCCCGGCTACACCGTCGCCAACATTTGCTGGTGGTACGCCATGGGCGCCGACACCGACATCACCGTCACCCCCCGTCCCGTCTACTACGCCGACGGCCGCAAGGAGCCCGACTGCTACACGCGGCCCCCGGCCCTCCACGACGAACTCACCGCGGAGTTCGGCACCTTCCCCCTCTTCCACTTCTGGGGGCCCGGCGCCGATCTGGTCTCCAGCCGGTGGATCATCGACGCCACCCGGCACATCCTGCGCACCCGCCATCCCGACCTGGCGCTGTGCTACGTCCCCCACCTCGACTACGACCTCCAGCGCCACGGCCCCGACGACCCCCGGTCCTTCCGCGCCGCCGCCGAACTCGACGCCGCACTCGCCCCACTCCTCGACGACGCCCGGGCCGAAGGACGCACGGTCGTCGCCCTGTCCGAGTACGGCATCACCCGGGTGAGCCGGCCCGTCGACATCAACCGGGCCCTGCGCCGCGCCGGCCTCCTGGAGGTCCACACCCAGGACGGCATGGAGTACCTGGACCCGATGGCCTCCCGCGCGTTCGCCGTCGCCGACCACCAGGTGGCCCATGTGTACGTCCGCCGCCCCGAGGACCCCGGCGAGATGGCCGCCACCCGTGAAGCCCTCGCCGGTCTGCCCGGCATCGAGCGGCTCCTCGACGACGCGGGCAAGAAGGAACACGGTCTCGACCACCCCCGCTCCGGGGAGCTCGTCGCGCTCGCCGAACCCGACGCGTGGTTCACGTACTACTACTGGCTCGACGACACCAAGGCGCCCGACTTCGCCCCGCTCGTCGAGATCCACCGCAAACCCGGCTACGACCCCGTCGAGCTGTTCATGGACCCGCACGACCCGTACGTACGGATCAGAGCGGCGAAGGCGATCGCCCGCAAGAAGCTCGGCATGCGCTACCGGCTCGCGGTCGTGCCCCTCGACCCCTCACCTATTCGCGGCAGCCATGGCCGCCTCCCCACGAGCGACGACGAAGGTCCGCTCATCCTGTGCTCCACCCCCCGCACCGTCGGCGGCCGCGTCGCGGCCACCGAGGTGAAGTCCCTGCTGCTCCGACTGGCCGGTCTCTGCTGACCGGACTCCAGTCAAGCAGCTCCCCACCGACGATCAGGAGTTATCCACAGATGAGCCGCAGCCGCCGTATCCTCAGCACGTCCCCCGACCCCGTACTCACCCGTAGGCTCAGCAGACGGAACATGCTCGGCGTCGCCGCCGGCACCACGGCCGCGGCGCTCCTGGGCGCCGCCGCCCCGACCGCGACCGCCGCCGCGGGGGACGCCGGAGCGACCGCCGCCGACCCCGCCGCCCGCGGCGACGGCCGGGGCCGCCCCGTCCTGCCCCCGGGCCGGCTCGGCATCCAGCTCTACTCCCTGCGCGACAAGGTCTCCACGCTCGGCTTCGCCACCGTCTTCGCCGAGCTGAAGAAGTACGGCTACGACGAGGTCGAGTTCGCCGGCTACACCCAGGGTTCGGCCGGCCCCATCACCCTCGCGCAGCTCAAGCGGCTCACCCGCGACCACGGCCTGCGCGGCATCGGCAGCCACGTCGGCCACTCCTCCTCCGACCCCACGGCCTACACCTTCGCCCAGAACCTCACCCGGGTCCTCGACGACGCCGAGGCGCTCGGTCTCCCGCACATCGGGACCGCCTCCGGACCCTGGCGCTACGGCGCCACCGTCGACGGCTGGAAGCGCTGCGCCGAGGAGTTCAACCAGTACGGCGCCGCGGCGAGGAAACGCGGCATGAAGTTCTACCAGCACAACCACGCCGAGGAGTTCTCCTTCGCCACCGACCAGCCGGACGTCCGCCTCTACGACGTGCTGCTCGCCGAGACGGACCCCGACCTCGTCCACCTGGAGATGGACGTCTACTGGGCTTACGTCGCCCAGCACCGCTTCTCCCGCCGTGCCGACGGCACCCCCGCCCCCTTCGACCCGCTGCGCTACGTCCTCGACCAGCCCCACCGCTATCCGCTCTTCCACGTCAAGGACGGCGAACGCGACGACTCCGTCCGCGACGGCTACCGCATGTCGGACGTCGGGGACGGGGACATCGACTACCGGCGCTTCATCTCGGCGGTGAACCGCACCCACCACGGACGCCACGCCCCTCACTGGCAGGCGGAGCGCGACAACCCCGTCGAGTCCTTCGACTTCGCCCGCCGGTCCGGCGCGCACCTCCACTCCCTGCGCGAGAAGGACTGCTGACCCGGGAGCGGCCTCACCCACCCGGCGAACGGACGATCCGCCCCCACGAGGAGCGCACGGGGCCGTGCGGCCTGGTCGCGCTACCCGGCGTACGCGCACCATGACCGTCCGTGCGACCCTCGCCCGGCCGTGGCCCGGATCACGGGCTCAGGGGTGCCCGCACCCCACTGACCACGGGAAACACCGGTGAAAGGCACCTCGAACCCCTGGTAGAGTTATCCATGTCGCCGCGGGGAACACCCCCGAAGCGGCACACCCGGTCCGGGTGGCGGAATGGCAGACGCGCTAGCTTGAGGTGCTAGTGCCCTTTATCGGGCGTGGGGGTTCAAGTCCCCCCTCGGACACACAGTAGAAGTGCCGGTCGAGCTCTCTCGACCGGCACTTTTCGTCGTTCACCATTGCTTTCGCCGTAGCACGCCTTCCTTCGGCGCCTATGCCCGGCGGGCCACCACCAGACGGCACTGCGGGCTCCCGTCGTCCCGGCGCCCCAGGGGCTCCATCGGCAGCAGCTCCACCGTGAACCCCGTCCGCTCCAGGTTCGCCCGGACGTCCGCGAGGCGGAAGGTCCGGTAGTACATGACGAACGGCGGCCGCCGCACCGCGTTCCGTACCCGCATGACGGCGTCGAAGCCGAAGAGGGTCCAGTACGGCAGCGAACCGACGGGCGGCGGGGCCGGCAGGGGGAAGGCGAACGTGCCGCCCGGACGGAGGGCGGCGTGGACCTGGGCGAAGAGCGGCCCCTGCTCCTCGGGGAGGAAGTGGCCGAAGGCGCCGAAACTGACCGCCAGGTCGAAGGCCGAGCTGAAGGGCAGTGCCAGCACGTTCGCACGGACCAGGGCGGCCGCCGGATGGGCCCGGCGCGCCTCGGCCAGCATGCCCGTACTGAAGTCGACGCCCGTGATCCCGTCCGTGCACACCGCGTCGAGGACGGAGAGGCCGGCGCCGGTACCGCAGCACACGTCGAGGCCCGACCCGAAGGGCCCCAGGGGGCGGAGCGTGTCGCTCACCGCGGCAAGCAGCCGGTCAGAGGTGCGGAAGGGGGTCGCGTCGAACCGAGTGGCCAGCAGGTCGTAGCCGCGCTCCACCGAGGAGAGCGCCTGCACCACCAGCTCACGGGCTGTCGGGCCCTGGGGGGAGAACATGGGCCGACACTACGCCGTCGGCGGGCCTGCGCAGGGGCGGCCAGGAGGGGGCCGTGCCCGTCAGCTGGCAGGCGAGCAGATAGAGGGGGATCGGCGGCGTGTACGGCGACGTGCCGTCCGGGTGGTGGATCAGCCGGGGCCCCCGGTCGGGGATCTCCGCCTCCGGGGCGTAGCAGGCCGGCAGCGGCCACCTCAGATCCAGGTCGGAGCCCGCGGGGACCAGCCACCACCACCAGTCACTGTCCGCGTACACACAGCCCTTCGCGGGCAGCCGGGACAGCACCCGGAAGCCGTAGCGGGCCGGAACGCCGACGGCGTCGCAGCCCAGTGCCGTACGGAACTGCGGGGGGACGACCAGGCGCGTCGATCCGGCGTCGGGGGAGCGGCGGGAGCGCGGCGTGAGCAGCGTCGCCATCGACCTCAGCACGACTGCCCCGTGCCGTGGGCCAGTTCCGCCCAGACGATTCTGGCGGTCCCGTGACCGGTGCTGTCCGCGCCCCAGGCGCTGCACAAGGCGTCCACGAGGACCAGGCCCCGGCCCCGCTCCTCCTCGCCGCAGTCGCGTATCCGCGGATCGGCGGGTCCGCCCTCGTCGCGTACCGCTATGCGCAACTGCTCCTCGCCCTCGCGGAGTTCGCAGACGACGTGGGTGCTCGCGGTGTGCACGACCGCGTTGGTGACCAGTTCGGAGACGATGAGCGTCACCGTGTCGCGTATCTCCGGATCGCAGCCCCACAGAATGAGGCGTTCCTCCGCCAGTCTGCGGGCGCGTGCCACCGACACCGTGCGGGCGGGCAGCTCGAAGGCGAAGCGGCGGATGTCGGCGCGCGGGGCGCCGGTGCGAGGGGAAGCGCTGCGAGCGGTATCGGTCCGTGGGCGCTGGGTCGTGACGCGAGGGCTCATAAGGCCTGAGGGGAGCGCGTTACCAGAAGCCACGACCGGTTCCTCACAACAGTGGGTAAGCAGTGCCGTACGTCGCCCCCACCGCGGCGGCGCGCGGCAGCAGCGCGTACTGGTTCACCGGAATACTCTGCTCCCGAAGCGGACACTTGGCAAGTGGCACTCTGAAAATTGCAAAGTGCCGTGTTCTCTCTGTCCTCTCTTCATGGCACACTCGGTCCAAACAGCGCGTCGGGGAGGTCTGAGAGTGAGCGAGCCGCGGTCCGCCCCCACGGTGGGACAGGTCGTTCTCGGCAAGCGGCTTCAGGACCTGCGCGAGCGGGCCGGCCTGAAACGGGAGGAAGCCGCCAAGGTCCTCCGGGTCGCCCCGGCCACCATCCGGCGGATGGAGACCGCGGAGGTCGCGCTGAAGATTCCGTACGTCCAGCTGCTGCTGAAGGCGTACGGCATCGCCGAATCCGAGGCGGAGGGGTTCATCGCCCTCGCCGAGGAGGCGAACCTTCCCGGCTGGTGGCAGCGGTTCCATGACGTGCTGCCCGGCTGGTTCTCCATGTACGTCAGCCTGGAGGGGGCCGCGAGCCTCATCCGGGCCTACGAACCACAGTTCATCCCCGGTCTTCTCCAGACCGAGTCGTACGCCCGTGCCATTCTGCGCAGCGGGGCGGTGGGCGGCAGTGATGCCGAGGACATCGAGCGACATGTAGCCCTGCGGATGGAGCGTCAGTCCCTGCTGACCAGGGACGACGCCCCGAAGTTCTGGGTGATCATGGACGAGACGGTGCTCCGCCGACCGGTCGGCGACGGGCCCCAGGTGATGCGCGACCAGCTCGACCGGCTGCTCGAAGCGTCCGAGCTGCCGAACGTCACCCTGCAGATCGCGGAGTTCGCGTCCGGCCACCACCCCGGCACCTACGGACCGTTCGTCCTCTTCCGCTTCGCCATGCCCGAACTCCCGGACATGGTCTACAGCGAGTACCTGACCGGCGCCGTCTACCTCGACGCGCGCCCGGAGGTGGCCTCCCATCTCGAGGTCATGGACCGCATGGCGGCCCAGGCCGCGACTGCACAACGTACGAAGGAGATCTTCCGGGATCTCCGCAAGGAGCTGTGAATGGATCGCATATACAACGGCATGCCCGCCGCGGATCTCGGTGCCGAGGGATGGCACAAGCCGTGGAGCGGCGGCAACGGCGGCAACTGCGTGGAGGCCATGAAGCTGGCCGACGGCAGAGTCGCCGTGCGACAGTCCGCAGACCCTGAGGGACCAGCGCTCATCTACACGCACGGGGAGATCGCCGCCTTCATTCAAGGAGCGAAATCCGGTCAAGCCGACTTTCTGTTGACCTGACCTCTTCCGTCACACCCCTACCGTCGCGTAACTCTTGCTCCACCGACCACAGTTCCTCTCCGCCGACCAGGAGCGCCGATGACCCAGGACCCCGCAGCCGTACGGATCGACACCAGCAAGCCGCATCCGGCGCGGATGTACGACTGGTTCCTGGGCGGCAAGGACAACTATCCCGTCGACGAGGAGATGGCCCGCCAGCTCCTCACCGTCGACGCCCGGGGCCGGGACATGGCCCGCGTCAACCGGGCCTTCATGCACCGCGCCATCCGCTGGCTGGGCGCCAACGGCGTACGCCAGTACCTGGACATCGGTACCGGCATCCCGACCGAGCCCAACCTGCACCAGATAGCCCAGCAGGTCGCGCCGGAGTCGCGGATCGTCTACTGCGACAACGACCCGATCGTCCTCGCGCACGCGGCCGCCCTGCTGCGCTCGACGCCCGAAGGGGCCACCGAGTACATCCAGGCGGACGCCCGTGAGCCCGAGGTCATCCTCGAAAGGGCTGGAAAGGTCCTTGACTTCGACCAGCCCATCGCCCTTTCGATGCTGGCCCTGCTGCACTTCGTCGGGGACGAGGACGGCGCCTACGAACTCGTCGGCAAGATCGTCGAGAAGCTCGCACCGGGGAGCTACCTCGTCCTCTCCCACGTCACCGGGGACTTCGACCCCGAGGGCGCGGCGCGGGCCGCCGCCATGTACAAGGCGCGGGGACTGACCCTGCGCCCGCGCTCGCGCGACGAACTGGCGGCGTTCTTCGCCGGCATGGAGCCGGTCGAGCCTGGCGTCACCCTCACCGCCGAATGGCACCCGGAGCTGGGCGAGCCCGTTCCGGTGCAGGGGGACGACCCGATCCCGGGCTGGGCCGGCGTCGCCCGCAAGCTCTGACCGACGGTCCGGCCGCACGCCTCGACCGCAGGTGCCGACGTCCGGCTCCGGCCGTACGACCGGTCCGTACGGTTGCCAGAGGCCTACCGCCGGTCCGACGAAGCCCGCGGGCCCCACGGCCCGCGGGCTTCGTCGTCGGTCAGTGCCCTCTCGTCGGTCAGGCCCCCTCGGCCGGTGCGTGGGTCGTGCCGCGGGTCACGAGGCCCGGCTCCCCGGCTTCACCAGTGTGACCAGGAAGCTCTTCGCCGGGCCGATGTTCCCTGCCGCGTCGATCGTGCGGTACTCCACGCGGTGCGTGCCGTAGTCCGGCGTCGCGTCGTCCCAGGGGACGGCGCGGCTCCGGCCGAGCTTGCCGTGGACGAGGTCGTCGACGACCGTGCCGCTCGGGGAGAAACGGAAGGGCCCGTCGGCGTCCGTCGGCCAGCCGTAGTACGTGTACCAGCCGTCGCCGTCCACGCGGAACTGGCTCACCACGGAGCCCTCCCGGTCGTCCCGGGCCGACAGCCTCATCGTGAACTCCCCGTCGTAGACGTACTCGACGGGGCGTCCGGGGCGCTCCACCGTCCGCAGCGGCGGCGACAGTTCGTACGACACCGAGGCCGGACGGGCGTCCACCGTCCACCTCAACTCCGCCGTCGTCCCCGGGATGCGGGCCGTCAGCGTGTGCGTCCCGGGAGCGAGCCGCAGCGAAGACAGGTCCAGATCACGGTCGTTGCCCCGAACGGCGACCGTCCGCCCGTCCAGGGCCCACCGCACGGAGGGCGTGCGGTGCGTGGGATGGGTGGTGTCGGCGTACACCACCGACCGCGCGCCGACCGGCGACTCCGTCGGGGTGTGGCCGGCGAAGGCGGCCCTGGCGTCGTCCCGGGGGGTGGTCAGCGCGGTGTCCACGGTCCAGCCGACGGTACGGGTGAGGGCGGCCGACGCCCGGACCGCGGGGTCCCGGACGAACGGGGTCGGATCGGTCACCGTGGCCGTGAGCGCGTGGGTGCCGGGGGAGAGGCCGAGCGGGCGCAGATCCACCGTGCGCGCGCCCCCGGTGCGCAACGGCCGGCCGTCCAGCCGCCACACCACGTCGAGCCGGCCCCCGACCGGGTGCAGGGGGTCCACCCACACCGTGCGGTCGGCCCCGATCGGCTTGGTGTTCGGCGTGTGGTCCTGGATCAGGTTCACCTTCGCCGAGATCGCCTGGACCATCACCTCCCGCTCCACCTGGTCGAAGGCGTAGCCGAGGGTCTTCATCAGGGAGTGCCGGCTCGGACGCCAGACCCCCTGGGTGCTGTACAGCCCGCCTTCGTGGCGGCCGATGGTCCCGCCCGACTCGCTCTCCTCGCCCAGCCACCGCCACCACTTCGCGCGCCGCTCGCGCATCTCCCGCTCGGTCAGCAGCGTGTGATGGGCCGACGCGGGCTCCGGGCCGGAGTACGCGCCGCCGGGGACGCCCCGGGCGTAGTAGTCGTACTCGTCCTGCAGCTTGCCCAGCGAATGGCCGATCTCGTGCGGGGTGATGAGGGAGGAGAGCGCGTTGCCGCCGGACGCGGTGGCGTAGCTGCCGCCCGCGCCCCCGTAGGTGTCGCTGTTGGCGAGCGCCACGATCTGCCGGTTGGCGCCGCTGGTGCCCGGGACGAGATCCGCGAGCGCGGCGGCGCGGCCGCTGTCGACCGTGAGCAGCCGCTGGACGCTGCCCGGATCGCAGCCGCCCCAGAAGCCCATGTTCAGCGGGGTGTCGCGCGCCGGCGCGTCGAGGCCCGGGTCGCAGTCCACGCCCGACTCGGGTGAGGGGACCTCCACCGCCCACACGTTGACGTAGGAGCGGTACGAGGCGAAGGGCTCGATGCTCCACAGGACGCTCAGGTGCTTGTCGACGTCCGACCGGAACTCGCCCCTCTGGTCCGCTGTGTAACCGTCGCCCATGACCACGAGGTTGAACCGCTTGTCGGCGGGGCCGGTGGTCTGGACGGGGACGACGGTCGCTCCCTCCGTGACGGAGCCCGAGGCCGAGCCCGGTCCGGGGGCGGGGGAAGGCGAGAAGCCGGAGCCCGCGACGGTGGCCGGTCCGGCGACGGCCGGTCCGGCCGCCACCAGAGCGGTGGTCAGCAGACCGGCCGCGCCGAGGCCGGCCGTCGCCCTGCGCAGGCGTGTGCCAGGAAAGGTCATGGGGCGCGAGCGTATGCCGTGCCCCCAGGGTCGTAAAGATGTCCGTCGGCCGTACGGCTCAGCTTCGGAGGTAGGACAGTCCGGCGTGCTCCGCGGTGTAGCCGTCGACCAGGCGGCGTGCCACCGACACCGAGTCGACCAGCGGATGCAGGGCGAACGCCTTGACCGCGGTGCCCCGCGACCCGCTCTCGGCGGCGGCGAGCACCTCGCGTTCGACCGCCTTCACCGCCGTCACCAGGCCCACCGCGTGATACGGCAGCGGGGCCACGGAGACCGGGTGCGCGCCGGCCGCGTCCACGACGCAGGGGACCTCGAGGACCGCGTCCGCGTCGAGCACCGAAAGGGTCGTGCGGTTGCGGACGTTGAGGATCAGCGTGGCGCGTTCGTTGCGCGCGATCGCCCGCATCAGGGCAAGCGCCACCTTCTCGTAGCCTCCGGACTCCAGGTCGTCCTCGTCGCGCTCGCCGACGCCCGCCGCTTCCCGGTTGGCCGCCATGTAGGTCGCCTCCCGGTCGGCGAGGACACGCCGCCAGGTGGCCAGCGCGGGCGTGTCCGGCTTGCCCATCTCCTTGTAGAAGCCGGCCTGCTGCTCCCGGAGGTACGCGCCGCGGGTGCGCTCCGCCTCCCGGTAGGCGCGCACCGCCTCGCGGTTGAAGTAGTAGTAGTGGAGGTATTCGTTGGGGATTGCGCCCAGCGTGCGCAGCCACTCCGGGCCGAACAGCCTGCCCTCCTCGAAGGAGCCGAGGGCCTGGTCGTCCGCGAGCAGCCGGGGCAGGAGGTCGCGGCCGCCGACGCGCAGGCCGCGCAGCCAGCCGAGGTGGTTCAGGCCGACGTAGTCGATCCACGCCTCGTCGGGGGCGGCGCCGAGGATGCGGGCGACCCGGCGGCCGAGGCCCACGGGGGAGTCGCAGATGCCGATGACCCGGTCTCCCAGGATCCGGGACATGGCCTCGGTGACCAGACCGGCCGGGTTGGTGAAGTTGATGACCCAGGCGTCCGGGGCCAGTTCGGCGATCCGCAGGGCGATGTGCGTCACGACCGGCACCGTCCGCAGCCCGTACGCGATCCCGCCCGCCCCGACCGTCTCCTGGCCGAGCACCCCCTCGGCGAGCGCGATCCGCTCGTCGGCCGCCCGCCCTTCGAGGCCCCCGACCCGGATCGCGGAGAAGACGAAGTCGGCCCCGCGCAGGGCCTCGTCCAGATCCGTCGTCGCCGACACCTCAGGCGCGTCCGGGATCCCGGCCCCCTGCTCGGCGAGGACCCGGGCCACGGCCGAGAGCCGCCCGGCGTCGAGGTCGTACAGCGTCACATGGCCGACCCTGCCCTCCGCGTGGTCCCCGAGGAGGGCGCCGTACACGAGCGGCACCCGGAATCCGCCGCCTCCGAGAATCGTCAGTTTCATGGTCGTACGCTACTCGGATGCATGTACTGAGCAGCAGGATTCTCCTCCGCCCGGCCGATCCCGAGCGGTCCCGCCGCTTCTACGGCGAGACGCTCGGTCTCGCGGTGTACCGCGAGTTCGGCACAGGACCGGAGCGGGGGACGGTCTACTTCCTCGGCGGCGGTTTCCTGGAGGTGTCGGGGCGGGCCGCCGCCGCACCGGCCGCACCGCCCGAGCTGCGGCTCTGGATGCAGGTGGCCGACGTGCGGGCGGTGCGGGAGGAGCTGCGGGGCAAGGACGTCGAGGTGATCAGGGAGCCGGTGACGGAGCCCTGGGGGCTGGTCGAGATGTGGCTCGCGGACCCCGACGGCGTCCGGATCGCGGTGGTCGAGGTGCCCGAGGGGCATCCGCTGCGCCACCGGCCCTGAGGGGGCGGCCGCCCCGGGGCGGCCGCGGGCCCTCAGCCCACGTCGAGCGCGTTGCGCAGGCCCAGCGTGTAGCGCAGCCGGTCGTGCCGCTTGAGGCCCTCCAGCTCGGGGGCGCGGAAGAGCGGCGTGACCGTGCACCGGGTGGCGGACGAGCGCGTCCGGTCGAGCAGGGCGTTGACGGCCTGGCGGGCGGAGGCGTTGGCGCCCTCCATCGTGGCCAGGTCGATGTCGACGGCCACGTAGTCGCCGGCCAGGTAGAAGTTCGGGATCCGCGTGGCGGCCTGCGGGCGGTTGTGGAAAGTGCCGACCGGGTGGATGAGGAGCTGGTCGTCGTTGGTCGGGTTCGGGGTGCCGAGGCCGTCGACGCCGGGGTCGAGGAACCAGGAGTGCAGGGCGCTGTCCTTCAGCACCGTACGGCCGGTGTCGTTGAACGCGGCCTTCAGCTGGGCCCACACCTCCCGGGCGACCTCGGCGGGGGTGCACTGCTTGGCGGTCCTGCCGTAGAGGATGCCGGGCCGGTCCCACTCCGAGATGTCCACCGAGAGGCAGTCCACGACCGCGCCGTCGCCGTAGTCCGCAGGGAAGTCCCGGGACGGCCAGTGGCCCGCCTGCTGGATCGAGGTCAGGGACCAGGGCGAGTCGATGAGGTTGGCGTGCCCGGCGAGCAGCGGGGCGCGTTCGGTCAGATAGAACTGGATGCCCGTCATCCAGTCCGTCTCCAGACGGTCGCACCGCGCCAGCTGCGGATCCGCGGCCCGCAGCGCGGCGCCCCAGGTCCGCCGGGCGTGTTCCACCGGCATCGCGGAGACGTAGTGGTCGGCGGTCACCGAGCGGCGGACGCCCTGCGGATCCTCGACGACCGCGGCGGAGATCCGCCCCGCCCCGGAGTCGTAGGCCATCTCCCGAACGGTCCATCCGACGCGGAACTCCACGCCCAGCGACGTCAGATGGGCGACCCACGGGTCGATCCACGCCTCGTTCGTGGGCAGGTCGAGGATCCGGTCGAGCGGCCCGTCGGCGCCCCGCCCCAGGGCGTTGAAGGCGAAGGCCTCCAGCAGGGTGGCGACCGTGCGGGTGCTGGCCTCCTCGGCCTTGGTCGCGACGATGTTGCGGGTGAGGCCGACGGCCAGGATGCGCTGGTAGTCGTAGCTCATCCGCTCGGCCCGCAGGAAGTCCCACCAGGGGGTCCGCTCCCAGGTGTCGTCGCGGCGCTCGTCGCAGCTGGTGAGGAAGACGAGGAAACGGTTCACGAAGTACGCGGCCTCGTGGAGCGGGATCGAACGCGCCGTCTCCATGAGGCCGGTCAGCGCCCTGCGGATCTCGTCGAGGGTCAGCTCGGCCGGGCGGTGGCCCGGCCACGGCAGGGGGATGCGCAGGTCCTCGCGGCCGGTGCGGGCGAAGGCCATCTCCGCGGGCGCGACGAGGTTGTCCCAGACGCCGTTGGGGTTCCCGGGGAAGGGGATGCGCCGCATCGTGTCCGGCAGGTTGTGGTAGATGCCCGGGATGAACCGGAAGCCGTGTTCGGCGGGGAGCGGCCGCCGGCCGCCGCGCGCGCTGCCGGGGACGTCCATGGAGCGGGCCTTGCCCCCGAGCGCCCGGCGCTCGTAGACGGTGACGTCGAAGCCGCGCTCGGCCAGTTCGTGCGCGGCGGTCAGTCCCGCGACCCCGCCGCCGAGGACGGCGACGGACACCGGCGTCCCCGCCACGGCCGCCGGCGTCCGCGCCCGCGCCCGGGCCGCGGGTACGGCGCCGAGTGCGACCCCGCCGGTGACGGCGGCGGCGCCCGCCACGAAGGTCCGACGTGAACTCGACGCACGCTCCATGCCCCAACCCCTTTACCGGTGGTAACCCTCACGTCCGGCGCAGGAGCATACGGGCGCCCACCTGCCCCCGGAAGCGTCGTGCGAGCCCGCCCGTACACATGGCGCGATCCCGCCCCTCCCACCCCGGGCGACAATGGGCCCATGTCCCGACGCGCCACCCGCCCCAAGAAGCCCGCCGCCCCGTCCATGACCGCCGCACCGTCCGTGACCGCGGACTCGCCCTGCCCCTGCGGTCTCGCCGCGCCGTACGGAGGATGCTGCGGCCGCTTCCACTCCGGTGCCGCGGCGGCTCCCACCGCCGAACTCCTCATGCGCTCCCGCTACAGCGCCTTCGTCGTCCGCGACGAGGCGTACCTGCTGCGCACCTGGGCGCCGCGGACACGCCCCGCCGAGGTGGACTTCGACCCGACACTGCGCTGGACGGGACTCGAGATCCGGGAGACGACCGACGGCACGGCGTTCCACCAGCGGGGAACGGTGACCTTCCTCGCCCGCTACACCCAGGGCGGCACGCCGGGTTCCCTCCACGAGCACAGCCGGTTCACGCGCCACGAGGGCGGATGGGTGTACGTCGACGGGGACTTCGTCGACGCGGACTGAGGCCGCACCCCGGCGCGGGCCCGCCCGACCGGCGCGGCCCGGCCGACCCGGGGCGGGCGCGTGCCGGGCCCCGCCGCCTCAGCCAGAGGTGACGCCCACCGGCGCGCGCTCGCCCCTCGGGAAGCCGTTCGCCAGGTCCTCCGCGATCAGCTTCTTCGCGATCGCGTCCGTCGCGGCCCGCAGCTCCGGCCCGCTCGGGCGGCCCTGCTCCTGCTCGATCCGCGCGCTCAGCCAGTCCGACCAGGCGTGCGTGATCACGTCCGCCTCGCGCTTGCCCGCCGGGGTGTGCGAGAGCAGAGTGCCGTGCCGGGTGAGGAACCCCTCGTCCACCATCCGGTCGAAGACCGGGAGCAGTACCTCCGGAGGGACCCGGCGCCCCGTCGCGATCAGGCCGAGGCTCGCGTGCCCGACCAGCCGGGTGAAGAGCTCGACCTGCATCACCGCCCAGGCGCCCGCCGGGTCGAGCCGGGTGTCGGAACCGACGACGACCCGCCGGGCGGTGTCCACGTCGGTCCTGCGCATGATCCTGCCGACGGAGAGTTCGAGCAGCTTCGCCGAGTCGCCCGAGGTGGTGGGGGAGGCGAAGCCCTCGCCCATGTCGGGCGCCGACGCGCGGGCCGTGTCCCGCAGCGTCACCTGCTTCAGGAACAGCGCCACGACGAAGCCGACGCCGGCGACCGGGACCGTCCAGAGGAAGACGGTGTGCAGGGTGTCCGCGTACGCCTGCACGATCGGCGCCGCCACCTCGTCCGGCAGCCCGTGCAGCCCGGACGGGCTCTCGGCGGCCCGGGCGATGACCGACGGGTCCTGGGTGCCCGAGACCGCGGCCGCGGAGCCGATCCCCTCCGCGAGGTTGGGCCGCAGCGCGTTGGCGTAGATCGTCCCGAACACGGCCGTGCCGAAGGCGCTGCCGAGCGTACGGAAGAAGGTGACGCCCGAGGTGGCGGTGCCGAGGTCGGCGTACTCCACGGTGTTCTGCACGGCGATCGTCAGCACCTGCATGCACAGGCCGATGCCGACGCCCAGCACGAACATGTACAGCGACTCCAGCCAGGCGCCGGTGCCGGTGTCCATCAGGGAGAGCAGATACAGGCCGAGCCCCATCACCGCGCAGCCGGCGACGGGGAAGATCCGGTAGTGACCTGTCTTGCTCACCACGTTCCCGCTGAAGATCGAGGCGATGAGCAGGCCGACGACCATGGGGAGCGTGCGGATGCCGGAGACGGTGGCCGAGTCCCCGTCGACGTACTGGAGATACGTCGGCAGGAAGGTCATGGCGCCGAGCATGGCGAAGCCGACGACGAAGCTCAGCACGGAACAGACGGTGAAGACCGGGTTGGCGAAGAGCCGCATGGGCAGCATCGGTTCGGCGGCCCGGGTCTCCACCCAGCAGAACAGCGCGAGCGCGATCAGACCGCCGGCGAAGAGCCCGATGATGACGGCGGAGCCCCAGGCGTACTCGTTGCCGCCCCAGCTCGTCGCCAGGATCAGGGCGCTGGAACCGGCGGCGACCAGCGCGATGCCGGCGTAGTCGATGACCGGCCGGCTCGCGGAGCGTACGGAGGGAATGGTGCGGGCGGCGGCGATGACGACCAGGACCGCGATCGGCACGTTGACGTAGAACGCCCAGCGCCAGGTCAGATGGTCGGTGAAGAGGCCGCCGAGCAGGGGGCCGATGACGGTGGACACGCCGAAGACCGCGCCGATGGCGCCCTGGTACTTGCCGCGTTCGCGCAGCGGGATCACGTCGGCGATCAGGGCCATCGACGTGACCATCAGACCGCCGGCGCCGATCCCCTGCAGGCCGCGCCAGACGATCAGCAGCGTCATGTTGGTGGCCAGGCCGCAGAGGAACGAACCGGTGATGAAGATGATCGCGGAGATCTGGAAGATCACCTTGCGGCCGAAGAGGTCGCCGAACTTGCCGACCAGGACGGTGGCCACCGTCTCGGCCAGCAGATAGGCGGTGACCACCCAGGACATGTGGGCGGCGCCGCCCAGGTCCGAGACGATGGTGGGCAGGGCGGTGCCGACGATCGTCTGGTCCAGGGCCGCCAGGAGCACGCCGAGCATGATCGTGCCGAAGACGATGTTGCGGCGGCGGCCGTCGAGCATGGGGGGCTCGGCGGCCGGGGGCGCGGGCGCGGCTTCGCTGAGGGTGGTCACCCTGGCAGCCTCACACCGGGCGCGGGGGCACGCATGCGGGGGACGGCCGAACCGGTGCGGTCGCGCTCACCCGCCGGCCGGGCCGGCCGTGCGGCCGGACGCGGTCACCCCGAGCGGCCCGATGCGGTCGGCGCGGCCGCGCGCCTCGACACGGGGACCCGGCCCGGGCCGGCGCCCGTGCGGCGCGCCCTGGCCGCGACCGGTCGGCGCGCCGTCGTCAGGCCGGGCGCACGGGGAGCAACGGGTGGTGCTTGGCGAGGATCTTGTTGGCGCGGGCCAGCGTCGCCAGGGCGTGCTCGCGGTCCGCCCGGTCCTCCGCGCACAGCGGGCCCCGGAACCGGTACACCTCACGCGCCGCGCTGTCGGCGTCGACCTCCGCCTGGAGGACGTGGAGCGGCAGGCAGGAACCGATCATCGCGGCCACACGGTCGGGAATCGGGACGGGAACGAGGCGCGAGGGCGAGGTGATCACGGGTCAGTCCTTGTGGGTCCGGTGTCGAGGCGGGGTATCTCCTCATACCTACCGGATGAGGATGCGGGTTCGTCGACGGGGATGTCTCCGCGGGGCAACGGACCTCGGGCCGTTCGGCGGGGCGTGCGGGCCGGGGCTCGGCGCGCACGCCGGACGTGCGGAGGAGCGGCGCGGGGCGTTCTCGCAGGTGCGTGACGCGTGGGGCGATCTTCGGGCCGGACCGGCGCTTCCGGTCGCTCGGATGTGCACCGAACAGGGGGCCGGGATTCCGCGTTCGGGCGCGATTCGATCAAGGAGGGATGTGAAGCATCTCACCTCCATGCCCCCCCGCTTGACGGGTCGACAGGAGTCCCGGGCGCTCGTGCCCGGACGGTTGAATTCGTCGTACCAGCGAGTAAGTTGACTGCGGAGTCAGTTCAGGGACCCGGACACCTCCCCGCCGCGCACCGCGAACAGGAGACCCCGATGGGCGTACGCAAGGATCTGAAGCGGGCCAGGAGGCGCGGCGAACTCGTCGACCGGTTCCCGGTGGAGGTGATCCGTGACGCGCGCGGGGTCGTCCGCGAGGCGCGTACGGCCCTCCCGGCCACGCCGCCCCCGGCCGGAACCCCGGCGGACATCCCCTTCCGCCGGGCCGAGGCCGACGCCGACGCCGTGGTCATGCGCCGTCGCCGGGAGGGGCGGTGGCGGCCGGTGACGGCCGCGGAGTTCGCCGCCGACGTCATGGCCGCGGCCAAGGGGCTCGTCGCCGCCGGCCTCGAACCGGGTGGGCGGGTCGCTCTCATGGCGCGTACCAGCTACGAATGGGCCGTCATCGACTTCGCGGTCTGGGCGGCCGGCGGGCAGACCGTCCCGGTCTACCCCACCTCCTCGCCGGCGCAGATCGCCTGGATCCTCCAGGACTCCGGCGCCCGCCATGTCGTCACCGAGAGCGCCGAGCACACCGCGGCGGTGCACGAAGCCACTTCGTCCCCGGCCGAGCCGACCGGCTCTTTGACGGAGCCGACCGGGCTCCCGGCCGAGCCGACCGGCTCTTTGACGGAGCCGACCGGGCTCCCGGCCGAGCCGCCCCGCTCCCCGACGGAGCCGCCCGGCTCCCCGGCCGAGCCGCCCCGCTCCCCGGCCGAGCCGCCCCGCTCCCCGACGGAGCCGCCCGGCTCCCCGGGCGAGCCGCCCCACTCTCCGGCGGGACCGCCTCAGGCGCACGAGGCGTCCCAGAAATCCGAACCGCCTCACGAGCCCCGGACCTCCGGCTCCCCGGCCGCGTCGCCCCGGGTCTGGGAGACCGGCTCCGGCGGCCTGGCCGAACTCGCCGCCCTCGGTCGCGGGATACCGGACGAGGAGGTGACCCGGCGCCGCTCCGCCCTCACCCCCGGCACCGTCGCCACCCTCTGCTACACCTCCGGGACCACCGGCCGCCCCAAGGGCTGCGTGCTCACCCACGGCAACCTCCACGCCGAGGCGACCGCCACCGTCGAACTGCTCCATCCGGTCTTCGAGGAGGTGACCGGTCGGAAGGCCTCGACACTCCTCTTCCTGCCGCTCGCCCACATCCTCGGGCGGACCATCCAGATCGCCTGCCTCATGGCGGGCATCGAACTCGGGCATTTCCCCGTCATCGACCCCGCGGCACTCCGGCCGGAACTGCGCCGCTTCCGGCCCACGTTCGTCGTCGGCGTGCCGTATCTCTTCGAGAAGATCCACGACACCGGCCGGGCCACCGCCGAGAAGCTCGGCCGCGGCTCCTCCTTCGCCCGCGCGGACTCCGTCGCCGTCCGCTTCGGCGAGGCGGCGCTCGGCCATGTGCTCGGCCAGGGGCCCCGCCCCGGCCCCGGCCTCACCGCCGCCCACGCCCTGTACGACCTGCTCGTCTACCGCCGTATCCGCAAGGAGCTGGGCGGACGGCTGCGGTACGCCATCAGCGGCGGCTCACCGCTCGACCGGCGTCTCAGCCTCTTCTTCTACGCCGCGGGTGTCCTCGTCTACGAGGGCTACGGCCTCACCGAGACCACCGCCGCCGCCACGGTCACCCCGCCCCTGCGGCCCCGGCCCGGCACCGTCGGCCGGCCCGTACCGGGGACGGCCGTGCGGATCGCCGACGACGGCGAGGTCCTCGTCAAGGGCCCCATCGTCTTCACCGCCTACCGCGACGACCCCGCCGCCACCGACGAGGTGCTGCGCGACGGCTGGTTCGCCACGGGCGACCTCGGGGCGCTGGACGACGACGGGTTCCTCGTCATCACCGGCCGCAAGAAGGACGTCATCGTCACCTCCGGCGGCAAGAACGTCTCGCCGTCCGTCCTGGAGGACCGGCTGCGCAGCCGGCCGCCCGTCGGCCAGTGCGTGGTCGTCGGCGACAACCGCCGGTACGTCGCCGCGCTCGTCACCCTCGAACCCGAGGCGGTACGGCACTGGCTCGCCGTTCGCGGACGCCCCGCGGACACCCCTCTCACGGCGTTGTGCGAGGACCCCGAGCTGATCGCCGACGTGGGGAAGGCCGTCGACTACGCCAACCAGGCCGTCTCCACGGCGGAGTCGATCCGCAGGTTCCGCCTGCTGCCGGGCGAGTTCACCGAGGAGAACGGCATGCTCACCCCGTCCCTGAAGGTCAGGCGGCACGCGGTGGCGGCGGCGTACGCGTCCGAGATCGAGGCGCTCTACCGCTGACCGGTCGGAGGACACCGCCGCACCGCGCCCGGGCCCGAGCGCGGCGGGAAACCCCGGGAGCCACGTCCTGCCGTCACCCCGAAAGGACCTGGGAGAGGTCGTACGAGACCGGCTCCTCCAGCTGCGCGTACCCGCAGGACTCCGGTGTCCGATCAGGGCGCCACCGCTTGAACTGCGCCGTGTGCCGGAACCGGTCGCCCTCCATGTGGTCGTAGCCGACCTCGCAGACCCGCTCGGGACGCAGCGCCACCCAGGACAGGTCCTTCTTGCCCGACCAGCGGCTGGGCGCTCCCGGCAGCCGGGCCCCCTCGTGGGCGGACTCCTCGGTCCACATCGCCCACGGGTGGCCGTCGGGCGGCTCCATCCGCAGCGGTTCCAGCTCCTCGACCAGCTCCGCCCGGCGCGTGGCGGTGAAGGCCGCGCAGACACCCACGTGCTGGAGGGCGCCCAGGTCGTCGTACAGACCGAGCAGCAGCGAGCCGACGACCGGGCCGCTCTTGTGGAAGCGGTAGCCCGCCACCACGACGTCGGCGGTCCGCTCGTGCTTGATCTTGTACATCAGGCGGGCGTCCGGCCGGTACGGCAGATCGAGCGGCTTGGCGATCACCCCGTCCAGGCCCGCGCCCTCGTACTGCTCGAACCAGCGCGCCGCCACCTCCGGATCGGTCGTCGCCGGCGCGAGGTGGACCGGCGCGTCCACCCCGCGCAGGACCTCCTCCAAGGCGGCCCGCCGCTCCGTCAGCGGCGTGTCGAGCAGGGATGCGTCCCCGAGGGCGAGCAGGTCGAAGGCGATGAAACGCGAAGGGGTCTTCTCGGCCAGCATCCGCACGCGCGAGTCCGCGGGGTGGATCCGCTCGCTGAGCCGGTCGAAGTCGAGCCGCCCGTCGTGCTCGATGACGATCTCGCCGTCGACCACGCACCGCCGGGGCAGCCGGGCCGTCAGCGCCGCGGCCAGCTCGGGGAAGTAGCGAGTCAGCGGCTTGCCCGTACGGCTGCCGATGACCAGCTCGGGGCCGTCGCGGTGCACGATGGCACGGAAGCCGTCCCACTTGGCCTCGTACTGCATCCCCGGCGGAATCTTCTTCACCGATTTGGCCAGCATCGGTTTCACGGGCGGCATCACCGGCAGATCCATGGGTCGATTGTCCGGTATGCGGGTATTGTCGGCGAGCTCTACGCTGACACGCATGGCAGGCAAGGCGGCAGCGGTGGAACTGGAAGTCGGCGAGCGGACGGTACGCGTGTCCAATCCGGACAAGGTGTACTTCCCCGAGCCCGGCTACACCAAGCTCGACATGGTCACCTACTACCTGGCCGTCGGCGAGGGCATCACCCGCGCCCTGCGGAACCGTCCCACGACCCTCGAGCGCTACCCCGACGGGGTGACGGGCGAGTCGTTCTTCCAGAAGCGGGCCCCGAAGTACCTGCCCGACTGGATCCCGACGGCGCACATCACCTTCCCCAGCGGCCGCTCCGCCGACGAGATGTGCCCGACCGAACCCGCCGCCGTCATCTGGGCCGCCAACCTCGGCGCCGTCACCTTCCACCCCTGGCCGGTCCGGCGCGACGACACCGAGCACCCCGACGAGCTGCGCATCGACCTCGACCCGCAGCCCGGCACGGACTACGCCGACGCCGTCCGCGCCGCCCACGAGCTGCGCACCGTCCTCGACGAGGCCGGGCTGCGCGGCTGGCCCAAGACCTCCGGCGGCCGCGGCCTCCACGTCTTCGTGCCGATCGAACCCCGGTGGACCTTCACCCAGGTCCGCCGGGCCGCGATCGCCTGCGGCCGGGAGCTGGAGCGCCGGATGCCGGAGCGCGTGACGACCAAGTGGTGGAAGGAGGAGCGCGGCGAGAAGATCTTCGTCGACTACAACCAGACCGCCCGCGACCGCACCATCGCCTCCGCCTACTCGGTACGGCCCCGTCCGCACGCCCCGGTCTCCGCGCCGCTGCGCTGGGACGAGGTCGACGACGCGGTACCGGAGGACTTCGACATCCGGTCGATGCCGGCCCGCTACGCCGACGTCGGCGACGTCCACGCCGACATGGACGACCACCGGTTCGGTCTGGAGTCCCTCCTCGACCTCGCCCGCCGCGACGAGGCCGACCACGGCCTGGGCGACCTTCCGTACCCGCCGGAGTACCCCAAGATGCCGGGCGAGCCGAAGCGGGTGCAGCCGAGCCGGGCCAGGAAGGCCGCCGACTGAGACGCGTCCCGGAAGGGTCGCCCCCGGAGCATCAGGGGGTGACGGCCCTCAGACGCTGACGACCTCGATGCCCGCGTCGGTGAGCCGCGCCGCCGTGTCGGGGGCGATCCCCGAGTCGGTGACGAGCACGTCGATGGTGTCGAGGCCGCAGATTCTGGCGAAGGCGCGCTTGCCCATCTTGGACGAGTCCGTCGCCAGGATCACCTTGCGGGCGCGCTCGGCCAGGAGCCTGCTGACGCCGGCCTCGTCCTCGTGGTGCGTCATCACGCCGAGCCGCGGGTCGACCCCGTCGACGCCGAGGACGGCGACGTCGAGCACCACCTGGTCCAGCACCCCCCGGGCCAGCGGGCCCACCAGTTCGTAGGTCTGGGGTCGTGCCACGCCGCCGGTCACCACGATCTTGAACTGCGGACGGACCGCCAGCTCGCTCGCGATGTTCAGCGCGTTCGTGACGACGGTGTACACCGGCCCGGACGGGCCGTCCCCGCGCTCCGCCGCTCCGCCGCCCGCCCGGAGGGTCAGGGCCCGCGCCACCTCCGTGGTGGTGGTGCCGCCGTTGAGCCCCACGACGTCCCCCGGAGTGAGCAGATCCGCCACGGCGCCCGCGATGCGCTGCTTCTCGGAGACCTGGCGCGCGGACTTGTACCGCAGGGGGAGTTCGTACGAGACGCCGTGCGCGAGGGCCCCACCCCGCGTGCGCACGAGCAGCCGCTGCTCGGCGAGTTCGTCGAGGTCGCGCCGGATGGTCGCGGGGGACACGGCAAGGGTGGCGGCCGCGCCCTCGACCTCCAGCTTCCCGTCGACCGCGAGCAACTCCAGCAGCCTGCTCCACCGCTCCTGCTTGGACATGCGCGCTTCCCCTCCGCCTGGTACCCGAGTGCCGCGCGGCGAGGGGGGGACCGCCTTCCGGCCGGTGGGCCCGCCCCTCGGGAGACCTGCGCGGAGATGATCGTAACGCCGGGCTCGGCGCATCGACCGGCTGCCCCGGCCCGGTCGGGCCGGCCTGTCGAGGGACGGAGGCGGGCGGTGCGCGGCCGACCGCGCAGGGCTTCCCGCGCACCCCCCAACCCTCTCTTCCGTCCCGCTTGTATGCTCGTACATGCTTGATAGGGCCGACTTTCGCGCAACAATTGACACCCATGATGTCTCTGGCGCAGCATGCTGAGGTATTCCCGCCCCGCACCGGCCCTCCGAGCGCAAGGACCCCGCGTGACCGCTCACGAAACGTCCCGCACCTCCGTCGAGATCGCTTCGCAGCCCGAGACCTGGAGGCGAGCGGCCCGGTCCGCCGCCTCGTTCGCCGACGTCCTGCCCCGGCGCGGGGAGCGCGTCGCCGTCGTCGGCTGCGGCACCTCCTGGTTCATCGCCCACGCCTACGCACGGCTGCGCGAGAGCGGCGGACACGGGGAGACCGACGCCTTCGCGGCCTCCGAGTTCCCGGCCGGCCGCCGCTACGACCGGATCCTGGCCCTCACCCGGTCCGGCACCACCACCGAGGTCCTGGACCTGCTGGCGAAGGCCGGCGGCACCGTCGCGACCTCCGCCCTCACCGCGGACCCGGCGACGCCCGTCATGACGGCCGCCGACGCCGTCGCCGTCCTCGACTTCGCCGACGAGGAGTCGGTCGTGCAGACCCGGTTCGCGACCACCACGCTGGTCCTGCTCCGCGCGCACCTGGAGGCCGAACAGGCGCTGCCGGCCGGCGTACGGCCGCTCACGCGGGCCGTCGAGGACGCGCGGCGCGCCCTCGACCTGCCGTTGGGCGACGAGGTGACCGGTGCCGAGCAGTTCACGTTCCTCGGCACGGGGTGGACCTACGGCCTCGCCCTGGAAGCCGGCCTCAAGATGCGCGAGGCCGCCGGGGCCTGGACCGAGGCGTACCCGGCCATGGAGTACCGCCACGGCCCGATCAGCATCACCGGCCCCGGACGTGTCGCCTGGCTGTTCGGCCCCGCACCGGCCGGCCTCGCCGACGACATCGCGCGGGTCGGCGGGCTCCTCGTCTCCCACTCCGGGGAGGCGGCCGACGCCCTCGACCCGCTCGCCGACCTGATCGTCGCCCAGCGTCTGGCCGTACGCCTCGCCGAAGCGCGCGGCTACGACCCCGACCGCCCCCGCAACCTCACCCGCTCCGTGATCCTCGGCACCGGAACCGCGTGACCCGCGCCCCTCGGGCCGCGAGGCCGGCGCCGGCGGCGGAAGCCGGCGCACCACCACCGTTTTGGGGAGAACCCGCATGCCCTTGACGTCCACCGGCGACATCGTCCGGCCCGCACACGCCACCCGCCGCGGAGTCGGCGCGTTCAACGTCATCCAGATCGAACACGCCGAGGCCATCGTCGCCGGGGCGGAGCGGGCGGCGCTGCCCGTCATCCTCCAGATCAGCGAGAACACCGCCCGCTACCACGGCTCGCTCACCCCCATCGGGCTCGCCTCCCTCGCCCTGGCCCGGTCGGCCGCCGTGCCGGTGGCCGTCCACCTCGACCACGCCGAGTCGGCGGAGCTGGTCGCCGAGGCCGTCGAACTCGGCTTCACCTCCGTCATGTTCGACGCGTCCAGGCTCCCTTACGACGACAACGTCGCCGCGACACGGGCCGTCACCGAGCGGTGCCATCGGGCGGACGTGTGGGTCGAGGCCGAGCTGGGCGAGGTCGGCGGCAAGGACGGCGCGCACGCACCCGGCGTCCGCACCGATCCGGACGAGGCGCGTGCGTTCGCCGCGGCCACGGCCGTCGATGCCCTGGCCGTCGCCGTCGGCAGCTCGCACGCCATGCTCACCCGGGACGCCGTCCTCGACCTCGGCCTCGTCGCCCGGCTGCGCGGCTCGCTGGAGGTGCCTCTGGTGTTGCACGGCTCCTCGGGTGTCGACGACGCCGGCCTCGCCAAGGCCGTCGCGGCGGGGATGACGAAGATCAACATCTCCACGCACCTCAACAGGATATTCACCCGCACCGCGCGCGAGCGCCTGCGGGCGTCCCCCTCGGTCGCCGACCCCCGCACGTACCTCGGCCCGGCGAGGGACGCGGTCGCGGCCGAGGTCGCCCGGCTCCTTACCGTCCTGGCGGGCCCCTGACCCCGCACGCCGACGGCGGCGGCCCGCCGCCGGAGACGGGCGTCCCTGCCCGACGTCCGACGTCCGGCAGCGGGCCGGGTCCGGCTGGTTCGCTCCCCTCCGGATCCGGCCGGGTCCGCCGCTCCGGCTTCGGCCGGTTCACACCCGGGTACCCCGGCCCGGCGCGCCGCATTGATCGAACGTTGATGGGCCGTTTACGGCCACCGGGCAGCGTGTCGGCCATGCAGACCGACACCACCGTACTGACCGCCCCGGCCCCCGACATGTCCTGGCAGGAGAACGCCCTGTGCGCCCAGGCCGGACCCGAGTTCTTCTTCCCGGCCCCCGGCTCCTCGACGCGCGAGGCGAAGCAGCTCTGCGGGGCGTGCGAGGGCCGGGTGGCGTGCCTGGAGTACGCCCTGGCGCACGACGAACGGTTCGGCGTGTGGGGCGGGCTCTCGGAGAAGGAGCGCTTCCGGCTGAAGCGCGGCCCGGCCTGACGCGGGGCGGGCCGCCGCCCACCGCCGGTGGGCGGGGCGATATCCGGATGCCGCAAGACCATGATCCGGACTACGATCACCCAGCCATGGAGCCCCATCACACGCGTGTCACGGACGAGGAACTGGCCGCCTTCGGCCGGACGATCGGCAGGCTGCGGACGCTGCCCCTCGGAGATCCCGCCCGGATGCGCGGCGAGGAGATCGCCGCCACCTTCGCCCGCGAGAGCCGCAACAAGCGCCGCAAGGCCCGCAGGGCCGAGCAGGCCGCCGCCGACGCCAGGCTGACCGCGCGCACCGCGACCGGCGCGCTCGACCGGCGCGAGGACGCACCCCTCGCGACGGCGGAGGGCGCCTCGCCGGGCGAGTTCCTCAGGGCCCGGCACTGCTACGTCTGCAAGACGCCCTACCGGCAGGCCGATCCCTTCTACCACCGGCTCTGCCCGCCCTGCGCCGCCGACAACACCGCACGCCGCGCCCTGTCCGCCGACCTGACCGGGCGGCGCGCGCTGCTCACCGGAGGCCGGGTGAAGATAGGTTTCCAGCTGGCGCTCATGATGCTGCGCGACGGCGCCGAACTGCTCGTCACCAGCCGTTTCCCGCACGACACCCTGCGCCGCTTCCGGACCGCCGAGGGAAGCGAGGGGTGGATGGACCGGCTCACCGTCGTCGCGATCGACCTGCGCGACCCGCGCCAGGTCCTGGGCCTCTGCGAGCGGCTGCTGGCCGACGGACGCCCCCTGGACATACTCGTCAACAACGCCGCGCAGACGATACGCCGGCCCCCGGAGTCGTACGCCCTGCTCGCCGCGGGGGAGCGGGAGGCGCTGCCGCCCGGCGTCATCCCCGCGCCGGGGTACGAGACGGCCGACCGCGTACCGGTCCTGGCCGGTCTGGAGCCGGACGAGGCCGGGCTCCTGCCGGACCTCTCCGCCACGAACTCCTGGTCCGTACGGCTCGGCGACCTCGACGCCGCCGAGCTGCTGGAGACGCAGCTCGTCAACGCCGTCGCCCCGACGCTGCTCTGCGACCGGCTGCTGCCCCTGCTTCTCACCTCGCCCAGGCCGCGCCGGTACATCGTGAACGTGTCGGCCGTCGAGGGGCGGTTCGCCGTACGCAACAAGACGGGCGGCCACCCCCACACCAACATGGCGAAGGCCGCCCTCAACATGCTGACCCGGACCAGCGCCGCCGAACTCGCCGAGCGGGGCGTGCACATGTGCAGTGTCGACACGGGCTGGATCACGGACGAGAACCCGGCGCCCCGCAAGGCACGGATCGCCGCCGTGGGCACGCGTACGCCGCTGGACGTCGTGGACGGCGCGGCGCGGATCTACGACCCGATCGTGCGCGGCGAGGCGGGGCAGCCGGTCTCGGGGGTGTTCCTCAAGGACTACGCCGTGGCGGACTGGTGACCCGGCCGCCGCGACGCGGTGCGCACGCGGCCACCGTGCCTCCAGGGCGCGGTGGCCGACGGCACGGCGTCCGGGGCGGCGCTCAGCCGGCCGCGCGGGCCGCCATGCGGGCCTTGCGGGCGGCGAGCTTCTCGTCGAACTTGCTCGCCTCGCTGTCCAGGCCGCTCATGTAGAGCCCCAGCTCCTCCTGGGCCTTCAGACCCTCCGGCCCGAGGCCGTCGATGTCGAGCACCTTGAGGAAGCGGAGCACCGGCTGCAGGACGTCGTCGTGGTGGATGCGCATGTTGTAGATCTCGCCGATCGCCATCTGCGCGGCCGCGCGCTCGAAGCCCGGCATGCCGTGTCCGGGCATCCGGAAGTTCACGACGACGTCCCGCACGGCCTGCATGGTCAGATCGGGGGCGAGCTCGAAGGCCGCGCCCAGGAGGTTGCGGTAGAAGACCATGTGCAGGTTCTCGTCGGTGGCGATCCGGGCCAGCATCCGGTCGCAGACCGGGTCCCCGGACTGATGGCCGGTGTTGCGGTGCGAGATCCGGGTGGCGAGCTCCTGGAAGGCGACGTACGCGACCGAGTGCAGCATCGAGTGGCGGTTGTCCGACTCGAAGCCCTCGCTCATGTGCGCCATCCGGAACTGCTCCAGCTTGTCCGGGTCGACGGCGCGGGAGGCCAGCAGGTAGTCGCGCATCACGATGCCGTGGCGGCCCTCCTCGGCGGTCCAGCGGTGCACCCAGGTGCCCCAGGCTCCGTCGCGGCCGAAGAGGCTGGCGATCTCGTGGTGGTAGCTGGGCAGGTTGTCCTCGGTCAGCAGGTTCACCACGAGGGCGATCTTGCCGATCTCGGTCACCTTGGACTGCGCGGGCTCCCAAGCCTCGCCGTCCTCGAAGAAGCCGGGGAAGTTCCGGGCGTCGGACCACGGCACGTACTCGTGCGGCATCCAGTCCTTGGTCACCTTGAGGTGCCGGTTGAGCTCCTTCTCGACGACCTCTTCCAGCGCGTACAGCAGGCGGGCGTCCGTCCACCCCGTCGAGCTGCCGAGGTGGGGAGAGGTGAGCGTCACGGGGACTCCTGGGGGACGGGGAAAGGGGACGAAATACCTACGCATTCGTAGGTTACGAAACCGTAGGTTAAGGCTCCGTAAGGCGGTCGGCCAAGCCCGTCTCGGCGATGTCCGGTTACGTTCCGTTATGTGCGCAGCTACCAAGGGGTGGACAGAGAGCCAGGTCACGCCGGTTCGGTGTCACTCCCGTGTCGTGATCATGGCTACGCAGCGCAGGCGGCCTGCCTCCCGCGAGACCCCCGCGGCGAGAGGGGACGCCTGTGCCGGAGGCCCCCCTTCCGGACTCGCTCCGGTGAGAGGGGCCTCGGCTCCTGCCTGGGTTACTCCTGATCCTCCCGGCCGGGCTCTCCTCGGAGCAGTCCGTCCCGCACGGCCTCGGCCGTCGTCGGCCGCAGCGCACCGTCGAGCAGCAGCCACCGGGTGATGCCCAGCGACTCCAGGAACGGCACGTCGTGGCTCGCCACGATCAGCGCGCCCTCGTACGCCTCCAGCGCCGCCGTCAGCTTCCTGACGCTCGCCATGTCGAGGCTGTTCGTCGGCTCGTCCAGCATCAGGAGCTGCGGCGCCGGTTCGGCGAGCAGCAGCGCCGCCAGCGTCGCGCGGAACCGCTCGCCGCCGGAGAGCGTGCCGGCCGGCTGATCCGCCCGTGCCCCCTTGAAGAGGAACCGGGCGAGCCGTGCCCTGATCGTGTTCGCCGTCGCCGTGGGTGCGAACCGGGCGACGTTGTCCACCACGCTCAGCTCGTCGTCCAGCACGTCGAGCCGCTGGGGCAGGAACCGCAGCGGTACGTGAGGCTCCACCTCGCCCGCGACCGGCGGGAGTTCACCGGCGATGGTGCGCAGCAGCGTCGTCTTGCCCGATCCGTTCCGGCCGACCAGCGCGATCCGTTCCGGGCCGCGCAGCTCGAACGTCCCGGCCCCGGCCCCGTGACGCAGCTCCAGGTCGGTCAGGGTCAGCACACCCCGGCCCGGAGGGACCGTGGTGCGCGGCAGTTCGATCCGGATCTCGTCGTCGTCACGCACCGCCTCGACCGCCGCGTCGAGCCGTTCCCTCGCCGCGTCGAGCCGCTCGGAGTGCAGGGCGCGGTGCTTGCCGGCCGACACCTGGGCCTCGCTCTTGCGGTTGTTCGCGACGATCTTCGGCACGACCTTGTTCTGCGCGCTCTTCTGGGCGTACCGCTTGCGCCGCGCCAACTTCATGTGCGCGTCGGACAGTTCGCGCTTCTGCCGCTGTACGTCGGCCTCGGCCACACGGACCATCCGCTCCGCCGACTCCTGTTCGGCCGCGAGAGCCCGCTCGTACGCGGAGTAGGCGCCGCCGTACCAGGAGACCTCTCCGTCGCGCAGATCGGCGATCTGGTCGACGCGCTCCAGGAGTTCCCGGTCGTGGCTCACCACGACCAGGACCCCGGACCAGGCGTCCACCGCCGCGTACAGCCGCCGGCGCGCGGGCAGGTCGAGGTTGTTGGTCGGTTCGTCGAGCAGCAGGACGTCGGGCCGGGCCAGCAGCAGCGCGGCCAGCCGGAGCAGCACGGACTCGCCGCCCGACACCTCGCCGATGGTCCGGTCGAGGCCGATGTGTCCCAGGCCGAGCTGATCGAGCGCGGCGAGCGCCCGTTCCTCCACGTCCCAGTCGTCGCCGACCGCCGCGAAGTGCTCCTCGGCCGGATCCCCGGACTCGATGGCGTGCAGCGCGGCACGGACGCGGGCGATGCCGAGGGCCTCGTCGACCCGCAGCGCCGTGTCGAGGACGAGGTTCTGCGGGAGGTATCCGACCTCGCCGACCGTCCGGATGGTGCCCTCCGTCGGGGCCAGCTCACCGGCGATCAGCTTCAGGAGGGTGGACTTCCCCGAACCGTTCAGACCGATCAGGCCGGTTCTGCCGGGGCCGACCGCGAGCCGGAAGTCGTCGAGGACTCCGGTGCCGTCAGGCCAGGAGAAGGAGAGGGAAGAGCAGGTGATGAAGGTGGGATGGGTCGCCATGGGGGCCTCCCGGTTGCGAGAGCGTGGGCTGGGGCAACGGGTGAGACACCGGGGGCGCGGGCAGGCGGGAAGCTCGTACGCCGAGGTCGAAGACGGCACACGCGGCACAGTGAGGCGCGCGCGGCACGGTGTCTCGAAACCTCAGACGAGCAACGGCCTTCTCCGATCGGGCGACAACAGGGTCAGGTCAGGACGGTACGGCGGCCGACCGGCCGGGGCAAACGATTTAGAAGCCTTCCCAGTCCAGGTACTGGTGCTCACGGCCGGCCGGGACCAGGCGCTGCGCGCGCTCCAGGAAGAGGCGCAGCTCCGAGGTGCGGATGTGGACGACGGCCACGCCCTCCGGGGCGTGGAACTCGACGACGGTGCGGTCGTAGCCGTACGGGCGCACGCGGACGTCCCCGATGCCGGCGGGCCCGTCCACGCCTTCGGCCAGCAGCTCCCGCGCGAACGCCCACGAGACCTCGACGCCCTCGAGCGTCGCGGGCGGGGGGAACGCCATGCTCACCGCGTACGGGTCCTCGCGGTCGTAGCGGAGCGTGGCCGGGACGGTCTCCATGCGGGGTGCGGAGGCGACCAGACGGGCCTGGAAGGCCTGTTCGATGACGGTGGACAACGGCCGGCTCCTGTCTCGCGACTTCGGATATTGACGTCTGGCTGACACCAGAGAAGACGAACGATCTGGCCGAAACGTGCACTGTCGGACGACGTGAGCTGTGTCACCGCCGCGTACAGGGGTGCGCCTTGCCGTCCCGGAGGCACCCTGGACGGGGCCATCGGCGTGGGCTAGCTTCCGGCGCCATGACGTCCATGGGGAAGACGAGACGAACGATGTCGGTGGGGCTGACCGGAATGGCGCTCGCCCTGGCGCTGGCGGCCCCTGCGCGGGCCGGGGCGACCCCCGCGGCCGAGCCGGCCCCACAGCCGGCGGCGGGCACCGAGGCCGCCGGGATCACGGGCCCGGGGGCCGGCTGGCAGCTCACACCGACCGGCACGGACGCCCGATTCCGGGGGCTCGCGGCGGTGGACCGCACCGTGGCGTGGGCCGCGGGCTCGAAGGGGACGGTGCTGCGGACCACGGACGGCGGCCGCACCTGGAGCGACGTGTCGCCGGTGGGAGCGGCGGAGCTGGAGTTCCGGGACGTGGAGGCGTTCGACGCCCGGCGGGCCGTGGCCTTGGCCATCGGCGAGGGGGAGGCGTCACGTGTCCTCCGTACCGAGGACGGCGGCGCGAGCTGGACGGAATCCTTCCGCAACACCGACCCGCGGGCCTTCTACGACTGCATGACGTTCTTCGACCGCCGTCACGGTCTGGCGATGAGCGACCCGGTCGACGGGAAGTACCGCATCCTGTCGACGCGCGACGGCGGCCGCTCCTGGGCGGTGCTCCCGGACACCGGCATGCCGGCGGCGCTGCCGGGCGAGGCGGGGTTCGCGGCGAGCGGCCAGTGCCTGGTCTCGTCCGGGCCGAGGGACGTGTGGCTGGCGACGGGAGGCGGGGCCACGGCCCGGGTGCTGCACTCCGCCGACCGCGGTCTGACCTGGACCGTCGCCGAGTCGACGATCCCGGCGGGCGATCCGGCCCGGGGCGTCTTCGGGCTCGCGTTCCGCGACCGCACCCACGGGCTCGCCGTCGGCGGGGACTACCGCAAGGACCAGCCGTCCCCCCGGGCGGCGGCGGTGACCGGCGACGCCGGCCGCACCTGGCGGCAGGCCGCCACGCCTCCGCCCGCCTACCGCTCGGGCGTCACCTGGCTGCCGCACAGCAGGTCGGCCGCGCTCGCCGTCGGCCCCACCGGCACCGATCTGACGACGGACGGCGGGCGCACCTGGCGGACGGTCGACACCGGCTCGTTCGACACGGTCGACTGCACGCGGGACGGCGCGTGCTGGGCGTCGGGCGAGAAGGGCCGGATCGCGCGTCTCGGGAGGGGGTGAGGGACGGCCGGGGCGCCTTGCCGGGCCACGGGCCCGCACCGGACCCGGGCCGGGGCCCGCACCGGACCCGGGCCCGGACCCGGTCCCGGACCGGGACCTGGACCTGGACGGGACCGCAGCCCGGCCCCCAAAGGCGCGCGGGGCCGCGAGGCGGGCGTCATGCACGGCCCCAACGGCGCCCGCTCAGGAGGGCAGTTGCTCGCGGTACGGGGCGAGAGCGGCGGCCGTCTTGGTCGCGTAGAACTCCGTGATCCGGTACGCGCACACGCCCTCGACGGCGAAGGGGTCGGCCTCGGCGATCTTCTCGATCCGCGCGCGGTCGTCCCCCACGGCGAGGATGACCCCGCCGTCGCGGGGGTTCTTGCGGCCGGAGGCGATGAACACCCCGGCCGCGTACTGCGCGTCGAGCCACTCGATGTGCGCCGCGAGCAGGGCGTCGACGCGCTCGACGGGAGCGGTGTAGGTCAATTCCAGAACGAACATGCCCGCAGGCTACCCGGGCCCGGGAAGGCGGTGGAAAAACGTTCGTCCAGCGGGCGGAGAGGCCCCGTAGGGTGGCGTCATCATGACGATCATCGAGATTCCCGCGGGGTGGCCCGCCGACGAGACCACCGCCCGGGCCGTCCAGCGTGAGCTGCGGGGGCGGCTCGTGCTCGACGAGCCGGGGCCGGAGGCCGGTACGGGCCACGTCACGGGGCTCGACGTGGCGTACGACGACGAACGCGACCTCGTCGCCGCGGCCGCCGTCGTCCTCGACGCCCGGACCCTCGACGTGGTGGAGGAGGCCACGGCGGTCGGAAGGGTCTCGTTCCCCTACGTGCCGGGGCTGCTCGCCTTCCGGGAGATCCCCACCGTCCTGGCCGCGCTGGACTCCCTCACCGCTGCCCCCGGTCTCCTCGTCTGCGACGGCTACGGCCTCGCCCACCCGCGCCGCTTCGGCCTTGCCAGCCACCTCGGCGTGCTGACCGGGCTGCCGTCGATCGGGGTCGCCAAGAACCCCTTCACCTTCACGTACGACCAGCCGGGCCCCGCCCGCGGCGACGTCAGCGCCCTCCTCGCCGACGACGAGGAGGTCGGCCGCGCCCTGCGCACCCAGGCGGACGTCAAACCGGTCTTCGTGTCCGCCGGGCACCGCGTCTCCCTGGACACCGCCTGCGCGCACACGCTCCACCTCGCCCCGCGCTACCGCATCCCCGAGACCACCCGCCACGCCGACTCGCTCTGCCGCCGCGCCCTGAAGGCGGCCCTCGGGACGGCGGTGTGAGGCCACCGGTGTCCTGGGGCGGCACCGCGCCGGCCCCGGAGCCGGCAGGCGCCTTTCCCTGCGGGAGCCGTGTGCGGGCGAGGGCTGAGTACCCGTACGGACCCCTGACCCGCGGGCGATCTGAGTACCCGTACGGATGCGGGTCTTCGATCATGGGCGGCAGAGTGGGCTCATGACTTCGCCTTCCCCGCACCCCTCCGCGTTCCCCGCCCGGCTCCTGGCCGTCGCCGGCCTCGTCGCCCTCGTGTGGGTCTGCGCCATGATCTACACCGTCGCCGCCTGGGTGTCGGCGTGATCGGCAGGCTGCAGTGCGTCGTCCTCGACTGCACCGACGTCCTGGAGCTGGCCCGCTTCTACCAGCGGCTGCTCGGCGGCGAGGTGGACCGGCCCGACCCCCGCTGGGCCTGCGGCGACACCTGGGCCACCCTCCACGACGCCGCCGGCGCCCCCGTCCTCGCCTTCCAGGGGGTCGCCGACCACCGGCCGCCGGTCTGGGGCGCGCCCGAACAGCAGTTCCACCTCGACGTCGAGGTCGACGACCTGGAGGCCGCGCACCACGCGGTCCTCGCCCTCGGCGCCCGGCGGCTCGACGAGGGCGAGCCGGACCGGAGCTGGCGCGTCTACGCGGACCCGGCCGGCCACCCCTTCTGCCTCGTCCGCCACTGAGGCCAGTCGCCCTGATCTGCACCCCGGGCCCTCGGCCGTGCCCGAAAGTCCTGCCAGGGGGGCGCCCCGCCCGGCGTCCCGGTGTCAGCCCTCGTACGCCACCCGGAAACGGATGCCCGCCGCCCGCAGCCGGTCGATCAGCGCGTCGCCCATCGCGACCGCCGTCGTGACCTGGCCGGACGTCTTCGGCAGGTCGTCGAAGGCCAGGCAGAGCGCCGACTCGGCCAGCATCTTCGCCGTCTCGTCGTAGCCCGGGTCGCCGCCGGACACCTCCGTGAAGGCCCGTCGCCCGCCTCCCTCGCCGACGAACCGCACGGAGAACCAGCTCCGGGCGCGCCGCTCCTCGCTCGGGCCCTGCCCCGGCTCGTAACGCTCCATCAGCCAGCGCCGTACCGGCGCCAGCTGGGCCGCCGCCACGCCCGTGCCGACCGCGGCCGCGCCACCGATCGCCATGGGGAGGGTCCTGACGGAGGCGTAGTGGCGGTACCGGAAGTCCGGGCCGTACCGTGCCAGCGCCGCCGCCGACCGGGCCACCACCTGGGGGTCGAGCGTCGGCAGCGGCAGCGCCCAGGTGCCGGTCTCCCGGCTGAACCGCGGACCGCCCAGCGGTGCCCGGGCCCGCCGGCCCACCAGCCTCGGCTCGTGCAGCCGCCGTTCGTGCGCCGCCCGCAGGATCTCCCGGCCGCGCCCCATCGCCGTGAGCGCCGAGGCGAAGGTGCCGCCCGAGAAGACGGCGCCCGCCCGCACGAAGCCGTCGACCCGCAGCGGTACGTCCCGGGGGAGCCGCTGGACGGTGAAGTAGACGCCGAGGTCGTGCGGTACGGAGTCGAAGCCGCAGGCGTGCACGATCCGCGCCCCGGTCTCCCGGGCCCGCGCGTCGTGCCGGACGTACATCAGGTCGACGAACTCCGCCTCGCCGGTGAGGTCCACGCAGTCCGTGCCGGCCTCCGCGCACGCGGCCACCAGGGCCTCGCCGTACCAGACGTAGGGGCCGACGGTGGTCGCCACCACCCGGGCGGACTCGGCGAGTTCGCGCATCGCCTCCGAATCGGTGGAGTCCGCCACGACCAGCGGCAGCTCCGCGCACCGCGGCCAGCGGGCCGCCAGGCGTTCCCGCAGGGCCTCCAGCCGGGAGCGGCCGCGACCGGCCAACGCCCACCGGCACCCGGCCGGCGCGTGCTCCGCCAGATACTCCGCGGTGAGCTCGCCCACGAACCCGGTCGCCCCGAAGAGGACCAGGTCGTACGGCCGTGCCGCCGCGTCCCGCCCCGTGCCGGCCCCTGTCTCCATCCAGCCCCTCCGCCGTCGCCCGCGCCGTCGTCCCGGCGCGTGTCGTCGGCGGAGCCTAGCGGAACTCCGCCCCCGCGCAATTTCCAAGCGCTTGCTCGGCCCGGGGTCTTGTGCGAAGTGGAACACGTTCCTAGCATCTCCGGTGTTACATCATTGGTGTCACACATAGCTGGGGGCTTGATGACAGGGACGCGGAACGCCCGGACGGGCCCGCTCTCCGGGGTGCGCGTGGTCGAGCTGGCCGGCATCGGTCCCGGCCCCTTCGCGGCCATGCTCCTGGCCGACCTCGGCGCCGACGTCGTCCGGGTGGACCGCCCCGGCGGCGCCGGACTCGGCATCGACCCCGCGTACGACCTCACCAACCGCAACAAGCGCTCCGTCCTCGTCGACCTCAAGTCACCGCACGGGCCCACGGCCGTCCTCGACCTGGTCGAGAGGGCCGACATCCTCATCGAGGGGTACCGGCCCGGTGTCGCCGAGCGCCTCGGCGTCGGCCCCGACGCCTGCCTCGCCCGCAACCCCCGACTGGTCTACGGCCGGATGACCGGCTGGGGCCAGGACGGACCGCTCGCCGCGACCGCGGGCCACGACATCGCCTACATCGCCCTCACCGGCACGCTCCACATGATCGGACCCGACCCGGACGGCCCGCCCACCGTGCCCGCCAACCTCGTCGGCGACTACGCGGGCGGCTCGCTCTACCTCGTCGTCGGCGTCCTCGCCGCCCTCCAGCACGCCCGCGCGCACGGCGGGGGCCAGGTCGTCGACGCGGCGATCGTCGACGGCGCGGCCCACCTGGCGACCATGATCCACGGCATGCTGGCGGCCGGCGGCTGGCAGGACCGCCGGGGAGTCAACCTGCTCGACGGCGGCTGCCCCTTCTACGGCACCTACGAGACCTCCGACGGCGGCCACATGGCCGTCGGCGCCCTGGAGCAGCGGTTCTACGACGAGTTCGTCACCCTGCTCGGCATCGAGGACGTCGCTCCCGCCCGTCAGGACCTCGGACGCTGGGACGAACTGCGCACCGCCGTCGCCGACCGCTTCCGTACCCGTACGAGAGACGAGTGGGCCGCGGTGTTCGCGGGGACCGACGCCTGCGTGGCGCCGGTCCTCTCCTTGCGCGAGGCCCCCGCCCACCCGCACCTCGCCGCCCGCTCCACCTTCGTCGAGCACGAGGGCCTCACTCATCCGGCCCCCGCGCCCCGGTTCTCCCGCACCCCCGGCGCCGTCCGTTCCGGCCCCGTCCTGCCCGGCGCCGACACCGACGAGGTCGCCCGCGACTGGGACGTCCCCTCCCTCACCCCCAAGGAGCCGCAGGCATGAAGCGCCAGCTCTACACCGCCGACCACGAGGCCTTCCGCGAGACCGTCCGCACCTTCCTCGCCAAGGAGGTCCTGCCGCACTACGAGCAGTGGGAGAAGGACGGCATCGTCTCGCGCGACGCCTGGCGCGCCGCGGGGCGCCAGGGGCTGCTCGGCCTCGCCGTCGACGAGGAGTACGGCGGCGGCGGGAACCCCGACTTCCGTTACAGCGCCGTCCTCGCCGAGGAGTTCACCCGCGCCGGCGCCCCCGGCATCGCCCTCGGCCTGCACAACGACATCATCGGCCCGTACCTCACCTCGCTCGCCACCGAGGAGCAGAAGCGGCGCTGGCTCCCCGGCTTCTGCTCCGGCGAGCTGATCACCGCCATCGCGATGACCGAACCGGGCGCGGGCTCGGACCTCCAGGGCATCCGGACCACGGCCGAGGACCGGGGCGACCACTGGGTGCTCAACGGATCCAAGACCTTCATCTCCAACGGCATCCTCGCCGACCTGGTGATCGTCGTCGCGCGGACGACGCCCGAGGGCGGTGCCCACGGGCTGTCGCTCCTCGTGGTCGAGCGCGGCGCGGAGGGCTTCGAGCGCGGCCGGAACCTCGACAAGATCGGCCAGAAGTCCCAGGACACGGCGGAGCTGTTCTTCCACGACGTCCGCGTCCCCAAGGACAACCTCCTCGGGGAGCTCAACGGCGCCTTCGTCCACCTCATGACCAACCTCGCCCAGGAGCGCATGGCCATCGCCGTCGCCGGCATCGCCGCCGCCGAACACCTCCTGGAGATCACCACGCGGTACGTCAAGGAGCGCGAGGCCTTCGGGCGCCCGCTGGCCAGGCTCCAGCACATCCGCTTCGAGATCGCGGAGATGGCCACCGAGTGCGCCGTCACCCGTACGTTCCTCGACCGGTGCATCGTCGATCACTCGAACGGGGAACTCGACGCCGTCCACGCCTCCATGGCCAAGTGGTGGGCCACCGAGCTGCAGAAGCGGGTCGCCGACCGCTGTCTGCAACTGCACGGAGGGTACGGCTACATGGCCGAATTCCCGGTGGCCCGGGCGTTCACCGACGGCCGTATCCAGACCATCTACGGCGGCACGACCGAGATCATGAAGGAGATCATCGGCCGTTCCCTGCTCGGCTGATCCTCCCGACGCCCCCACGCCGGGGACCCGGCCGGGATCCCCTCCGCTGTCCACCCTCCTGAAAGGCTTCTCGTGAGCACCGAAGCGTACGTGTACGACGCGATCCGCACCCCGCGCGGCCGCGGCAAGGCCAACGGAGCCCTGCACGGCACCAAGCCCATCGACCTGGTGGTCGGCCTGATCCACGAGCTCCGCGGGCGCTTCCCGGGCCTCGACCCGGCCGCGATCGACGACATCGTCCTCGGCGTCGTCGGCCCGGTCGGCGACCAGGGCTCGGACATCGCCCGCGTCGCGGCCATCGCCGCCGGGCTGCCCGACACCGTCGCCGGGGTCCAGGAGAACCGCTTCTGCGCCTCCGGGCTCGAAGCCGTCAACATGGCCGCGATGAAGGTCCGCTCCGGCTGGGAGGACCTCGTCCTCGCCGGTGGCGTGGAGTCCATGTCGCGCGTCCCGATGGCCTCCGACGGCGGAGCCTGGTTCGCCGACCCGATGACCAACTACGAGACCGGCTTCGTCCCGCAGGGCATCGGCGCCGACCTCATCGCCACCATCGAGGGCTTCTCGCGCCGCGACGTCGACGAGTACGCGGCCCTGTCCCAGGAGCGTGCCGCGGCCGCCTGGAAGGACGGCCGCTTCGACCGCTCCGTGGTCCCGGTCACGGACCGCAACGGCCTGGTCGTCCTCGACCACGACGAGCACATGCGCCCCGGCACCACCGCCGACTCGCTCGCCTCCCTCAAGCCGTCGTTCGCCGCCATCGGCGACATGGGCGGCTTCGACGCCGTCGCGCTGCAGAAGTACCACTGGGTCGAGAAGATCGACCACGTCCACCACGCCGGCAACTCCTCCGGCATCGTCGACGGCGCCTCGCTCGTCGCGATCGGCTCCCGGGAGGTAGGCGAGCGGTACGGACTGACCCCGCGCGCCCGGATCGTCGCCGCGGCCGTCTCCGGCTCCGAGCCCACCATCATGCTCACCGGGCCCGCGCCCGCCACCCGCAAGGCCCTCGCCAAGGCCGGCCTGACGATGGACGACATCGACCTGGTCGAGATCAACGAGGCCTTCGCCGGCGTCGTGCTCCGCTTCGTCAAGGACATGGGCATCAGCCTGGACAAGGTCAACGTCAACGGCGGCGCGATCGCGCTCGGCCACCCGCTGGGCGCCACCGGCGCGATGATCCTCGGCACCCTCGTCGACGAGCTGGAGCGCCAGGACAAGCGCTACGGCCTGGCCACCCTGTGTGTGGGCGGCGGCATGGGCATCGCCACGATCGTCGAGCGCGTCTGACCGTCCGTTCCCTTCCCACCTTCGGAGACACTCCAATGAACGAGAGCACCACCATCCGCTGGGAGCAGGACGAGACCGGCGTCGTCACCCTCGTCCTCGACGACCCGAACCAGTCCGCGAACACCATGAACCAGGCGTTCAAGGACTCCATCGCGGCGATCGCCGACCGCGTCGAGGCCGAGCGCGAGTCCATCCGGGGCATCATCTACACCTCCGCCAAGAAGACCTTCTTCGCTGGCGGCGACCTCAAGGACATGATGAAGGTCGGGCCCGCGCAGGCCCAGCAGGCCTTCGACACCGGCACGGCCATCAAGCGCTCCCTGCGGCGGATCGAGACCATCGGCAAGCCGGTCGTCGCCGCCATCAACGGCGCGGCCCTCGGCGGCGGCTACGAGATCGCCCTCGCCGCCCACCACCGCATCGCCCTCGACGCCCCCGGGTCCAAGATCGGCCTGCCCGAGGTCACCCTCGGCCTCCTCCCGGCCGGCGGCGGCGTCACCCGCACCGTACGGCTCATGGGCATCGCCGACGCCCTCCTGAAGGTCCTCCTCCAGGGCACCCAGTACTCGCCGCGGCGCGCCCTGGAGAACGGCCTGATCCACGCGGTGGCCGCCACTCCCGAGGAGATGCTGGCCCAGGCCCGCGCCTTCATCGACGCGCACCCCGAGTCGCAGCAGCCGTGGGACGTCAAGGGCTACAAGATCCCCGGCGGGACGCCGTCGAACCCGCGCTTCGCCGCCAACCTGCCGGCCTTCCCCGCCAACCTGAAGAAGCAGCTGAACGGCGCCCCCTACCCGGCTCCGCGCAACATCCTCGCCTGCGCCGTCGAGGGCTCCCAGGTCGACTTCGAGACCGCCCTGACCATCGAGGCCCGGTACTTCACCGAGCTGGTCACCGGCCAGACCGCGAAGAACATGATCCAGGCGTTCTTCTTCGACCTGCAGGCGGTCAACTCCGGAGCCAACCGCCCCCAGGGCATCGAGCCGCGCCCCGTCCGCAAGGTCGCCGTCCTCGGCGCCGGCATGATGGGCGCCGGCATCGCGTACTCCTGTGCCCGCGCGGGCATCGAGGTCGTCCTCAAGGACGTCACGGCGGAGGCGGCGGCCAAGGGGCGGGCGTACTCCGAGAAGCTCTGTGCCAAGGCCGTCTCCCGGGGCCGTACGACCCAGGCGAAGGCGGACGAGCTGCTGGCCCGGATCACCCCGACCGCCGACCCGGCCGACCTGCGCGGCTGCGACGCCGTGATCGAGGCCGTCTTCGAGGACACGGCCCTCAAGCACAAGGTCTTCGAGGAGATCCAGGACGTCGTCGAGCCGGACGCGCTGCTGTGCTCCAACACCTCGACGCTGCCGATCACCGTGCTCGCCGAAGGGGTCACCCGCCCGGAGGACTTCATCGGTCTGCACTTCTTCTCGCCCGTCGACAAGATGCCGCTGGTCGAGATCATCAAGGGCGAGCGCACCGGCGACGAGGCGCTGGCCCGGGCCTTCGACCTGGTACGGCAGATCAACAAGACGCCGATCGTCGTCAACGACTCGCGCGGCTTCTTCACCTCGCGGGTGATCGGCCAGTTCATCAACGAGGGCGTCGCGATGGTCGGGGAGGGCGCCGACCCGGTCTCCGTCGAGCAGGCGGCCGCCCAGGCCGGCTACCCGGCGAAAGTCCTCTCCCTCATGGACGAGCTGACCCTCACCCTGCCCCGCAAGATCCGCAACGAGACCCGGCGCGCGATCGAGGAGGCCGGCGGCACATGGGCCGGGCACCCCTCGGACGCGGTGATCGACCGGATGGTCGACGAGTTCGGGCGGACCGGCCGCAGCGGCGGCGCGGGGTTCTACGAGTACGACGCGGAGGGCAGGCGGGCCGGGCTGTGGCCGGGGCTGCGGGAGCACTTCACGCGCTCCGACGTGACGGTCCCGTTCGAGGACATGAAGGAGCGGATGCTCTTCTCCGAGGCGCTGGACTCGGTGCGCTGCCTGGAGGAGAACGTCCTCACCTCGGTCGCCGACGCCAACATCGGCTCCATCATGGGCATCGGCTTCCCGGCCTGGACCGGTGGCGTGCTGCAGTACATCAACGGTTACGAAGGCGGCCTCGCCGGCTTCGTGGAGCGCGCGCGTGAACTGGCCGAGCGCTACGGCGACCGCTTCCTGCCGCCGGCCCTGCTGGTGGAGAAGGCGGAGCGGGGCGAGGTCTTCACCGACGCGTGACGGCGCGCGGGCCGTGTTCAGTCCTGCTTCGCCTGACCGAACGCGGCCCGCAACTCCTCCCGCAGCGAGCGCTGGAAGGCGGTGACGAGGGCCTGGACCACCATGGGCTGCATGTGCGCCGAGAGCGACTTCATCGCCGTCAGGTGGTCCGGGTCCGAGGCCCGCTCCCGGTAGGGGTTCCACACCTCGTCCTGGAAGAGCCGCGACAACTCCTGGGCCGCCGCCCGCGCGTGCTCCAGCAGGACGGTGCGGGAGGCCAGGATCGTCTCGTGGGCGATGGGGACGTCCAGCAGTTCGACGCCGAGCCGCAGCAGGGTGCCGTCGAGGCGGAACACCTCCGGGTCGGGCCCCTGGTCGAGGACGCCCATCGCCGCGAGCCGCGCGACGTCCTGGTCGGTCAGCGGCCGACCGGCTCGCCGCTCCAGCTCGCGCCGGGTGATCTCCTCGGCCGACTCCGGTGCCCAGGAGGCCACCAGGGCGCGGTGGATCGCCAGGTCCTGCGCGCTCAGCTCGGGCGGCAGCTGCTCCAGATACCGCTCGATGGCCGCCAGCGTCATGCCCTGGCGCTGGAGCTCCTCGATCAGTGCCAGCCGGGAGAGGTGCTCGGGGCCGTAGTGCCCCACCCGCCGGGGACCGATCACCGGAGGCGGCAACAGCCCCTTGGTGCCGTAGAAGCGCACCGTCCGCACGGTGACGCCCGCCCGCGCGGCCAGCTCGTCGACGGTGAACGTCGGCGGCCGCGGTCCCTCGGATCCCCCCGGCGCCTCGCTCTCGGTGGCCATCTGAGGCGCCTCGCTTCCCGTCCCGTACCGTGCCGTCCCCATCAGTGCAACAGTATTGCTGTCTCACCGGCGTTGTAAAAGAGCTGGGGCGTTGTCGGTGGCGGCTCGTACGGTGATGTCATGACGGGGATCACGTACGTCCAGGGGGACGCCACCGCGCCGCAGGGCAAGGGCGTCAAGATCATCGCCCATGTCTGCAACGACCTGGGCGGCTGGGGCAAGGGGTTCGTGCGCGCGGTGTCGCGCCGGTGGCCCGAACCGGAGGCGGCCTACCGCCGCTGGCACCGCGAACGCGCGGGCAACGACTTCGGGCTCGGCGCCGTCCAGTTCGTCCAGGTCGGGCCGTACCTGTGGGTGGCCAACATGGTGGGCCAGCGGGGGATACGCACCGCCCGCAGCACGGGCGTGCCGGTGCGGTACGAAGCGATCGACGCGGCGCTCGCCCGGGTCGCCGACCGGGCGCCGGAGCTGGGCGCGTCGGTGCACATGCCGCGCATCGGCTGCGGGCTGGCGGGCGGGAAGTGGTCCCGGATCGAGCCGCTGATCACGGAGCGGCTCGTGGGGCGGGGAACGGCGGTCACGGTCTACGACCACGAGGGATAGGGAACACCGGCCGTGCTCGCGGGGCGCCCCGCCGCGCGGCAGGGCGTGTACATGCCGCTAGAGTCACGTGCTTGTTCGAACAGAGGTGTGAGCAGGGGAGGGGCATGTACGCGGAACTCAGAGACACGGCCACCGAGTTGGCCGGAGTCCTGTGGCGGGAGCACACCGTGTACCGCGAGCGGGGCGGCGGGGTGGTCATCCGGGGAGAGCACGTAGGACGGTGGATCAGCCTGGCCCCGACCGGGGGGAAGGACCAGGCGCGGCTGCGTGCCGGGCGCCTGCTCGACGGGGGCACCACGGCGCCGGCCCGGTCGGAGATCGTCGTCGACCTCTCCGTCGGGACGACCGAGCTGGCCGCGATATGCCGCCGGCTGCTCGCCGACGTCACGGCCGCCGAGACCCGGCCGGTCGCCGCGGGACCCGGACGCCCGGCGCGTGCCGCGCGAGCGCCCCGGTCCGCGAAGCCCGCCCGGGAGCGCAGGGAGCGTCCGGCGCGCCACACGGGCCTGGGCTCCTGGATGGTGCTGGTGTGCCTGGTCGGTGTGGTGGGCTTCTGGGCGTACAGCGTCTTCGGCGGCCGCGGCTTCTGACGGCCGCACGGCTCGCCGGACGCGCCCGGGCCGGTCCGTCCACCGCAGCCGTACCGGCCCCCGCCTCCCGGGCGGGGTGAAGGTGATCACTCCTTCACGGGAGGCCGCCCGGCCACGGAGGCGCGGCCCTCGCGGAAGAAGCGCCGGTGCCGGGCGCGGACCGGCAGCATAACCAGGGCGCCGAGCACGATCGAGCCGATCCCGAGCAGCAGGACACCGCCGACACCACCGACGGAGGTCGAGCCGTAGTCCGGGTCCAGCATGTCGTACGCCCCGCGCCCGAAGGCCGCCAGCATCATCAGCCCGCCGGCCAGCGGCATGACCACCCTGACCAGCAGCTTCCGCGCGGAGCCCCGCAGCTCCGCGCGGAAGTACCACGCGCACGCGAAGCCCGTGACGCCGTAGTAGAACGCGATCAGCAGGCCGATCGACAGGACCGCGTCCCCCAGGAAATCGGCGGAGACGAGCGTGAGCAGGACGAGGACGGCGGAGGTCACGGAACCGAAGAACACCGTGCCGTAGGCGGGGGTGCGGAAGCGGGGATGGATACGGCCGAACGCGGCCGGCAAGGCCCCGTGCGCCGCCATCGACAGCGTGATCCGGGGCATGGCGCCGACGCCGGTCAGCAGCGCTCCCACCGCCGAGACGGCGATGGCGAGCGTGACGAGCCTCCCCAGAGCCTCGCCCAGGACCGCCGGAGCGAGCCCGGTGAGGGCGTCGGCCGCCGTCTCTTCGTTGCCGAGTCCGAGGCCCGAGTCGCCGGTCCCTGCGAAGGAGAGCGCCGCGCAGGCGGTGAAGAGGTAGGTGACGAGGAGGATCAGGGTCGAGGCCACGGCGGCCCTGCCGGGGGTGCGCCCGCTGTCGACCGTCTCCTCGTTGAAGGTGATCAGCGCGTCCCAGCCCCAGTAGATGAACAGACTCAGCAGCACCGCCTCGGCGAAGGGCCCCCAGCCGCCGAAGGCGAAGGGGTCGAGCCAGGCCGCCGACGGGGTGGTCGCGCCGTCCCGGGCGAAGGCGGCCACGCCGAAGACGAGCAGGGCGAGGAGCTGGAGCCCGATCATCGCGTACTGCACATGGGCGGCGAGCTGGATGCCCCGGTAGGCGACGGCCGTGGTCAGCGCGAGCAGCACGACGGCGAGCGCGGTCACCGCGAGGGTGTAGCCGGCCGCCGCGTCGAGTCCGAGGAGCGCGAGCAGGGCGGTCGCCCCGACCTGGGCCAGCGTCGTCATCACGAGCACGGTGGCGATCAGGACCGTCCAGCCCCCCGCGAGCCAGCCGGCCGCCGGGCCGAAGACGCGGGTCGTCCACACGAAGGTCGTGCCGCAGTCCGGCATCCGGCGGTTCAGCTCCCGGAAGGCGAACGCGGTGAGCAGGATCGGCACGAAGCCGAGGAGCAGGGCGGCCGGGGCGAGGTCGCCGACCGCGAGGGTCACCAGGCCGAGCGTCACCGCGATGCTGTAGGCCGGGGCGACGGAGGCGAGCCCCAGCGAGACGGTGGCGAGCAGCCCCACCGAGTCGCCCCGCAGGCCCTTGTCGCCGAGGGGCGGCGCCGGAGGAGTGGACGGTTCGGTGGTCATGGCGGCCTCCCGGGAGGGAGATTACGCGGGCCGGCCGGAGGGACGTGGCCGACGGGCCGGTGCTCCCGTCGCGAAGTGATCACCGGCCACGCCATGGCCCCCCCGCCCCGTCTTCCCGCCCCTCGCGGGACCGCCGTCCGGAAGGACCCGCGGCCCCGCGAAGGCGGGCCCCGTCGGACCGCCGCCCGGAAGGACCCGCGGCCGGCGAAGTCGGGATCGGCCCCGTCGAGCCGTGGTCAGCCCGCCGCGTACCCCGTGACCGGGTAGTGGTCGGAGAGGTTCGTGTACGTGTACCGCGTGCCCCAGCTCGACACGGTCCACGGGGCGCTCTGCTCCAGGACGACGTGATTGGTCCAGCCCGCGGGCCGGGCGTGGCCCGCGCGGTGCAGGACGTAGTCGAGGTCCTCGCGCGGGTCATCCGGGTAGCGCTCGGAGGCGATCGAGTTCAGCTCGGTGTCGAAGGAGTACGGGTGCCCGGTCCGGGCGTCCGCGCCCGTGACGCCCAGGTCGGCGAGCATCGTGCCGTACTCCGGCGTGTGCGAGTCGACGTTGAGGTCGCCCGCCACGACGACCTGCTCGCCCGCCGGGATGTTCTTGGCGTCGAGGAAGGCGTCCATCGCCTTGAACTGGCGGCTGCGCGTCTGCGCCGCCTCCCCGGCGGAACAGCCCGGGTCGGCGGACTGGGCGTGCGTGCCGACGACGTGGACCCTGGCGCCGTTCACGTCGAGGACGGTGTAGACGAAGCCCTTGTTCGAGTACCAGTCGGAGCCGCAGGCGTCCTTGTAGACGTACTGCTCCTTGCGGACGATCGGCCACTTGCTGAGGATCGTCACCCCGCCGTCCTCCGGGGTGGTGGCGGAGTACGCGCCGCTCGTGGCGTCCCAGCCGCTCTTGCCGCGTCCCATGACGGGGGTCTGGTGCGGGTACTGCCCGGCCGCGTTCGCCTTGAGCGCGTCGGAGGAGGAGTTGTCGAAGGCCTCCTGGACCACGACCACGTCGTTGCCCTGGAAGAAGGAGGCCGCGGGTATGGCCTTGGCCCGGTGGTCCTGCCCCCAGTTCGGGTAGAGCGTCTTGGAGAAGAGGAACGCGTTGTAGGAGAGCACCTTCAGGCGCGGGGTCTCGGCGGCCGAGGCGGCGGGGGCGGTCGTCGCCAGGGTGGCGGCGGCGAGCGCGCCGGACAGGGCGATGCCGAGGGTGCGGCGCTGGAGCGGGGCAAGCGGCACTGGAACTCCCGTGGAGTCGTGGGGGGTTGGACCGGCGCCGCACATCAAAGCAGCCATAGTTACCTTTCGGTAGCCATGCGGTGCCGGGAATCTTGCGCGGGCCGCACCAGCACGCCAACTCTCCGGCACCCGCACCTGTTCGCACGAAAAGTCGTTTTTGCGACCAGGTAGGATGCGCGCATGACCCTCGCGCAGAATTCGACGATCTTCAACATGGACCTCGGTCCGCTCAACCCCGTCACGGCGGAGCTCATCCTCGGCGTCGTGCTGTTCGCCCTCACCTTCCTCATCCTGGCGAAGGGCATCCTGCCGAAGATCAACCGCACCCTCGCCGAGCGCGAGGACGCGATCGGCGGCGGCACCGAGCGCGCCGACGACCTGCGCGCCGAGGCCGCCGGGATCCGTGAGCAGTACGAGGCGGAGCTCGCCGAGGCGCGTCACGAGGCCGCCCGCATCCGCTCCCGTGCCACCGAGGAGGGCGCGGCCGCCATCGCCGCCGCCCGTGCCGAGGGCATCGCCGAGCGCGACGCGATCCTCGCCGCCGGTGCCGAGCGCATCGCCGCCGAGCGCGCCGCCGCCGAGCGCGAGCTCACCGACGACGTCGACGCCTGGGCCCGCGCGCTGGCCGGCCGCATCGTCGGCGAGCCGGTCGGCGCCGACCGCGCCTGACCCGCACCACGTCGTACGGGGCCGCGTCCCGGGCTCACGCCCGGGACGCGGCCCCGATCCGTATGCCCCTTTGCCTGCGAGGGCCGGAAAGGGCAGGCTGAGAGTGTGAGGAGGGCAACGGCGTGACCGCACCGAAGGACCCCGCGCACTCCGCCGCCCCGGCGCCGGACACCGCGCCATCGCCGCGGCCGGGCGCGACGGGAGCGGCCGAGCACGGCGCCCCGAGGGAAGCGGCGGACGGCCTCGTCGCACCGGCGGCGGCTCCTGGGTCCCCGGCGCCCGGGACGGCGGCCGACCCCGCACCGCCGCCCAGGACCGAGCCCGCACCGCCGCCCGTCGGGGGCGTGCTCTGGAGCGTGGCCGGGGACGTCCGTGCGCTGCTGATGCTGCCCGCCGCGCTCACCCTGCAGGTCGCCCACCCCGCCGTCGGCGCCGGAGTCGACGAACACTCCGTCTTCCGCACCGACCCCTGGGGCCGCGGCGAACGCTCGCTGCGCTCGGTACAGCTGTGGGTCTACGGCGGCGAGGCCGCGGCCGAGGAGGGCCGACGGCTGCGGCGGCTCCACCGGACCATCCAGGGCACCGACGCCCGGGGCCGCCGCTATCACGCGCTCACCCCCGCCCACTACGCCTGGGTCCACGCCACCGGCTTCCCCGTCTACCGCCAGGGTCTGCGCTACCTCGCCCGCCCGCTCACCGCGGCCCAGGAACGGCAGCTCTACGCCGAGTGGCTCCAGGTCGGCCGGATACTCGGCATCCACGACCGGGACATGCCCCCGACGATCGAGGAGTTCTGGCCGTACTACCGCGCCGTGCTCCGCGACGAACTCGAAGCCACCGTCGTCGTCCGCGAGCTGGTCGACCCCGGACAGCCGGTGCCGCCGCCCGACCGGGGCCCGCTGCCGCTGCGGTGGCTGCTCCGGCTGCTGTGGCCGCTGCTCCTGCCCCGCCTCGCCCGCTTCCGCCGTTTCGTCACGGTCGGCCTCATGCCACCGGACGCCCGCGAGGCCATAGGCCTGGCCTGGAGCGACCGGCAGGAGAAGCGGCTGCGCCGCTTCTCCCTGGCCGTCCGCACCGCGGTGCCGCTCCTTCCCGAGCGGCTGCGCTACCTCCCCATGGCACGGGAGGCCCGGCGCCGGGCCCGGATCAGCGCAGCAGCCCACCGCGCGCGATGACCTGCGCGTACCAGCGGGCGCTGTCCTTCGGCGTACGGCGCTGGCTCGCGAAGTCCACGTACACGATCCCGAACCGCTTGCCGTAGCCGTACGCCCACTCGAAGTTGTCGAGCAGCGACCAGAGGAAGTAGCCGCGCACGTCCGCCCCGTCGGCGATCGCCCGGTGGGTGGCCGCGAGATGCGCGTCCAGGTAGGCCACCCGCTCCGGGTCGTGGACCTCGCCCTCCGGGTCGGCGTAGTCGTCGTACGCCGCCCCGTTCTCGGTGATCAGCAGGGGCACCCCCGGCAGCTCGTCCCGCAGCCGCACCAGCAGCTCGTACAGCCCGTCCGCGTCCACCGGCCAGTCCATCGCCGTCCGCGGTCCCGGCGCCGGCAGGAACCGCACCCGCTCCGCGGCGCCGGGCCACGGCGAGGGGGTCTCCGAGGTGCCCGCGGCGACGACGGAGGGGGAGTAGTAGTTGACGCCGAGCGAGTCGATCGGCGTGGAGATCGTCTTCAGATCGCCGTCCCGGACGAAGGACCAGTCCGTGAGGTGCGCCGTGTCGGCCACCAGGTCCTCCGGGAGCCGGCCGTGGAAGACCGGGTCGAGGAAGACGCGGTTGCCGACCGCGTCGATCCGGCGGGCCGCGTCACGGTCCTCCGGCGCGTCGGACAGCGCCCTGATCACATGGAGGTTGAGCGTCAGCGACACCTCGGACGAGCCCGGAAGCGCCTCGCGCAGGGCCTGGACGGCCAGACCGTGCGCCAGGTTGAGGTGGTGGGCGGCGCGCAGGGACGCCGCCTCGTCGGTCCGGCCGGGTGCGTGGACGCCGGAGCCGTACCCCAGGAACGCCGCGCACCAGGGTTCGTTGAGCGTCGTCCAGGTGGGGACCCGGTCGCCCAGCGCCTCGGCGGCGAGCGAGGCGTACTCGGCGAACCGTTCGGCGGTCGCGCGCTCCGGCCAGCCCCCGGCGTCCTCCAGCTCCTGCGGCAGGTCCCAGTGGTACAGGGTGGCCACGGGCCGGATTCCCGCGTCGAGGAGCTCGTCGACCAGCGAGCGGTAGAAGTCCAGGCCCTTCTGGGCGGCCGGCCCGGACCCGGTCGGCCGGATCCGCGGCCAGGAGAGGGAGAACCGGTAGTCGGTGATCCCCACCTCCTTCATCAGGGCGACGTCCTCGCGCACCCGGTGGTAGTGGTCCGCGGCGATGTCACCGGTGTCGCCGTTGCGCACCTTGCCCGGCGTCCGGCTGAAGGTGTCCCAGATGGACGGCGTGCGGCCGTCCTCGGCCGCCGCACCCTCGATCTGGTAGGCGGCGGTGGCCGAACCCCAGCGGAAGCCGGCAGGGAAGAGAGCGTTCATGGGTGGGGAACTCCCGTGACGAGGAAGAGGGAAGGAGAGGAGGGGGTCAGCCCTTGACCGCGCCCTGCATGATGCCGCCGACGATCTGCCGGCCCAGCAGGCCGAAGACGAGCAGCACGGGCAGGGTGCCGAGCAGCGTCCCCGCCATGATCACCGACTGGTCGTGGACGTATCCGCCGCCCAGCTGGCGCAGCGCGACCTGCACGGTCGGGTTCTGCGAGGACAGGGCCACGATCGGCCAGAAGAAGTCGTTCCAGGCGGCCATGAAGGTGAGCAGCCCGAGCACGGCCATGCCCGGCCGGGCGATCGGCACCACGATCGACCAGAAGATGCGGGCGGAGGAGGCGCCGTCGACGCGGGCCGCCTCGATGAGTTCGTCCGGCAGCGACTGCACCAGGAACTGGCGCATGAAGAAGACCCCGAAGGCCGAGACGAGCCCGGGCAGGATCACCGACTGGAGCTGGTTCACCCAGCCCAGCTCGGCGATGACCATGAAGAGCGGGATCACCCCCAGCTGCGGCGGGATCATCATCGTGCCGACCGTGACCGCCAGCAGCGCCCCCCGGCCGCGGAAGCGCAGCTTGGCGAAGGCGAAGCCGGCCAGCGTGCAGCACAGCACGGTGCCGACGGTGATCGAGCCGGAGACGATCAGCGAGTTGAGGAGCGCCGTGCCGATGTCGGCCTCCTCCATCACCGCCTCGAAGTTGTGGAACAGGTTCGACCCCGGCAGCAGGGTCGGCGGGACCTGGGCCAGATCGGCGTTGGACCGGCTGGCGGCCACGATGGTCCAGTAGAACGGGAACGCGGAGACGAGCACGGCGAGGATGAGGATCGCGTAGGTGATCCTGCCGCCGTGACCCGTACGGGCGGGGCGCACGGTCATGCCCGGCCCTCCTCTCGACGTGAACGGCGCTGCGCGATGAGGGCGTTGACCCCGACCAGGAGGAGGATGAGCAGGAACATCAGCCAGGCGATCGCGGCCGCCCGGCCCAGGTGGAAGAAGCCCCAGCCCTGTTCGTACAGGTACAGCCCGAGGGTCTGGTACTGGTGCGAGATGCCGCCCGAGACCGAGCCCTCGAAGAGCAGCGGCTCACCGAAGAGCTGGGTTGCGCCGATCGTGGAGACGACGGTGGTGAAGACGATCGTGGGGCGCAGGCCGGGCAGGGTGACATGGAGGAACTGCCGCCACCGTGAGGCGCCGTCCATCTCCGCCGCCTCGTAGAGCTCGGTGGGGATCGACTGCATGCCCGCGAGGTAGATCAGCGCGTTGTAGCCGGTCCAGCGCCAGACGACGATCGACGAGACGGCGATCTGGGAGGCGAGGGTGCTGTTCTGCCAGTCGACCGGACCGAACCCCACCAGGGAGAGGACGTAGTTGACCAGCCCGAAGTCACGGCCGAACAGCTGGGCGAAGACCAGCGTGGCGGCGGCGACCGAGGTCGCGTAGGGCAGGAGCATGGCGGTGCGGAAGAAGGTCCGGCCCCGCAGCTTGTAGTTGAGCAGGTGCGCCAGTCCGAGCGCCATGGCCAGCTGGGGGACGGTGGACAGGACCCCGATGGTGAACGTGTTGCGCAGCGCGGTCCAGAAGAACTCGTCGGTCAGCAGCGCCGTGTAGTTGCCGAGGCCCCGCCACTGCATGTCGCCGGGGGTCTGGAGCTCGACCCGGTAGAGCGACACGAAGGCGGTGTAGAGGAGCGGGAAGAGCCCGAAGGCCGCGAACAGGGTGAAGAACGGGGCGAGATAGGCGTACGGGACGAAGGCGGCCCACCGGCTGCGGCGGGTGCCGCCGGTGGACCGGGCCGGCGACGGCGGGACGGGTGCCGTCGTCGGCCCGGAGGCGGTGAGGGTCACGGTGCGGCCCTTCGGTCGGTCGGGGGAGGTGCGGAGGGAGGCGGAGAGCGGGGGCCGGCGGCGAGGGCGGGGGCCCGGGGGCGCGGGCGGGGCGTTCTCCACGCCCTTCCGCGCGTTCGACCACGCCTTGTCCGGGGACGTCCCCTTGCGCTCCACCTCGCTCAGCGCGTTGGTGATCTGGTCGGCGACGTTCTTGTCGTGGACGCCGAGGACCTGGACGGGCGCCGCCTTCGCCGCGTCGCCGAAGATCTGCCCGATCGGCGCGCCGGAGAAGTACGCGTCCGTCGCCGTGGCGACCTGGGCGATCGCACCGGTCGAGGAGGGGAAGTTGCCCTGCTTCCGGAAGAGGGTCGCCTGCTGGGCCGGGGCGGTCAGCCACTGGATCAGCTCGTACGCCTCCTTCTTGTGCTTCGCCGCGCGGGGGACGGTGAGGTAGGACCCGCCCCAGTTCCCGGCGCCGCCGGGCAGCTTGGCGATGTCCCACTTGCCCTTGCCCGCGTCACCGGCCTGGCCCTTGATGTAGCCGAGCATCCAGGCGGGGCAGGGAAGGGTGGCGAAGGAGCCGGCGGAGAACGCCTGGTTCCACTGCGGCGACCACTGGTCGAGCTTGGCGCTCAGGCCGGCCTCGGCCGCCTCCGTCGAGGTCTTCCAGGCGTGCTGCACGGCCGGGTTCTCGGCGTAGATCAGCTTGCCCGAGGCGTCGTAGTAGCGCTCCTTCTCCTGTCCGACCATGACGGTGTAGAGGCTGCCGACGCTGTCCATCCAGGCGCTCTTGCCGGGGGCCTTGGCCTGGTACTGCTTGCCGAGCGCCAGGTAGCCCTCCCAGGTGGACCACTTCTGTGCCAGCTCGGCGCGGTCCGTCGGCAGTCCGGCCTGCTTGAAGAGGTCGGTGCGGTAGCACAGGGCCTCGGGGCCGACGTCGGTGCCGAGGCCGAGGACCTTGCCGTCCTTCGTGGTGGCGGCGGACCAGGTGGCGGGGGCGAACTCGCCGGCGAGCTTGTCGGCGCCGTACTTCGTCAGGTCCTCGAACTTGTCCGCCTGCTGCTGGGTGACGGAGGCGATCCGGCCGACCTCGATGCCCTGGACGTCGGCGAGCCCGCCGCCGCCGGCCAGCCGGGTCTGCAGCGACTTCCAGTAGTCCTGCTCGTCCTCGGTGTCGGTCTGCTTGATCGTGACGTTCGGGTGGAGCTTCTCGTACGCGGCGTACAGCCCGGCCTCCTTGTAGCCGAACGAGCCGAAGAGGTCGACGGTGATCGTGACCTTTCCGCCCGCGCTGTCGGAGGTGCCGTCGGATCCACCGGATCCACAGGCGGCGAGGAGAGCCCCGGCGAGGGCGACCGCGCCGAGTCGGACGGCGGTTCTCCTGGCGGCTCGGGCAGTGGGCATGGAAGCCTCCCTTGGCTTCGGGGTCCGTCGAGAAACGCTCGGAAACGTTCTGGTCCACGTTTTGAGAGCGCTCTCAGGAATGCGTCAGGAGCGTGCCTCTCCGGCGCGCTTCCCGTCAAGAGTCGAACGCGAAACAGTTGGGGACGAGCGGCCGGTCACCGTGGGGGAGCACCCCGACGGGCGGCCCGCCCGGCGGCCCCCGGCAGGCTCAGGCGGAGGCGCGCAGGACCAGCTCGGTCGGAGTGATCACCGGCTCGGCGCCCTCGCCGTCCAGAGTCCTCATCAGCAGGCGCACCATCAACCGCCCCATTCCCTCGACGTCCTGATGGACCGTCGACAACGGCGGATCGGTCGCCTCCGCCACCTGGAGCATGTCGTCGAAGCCGACGAGCGCGACGTCCTCGGGCACGCGGCGGCCCCGCTCGCGCAGCGCGCGCAGCGCCCCCGACGCCATCAGATCGTTGGCCACGAACACGGCGTCCAGATCGGGCCGCCGCCGCAGCAGCGCGGCCATCGCCCGCGCCCCGCTCTCCTCGGTGAACGCTCCCTCCTCCACCAGGGCGGGATCGGCGTCGGGCAGCTCGTCCCGGTACCCGTCGAGACGGTCGAGCGCGGACGTCTGGTCGCCGGGCCCCGTGATGTGCGCGATGGTCCGGCGTCCGAGGGTGCGGCGCAGATGGCGGACGGCGGCCCGGGCACCGCCCCGGTTGTCGCAGTCGACGTAGGGGACCGCCGGCTCGCCCGCGGGCCCCGTCCAGCCCGGGCGCCCGCCGAACACCGTCGGAACCTGAACGCGCCGCACGATCGCGGGCAGTTCGTCGTCGTTGTGCAGCGAGAAGGCGAGCGCGCCGTCGACATGGCCGCCGCCGAGGTACCGCGCGATCCGTTCGTGGTCGCCGGGCCCCTCCACCCAGAGCAGGACCAGCTGGGCGTCGTGCGCGGTCAGCTCGCGGCTGATGCCCCGTATCTGCTGTTCGAAGAACGGATCCGAGAAGATCCGGAACTCGGGCTCGGCGATGATCACGGCGACCGCCCCGTTTCGCCGGGTCACGAGGGTCCTGGCCGCGTGGTTGGGGATGTAGCCCAGCTCCTCGACAGCCTTGCGCACCTTCTCCACCAGCACCTCGCGGACCCCGACCCCGCCGTTGACGACACGGGACACCGTCGCCCGGGACACTCCGGCGCGTTCGGCGACGGCTTCCAGGGTGGGGCGAAGCCCGGACGTCGGTTCGCTCAAGGGTGGCTCCTCACGGGCGTGACCACGGGGGACGTCGGTGTACGACGCTGTGCGACGGTGCTGACAGGGACGAGGGTAACGGGTGGTCGGCGCGCGGGGGCGGGCCGGTGAAAGCGCTCTCACCTGCCGCTCGCCCGACGGGCCCGCTCGCGTGCCCGCCCGAGGGCCGGCCGCGGCGCGTTCCGTCCCGCCGGTCCCCTGCCTCTTCGGCAGGGCGCCCCTCAGTCGCGCCGCAGCACGTCCACGGTCGGCAGCGACCGGTGGCGGTGGTGGGCCTCGGCGATCCCCGCGAGTGCGGGGCGGTCCAGTGCCCGGTAGGCGAGGGCCAGCAGCTCGCCCGCGTAGTCCTCCCGCTCGCGGTCGCCGTACGACGCCTGGTGCAGATCCCGGCCGAGTACCAGCGCCTCGGCGGGGTCCCCCGCGGCGGCGCGCCGCAGGGCCTCCTCCCGGGCGTTCCGGAGCGCCACGGTGTCGTCGAACAGCTGCTCCACGAACGTGCCGAAGCGGTAGGTGTCGGCGGTGTTGTGCGGCGGGCGGTCCAGCGCGGTCTTCCCGGAGACCAGGGCGCCCGCACCGTCCAGGGTCGTGATCCGGCGGGGGTCCGCGTCCGGCCTGTGGCCGTCGTACGCCTGCGCGTAGGCCGCCCCCGTCTCCGGGCGCTCCGCCGTCTCGAACTCCAGGAGCAGGCCGCGCAGCGCCCCGAGGCCGGCGAGCCGGGCCGTCTCCTCCTCGTCGCCGTCGGCCGCGTACTCCGCCAGGTCGCGCTGCGCCGCCTCGACGCGTGCGCGCACGGCCTCCAGCGGGGTGCGGTGACCGAGGTCGATGCCCTCGCCTTCGTCGTTCCGGTACGAGCCGACGCCCGTACAGGTGCGCCCGTCGTCGGACCACAGACCGAAGTGCAGTCCGTCGGAGCCGCCGTGCAGGAACGTCAGGAACTCCGGCGGATCGCGGTAGTAGCGGCCGTGCGTCCGGAGGTCGAGACCGTCACGCGGCACGGCGCCGGGGTCGGCGAAGAGGTCCGTCACACCCCAGGGCGCGAGGTCCAGGTCCCGTAGCGCCCGCCGCTCGACGGGCCCGAGCGCGGCCAGGAAGTCCAGGAAGCGGAAGTAGGAACCGGGCAGTTCGAGTCCCCACGCGGCACCGATCCGCCGCGCGACGGCCTCGCGCACCGCCGGATCGCCGTACCCGGCCTCGCGCACGGCCGGATCGCCGTACCCCTCCACGCCCATGGCCGGTTCCCTCCACTCGCCGTCCGCACCACCGGTGACCCTAACCGGAGGGCGGGGGGAAGCGGACGGGGGCCGGGGCGGGAGGCGCGCCCCTGCCCGCCCACGGAGGGACGGGGCAGGGGCGCGCGGCGGTGATCAGTGCGCGTCGTGCGTCTCGTGCTCGTGGATCGTGTTCGTCTCCGCGATCTTCTTCCAGGACTTCGGCGGCACCGGCTTCGTGGCCGGAGCGGTGGCCGCCGTCCGCGCCGAGACTCCGGCGCGCGCGGCCGCCGGCGCGGCCGGCTTCACCGGCTGGTAGAGCCAGGTGTCGAAGAGCCCGGCCAGCGGCTTGCCCGAGATCCGCTCGGCGTACCGTACGAAGTCGCCGACCTCGGCGTTGCCGTACGCGAACTCCGTGGGCCAGCCCTTGAGCAGGGCGAAGAAGTCCTCGTCGCCGATCTCGTTCCGCAGCGCCTGGAGCGCCAGCGCGCCCCGGTCGTAGACGGCGATGTGGAACTGGTTGTCCGGACCGGGGTCACCCGGCTTCACCGTCCAGAACGGGTCGTCGGCCGCGCGGCCGGCGTACACGTAGTCGGCCAGCTCCTGGGCGGTGCCCTCGCCCTCCTTCTCGGACCACAGCCACTGGCTGTAGCGGGCGAAGCCCTCGTTGACCCAGATGTCCTTCCAGCGGTCGACCGAGACGCTGTCGCCGTACCACTGGTGCGCCAGCTCGTGCACGACGACGGAGACGTTCGCCCCGTTGGCGAACTGGCGCGGGCTGTAGAACGGCCGGGTCTGGGTCTCCAGGGCGTACCCGCTCGTCACGTTCGGGACGTATCCGCCGAGCGCGTTGAAGGGGTACGGTCCGAAGACCTCCTCCAGCCACTCCGCGACCTCGGTCGTCCGCTCGACGCTCGCGCGCGCCGCGCCCGCGTTGTCGCCGAGGTCCCTGCTGTACGCGTTGAGGACGGGCAGTCCCTTCGCGGTCTTGTCGGTCGTGATGTCGAACTTCCCGACGGCGAGCGTGGCCAGATAGGTCGCCTGGGGCTTGTTCGAGCGCCAGTTGTAGCGGGTCCAGCCGAGCCGTGACGACTGCGACTGCAGCACGCCGTTGCTGATCGCCTGGGTGCCGTCCGGCACGGAGACCGAGACGTCGAAGGTGGCCTTGTCCAGTGGGTGGTCGTTGGAGGGGAACCACCAGGCGGCCGAGTCCGGCTCCTGGGCCGCGACGCCTCCGTCGGGGGTGCGGTGCCAGGCCGTCCAGCCGCCTATCCTCACCTCGGAAGGCTTGCCGGCGTAGCGCACCACGACCGAGACGGAACGGTTCTTCTCCAGCGGAGCGGCCGGGGTGATCTCCAGCTCCTGCTCGCCCGAGGTGGTGAAACGCGCCTTCTTGCCGTTCACCCGCACCTCGCTGACCTTCAGTCCGAGGTCGAGGTTGAAGCGGGACAGGTTCTGCGTCGTGGTGGCGAGGATCGTCGCCGTGCCCTCCAGGAGGTCGGTGGCGGGCTGGTAGGTCAGCCGCAGGTCGTAGTGGGAGACGTCGTAACCGCCGTTGCCACTGGCCGGGTAGTAGGGATCGCCGATGCCCGGGGCGCCCGGAACGAAGTCGGCGGCCGATGCCGGGATCGCCAGCAGGAGAGAGGCCGCGAGAGCGCTCGGAACGATGATTCTGCGGTGCACAGGAGGGCTCCAAGTCGTAAGAGACGTAAGACGTGCGGGTAGCCGTCGGTCCTTATCGACACTATTCAGGCCCGCCGACGGTCGTCATGTCCATGGGCCCTCCTGTCACACGATCGCCATTCGGCCGACATGAAGCATCCGCACCGCCCGGCTCCCGACGGCACTCTTTCGCTCGGGAGTTGACGACGGTACGTTCCGCCCCATGCCGATACGTGTGCGGACAACCCGCAGAGCCCGTCTGTCGTGCAGAACCCTGGTGACGGCCGCCACGGCCGCCCTGATGACCGCGCTCCTCACCCCCACCGGAGCCCAAGCGGCGCCCGGTGTAAGGGAGTCGGCGCCCGTCCACTCCTATGCCGACGCCGTCCGGGAGTCCGTCTGGGTGGACACCGGCCTCGACGGCGACGGGGACGGCCGATCCGACCGGGTCGCGGCCGACATCGTCCGGCCCCGGGAGCCCGCCGCGGCCGGCCGGAGAATCCCGGTCATCATGGACGCCAGCCCCTACTACGCCTGCTGCGGCCGGGGCAACGAAGGCCAGAAGAAGACCTACGACGCCGACGGCGACCCCGTCGGCTTCCCGCTCTTCTACGACAACTACTTCGTCCCGCGCGGCTACGCCTTCGTCGCCGTCGACCTCGCCGGCACCAGCCGTTCCGACGGCTGCGACGACGTCGGAGGCCGGTCCGACGTCCTGTCCGCCAAGGCCGTCGTCGACTGGCTGAACGGCCGCGCCGCCGGCTACACCACCCGCACCGGTGACACCCGCGCCCGGGCCACCACCTGGTCCACCGGCCGGGTCGGCATGATCGGCAAGAGCTGGGACGGCACCATCGCCAACGGCGTCGCCGCCACCGGTGTCGAGGGCCTGAAGACCATCGTGCCGATCGGCGCGATCTCGTCCTGGTACGACTACTTCCACTCCCAGGGCGCCCCGCTCTACGACGCCAACCCGAGCTGGCTCTCCGACTACGTCGCCTCCCCCGAGGCGAAGGAACGTTGCGGCGCCGTCCAGGAACGGATCGCGGCGGCCACCCCCTACAGCGGGGACTGGACCCCGGCCTGGAGCGAGCGCGACCACGTCCAGAGCGCCGCACGGGTGAAGGCCAGTGTCTTCGTCGTGCACGGGCAGCAGGACCTGAACGTCCGCGCCCAGCAGTTCGGGCGGTGGTGGGACGCCCTCGCCGCCCGGGGTGTCGAGCGCAAGATCTGGCTCTCGCAGACCGGTCACGTCGACCCCTTCGACTTCCGCCGCGCCGACTGGGTCCGCACCCTGCACCGCTGGTTCGACCACTACCTCCTCGGCCACGACAACGGCATCGACCGCGAGCCGATGGCGGACATCGAACGCACACCGGACCGCTGGACCACCGACCGCGTCTGGCCGCCGCGCACCACCGCGCCCACCACCCTGCGCCCGGGCACGGGCACCGCGCCCGGGGTCGGCACCCTCGGACTGCTCCCCGGGGCGCCCGGCGCCACCGAGACCTTCACCGACGACCCGAGCCTCGGGGAGGACGACTGGGCCGCGCGGATCGACAGCCCGACCCCCGCGAAGGCCGGGTTCGTCACCCGCCCCCTCGACCGCGACCTCCGGATCGCCGGGTCCTCGAAGGTGACGGTCACGGCCACGCCCACCACCGGGACGGCGCACCTGACCGCCGTACTCGTCGACATCGGACCGGACACCATCCGCGACTACGCGGCGGCCGGCGAAGGCATCACCACGCTCACCGCACGCACCTGCTGGGGTGCGAGCACGAGCGGCGACAGCGCCTGCTACAAGGAGACCCGGGCCCGGACGGCGGACGTCGGCCACACGGTCGTCAGCCGCGGCTGGGCGGACCTGGGGACCTGGGCCGACCCGCGCAAGGGCCGTCCGCTGACCCCGGGCAGGGCGTACACGATCACCCTGGACCTGGCGGCGACCGACCATGTCGTCCCGGCCGGTCACCGGCTCGCCCTGATCGTCGGGGGCACCGACAGGGACCTCCTCGACCCGCCGTCGACCCCACCGACCCTCACGCTCGACCTCGCGCACACCTCGGCGAAGCTGCCGCTGGTCGGCGGCGCCCCCGCCTTCGTCCGGGCCACGTCCGGACCATGGGACGCCCGCCCGGCGCCGGCCGAGCAGACGCCGAAGGGGCTGACCGCACCTCAGCGCTCCGGCCACCCGATCCCGCGAGGCCTGCGATGAGCGGCACGCCGACGGGCCCCTCGCCGGGCGCCGGGCCGACGCCCGGCCCTGCGGTGGGGCCGATGCCCGGCCCTTCGGAGGGCGCCGGGTCGGGGTCGCGCCCGCCGATGAGCGGCACGCCGACACCCGGTCTCTCGACGGGCCTTGGGGCGACGCCCGGCCCCTCCACGGGCGCCGGGCCGACACCCGGCCCCTCGACCGGCCACGGACCGGCGGTCCGCCCCCCGCACGGGCGGGCGCGCGGTGCCGTACGGCGCACGCTCGCGCTCGCGGCCGGCGTCGCCGCCCTCGTGCTCCCGCTCGTCACGGTCCCCGCCGAGGCCGCCGGTTCCGCGGCGCCGGCGTCGTCCCCGCGGACCGGCTTCGAGACGAGCCGGGGCGCCCGCTGGACCACGGAGGCCGAGGAACGCGCCTTCCTGGCGGCCGTCGACCGCTCCGGCGACCGCGTCTCCGTCCGCTCCGTCGGCGTGACGAAGCAGGGCCGCCCGATCCGCCTGGTCACGCTCGGCGCGGGCGCCCACAGCGGCGCCCCCACCGGTGCTCGCGCCGACGCGACCGGCCGGCCAGCGGCCGTCACCGTGCTGCTCATCTGCAGCCAGCACGGTGACGAGCCGTCGGGCCGCGAGGCGTGCCTGAGCACGGTCCGGGACCTGGCGTACGCGCGCGACGCCGCGACCCTCCGCTTCCTCTCCCGCACCACCGTCCTCGTCGTCCCGACGGCCAACCCCGACGGCCGGGAGGTCGACAGCCGGGGCAACGCCGACGGTGTCGACGTCAACCGCGACCACATCGCCCTCATGACCGCCGAGGGGCGCGCGCTCGCCGCCGTGATCCGTGACCGGCGCCCGGAGGTGATCCACGACCTGCACGAGTACGGCGGCACCTCCCCGTACTACGACAAGGACCTGCTCGCGCTCTGGCCCCGCAACCCCAACACCGCCGCCCGGGTCCACGACGAGGCCCACACCCTGTCGGAGTCCTACGTCCGGCCGGCCGCCGGCGCGGCCGGTTTCGGCAGCGGGGTGTACGGCATCTGGACCGACCCGCTGACCGGGCGTCCGATCAAGCAGGTGGCGGGCGACGGACAGGAGCGCATCCTGCGCAACACGGCCGGCGTCAAGCACTCCGTCGGCCTGCTCGTCGAGACCCGGGTCGAGGCCCTGAACGCGGCGGAGAAGGACGACCACGCCCGCAACAAGCGGCGCAGGGTGACCACGCAACTCGCCGCGCTGAAGGGGGCCTTCGCCTACCTCGACGAGCGGCGCGGACCTCTCGTCGCGGCCACGGCGGCGGCCCGGCGGGCCGGCTTCGCCGACCGGGGTCCCGTCCTGCTGGGCGGCGCGGACAACGACCCTCCGGAGCCCGGCGAGATCCTGGCCGACCCGCCCTGCGGCTACCGGCTCGACGGAGCGCAGTACGCCGAGTTCGGCGACGAGCTCGCCCTGCACGGGATCACGGTCCGCCGGAGCGGCGACGGGTGGTTCGTCCCCCTGCGCCAGGCGCAGCGCGCCCTCGTCCCCCTGCTCCTCGACGGCCGCGCGACCTACCGGTTGACCGACGGACGACCCGTGGAGGTCTGTTGATCCGCTGACTTCGGTCCGACCTGTGGTACTGCGTTACGGAGACAGTGAGTTTGCCCCGTCATGGTGCGAAAGGTGTCATCTGTGTCGCAGGAAGACCCGCCCCCGGGCGGACGTGGAGGAGACGCCGACCGGGAAGGCCGGGACGGGCAGGAGAGCCGAAGGGGCCGGGGCGGCCCGTTCGGCCAGGACGGCGGAGCGGGCGGGGAGACCGGGGCCACCCGGGCCGGCGGGGAGGGCCGCCGCCGGGGCCGTAAGGACGGAGCGGCCGGGGAAGGGCCGGCCGGTCGCATGGCCAAGAGCGTCAAGGGAGGCCGGGAGTGGCTGCCGGTGACGGCCGACCTCCCCGGCCACCCCGAACGGCTCCACGCCGCTCGCACCGACCGGATCGTCTTCGGTGTCACGGCCGTCCTCACCCTGGCCTTCGTCATCTGGGGCTCCACGGCCACCGAGAGTCTGGAGAGCGCGTCCAGCAGCCTTCTGGACGGGCTGATCCGCAACGGCGGCTGGGCGTTCATGCTGGCGGCCTCCGGCTTCGTCGTCTTCGCGCTGTGGCTGGCGATCAGCCGCTACGGCCGGATCACCCTCGGCCAGGAGGGCGAGGGCCCGGAGTTCCGGACCGTCTCCTGGATCGCCATGATGTTCAGCGCCGGCATGGGCATCGGCCTGATGTTCTACGGCGTCAGCGAGCCGCTCGCGCACTACGGCACTCCACCGCCCGGCACCCGTCCCGCCGACGCGGCGGAGCGGATGGAGATCGCGATGGCCACCACGCTCTTCCACTGGACGCTGCACCCCTGGGCGATCTACGCCGTCGTGGGGCTGGCCATCGCGTACTCCACCTTCCGGCGCCGCCGGCGGCAGACCATCAGCGCCGTCTTCGTCCCGCTGATGGGGGAGCGACGGGCGTACGGCGGTCCCGGCCGGGTCATCGACATCCTGGCGATCTTCGCCACGCTCTTCGGCTCGGCCGCCTCGCTGGGCCTGGGCGCGCTGCAGATCGGCAGCGGGTTCGAGGAGCTGGGCTGGATGGCCAAGACCGGCACCGGGCTGCTCGTCGGCATCATCGCCGTGCTCACCCTGGCCTTCGTGCTCTCCGCCGTGTCCGGGGTCGAGAAGGGTATCCAGTGGCTCTCCAACACCAACATGGTGCTCGCGCTGGTGCTGGCCCTCTTCGTCTTCATCGCGGGCCCCACCATCATCGTCCTCGACCTGTTGCCCACCTCCATCGCCGCCTACCTCGGCGACCTGCCCCAGCTGGCCGGCCGCACCGAGGCGACCAGCGGCGAGGACATCCACGCCTGGCTCGGCAGCTGGACGGTCTTCTACTGGGCCTGGTGGATCTCCTGGACGCCGTTCGTCGGCATGTTCATCGCCCGGATCAGCCGGGGCCGGACGATCCGGCAGTTCGTCGGCGGCGTCATCCTCGTGCCGAGCGCCGTCAGTCTGGTCTGGTTCGCGATCTTCGGCGGTACGGCGATGAGGCTCGACGAGGAGGGCCGGCTGGCGGGGGAGACCACGCCCGAGGGCCAGCTCTTCGGCCTGCTCCAGGAGTTCCCCCTCACCGGGACGACGAGTCTTCTCGTGATGATCCTCGTCGGCATCTTCTTCGTCTCCGGCGCGGACGCGGCCTCGATCGTCATGGGCACGCTGTCCCAGCGCGGCGCCTTCGAACCCACCCGCCCGGTCGTCGTGTTCTGGGGTGTGGTCACCGGAGCGGTCGCCGCGATCATGCTCCTCATCGGTGACGGCCAGGGAGACGCGCTCGCGGGCCTGCAGAACCTCACCATCCTGGTGGCGGCCCCGTTCGTGCTCGTGATGCTCGGCATGTGCCTGGCACTCATGAGGGACCTGCGCGAGGACCCGCTGATCGTCCGGGGCGAGGTGGGCGTGGAGGTCGTCGAATCCGCCGTGATCGCGGGCCACGAGCAGTACGACGGCGACTTCGAACTGCGCATCGGGCCGGGGGCGGGTACACCGGACGAGCGTCCTTGATCGTTTCGGTTAGGGTTACCGGTCGGTAGTAAACGTTTCCCGAACGGGTCCCCACGGCCCGGAAGTTGGAGAACCCCCATGAAGCACGCGACACCGCTGCGCCGCACCCTGACCGCCCTGACCATGACGACGCTGCTCGCCGGCGGCCTGCTGCTCGGCCAGACCGCGGCGGCCCCGGACGCCTCGGCGGCCGGCGGCAAGAAGGTCGTCTGCGAGGTCGACAAGATGCGTCAGCAGTCGCACTCCCTGCGCGCGAAGGCGGCCAAGCTCCAGCGGCTCGGCGCCACGGCCGAGGCCCGCAAGGCGCGCGCCCAGGCCGACGCCCTCGACCGCCGCGTCCGCGCCTGCGTCGACGCGGACGACAACGCCCACAAGCCCTGGAACTGACCCCGACCCGCGGCTCAGGCCCTCGGTGTATCGGTCACGAGCGTTGATGACATTCGGCAGGTCTTGAACATGGCGAAGACCTCCGGTGTGGTGGGAGCTGTCCGGGAACTCACCGCGCGGAGGTCTTCGTGCCCCACCGTCATGCCCGGCTGACCGTCTTCGGCAGGAGACGTGACGGGCACCCCCCGCCCCTCAGGGGAGGGGGACGCCTGCCGGTTCCGCGCCGCACGCCCGGCGAGTTCCGGCCGGCCGCCGCGCCGCTCGTGGCGCGGGTCCGGGGACCTGCCGCGCCCAGGGCCCGAGCCCCTCCGGCACCATGTCCGTGTGGACACCGGCGACCAGCCGCAGGCCCGCCGCCGCCGGATCGGCCGCGCACCGCTCGTGGACCCGCGGCGACTCCAGCGCCCAGTCCCCGGCCTGCGCCTCCGGCTCGATCCGGTACGGCTGCCACAGCGCCCCGGCCACCGCCGAGGTCGTCCGCGCCGCCGGGTCGCGCGACCCCACCCGTACCCGCGGCCCGCGCTCCGCCGGCGTCAGTCCGGTGGTCGGACCGATGATCCCGTCACCCACCACGATCACGTCGCCGCCCATGGCGCGGACCGTGCCCCGACGCGCCGACCGCGTCCCCCGTCGGGGGCGCCCGGCTCCCGTACCGACCCCGCGCACTCCTCTGACCTAGGATGCGTGTCCTGATGACTGCCACTCTCGTCGCCAAGGACCTCGCCGCCGGCCACGGCGAACGCTCCCTCTTCGCCGGCCTCGACCTCGTCGTCGCCCCCGGCGACGTCATCGGCCTCGTCGGTGTCAACGGCGCCGGCAAGTCGACCCTGCTGCGCCTGCTCGCCGGGCTCGACACCCCCGAGGACGGAGAGCTGAGGCTCTCCCCGCCCACCGCCACCGTCGGCCACCTCCCGCAGGAGCCGGAGCGTCGCGAGGGCGAGACGGTACGGGAGTTCCTGGCCCGGCGCACCGGCGTCGCCGCCGCCCAGGCCGCCATGGACGAGGCCACCCAGGGCCTGGTCGACGGGGCGCCCGGAGCCGACGACGCGTACGCCGAGAGCCTGGAGCGCTGGCTCGGCCTCGGCGGCGCCGACCTCGACGAACGCGCCGAGGAGGTCGCCGGTTCGCTCGGCCTCACCGTCGGCCTCGACCAGCCGATGACCTCCCTCTCCGGCGGCCAGGCCGCCCGCGCCGGACTCGCCTCCCTGCTGCTCTCCCGCTACGACGTCTTCCTGCTCGACGAGCCGACCAACGACCTCGACCTCGACGGCCTGGAGCGGCTCGAGTCCTTCGTCCAGGGGCTGCGGGCCGGCACGGTCGTCATCAGCCACGACCGCGAGTTCCTCACCCGCACGGTCACCAAGGTGCTGGAGCTGGACCTCGCCCAGCAGCAGATCACGCTGTACGGCGGCGGCTACGAGGCCTACCTCGACGAGCGGGACACGGCCCGGCGGCACGCCCGCGACGACTTCGAGGAGTACGCGGGCAGGAAGGCCGCCCTCGAGGCGCGCGGCCACATGCAGCGGTCCTGGATGGACAAGGGTGTCAAGAACGCCCGCCGCAAGGCCACCGACGGCGACAAGCTCGGCCGCAACGCCCGCAGCGAGGCGAGCGAGAAGCAGGCCGCGAAGGCCCGCCAGACGCAGCGCATGATCGAGCGCCTCGACGTCGTCGACGAGCCCCGCAAGGAGTGGGAGCTGCGGATGGAGATCGCCGCCGCTCCCCGCTCCGGCTCGGTCGTGGCGACGCTGCGCGAGGCGGAGGTGCGGCGGGGCGACTTCCGGTTCGGGCCGGCCACCCTCCAGATCGACTGGGCGGACCGCGTCGCCATCACCGGCGCCAACGGGGCCGGGAAGTCGACGCTGCTCGCGGCGCTCCTCGGCCGTCTGCCGCTGGACTCCGGCGACGCCGTCCTCGGCTCGGGCGTCGTCGTCGGCGAGGTCGACCAGGCGCGCAAGCTGTTCCACGGCTCGGAGTCCCTGCTCGACGCCTTCTGCGCGGCCGTCCCGGAGACGGAGCCCGCCGAGGTGCGGACCCTGCTGGCGAAGTTCGGCCTCAAGGCCGAGCACGTGCTGCGCCCGGCGACCACGCTCTCCCCGGGCGAGCGCACCCGCGCCGCGCTCGCCCTCCTCCAGGGCCGGGGAGTGAACCTGCTCGTCCTGGACGAGCCGACGAACCACCTGGACCTGGCGGCCATCGAACAGCTGGAGTCCGCGCTGGACTCCTACACCGGCACCCTGCTCCTGGTCACCCACGACCGGCGGATGCTCGACGCGGTCCGCACGACCCGCCGGATCGAGGTCGCCGCCGGCAAGGTGACCGAGCTCTGATGGGCGTCGGCTTCCGCCGGGGCCCGGGTGAACGCCGGCCCGACGGTTCTCTGTGCCCGGCCCCGGAGGGCCTCCCGGGCGCCGGCGCGGTCCTGTCGGCGCCGCGCGCCCGGGGCCCGTACGACCTGACGCCCGAGGCGCGGGCCGCGGCCACGCCGTGGGAGGCGACGGAGGACCCGGCGGCGGAGCTGCACCGCTGCGCTTCCGGGCGTGAACTGTACGAGTACGGCCACCCGCAGGACGTCGCGGTGGCCGCCGAGGCCGACACCTCGGAGACCGTCCCCGTCCCGAGGGACGGCGCATTCCAGGAGACACCATGACCGACCTGCTGACCCGGCTCACCGAGATGCTGGACGACCTCGACGCCGACGTCGACGAGACCATCGACCTCGCCGACGAGATCGCCGCCTCGGGCGACGCGGCGATGCTGCCCCGCCTCCAGGCCGAACTGGACCGGGCCCTCATCGAGCGCAACGCCTACGCCCGCGAGCTCCTCGGCGGTGTCCTCGCCGCCATCGGCGGCCCCGACGCCCTGCCGGCGCTCCTGCGGGCCTCCGCCGTGGATCTGGGCGACGACCAGGACTCCCTGGCGGCGGAGATCGTCGACCTGGTGCAGGCCGACCCGACCCGTTCCCGCGCGCTCCTCGAGCCCCTCACCCAGGACGACGACCTGACGGTCGCCCACCGCGCGGAGTGGGCCATCCGCTTCCTCCCGAACGCCTGAGGCGGCCGAGGAACCGTCCGCCCCTCCGCGCGACGACGGGCCCGGCCGCGAGGCCGGGCCCGTCGCGTCCGGCGACGTCGCGCGTCAGCGGCCGCGCCGCTTGCCGCCGCCGCCCTCGTTCAGCAGGCCCGCCTTGCGCAGAGCGTCCGCCATCGCGCTGTTCGACGGGGCCGGGGCGGCGGCCTTGGAGCGGCCCCGGTCGCCACCGCCGCCGCCACCTCCGCCGGAGCCTCCGGCGCCACCGCGGCGCTGCTGGGGCGGCCGGCCGCCGCGCTCCTTCTTCGGCGCGGCGCCGTCGCCCGCCGTGTCCGCCGTCACCTCGTCGTCCAGGCGCAGCGTCAGCGAGATCCGCTTGCGCGGGATGTCCACCTCCATGACCTTCACCCGGACGACGTCACCCGGCTTCACGACGTCCCGCGGGTCCTTCACGAAGGTCTTCGACATCGCCGACACGTGCACCAGACCGTCTTGGTGGACACCGATGTCCACGAACGCCCCGAACGCCGCCACGTTCGTGACCACACCCTCCAGGACCATCCCCGCCACCAGGTCGCCGATCTTCTCGACGCCCTCCTTGAAGGTGGCCGTCTTGAACGCCGGCCGTGGGTCCCGGCCCGGCTTCTCCAGCTCGCGCAGGATGTCGGTCACGGTCGGCAGACCGAAGGTGTCGTCCACGAAGTCGTCCGCGCGCAGCGAGCGCAGTGCCCCGGTGTTGCCGATCAGCGAGGCCACCTCGCCGCCCGTGGTCTTCACCATCCGCCGTACCACCGGGTACGCCTCCGGGTGGACCGACGACGCGTCCAGCGGGTCGTCCCCGCCCCGGATGCGCAGGAAGCCCGCGCACTGCTCGTACGCCTTCGGGCCGAGGCGCGCCACGTCCTTCAGCGCCCGGCGCGACCGGAAGGGTCCGTTGGCGTCCCGGTGCGACACGATGTTCTCGGCGAGGCCGGCCCCGATGCCGGAGACCCGCGAAAGCAGCGGCGCGGACGCCGTGTTGACGTCGACCCCGACGCCGTTCACACAGTCCTCGACCACCGCGTCCAGCGAGCGCGAGAGCTTCACCTCGGACAGGTCGTGCTGGTACTGCCCGACGCCGATCGACTTCGGGTCGATCTTCACCAGCTCGGCCAGCGGGTCCTGCAGCCGCCGCGCGATCGAGACCGCGCCGCGCAGGGATACGTCCAGGCCCGGAAGCTCCTGCGAGGCGAAGGCGGACGCGGAGTACACCGAAGCGCCCGCCTCCGACACCATCACCTTGGTGAGGTTCAACTCCGGGTGCTTGAGGATGAGTTCGGCCGCGAGCTTGTCCGTCTCACGCGAGGCCGTGCCGTTGCCGATGGCGACCAGCTCGACCGCGTGCTCCTTGGCCAGCCGGGCCAGCTTCGCCAGCGACTCGTCCCACTTGTTGGCGGGCACGTGCGGATAGATCGTGTCGGTGGCCACGACCTTGCCGGTGGCGTCGACGACGGCGACCTTGACCCCCGTGCGGAAGCCGGGGTCGAGGCCCAGCGTCGCCCGGGTCCCGGCCGGCGCCGCGAGCAGCAGATCGCGCAGGTTCGCGGCGAAGACCCGTACCGCCTCGTCCTCCGCCGCCGTCCGCAGCCGCAGCCGCAGGTCGATGCCCAGGTGCACCAGGATCCGGGTCCGCCACGCCCAACGGACCGTGTCCAGCAGCCACTTGTCCCCGGGGCGTCCCCGGTCGGCCACGCCGAAGCGCGAGGCGACCGTCGCCTCGTACGAGGAGGGGCCGGGGGTCTGCGACGGCTCCTCGGGCTCCAGCTCCAGGGTGAGGACGTCCTCCTTCTCGCCGCGCAGCATGGCGAGGATCCGGTGCGAGGGCAGCGCCGTGAACGGTTCGGCGAAGTCGAAGTAGTCGGCGAACTTCGCGCCCGGCCCCTCCTTGCCGTCCCCCTGGCCCTCCCGGACCTTCGCGACCAGCCGGCCCCGGCCCCACATCCGCTCGCGCAGCTCGCCGATCAGGTCGGCGTCCTCCGAGAACTTCTCGGTCAGGATGGCCCGCGCGCCCTCCAGGGCGGCGGCCGTGTCGGCGACGCCCTTGTCCGCGTCGACGAAGGCGGCCGCGGCGGCCGCCGGCTCCACCGACGGGTCAGCGAGCAGCCCCTCGGCCAGCGGCTCGAGGCCGGCCTCGCGGGCGATCTGCGCCTTGGTGCGGCGCTTCGGCTTGAAGGGCAGGTAGATGTCCTCCAGGCGGGCCTTGGTCTCGGCCGCCCTGAGCTGCGCCTCCACCTCCGGCGTCAGCTTGCCCTGCTCGCGTACGGAGTCGAGGACGGCGGCCCGCCGGTCCTCCAGCTCCCGCAGATAGCGCAGCCGCTCCTCGAGCGTGCGCAGCTGCGCGTCGTCGAGCATCTCGGTCGCTTCCTTGCGGTAGCGCGCGATGAACGGCACGGTCGAGCCGCCGTCGAGCAGCTCGACGGCCGCCCTCACCTGTCGCTCGCGTACGCCGAGTTCCTCGGCGATCCTGCCTTCGATGGACGTCGTCACAGTGTCCCGACTCGCCTTCTCGTGCCTCAAGCTTGCGAGTGCATTGTGCCGGGTCGGCCGCCTCGACGCCGCACGCGCCCCGCCCGCGCGCGGCGGCAGCCCCGCCCGCCCGCGCCCTTCGGCTCCCGCCCGGCCGACCCCGGCGACCGCGTTCCTCTCTGCCCCGTCGACCCCGGCGACCGCGTTCCCCTCCCCCCGGATGGCCTCTGCGACCGTGTCCGTCTCCGGTGTCCGCACCTTTCCGCCCGGCCGCCAGGGGCCACGGGTCACGCCTCTGCGACCGCGTTGCTCCCCGGGGTCCGCACCTCTCCACCCGGCCGTCGGGCCGGACGGGTCACGGCAGGCCGACCCCGGTGACCGCGTCCGTCGCCGGGTGCCGCGGCCTCGCCGGGTCGGCCGGCCGGCTTCCCTGGTCGCGTCAGGCCTTGCCGGTCAGGTCGTCCGGGAACGCGCCCGCCGCGGCCGCGGCGAAGAGGAAGCCTCGGCCGAGCTCCGTCAGCCGCTCCACGCCGGCGGCCCCCAGGTGCTCGTACGGGGCGGTGTCCAGGCGGTCGGTGTGCTCCTCCAGCTCGGCGCGCAGGGCCGTGCCGGCGTCGGTGAGCTCGCCCTCGGCGTCGATCAGGCCCCGGTCCCGCAGCCGCTCCACCGCCGCGTCCCAGTCGGCGCGCCGCCAGCCGCGCGAGCCGAGGACCCAGCGCGGTGCCATGCCCCTGCCGGTCGCGGTGTGGCTGACCAGCGCCTCCAGCGGGTCGAGCCCGAGGGAGAGCAGCGCCGCCAGGTGGCCGTCGCCCCGGTGCTCGCGCAGCAGCGTGGCGGCGTGCCAGTAGCGCAGGTGCGGCTCCTCGGGGACGGGCAGGTCGGCGTTGGCCGCGTACAGCGGCCGGGCGTGCCGGGTGCAGGCCTCGGTGGCGCGCAGCGCGAGCTCGGCCGCCTCCGCCATCTCGGGCGAGGCGACCGTCTCCTCCCCGAGCAGCCGGCGCAGGGTGGCGTCGGCCGCGCGCAGCCGCGCGTCGAGGACGGCGGCGGGGGCGGCGATATCCCAGACGGCGGGCAGGTGCCGGGCGAGCAGCGCGTGGTTGTAGTTGTAGAAGGTCGCGGCGACCGTTCCCGGGCCCACGGCCCCCAGGGCGGCGCTGCGCGCGGCGAGTCGCATGGCGCTCGGGTCGTCGAAGCCGAGGGCCGTGAACTCGACGTCGAGGTCCGGCGAGAAGTACAGCGTGGAGTGCAGCGGGTTGAGCGCGTTGTGGCAGCGGCGGCCCGCGCGGGGCGGCAGTGAGGTCGTCATGGCCCGAACGTTACCGACTGGTCGGTACGACGGGAACCGTCGGGCCCGGAAGACCGCCGCCATGGCAGGAAAGGTGGGTTCTTCGTCATTGCGGCCATCGGGCGGCCGCCGAAGGATGGAGGCATGACGAAGCGATCCGTGCTCGTCGTCCTCTTCGACGACGTGCAGAGCCTGGATGTCACCGGACCGGTGGAGGTGTTCGCCGGCGCCGGCCGCGTCGGCGGGGCCGACGGTTCCTACCCGATCCGGACGGCCTCGCTCGACGGCGGCCCCGTCCGCACCCAGAGCGGGCTGCGGATGCTTCCGGACTCCACGCTCGCCGAAGCCGTCGAGGCGGGACCGCCGCACACCCTGCTCGTCCCCGGCGGCGAGGGCACGCGGACGCCCGACCCGCGGCTGGTCGACTGGCTGCGGGCGAACGCCCCGCACGCCGAACGTCTCGTCTCCGTCTGCACGGGCGCGCTGCTGCTCGCCGCCGCCGGCCAGCTCGACGGGCACCGGGCCACCACCCACTGGGTGGCCTGCGACCACCTCGCCCGCCGCTACCCCGAGGTCGACGTGGACCCGGACCCCATCTTCGTCCGGGACGGCCGGCTCTCCACCTCGGCCGGAGTCACCGCGGGCATCGATCTCGCGCTGGCCCTGGTGGAGGAGGACCTCGGCCGCGACGCGGCGCTCACCGTCGCCCGCCACCTGGTCGTCTTCCTGCGCAGGCCGGGCAACCAGGCCCAGTTCAGCGCCCAGCTCGCGGCCCAGACCGCCCGCCGCGAACCGCTGCGCGACCTCCAGCACTGGATCACCGAGCACCCCGGCGCGGACCTCTCGGTGGAGGCGCTCGCGGCCCGCGCGCGGCTGTCCCCCCGCCACTTCGCCCGCGCCTTCCAGGCGGAGACCGGCACGACTCCCGGCCGGTACGTCGACCGGGTACGGCTCGAGCACGCGCGCAGGCTCCTGGAGGAGTCCACCCACGGCGTCCAGGAGGTGGCCCGGGCAGCCGGCTACGGCACCTCCGAGGCCATGCGCCGCGCCTTCGTCAAGGCGCTCGGTACGGCCCCGGCCGACTACCGCCGCCGCTTCCACGCCCCCGTTCACCCCACCAGCCGATAGGGATCCCATGCAGATCGCCGTCCTGCTGTACGACCGCTTCACCGCCCTCGACGCCGTCGGGCCCTACGAACTCCTCGCCCGGCTCCCCGGAGCCGAGACCGTCTTCGTCGCCCGGAAGACCGGTCCGGTCAGGGGCGATCAGGGCAGCCTCGCCCTCGTCGCCGACCGGACCCTCGCGGAGGTGCCGCACCCGGACATCGTGCTCGTCCCGGGCGGCCCCGGTTCACGCGAGGCCATGCACGACCCGGAGATCCTCGCCTGGCTCCGTACCGCCGACGCCACCAGCACCTGGACCACCTCGGTCTGCACCGGCTCCCTGGTCCTGGCCGGAGCCGGGCTGCTCACCGGCCGCCGGGCGACCACCCACTGGCTGGCGTTCGAGGAGCTGCGGCCGCTCGGCGCCGAACCCACCGGCGAGCGCGTGGTCTTCGACGGGAAGTACGTCACCGCCGCCGGAGTCTCCTCCGGCATCGACATGGCGCTGCACCTGCTGGGCCGGATCGCGGGGGACGAGGCCGCGCAGACCGTCCAGCTGCTCACCGAGTACGACCCCCAGCCGCCGTACGACGCGGGCTCGCCGGAGAAGGCCCCGGCCGCGATCGTCGCCCGCTGGCGGGGTCAGGCCGAGAAGGTCCTCGCGCAGGAGGGCTGAGCCCGGCGGGGCCGATCGAGGCAGGCGCGCCGCGCACCTGGGCCGTCCCGCCCCGCCTCACACCCCGTACGTGAACCGGGGCGCGCGGCGCTCCAGGAAGGCGGCGACCCCCTCTGCGGTGTCGCCGCTGCCGCGCGCCTGCTCCGACCAGTACGCGTCACGGTCCGTGCGGCCGTCCGCGAACTCCTTCGCCGCCGCCTGCGTCAGCTGCGACCGCGCGACCAGCACCCGGGTGAAATCGGTCACCCGCTTGTCGAGTTCCCCCGACGGCAGGACCTCGTCGACGAGGCCGGTCCGCAGCGCCCGCGCCGTGTCGATCAACTCACCGGAGAAGAGGAGGTACTTGGCGGCCGAGGGCCCCACGAGCGCGGTCAGGCGCCGGGTCGAGGACGACGGGTAGACGATGCCGAGCTTCGACGGCGTCACCCCGAAGAGCGCCCCCTCCTCGGCGAACCGCAGATCGCAGGCGGCCGCGAGCTGGCTCCCGCCGCCCACGCAGTAGCCGCGCACGGCCGCGAGCGTCGGCTTGGGGAACGCGGCGAGGGCCTCCTCCGCCCGTACCGCGAGCGACTGCTGTTCGTCACCGGGCTCCCGGAGCGTGGAGATGTCCGCGCCGGCGCAGAAGGTCGCGCCCTCACCGGTGAGGACCAGCGCGCGGACGTCCGGGTCGGCGGCGAGCGGGGCGAGGAGCGCGGGAAGACTCCGCCACATCCCGGCCGTCATCGCGTTGCGCTTGGCCGGGTGCGAGACGACGACGGTGGCGACCCCGTCGGCGACGGAGGTCTTCAGGTGCGGCTCGGTGGGCTCCATGCGGCGGATGCTATCCGGGGACCCCGACCGTACGATCAAGAAGGGGGTGCGAGAGGCCGGTCCGACGAGGAGGCGCGCATGCCCGGGGAACCCCAGGACGCCGTACGGGAGAGCAAGCGGCTCAGCCGCAGTTTCGGCCGGCTCGCGGTGCTCGGCGCCCTGCTCGTCCTCGGCGGGATCGTCGGGCTCGTCTACACCGGCCTCGCCACGCTCACCTCGATGCTCCTGTTCGGCTGGCTGCTGCTCATCGGCGGCTTCGTGGGACTGCTCCACGCCATCGAGTCGCGCGGGACCCCCTACTTCTGGCTGGCCGTGGTGGTCGCCGCGCTGAACATCGCGGCCGGCGTGGTCGTCATCCGCCACCCGGAGGGTTCGGCCGAGGCGCTGACCATGTTCGCCGCGCTGCTCTTCCTCACCGGTGGCGTCTTCCGGCTGGTCGGCAGCGTGGTGGTCCGCGGGCCGCAGTTCGGCTGGACGCTGCTGCAGGGAGCGTTCGGCCTGCTGCTCGGGGTGCTCGTCCTCCTCGACTGGCCCGAGAGCAGCCGCTATGTTCTCGGCTGCTTCTTCTCGCTGGCGCTCCTCTTCGACGGGCTCGGCCTGATCGCCATCGGCGTCGGGGGCCGGCGGATCGTCGGCATGGTCGCCCCTGGGGAGGACCCTCTTCCGAACCCGTCAGCGACAGATCAGGACCGGTCGAACAACTGACGTTGGCATACTCAGCCGATCAGAAGGTGGCCTATAAGTGTCGACTTCTGGTCAGTAGGCCGGTGCGGACCCCCGGGTTATCAGACTCGACCCCGTGGCGACAATCGAGCACGAGGGTGGGAGCCGGACTATGGGAAGCCGCGGGAGCGTGCCCGCCCGGCCACCGTCCTACGAAGGGGTCTGGCGCTTCACCGCTCCCGCGGTCGACGTCTCCGTCCCGCAGGCCAGGCACGCGGTACGCGATCTGCTGAACCGTCAGGGTGTGCCGGCGCACGAGGACACCGTCCAGGGGCTGCTGCTCATCGTCTCGGAGCTGGTCACCAACGCGGTGAAGCACGCGGCGCTGCTCTCCCCGGAGGTGGCGGTCGAGGTGGCGATCGGCGCGGAGTGGATCCGGGTGTCCGTCGAGGACAACCACCCCTACCGCCCCAAGGCGCTGGAGGCGGACTACGGCCAGACGGGCGGCCGGGGGCTGCTCCTGGTGCGCGAGATCGCGCTGGAGGCGGGCGGGGCGTGCGACGTCGAGCACACCGCGAGCGGCGGCAAGATCATCTGGGCCGCGCTGCCCCTCGTCCCCCGGCCGCCGGGCTCGGGGCCGGCTCCGGGCGCGGCCCTCACCTCGACGCCCGCGACCCTGCCGGGGGCCGTCCCGGCGGGCGGAGGCCTCCCCGGGAGCGTCCCCTCGCCCGGTACGGTGCCCGGTGCCGGACCGGGGGACCTCCCCGGGGTTGTGCCCGTGCCCCCTTACGGCATCACCAGCCGCCGGCCGGACCCGTCAGCTCCTTGACCGCCGGACGCGCGGCGTCCAGGACCGTCATGAACCAGGCGGAGAACGGCGCGGTCGCGTGACGCTCGGCCAGCTCGGTCGCCGTCACGAAGGCGGTCTCCTCGACCTCCTCCGGGTCGGGCCGCAGACCGGTCTGCACCATGCCGACGAAGAGGTGGTTGTACTCCTGCTCCACCAGGCCCGACGCAGGGTCCGGGTGGTTGTAGCGGACGGTGCCCGCCTCGGCGAGCAGCGAGGGCGAGACGCCCAGCTCCTCGTACGTACGCCGGGCGGCGGCGGCGAACGGCGCCTCTCCCGGGTACGGATGACCGCAGCAGGTGTTCGACCAGACACCGGGGGAGTGGTACTTCCCGAGCGCGCGGCGCTGCAGCAGCAGACGGCCCGCCTCGTCGAAGAGGAACACCGAGAACGCCCGGTGAAGCTGTCCCGGGGCCTGGTGCGCGGCGAGCTTCTCGGCCGTTCCGATCGTGTTGCCGTCCTCGTCGACCAGCTCCAGCATGATCGACGCCTGGACGCCGTTCGGCGAGATCCCGTTCGGCGAGCTGTGTGCCGCGGTGGCTGGTGTGGTCGCCATACCCGTCCTTCATCGCTTCGGTCTCGGCCCCATGAGGGGCACCTCAGTCTGCCGTACAAAAGCGGCTTGTCCGTACTTCGGCGGCCGGACATGGCCGGGCCCACCGCACCGGAGTACATCCCGGTGCGGTGGGCCCGGCCGCCACCTCAGACGCCGAAAGCCGCCGGATAGTGGATCGTGCCCATGGGGACGGGCCCGGAACCGCGCAGGACCAGCGCCATCATGGCTTCGTCGGGGACCTCGAAACCTGGCTTGATCCCGTACTGCGAAGCCCGTGCGAATCCGAACCGGGGGTAGTACTCCGGATGGCCCAGCACCACCACGAGCCGCTCGCCGCGCAGCCGCGCCGCGTCGAGCACCGCCCGGACGACGGCCTGCCCGGCGCCGCATCGCTGGTGGGCGGGCGCCACGGCGACCGGTGCGAGCGCCGCCGCCGGGGTGCCCCCGATCCGGCAACGGGTGATCAGCGCGTAGGCCGCGACCGTGCCGTCCGGCGCTTCGGCGACGTACGAGAGTCCCGGAAGCCAGGCGCCCTCGTCCTCGCGCAGGGCGTCGACCAGCGCGGCCTCGTCCGGCCTGGCGAACGCCGCCGCGTTGATCTCCCGTACGGCGGGGATGTCGGCCGCGGTCTCCTCCCGCGTACGCCACCGGGGGTCGGCGGGGCGCAGGACGTAGCCGGTGCAGCCGAAGTCGCCGCCGTGGTCGCGGCGCGTCGCGATCTCCTCGCGGGTCGCGGCGAGCGCCTCGGCCATGCCGGGGGCGGACGGGTCGGCGGCGTCGGCCCGCTCGCCGAGCGGGCCGTGGTACGCGTCCCAGTCGCTCTCGGGCTGGGGGAGCACCCCCAGCACGTGATAGCCGGCCGCGACCGCCGCCGCGGTGTTCTCGGCGCCGGTGCGGAGCGCGTAGTGCCGGTCCCAGAAGGCGCGGGCCTCCGGGGAGGGGGTGTCGGTGGTCCACTCGCACGCGGTGAGCACCAGCGTGCCCCCGGGCGCGAGCAGCCGGCGCCAGCGGTCCAGAGCGGTGTCGAACCCGATCGAGTACGCCGAGTTCTCGGCCCAGAGCAGATCGAAGGACCCGTCGGGGAGAGGAAGCTCACCCATGTCGGCGCGGAGGGTGCGGACGCGGTCGCCGAGCCCGCGGGCCGCGGCGGCGGCCCGCAGCTCATCGAGGAACGGTTCGTGCAGGTCGACGGCGGTCACCTCGGCCCCCGCCTCGGCGGCGAGGAGCAGGGCGGAGCGGCCGGGGCCGCAGCCGAGGTCGAGGACGCGCGGACGACCGGCGGCTCCCGTCCGTCCCTCGGAGGCGTAGGAGGAGAGGGCGAGCAGACGGCGGGTGGTGGTGTCGGAGCCGGGGCCCTGCCGCGGAAGACCGTGGTGCAGGGCGAAGAACGCCTCGTACGAGGCGCGGGTGCTGTCGGACAACGTGGGAGACCCTTGTGAGAGAGGGCCCCGGCCGACGACCTGACGTACCGGTTCGCACCGCCGTGCCCCGCGGGGCGGGGAGGGGCGGGCCGGGACGTCGGTTCAGCCGGAGGCCCGGGAGCTGAAGCGGGACCGGGCGCTGCCGCGCGGGGCAGCCTCCGTCGCGACGGTCATCGACCTCAGCTCCTCTCACCTCACGTTCGTGCGGGGAGACTAACAGGGATCGCCGGACGCGAGGATCACAGGCAGAGTCCGGCCTCGTGGGCGGCGTGGCCCGCGGGCTCCAGCTGGAAGGTGCAGTGCTCCACGTCGAAGTGGGAGCCCAGGCAGCCCTGGAGGTCGTGGAGCATCTTCTCGTGCCCCACCGAGTCCAGGGCGCCCTGGTCGACCACGACGTGGGCGGAGAGGACCGGCATCCCGGACGTGATCGTCCACGCGTGCAGGTCGTGGACGTCCTCGACGCCGGGCAGCGCCAGTAGGTGCGCCCGTACCTCCGCCATGTCGACCCCCTTGGGCGCCGACTCGAGGAGGACGTCCAGGGTCTCGCGCAGCAGCTTGACCGTGCGCGGCACGATCATCAGGCCGATCAGGATCGAGGCGATCGGGTCGGCGTACTGCCAGCCCGTGAGGAGGATGATCCCGGCCGCGACGATCACCGTCACGGAACCGAGGGCGTCAGCGAGCACCTCCAGGTAGGCGCCGCGGACGTTGAGGCTCTCCTTCTGGCCGCGGACCAGCAGGGAGAGCGAGACCATGTTGGCGACGAGACCGATCAGAGCGAACGCGATGGCGAGGCCGCCCTTGGTCTCGACCGGTTCGATGAACCGCTGGACCGCCTCGTACAGCACGTACCCGCCGACGCCGAGCAGCAGCAGGCAGTTGGCGAGCGCGGCGAGGATCTCGGCCCGCGCGAGGCCGAAGGTGCGGTTGTCGGTGGGCGGCCGGTTGGCGAAGTGGATCGCGAGCAGGGCCAGCGCCAGGCCGACGGCGTCGGTCGCCATGTGGGCGGCGTCGGCGATCAGCGCGAGGGAGTCGGCGAGCACGCCACCGACGATCTCGACCACCATCACGGAGAGGGTGATCGCGAGCGCGACGCGTAGCCGCCCCCGGTAGGCCGCCGCGGCCGTCCCCGTCGGCGGCGGTCCTCCGTGACTGTGTCCGTGGTCGTGTCCAGCCCCCATGACATGGCCTCCCGGTCGTGTCGCTCCCTGTGCCCCGCCCGCAAGTGAACTACGGGTAGGGGGTATCCGCAACACGGCACTGAACACCGTTGTCATATGCTCTGACCTGCGGTGATGAGCCCTGGTCAGCGGTGCGCGGCGATCTACGGCGGGGCCGGCGCCGCTGGCCGCCGCAGGGGTCGCGGGACGCGGTTTGTGGGCCGGGGCGCCGATCGATCATGATGAGCCCCGCAGGGCGCGGCGCGTGCGCGCCGACGCGAGGGGGCCCGGGGGAGTCCTCACCGCGAAGCCTCGGTGAACTCGCGCTTTCGTTCATCCGATAGCCTCGGCCGACGTGCCGCCGCCCGTTTCCGGGCCGCACCACCGTGCCCGGGGCCGTGTGCCAGGGGCCCCGCCGGCCCGTCCGCCAGCTCCAAGGAGTGAGTTCGTCTGTCGACCGCCATCCTCACCGGTCCGCCGGTACCCGGATCGTCGCTCGACGGCGATCTGCGGTCACTCGGCTTCGACGTCAGGGTCGCCTCCGGACCGCACGAGACGGCCGCGCTGGTCGCCGCCGTACCGGCGGCCGAGCGCGTCGCCGTGGTCGACCCGCGGTTCGTCGGACACCTCCACGCGCTGCGGCTCGCCCTCACCGACCCCCGCTTCCCGGCCGCCGCGGCCCCCGGAGCGCTGACCGCGCAGCCCGAGGCCCGGCCCGCGCTGACCCGGGCGCTGACCGCCTCGGACGCCGCACCCGCGCGGACCGACGCGGCCGAGAACGACACGGCTCCCGCGGACACCGCCGTCGCCACGGCCCGCTCCGCGCCGGCGCTCTCCCCCGCGGAGGAGAGCCTGCCCGACGCGCTCGCCCGGGCGCTCGACGCCGAGGGCGTGGCCGTGCACCGGCCCGAGCTCGGCTCGCTCGTCGCCGCCGTCCCCGCCGACGCCGAGGCCCGCCACGCGGCCCGCGCCGCCGTCACGGCCGTCGACGACGAGGCCGTACGCCTGCGCTCCGCCGTCAAGGCCCACGACGGCTTCTTCACCACGTTCTTCATCAGCCCGTACTCCCGCTACATCGCCCGCTGGTGCGCGCGGCGCGGACTGACCCCCAACCAGGTCACCACCGCCTCGCTGCTCACCGCCCTGCTCGCGGCCGGTTGCGCCGCCACCGGCGAGCGCGGCGGCTACGTCGCCGCCGGCGTCCTGCTCCTCGTCTCCTTCGTCCTCGACTGCACCGACGGGCAGCTCGCCCGCTACTCCCTGCAGTACTCGACGATGGGCGCCTGGCTCGACGCCACCTTCGACCGCGCCAAGGAGTACGCCTTCTACGCCGGCCTCGCGCTCGGCGCCGCACGCGACGGCGACGACGTGTGGGCCCTGGCGCTCGGCGCGATGGTCCTGATGAGCTGCCGCCACGTCGTGGACTTCTCCTTCAACGAGGCCAACCACGACGCCCAGGCCAACACCAGCCCCACCGCGGCCCTCTCCGACCGGCTGAACACCGTGGGCTGGACCGTCTGGGCCCGGCGCATGATCATCCTCCCGATCGGCGAGCGCTGGGCGATGATCGCGGTCCTCACCGCCGTCACCACCCCCCGGATCGTCTTCTACGCCCTGCTGATCGGCTGCGCCTTCGGCGCCTGCTACACCACCGCGGGCCGCGTCCTGCGGTCGGTGACCCGCAAGGCACGGCGCACCGACCGCGCCGCCCAGGCCCTCGCCGACCTCGCCGACTCGGGCCCGATCGCCGAGCTGGTGGCCCGGACCGGCCGCCGCCCCGCGCTGCGCCCGCTCCTGCGCGCCCCGGTGCTGTGGGCCGCGGCGGGGACGGCGCTCCTGCTCGCCGCCGCCCTGGCGGAGCCCTTCGGCGGCACCCTCACGGTCGTCGCCGCCCTGCTGTACGCGCTCCTGGCGGGCGGCGCGGTCGCCCGCCCGCTCAAGGGCGCCCTGGACTGGCTGCTGCCCCCGCTCTTCCGCGCCGCCGAATACACCACCGTGCTCGTCCTCGCCGCCAAGGCGGACGTCCCCGGGGCGCTGCCCGCCGCATTCGGGCTGGTCGCGGCGGTCGCCTACCATCACTACGACACGGTGTACCGCATCCGCGGCGGCACCGGCGCGCCGCCCGCCTGGCTGGTGCGCACCATCGGCGGTCACGAGGGCCGCACGCTCCTGGTGACCCTGCTCGCCGCTCTGCTCGCGAGCCGTGGCGACGACTTCACCCTGGCGCTCACCGCCCTCGCGGTCGCCGTGGCGCTCGTGGTGCTCGTGGAGTCCATCCGCTTCTGGGTGTCCTCCGGAGCACCTGCCGTACATGACGAAGGAGAAACAGCATGATTGGCCTCGTACTGGCAGCCGGTGCCGGAAGGCGTCTGCGCCCCTACACCGACACGCTCCCGAAGGCCCTCGTGCCTGTCGACGGTGACACCACCGTCCTCGACCTGACGCTGAAGAACTTCGCGGAGGTCGGCCTCACCGAGGTCGCCATCGTCGTCGGCTACCGCAAGGAGGCCGTGTACGACCGCAAGGAGGCCCTGGAGGCCCAGTACGGCGTCAGCATCACCCTCATCGACAACGACAAGGCCGAGGAGTGGAACAACGCCTACTCCCTGTGGTGCGCCCGTGACGTCCTGAAGAAGGGCGTCATCCTCGCCAACGGCGACACCGTGCACCCGGTCTCCGTCGAGAAGACCCTGCTCGCCGCCCGCGGCGAGGGCCGCAGGATCATCCTCGCCCTCGACACGGTGAAGAACCTCGCCGACGAGGAGATGAAGGTCATCACCGCCGAGGGCAAGGGTGTCCAGCGCATCACCAAGCTCATGGACCCGGCCACCGCCACCGGCGAGTACATCGGTGTCACCCTCATCGAGCCCGAGGCCGCCGAGGAGCTCGCCGACGCCCTGAAGGCCACCTTCGAGCGCGACCCCGACCTCTACTACGAGGACGGCTACCAGGAGCTCGTCAACCGCGGCTTCACCGTCGACGTCGCGCCCATCGGCGACGTGAAGTGGGTGGAGATCGACAACCACGACGACCTGGCGAAGGGCCGTGACATCGCGTGCCAGTACTGACCCGGCTCATCCCCTCGCCGGTCGTCGTCGACATCCGCCGGGGAGCGCTGGACGACCTGTCCGCGCTCCTCGCGGACCAGCGGATCTCCAGCAACGGCAAGATCGCCGTCGCCATCAGCAGCGGTTCGGGCGTCAAGCTGCGTGACCGCTTCGCACCCGAGCTGCCCGGCGCCGACTGGTACCCGGTCGAGGGCGGCACCATCGACGCGGCCGTCAAGCTCGCCGACGCGATGCGCGGCAAGCGGTACGACGCCGTCGTCGCGCTCGGCGGCGGCAAGATCATCGATGTGACCAAGTACGCGGCGGCCCGCGTCGGCCTGCCGCTGGTCGCCATCGCCACGAACCTGTCGCACGACGGCATCTGCTCGCCGGTGTCCACCCTGGACAACGACAACGGCCGCGGCTCCTACGGCGTCCCGACCCCGATCGCCCTGGTCATCGACCTGGACGTGATCCGGGACGCCCCGGCGCGCTTCGTCCGCTCCGGCATCGGCGACGCGATCTCCAACCTCTCCGCCATCGCCGACTGGGAGCTCTCCCACCGGGAGACGGGCGAACCCGTCGACGGCCTGGCCGCGGCCATGGCCCGCAGCGCCGGCGAGGCGGTCCTGCGCCACCCCGGCGGCGTCGGCGACGACGACTTCCTGGTCACCCTCTCCGAGGGCCTGGTGATGTCCGGCATCGCCATGTCGATCAGCGGTGACACGCGCCCCTCCTCGGGCGCCTGCCACGAGATCAGCCACGCCTTCGACCTGCTGTTCCCGACCCGCGCGGCCAGCCACGGCGAGCAGTGCGGCCTCGGCGCGGCCTTCGCGATGCACCTGCGCGGCGCGTCCGAGGCGTCCGCGCTGATGGTCGACACCCTGCGCCGGCACGGGCTGCCCGTGCTCCCGGAGGAGATCGGCTTCAGCGTGGACGAGTTCGTCCGCGCCGTGGAGTTCGCCCCGCAGACCCGTCCGGGCCGCTTCACCATCCTCGAGCACCTCGACCTGTCCACAGACGAGATCAGGGACGCGTACGCCGACTATGCCAAGACCATCCGTAGCTGAGCTCCGCCCGGTCGTTCACCCGGCGGGCGTGAAGGACCGGCGCAGCGGTGAGCACTGGGCCGGCCGCCTGTACATGCGGGAGATCTCGCTGCGGGTGGACCGCTACCTCGTGAACACGCGGGTCACGCCGAACCAGCTGACCTATCTGATGACCGTCTTCGGTGTCCTCGCGGCCCCGGCACTGCTCGTGCCCGGGATCTGGGGCGCCGTCCTCGGCGTGCTGATGGTCCAGCTCTATCTGCTCCTCGACTGCGTCGACGGGGAGATCGCCCGCTGGAAGAAGCAGTTCTCGCTCGGCGGCGTCTACCTCGACCGGGTCGGCGCCTACCTGTGCGACGCCGCGGTCCTCGTCGGCTTCGGCCTGCGCGCGGCCGACCTGTGGGGACCGGGCCGGATCGACTGGCTGTGGGCCTTCCTCGGCACGCTCGCCGCCCTCGGCGCCATCCTGATCAAGGCCGAGACCGACCTCGTCGGCGTCGCCCGGCACCAGGGCGGGCTGCCGCCGGTCAAGGAGGCGGCGTCCGAGCCGCGCTCGTCCGGCATGGCGCTGGCCCGCAAGGCCGCCGCCGCGCTCAAGTTCCACCGGCTGATCCTCGGCATCGAGGCGTCGCTGCTGATCCTGGTCCTGGCCGTCGTGGACTCGGCCAGGGGCGACCTGTTCTTCTCGCGGCTCGGCGTCGCGGTCCTCGCGGGCATCGCGCTGGTCCAGACGCTGCTGCACCTGGTGTCGATCCTGGCGTCGAGCCGGCTGAAGTGAGGACAAGCGTGAGTACGCCGATGAAGCTGGGCGCCGTCATCATCACCATGGGCAACCGGCCCGACGACCTGCGCGCGCTCCTCGACTCGGTCGCCAAGCAGGACGGCGACCCGGTCGAGATCGTCGTGGTCGGCAACGGCGCCCCGGTCACCGGGGTGCCGGACGGCGTCCGCACCATCGACCTGCCCGAGAACCTGGGCATCCCCGGCGGCCGTAACGTCGGCATCGAGGCCTTCGGCCCCGGCGGCACCGACGTGGACGCCCTGCTCTTCCTGGACGACGACGGGCTGCTCGCCGGGACGGACACCGCCGAGCTGGTCCGCCAGGCGTTCACCGCCGATCCGCGGCTCGGCATCATCAGCTTCCGGATCGCGGACCCGGAGACGGGCCTGACCCAGCGCAGGCACGTCCCGCGCCTGCGGGCGTCCGACCCGATGCGCTCCTCGCGCGTGACCACCTTCCTCGGCGGCGCCAACGCCGTCAGGACGAAGGTGTTCGCCGAGGTCGGCGGCCTGCCGGACGACTTCTTCTACGCCCATGAGGAGACGGACCTCGCCTGGCGGGCCCTCGACGCCGACTGGATGATCGACTACCGTTCCGACATGGTGCTGCTCCACCCCACCACTCCGCCGTCACGGCACGCGACCTACCACTTCAACGTGGCGCGGAACCGAGTGTGGCTGGCTCGCCGCAACCTCCCCGCGCCCCTGGTTCCGGTCTATCTCGGCGTGTGGCTGATGCTCACCCTGGCGCGGCGGCCCTCCGCCTCCGCCCTCAGGGCATGGTTCGGCGGTTTCCGGGAAGGCTGGACGACTTCCTGCGGACCGCGGCGCCCCATGAGGTGGCGTACGGTGTGGCGGCTGACCCGACTGGGACGCCCGCCCGTCGTCTGACATCGTGGTACCCGACTTGCCGCGCATCTTGAATACGAAAGTTTCGACTTGTGAGTGACACAACCCACGACGGTGGGGTCGCGACGAGCGCCCCGCCGTCCGCCGACGACGGCCTGAGTCCGGCCGCGCTGGCCGCGAAGCACGGCCTGTCGGTCAGCGGCGCCCGGCCGGGGCTCATCCAGTACATCCGGCAGCTGTGGGGCCGGCGCCACTTCATCCTGGCCTTCTCCCAGGCGAAGCTCACGGCCCAGTACAGCCAGGCGAAGCTCGGCCAGCTGTGGCAGGTGGTCACGCCCCTGCTCAACGCGCTGGTCTACTTCCTGATCTTCGGGCTCATCCTGGACGCTGACCGGGGCATGTCGCGGGAGGTGTACATCCCGTTCCTCGTGACCGGCGTCTTCGTGTTCACCTTCACCCAGAACTCCGTGATGGCCGGCGTCCGCGCGATCTCCGGCAACCTCGGTCTGGTGCGGGCGCTGCACTTCCCCCGGGCCACCCTCCCGATCTCCTTCGCGCTCCAGCAGCTCCAGCAGCTGCTGTTCTCGATGATCGTCCTGATCGCCATCGCGGTCGCGTTCGGCAGCTACCCCTCGGTCAGCTGGCTGCTGATGCTCCCCGCCCTGCTGCTGCAGTTCGTCTTCAACGCCGGCCTGGCCATGATCGTCGCGCGGATGGGCGCCAAGACGCCGGACCTGGCCCAGCTCATGCCGTTCATCATGCGCACCTGGATGTACGCGTCCGGCGTGATGTTCTCCATCCCCGTGATGCTCGCCGAACAGCCGGCCTGGATCGCCGACCTGCTCCAGTACAACCCGGCGGCCCTCCACATGGACCTGATCCGGTTCGCGCTGATCGACGGCTACGGCGCCTCGAACCTGCCCCCGCACGTCTGGATCGCCACGCTGATCTGGACGGTGGTGGTCGGCCTGGGCGGCTTCGTCTACTTCTGGAAGGCCGAGGAGAGGTACGGCCGTGGCTGACACCGAGAGCAACCAGGGACGCATTCCCACCGTCATCGCGGACGAGGTCCACATCGTCTACCGCGTCAACGCCGGGGCCGGAGGCAAGGGCAGCGCCACCGCCGCGCTGAGCCGGATCATCGGACGCGGCAAGGGGGACGCCGCCCGCGGCGTCCGCCGGGTGCACGCCGTGCGCGGGGTGTCCTTCACCGCCTACCGCGGCGAGGCCATCGGCCTGATCGGCTCCAACGGCTCGGGCAAGTCGACGCTGCTGCGTGCCATCGCCGGACTGCTCCCCACGGAGAGCGGCAAGGTCTACACCGACGGCCAGCCCTCGCTCCTCGGTGTCAACGCGGCCCTGATGAGCGACCTCACCGGCGAGCGCAACGTCATCCTCGGCGGTCTCGCCATGGGCATGAGCAAGGAGGAGATCCGCGACCGCTACCAGGGGATCGTCGACTTCTCCGGCATCAACGAGAAGGGCGACTTCATCAGCCTGCCGATGCGGACGTACTCCTCCGGCATGGGCGCCCGGCTCCGCTTCGCCATCGCGGCCGCCAAGAACCACGACGTCCTCATGATCGACGAGGCGCTCGCGACCGGTGACCGCAAGTTCCAGATCCGGTCCGAGGAGCGCATCCGCGAGCTCCGCAAGGAGGCCGGCACGGTCTTCCTGGTCAGTCACAGCAACAAGTCGATCAGGGACACCTGCGACCGCGTGCTGTGGCTGGAGAAGGGCGAGCTGCTGATGGACGGGCCCACCGAAGAGGTCCTGAAGGCGTACGAGCGCGAGACCGGGAAGTAGCCCGCGCCGCGCGCGAGAGGGGCCCCGCCGGCCATGACCGGCGGGGCCCCTCTCCCGTGTCCCGGCGCCCCGCCCGCACCGGCCCGGCCTCCCGTGCGTCGCGGCGCCACCTGGAATGTTCATGCGGTCAACATCGGGCAGGATGAGCGCATGGCAGCGTTCTCGGGGGGAAAGTCCTACCACCACGGTGATCTGCGCAACGCCCTGATCTCCGCGGCCGTCGACCTGGCCACCGAAGGCGGTCCCGAACGGGTCGTCCTGCGCGAGGCCGCCCGCCGGGTCGGCGTGTCGCCGACTGCCGCCTACCGCCACTTCGACGGCCGGGGCGAGCTGCTCCGCGCCGTCACGACCCACGCCCAGCGGGCGCTCGCCGACTCCATGGAGCGCGCCGCCGCCCGCGCTCCCGGCGCCGACGACCCCGCGCTCGCCGCCGAGCTGCGGCTCGCCTCCCTCGGGCGGGGGTACATCGGCTTCGCGCTCGACCACCCGGGGCTCTACCGGGCCGCCTTCTGCACCCCGCGCCCCTCCTGTGCGGACGGCCGGGCCGCCGCCGGGCAGACGGCCGAGCAGGAACCCGAGATCCGGGCCTTCGCCCTGCTCACGGACGCACTGGACGCCCTGGCCAGGACCGGCCGCGGGCCCTGCCGGTCCCGCCCCGCCACCGAGGTGGCGGCATGGTCGGCCGTCCACGGGCTTTCGCTCCTGCTGCTCGACGGGCCGCTGCGGCGGCTCCCGGCGCAGCGCCGCCAGGCCGTCGTGGAGTCCACCCTCGCCATGGTCGTCTCCGGAGCCCGCGCCGACTGAGAGCCGACGGAACGTGAACATCCGCTCCTCCGGGCCATGTTGACGCGCCGGGAGATGTTCTCGCCGTATGCCCGGCACCCCGGGGCGGTGACGGGCGTTGTACAACGTAAGCTGTACCGGTGCTGATTCGTGGCAAGTGGGGCGATACCCCCTAGGCATCCCGGCCGTCAGGCGGCGTTCCCTCCGGGGAGGCCGGGTGGCGTGTCCGAAATAGGATGGATTGGGTCGGCAGTGTAGAACAGGAGATGTGACGGCCATGACGCGAAATCTCCAGCTCCCCGAGGGTGTCGCCGTCCCCGCGTCGGGCAGCCCTCAGTGACGGGAACCCGGCAGGCGCGCCCCGACGCCACCTCGCGCACCACGCTCGACAAGGCCACGGACGAGAACTTCCCCGTGGCCCCCTTCTTCCTGCCCCGCGCCTGGCGCGAGGACCTCATGGCCGTGTACGGCTACGCCCGCCTCGTCGACGACATCGGCGACGGCGACCTCGCGCCCGGCGGCGCCGACGCCCGCCACCTCGGCCTCGGCCCCGAGCGGGCGGAGGACCGGCTCGCGATGCTCGACGCCTTCGAGGCCGATCTCGCCCGGGTCTTCGACCCCGCCGACGGCGAGCCGCGTCACCCCCTCCTGCGCGCCCTCCTGCCGACCGTCCGGCGCCACGCCCTCACCCCCGAGCCCTTCCTCGGCCTGATCGAGGCCAACCGCCAGGACCAGCTCGTACGCCGCTACGCGACCTACGACGACCTCGTCGCCTACTGCGCGCTCTCCGCGAACCCCGTCGGCCGGCTCGTCCTCGCGATCACCGGCACCGAGACCCCCGAGCGGGTCCGCCGCTCCGACGCCGTCTGCACCGCGCTGCAGATCGTGGAACACCTCCAGGACGTCGCCGAGGACCTCGGCCGCGACCGGATCTACCTGCCGGACGAGGACATGAAACGTTTCCACATCACCGAGGACGACCTGGCCCGGCCCACCGCGAACGCGTCGGTGCGCTCCCTCGTCGCCTTCGAGGCGGAACGTGCCCGCGCCCTCCTCGACGAAGGCGCCCCGCTCGTCGCGAGCGTCCACGGCAGACTGCGCCTGCTGCTCGCCGGATTCACCGCCGGCGGACACGCCGCGCTCGACGCGATCGCCGCCGCCGGATTCGACGTCCTGCCGAGGCCGCCCAAGGCCACCAAACCGAGTCTGATCCGCCAAGCGGGAGCGGTCCTGCTCCGAGCGCGGAGAGAGGGGTGAGCCGGACCGTGGAGGGACAGACGGAGACATCCGCACCGGTACAGGCCGCGTACAGCTACTGCGAGGCCGTCACCGGACAGCAAGCCCGTAACTTCGCCTACGGGATCCGACTGCTGCCGACGGAGAAGCGCCAGGCCATGTCGGCCCTGTACGCCTTCTCCCGGCGCGTCGACGACATCGGCGACGGCGCCCTCGCGCCCGAGGCGAAGCGCGAACGGCTCGAGTCCACGCGCGCGCTGCTTGACCGGATCCGCCGGGGCGCCGTCGACGACGACGACACCGACCCCGTCGCCGTCGCCCTCACCGACGCCTCCCGCCGCTTCCCCATCCCCCTCGGCGGCCTCGACGAACTCATCGACGGCGTCCTGATGGACGTCCGCGGCGAGACGTACGAGACCTGGGACGACCTCAAGGTCTACTGCCGGTGTGTCGCCGGCGCCATCGGACGGCTCTCGCTCGGGGTGTTCGGCGCCCAGCCCGGCGCGCACGGCGCCGAACGCGCCTCCGAGTACGCCGATACGCTGGGCCTCGCCCTCCAGCTCACCAACATCCTCCGGGACGTACGGGAGGACGCCGCCAACGGGCGCGTCTACCTGCCCTCCGACGACCTGGCCAAGTTCGGCTGCGGCGACGGCTTCCACGGCGACACCCCGCCGACCGGGTCCGACTTCGGCGGGCTCGTCCACTACGAGGTCCGGCGCGCGCGGGCCCTGTTCGCCGAGGGCTACCGCCTGCTGCCCATGCTCGACCGGCGCAGCGGCGCCTGCGTCGCCGCCATGGCCGGCATCTACCGCCGGCTGCTCGACCGCATCGAACGCGACCCCGAGGCCGTCCTGCGCGGCCGCGTCTCGCTCCCCGGCCACGAGAAGGCGTACGTCGCCGTCCGCGGGCTCTCCGGTCTCGACACCCGCCACATCTCCCGGCACACGGTCAGGAGGCGTGCCTGATGGCGAAGTCCGTGACCCCGTTCCGGGCAACCCCGGACCACGCCGTCGCGTCCCTGCCCGTGAGGGCCCGAAGGGGGAAGCCATGACCCAGGACACCGCGCGCTCCGGCGGACAGCCGCACGCCGTCGTCGTCGGAGGCGGACTCGCCGGGATCACCTCCGCCCTCCAGCTCGCCGACGCGGGCGTCCGCGTCACCCTGCTCGAAGGGCGCCCGCGCCTCGGCGGCCTCGCCTTCTCCTTCCAGCGCGGCCACCTCACCGTCGACAACGGCCAGCACGTCTACCTGCGCTGCTGCACCGCGTACCGCTGGTTCCTCGACCGGGTCGACGGCGCCCACCTGGCCCCCGTCCAGGACCGGCTCGACGTGCCCGTCCTCGACGTCGCGCACCCGCGCGGCCCCCGCCTTGGACGGCTGCGCCGCACCGGGCTTCCCGTACCGCTGCACCTGGCGCGGAGCCTGGCGACGTACCCGCACCTCTCGCTCGCCGAACGCGCCGGTGTCGGCCGGGCGGCGCTCGCCCTCAAGCGGCTCGACCCCGCCGACCCGGCCCTGGACGGCATCGACTTCGCCACCTGGCTCGGCCGGCACGGCCAGAGCGCGCGCGCCGTCGAAGCGCTCTGGGACCTGGTCGGGGTCGCCACCCTCAACGCCACCGCGCCCCACGCCTCCATGGGCCTGGCCGCCATGGTCTTCAAGACCGGGCTCCTCTCCGAGCCCGGCGCCGCCGACATCGGCTGGGCCCACGTGCCGCTCGGCGAGCTCCACGACACCCGCGCCCGCAAGGCCCTCGACTCCCTCGGCGTACGCACCGAGCTGCGCACCAAGGCCGAGCGGATCTCCCGCACCGCCGACGGCGGCTGGAGCGTCGAGGTGCCCGGCGAGACCATCGAGGCGGACGCCGTCGTCCTGGCCGTGCCGCAGCGCGAGACCCGTGCGCTGCTGCCCGAGGGCGCTCTCGACGACCCCGACCGGCTCCTCGACATCGGCACAGCGCCCATCCTCAACCTGCACGTCGTCTACGACCGCAAGGTGCTCCGGCAGCCCTTCTTCACCGCCCTCGGCTCCCCGGTCCAGTGGGTCTTCGACCGCACCGACTCCTCCGGCTTGCTCAGGGGCGGGCCCGAAGGCCCCCCGGTCACGGTCGGTGGCGGCTGCCGGGCGGGCGGGCAGTACCTCGCCGTCTCCCAGTCCGCCGCACAGGCCGACATCGACGAGCCGGTCGCCGTGCTGCGCGAGCGCTACCTCCCGGAGCTGGAGCGGCTGCTGCCGGCCGCACGCTCCGCCCGGGTCAGGGACTTCTTCGTCACCAGGGAGCGGACGGCGACGTTCGCCCCCACCCCGGGCGTCGGCCGGCTCCGCCCCGGCGCCCGCACCCACGCCCCCGGCCTCTACCTGGCCGGCACGTGGACCGCCACCGGGTGGCCCGCGACCATGGAGGGTGCCGTCCGCAGCGGTTTCAGCGCCGCGGGCGCCGCGCTCCGCGCCCTCGGCCGCCGCCATGAACATCCGCTGCAGGAGGCGGTATGAGTGTGAGTACTGGAACAAGAGGAGAGACCGTGCCGACTGTGCCCCCGGTGAAACCGGCCGTCGACACCGCGGACGTGACCGCCCTGCTGGAGCGGGGGCGGACGCTGTCCACCCCCGTGCTGCGGGCGGCCGTCGACCGGCTCGCACCGCCCATGGACACCGTGGCCGCGTACCACTTCGGCTGGATCGACGCACGCGGCAACCCCGCCGACGGTGACGGTGGCAAGGCCGTCCGTCCGGCGCTCGCCCTGCTCTCGGCCGAGGCCGCCGGAGCCCCCGCCGAGGTCGGCGTCCCCGGCGCGGTCGCCGTGGAGCTCGTGCACAACTTCTCGCTGCTGCACGACGACCTCATGGACGGGGACGAGCAGCGCCGCCACCGCGACACCGTCTGGAAGGTGCACGGCCCCGCCCAGGCCATCCTCGTCGGCGACGCCCTGTTCGCGCTCGCCAACGAGATCCTGCTCGAGATCGGCACCGTCGAGGCCGGCCGGGCCACCCGCCGTCTCACCACGGCCAGCCGCAAGCTCATCGACGGGCAGGCCCAGGACATCTCCTACGAGCACCGCGAGCGGGTCACCGTCGAGGAGTGCCTGGAGATGGAGGGCAACAAGACGGGCGCGCTGCTCGCCTGCGCGGTCTCCATCGGAGCCGTCCTCGGCGGCGCCGACGACCGCACGGCGGACAAGCTGGAGGAGTACGGCTACCACCTCGGCCTCGCCTTCCAGGCCGTCGACGACCTCCTCGGCATCTGGGGCGACCCGGAGTCCACCGGGAAGCAGACCTGGAGCGATCTGCGCCAGCGCAAGAAGTCCCTGCCGGTCGTCGCCGCCCTCGCCGCGGGCGGGCACGCCTCCGAGCGGCTCGGCGAACTGCTCGCCGCCGACGCCAAGTCCAACGAGTTCGAGTCCTTCTCCGAGGAGGAGTTCGCCACCCGAGCCGCCCTCATCGAGAAGGCCGGCGGCCGCGAGTGGACCTCCCAGGAGGCCCGCCGCCAGCACGCCGTCGCCATCGACGCCCTGCACGAGGTCGACATGCCCGAGCGGGTCAGGGAGCAGCTCACCGCGCTCGCCGACTTCGTCGTCGTACGGAAGAGATGATCACCATCACCCTGATATGAGTTCGCAGTCGCCGGCCGGTGCCACCGGGCACCGGCCGACGGCAGACCCGAAGTAGCGGAAGTACACCTACTGCACGAAGGGGAAGCCATGACAGCGACGACCGACGGAAGCGCCGGGGCCGTGGGCCCCCGGGCGGCCGCGGCCAGCGAAACACCCGACACCCTCCCCGTGACGGCCGTCCTCCACGAGCCCGCCGTCCGGGCCGCGGAACCCGCGCCGGACGCCCTGGACCGGATCGCCGCCCGGGCGGCGGAGCGCTCGATCACCCATCTGCTCGGCCGCCAGGACGCGGAGGGCTGGTGGAAGGGCGACCTGGAGACCAACGTCACCATGGACGCCGAGGACCTCCTCCTGCGCCAGTTCCTCGGCATCCTGGACGCGGACACCGCCCGGGCCGCCGCCCTCTTCATCCGGGGCGAGCAGCGCGAGGACGGCACCTGGGCCACCTTCCACGGCGGGCCCGGCGAACTCTCCGCCACCATCGAGGCGTACGTGGCGCTGCGGCTCGCCGGGGACGACCCCGACGACCCGCACATGGCCCGCGCCGCCGCCTGGGTCCGGGAGCGGGGCGGAATCGCCGCCGCCAGGGTCTTCACCCGGATCTGGCTCGCGCTCTTCGGCTGGTGGCGCTGGGAGGACCTGCCCGAACTGCCCCCCGAGCTGATCTTCCTGCCGAAGTGGTTCCCGCTCAACATCTACGACTTCGGCTGCTGGGCCCGGCAGACCATCGTGCCGCTGACCGTGGTCTCCGCCAAACGGCCGGTGCGCCCCGCGCCCTTCCCGCTCGACGAACTGCACACCGACCCGTCCCGGCCCAACCCGCCCCGGCCCCTCGCGCCCGCGGCCAGTTGGGACGGCCTCTTCCAGCGGCTCGACAAGGCGCTGCACGTCTACCACCGCGTCGCCCCGCGCCGACTGCGCAAGGCGGCCATGAACGCCGCCGCCCGCTGGATCGTCGAGCGCCAGGAGAACGACGGCTGCTGGGGAGGCATCCAGCCGCCCGCGGTCTACTCGGTGATCGCGCTGTACCTCCTCGGCTACGACCTCGAGCACCCCGTCATGCGCGAGGGGCTCGCCTCCCTCGACCGGTTCGCCGTGCACCGGGAGGACGGCGCGCGGATGATCGAGGCGTGCCAGTCGCCGGTGTGGGACACCTGCCTCGCGACCATCGCCCTCGCCGACGCGGGGGTTCCGGCCGACCACCCGGCCCTGGTCAGGGCCGCCGACTGGATGCTCGGCGAGGAGGTCGTCAGGCCCGGCGACTGGGCGGTGCGGCGGCCCGGACTCCCGCCGGGCGGCTGGGCGTTCGAGTTCCACAACGACAACTACCCGGACATCGACGACACCGCCGAGGTCGTCCTCGCGCTGCGCCGGGTGCGGCACCCCGACCCCGCTCGGATCGAGTCCGCCATCGCCCGCGGCGTCCGCTGGAGCCTCGGCATGCAGTCGAGGAACGGCGCCTGGGCCGCGTTCGACGCCGACAACACCAGCGCCTTCCCCAATCGGCTGCCCTTCTGCGACTTCGGTGAGGTCATCGACCCGCCGTCGGCCGACGTCACCGCCCACGTGGTCGAGATGCTCGCTTACGAGGGCAAGGCCCGGCACCCCCGTACCCGCAGGGGGATCGAGTGGCTGCTCGCCGAACAGGAGCCGTTCGGCGCCTGGTTCGGGCGCTGGGGTGTGAACTACGTCTACGGCACGGGGTCGGTGGTCCCGGCTCTCGTCGCTGCCGGGCTGCCGGGGTCCCATCCGGCGATCCGCCGGGCCGTCACCTGGCTGGAATCCGTGCAGAACGAGGACGGCGGCTGGGGCGAGGACCTGCGGTCGTACAAGGAGGCGGACTGGATCGGTCGCGGCGCCTCCACCGCCTCGCAGACGGCCTGGGCACTTCTCGCGCTCCTGGCCGCCGGGGAGCGCGCCTCCACGACGGTCGAGCGGGGCGTGGCCTGGCTCGCCGAGAACCAGCGGCCGGACGGCTCCTGGGACGAGCCGCACTTCACCGGGACCGGCTTCCCCTGGGACTTCTCCATCAACTACCACCTCTACCGACAGGTGTTCCCGCTTACCGCGCTCGGGCGTTACGTCAACGGCGAGCCGGCCGCCGCCAGGGAGGGCTGATGGGAGAGGAGCCGGAGTCCGCGGGCTCCGTGCCCCCGCTGCTGGTCGCCTGCGCTCTGGGCATCGAGCGGCTCGCCCTGCGCGGCGGCGGCCGGGGCGGCGCGCCGGGGTCCTTCGCCGTGGTGCGGACGGGCATGGGCCCCGCCCAGGCCCGCCGTACGGTCTCCCGGGCGCTGGACGCCCGGGAGTGGCGGGACGCCGCCGTCGTCGCCTCCGGCTTCTGCGCGGGGCTGGCCCCCGGCATGCACCCCGGGGACCTGATCGTGGCCGAGGAGACCCGGGGCCCCGACGGCACCACCCGCTGTACCGGCACCGAACTGCTGGTCGAGGCCCTGCGCCGGGCGGTGCCCGGCCGGACCGTCCACACCGGTCCGCTGACCGGCTCCGACCACGTCGTACGCGGCCACGAGCGGGCCGAGCTGCGGGAGACCGGGGCGATCGCGGTGGACATGGAATCCGCCGCCACGCTGCGCACCGCCCTGGCCGCCGGACCCCGCCCGGTTGCGGCCGTACGAGTGGTCGTGGACGCCCCGGAGCACGAACTTGTCCGAATTAGCACGGTACGCGGTGGAATATCTGCTTTCCGTGTTCTTCGTGCCGTCCGCCCCGCGTTCTTCGAATGGCACCGTTCTTTACTGCTCCCCAGGAGGTGAACGAGTTATGGCCATGCCGCTCCGTCAGTCCATCCGGGTCGGGACCTATCTCTTCGAACAGAAGCTCCGCAAGCGCGACAAGTTCCCCTTGATCGTCGAACTGGAGCCGTTGTTCGCCTGCAACCTCGCGTGCGAGGGCTGCGGAAAGATCCAGCACCCGGCAGGTGTGCTCAAGCAGCGCATGCCGGTCGCCCAGGCGGTCGGTGCGGTCCTGGAGTCCGGGGCGCCCATGGTCTCCATCGCGGGCGGCGAGCCGCTGATGCATCCGCAGATCCACGAGATCGTCGGCCAGTTGGTGGCGAAGAGAAAGTACGTCTTCCTCTGCACCAACGCCATGCTGCTCCGCAAGAAGCTGGAGAAGTTCACCCCCTCCCCGTACTTCGCCTTCGCCGTGCACATCGACGGACTGCGGGAGCGGCACGACGAGTCCGTGGCCAAGGAGGGTGTGTTCGACGAGGCGGTGGCGGCGATCAAGGAAGCCAAGCGGCGCGGCTTCCGGGTCACCACCAACTCCACCTTCTTCAACACCGACACCCCGCAGACCGTCATCGAGGTGCTCAACTACCTCAACGACGACCTCCGGGTCGACGAGATGATGATCTCGCCGGCGTACGCCTACGAGAAGGCGCCCGACCAGGAGCACTTCCTCGGCGTGGAGCAGACGAGGGAGCTGTTCAAGAAGGCCTTCGCGGGCGGCAACCGCAGGCGCTGGCGGCTCAACCACTCGCCGCTCTTCCTGGACTTCCTGGAGGGCAAGGCCGACTTCCCGTGCACCGCGTGGGCGATTCCGAACTACTCCCTCTTCGGCTGGCAGCGCCCCTGCTACCTGATGAGCGACGGGTACGTCCCGACCTACCGTGAGCTGGTCGAGGACACCGACTGGGACAAGTACGGCCGCGGGAAGGACCCGCGCTGCGCCAACTGCATGGCGCACTGCGGGTACGAGCCCACCGCCGTCCTCGCCACCATGGGCTCGCTGAAGGAGTCCCTCAGGGCGGTCCGCGAGACCGTCTCCGGAAACAACGGGTGATCCGAGGGGCGCGGGGGCCCGCCACACCGTCGTGGCCCCCCGCCCCCGTGAGAAAGGGGGCCGCACATGACGATCCTGGAGAACATCCGGGGGCCGCACGACCTCCGGCCGCTGAGCGGTACGGAGCCGGCCGAACTGGCGGAGGAGATCCGGCGGTTCCTCATCCGCTCGGTCGCCAGGACCGGTGGCCATCTCGGACCGAACCTCGGCGTGGTCGAGCTGACCATCGCCCTGCACCGGGTCTTCGACTCGCCGGCCGACCGCATCCTCTGGGACACCGGGCACCAGAGCTACGTGCACAAGCTGCTCACCGGCCGGCAGGACTTCTCCAAGCTGCGAGGCAAGGGCGGACTCTCCGGCTATCCGTCCCGCGCGGAGTCCGAGCACGACGTCATCGAGAACTCGCACGCCTCCACGGTCCTCGGCTGGGCCGACGGCCTGGCGAAGGCGAACGAGGTCCTGAGGAAGGACGACCACGTCGTCGCCGTCATCGGTGACGGGGCCCTGACGGGCGGCATGGCCTGGGAGGCGCTGAACAACATCGCCGCCGCCAAGGACCGCCCGCTGATCATCGTCGTCAACGACAACGAGCGTTCCTACGCCCCGACGATCGGCGGCCTCGCCGACCACCTGGCCACGCTGCGCACCACCGACGGCTACGAACGCTTCCTCGCCCGCGGCAAGGACATCCTGGAGCGCACCCCCGTCGTCGGGAAGCCGCTGTACGGATCCCTGCACGGGGCCAAGAAGGGGTTCAAGGAGACCTTCGCGCCCCAAGGCCTCTTCGAGGACCTCGGCCTGAAGTACGTCGGTCCCGTCGACGGCCACGACATCGGGACCGTCGAGGCCGCCCTGCGCCGCGCGAAGCGGTTCCACGGGCCGGTGCTGGTGCACTGCCTGACCGAGAAGGGCCGCGGCTACCAGCCCGCCCTCAGGGACGAGGCCGACCGCTTCCACGCCGTCGGCGCGATGGACCCGCTGACCTGCGAGCCGCTCGCCCCGGCCACCGGCCCGTCCTGGACGGCCGTCTTCGGCGAGGCCCTCGCCGAGATCGGGGCCGAGCGGCCCGACGTCGTCGCGATCACCGCCGCCATGCTCCAGCCGGTCGGCCTGACCCGCTTCGCCGAGCGGTTCCCCGACCGGGTCTGGGACGTGGGCATCGCCGAGCAGCACGCCGCCGTGTCGGCGGCCGGGCTCGCGACGGGCGGGCTGCACCCGGTCGTCGCCGTGTACGCGACCTTCCTCAACCGGGCCTTCGACCAGCTTCTGATGGACGTGGCCCTGCACAAGTGCGGTGTCACCTTCGTCCTGGACCGGGCGGGCGTCACCGGCACCGACGGCGCCTCCCACAACGGCGTGTGGGACCTCTCCCTCCTCCAGGTCGTCCCCGGACTGCGGATCGCCGCCCCGCGCGACGCCGACCGGCTGCGGAGTCAGCTGCGCGAGGCCGTCGACGTCGACGACGCGCCCACGCTGCTGCGCTTCCCCAAGGCGACGGCGGGCGAGCCGATCCCCGCCGTGGGCCGGATCGGCGGGATGGACGTCCTGCGTGAGGAGTCGGACGCGGAGATCCTGCTGGTGGCCGTCGGCGTGATGGCCGACGTCTGCCTGCGCAGCGCCGACCTGCTCGCCGCCCGCGGCCTGCGCTGCACGGTCGTCGACCCCCGCTGGGTCAAGCCGGTCGACGCCGCGCTCGCCCCGCTCGCCGCCCGGCACCGGCTGGTCGCCGTCGTGGAGGACAACAGCCGTACGGGAGGGGTCGGCGCCTCCGTCGGTCAGGCGCTGCGCGACGCCGGCGTCGACGTACCGCTGCGGAACTTCGGCGTCCCCGACCAGTTCCTCGCACACGCCAGTCGCGGCGAGGTGCTCGCCGACATCGGGCTCACACCCGTGGAGATCGCGGGACGGATCAGTGCCGCCCTGGCACACGAGGAGAAGGCGCGATGAGCGACGCGAGAGGCGGCGACGCCACCGACGGATCGACGGACGACCCGGCGCGGGCCCCGTCCGCGGCACCGGCCGGGCACCCGGCGGATGCCGTGGCGGAAGCTCCGGCCGGACGCCCGGCGGGGGCCGCGCCGGGCGTGGGGAAGAGCGGGGAGTTCGACCTCGCGGCCCTGCTCGCCGCGCGGGGGGCCGAGCGCTACGAGCTGCACACCCGGCACCTCAACCACCAGCTCCCGCGCATGCTGCACACCCTCGGCTTCGACAAGGTGTACGAGCGGGCGGAGGGCGCCCACTTCTGGGACTCCGAGGGAGGCGACTACCTCGACATGCTGGCCGGCTTCGGCGTCATGGGCCTCGGCCGGCACCATCCCGTCGTCCGCAAGGCGCTCCACGACGTCCTCGACGCCTCTCTGGCGGACCTCACCCGCTTCGACTGCCAGCCCCTGCCCGGACTGCTCGCCGAGCGGCTGCTCGCCCACAGCCCCCACCTGGACCGGGTCTTCTTCGGCAACAGCGGCACGGAGGCGGTGGAGACCGCCCTGAAGTTCGCCCGGTACGCCACCGGAAGGCCGAGGGTCCTCTACTGCTCCCACGCCTTCCACGGCCTGACCACGGGCTCCCTCTCGGTCAACGGCGAGAGGTCCTTCCGCGACGGCTTCGCCCCGCTCCTTCCCGACACCGCGATCGGTCTCGGCGACCTCGACGCGCTGGAGCGGGAGCTGCGCAAGGGGGACGTCGCCGCCTTCGTCGTCGAGCCCGTCCAGGGGAAGGGCGTCCACGAGGCCCCGCCCGGTTTCCTGCGCGCGGCCCAGGAGCTGCTGCGCCGGCACGGGGCCCTGCTGATCGCCGACGAGGTGCAGACGGGACTCGGAAGGACCGGCGACTTCTACGCGTACCAGCACGAGGAAGGGGTCGAACCGGACCTGGTCTGTGTCGCCAAAGCGCTCTCCGGCGGCTACGTACCCGTCGGGGCGACCCTGGGTAAGGACTGGATCTTCAAGAAGGTGTACTCCTCGATGGACCGGGTCCTCGTCCACTCGGCCAGCTTCGGGTCCAACGCGCAAGCCATGGCGGCCGGCCTTGCCGTGCTCTCGGTGATGGAGTCCGAGGGCACGGTGGCCCACGCGCGGAGGATGGGCGAGCTGCTGTCCTCGCGGCTGAAGGAGCTCGTGCCCCGCTACGAACTGCTCCACGAGATCCGCGGGCGCGGGCTGATGATCGGCATCGAGTTCGGGCGGCCGTCGTCGCTCGGGCTGCGCGGCCGGTGGACCATGCTGCAGGCCGCCCGCAAGGGACTCTTCGCCCAGATGGTGGTGGTCCCGCTGCTCCAGCGGCACCGCGTCCTGACCCAGGTGTCGGGGGACCACATGGAGGTGATCAAGCTGATTCCGCCGCTGGTCATCGACGAGGCCGACATCGAGCGGTTCCTGACCGCGTTCACGGCGGTGATGGACGACGCCCACGGCGGTGGGGGGCTGATGTGGGACTTCGGGAAGACGCTGGTCAAGCAGGCGGTGGCCCAGCGCTAGCGGGGTGGTGCCGGGGGCGCGGCGGCGGAGGTGAGTTTGCCCCTGAGGCAAGAAACTTGCCTGGGGGGAAAGTTCCTGGCGCAATAGAGGGATGGAGCATCTTTCCGCGGGACCGTCCCCGGACCCCCTCGCGCCGGACGGCCCGGACGAAGCCGCCGCTCTTCCCGACATGGCTCCCCAGCTGCGCGGGCTGCGCCGACGGCGCGGGCTCACGCTGGAGGCCGCCGCCCGCAGGGCCGGGCTCTCCCCGGCGCACCTGTCCCGCCTGGAGACGGGCCGTCGCCAGCCCTCGCTGCCGATGCTGCTCGCGCTGGCCCGTATCTACGGTACGACGGTCTCCGCGCTCCTCGGCGAGGTGCCCGCCGAGCGCGACCCCGTCATCCGCGCCGGCCGGTCCGAGCCCGTCGAGGCCGACGGCTGGATCTACCACCAGGCCGGCGGGCCCGGGCGCGCCCTGCAGGCGCTCCGCGTCCACGTGCCGTACGCCACCCGCTCCGACCTCGTGCGCGTCCACCCGGGTGAGGAGTGGCTGCACGTCGTCGCCGGCCGCGTGCGGCTGTCGCTGGGCGACGCGGTGCACGTCCTGGACCCGGGCGACAGCGCCCATTTCGACTCGCTCACGCCCCATCGCATCGGCGCCGCCACGAGCGGCGGCGCCGACCTGCTCTTCGTCCACACGCTGATGCAGAGCCCCGCCGCCGAGACGTGTCTCGGTGACGGGACCGCGCTCCCGCGGTGAATCCACGGAAGGGATCCGACATGTCCGACAAATCAACTGCGGTCACCGGCGAGGAGCGAGGGGGCGGCAAGTTCCCCAAGGGCCTGGTCCTGCGCCTCTTCGCCTATCTCGTGGCCGGGCACCTCTTCGCCGGCTTCCTCTACCTGCTGTTCTCGCTCGGCGGCCAGAACCCGTGACCGGTGGCCCGGGGCCCGGTCTGCCGGGTGCCCGGTGCTCTTCGTCGGCTCAGGCTTCCGTGACCAGCCGCGCGCGCAGCCGCTCCCGCGTCTCCGGGGCGAGCGCGAGCCCCTGCGACAGGTAGTTCTCGGTCGTGCCCCAGGTCCGCTCCATGGTCTCGAACGCCGCCCGGAGGTACTCCACCCGCGCGTCGAAGAGGGGGCCGAGCAGCTCCATCACCTCGGGGGCCATCGCGTCCGCGGAGGTGGAGCTGCGACGGATCTTGTAACGGCGGTGGGGGTCGTTCGACTTGACGTAGTCCGCCTCGATCGCCTCCCGCTCGACGCCCACCGCGAGCAGCGAGATAGCTATGGACAGCCCCGCGCGGTCCTTGCCGGCGGCGCAGTGCATCAGGGCGGGGACACTGTCGTCGGCCATCGCGTGCAGGACGCGGCTGTGCTCCGCCGTCCGGTCGACCACCATCTTCCGGTATGAATCGGACATCCGGTCGGCCGCTTTGCCGCCGCCGAGGGCCTCGCGCAGCTGCTCCAGCGCGCCGCCGCTGACCAGCTTCCAGAACTCCTTGCCGTCGGCCGGGTCGTTGAGCGGGATGTTCACGTTCCGCACGCCGGGGAGTTCGACGTCCGCGCCCTCGACCTTCCGGTCGGCCGCGTTGCGGAAGTCGAAGACGGTGTGCAGCCCGAGGCCGGCGAGGAAGGCCGCGTCCTCCTCGGTGGCGTGCGCCAGGTGGCCGCTGCGGAAGAGGCGGCCGAACCGGACCGACCTGCCGTCCACGGTCGGCAGGCCGCCCACGTCCCGGAAGTTGCGGACCCCGCTCAGCTCGGGTTCGGTCGACGAGACCTGCGGCAGCTGCTGCGTCACGAGTGCTCCTGAGTGTTGGCGGACTTCGACGATACGAGATCGGTTCCTGGGGCAATCATTCCGGGTGGCGGCCCCCGCGCACACCCCTCGGACGGGAATGGGTGTTCTGTCCGAATTGGGGCCTTGGTGATAACGCGCCCTGGTAACAGGGGAGATGGGTTTCGGTGCGTGAGCAGCGTCATAACCGTGACGGAACGTGCCTGATCGTCTTTCGCGAACTCCCTGCGCGAAAAGGGGATCGAGGTGGCGGCATCCACGGAGGGTGACCGGAATTCCGGGCGGAAATCAGCCCACGGAATGCGTGGGGAATAAGACGGCTTGTTCGCGCCGACAGGCTCGTCTACGGTCACCGTCAATCCGGTCGGACCGCCGAATCCTGCCACCGTCCGGAATCCGCACCCACCCACGTATGGCAGGAGCGGGGGACCCAGGTAGTACGCCGATCCGGTCGATCCGGAACGGCTTGGGGTGAAGTCGCGCGCCATGGCGACCGGGCAACTCCAGCCCGAACCCGACAGCTCACCTCGCAGGCGACGGAGAGGAATTCGCCATGCCCGCGAAGGGTAAGCACCGCCGTCCCAAGGTCAACCCGATCACGCGCGGATTCGTCGCCGCCGGAACGGGCGGCGCCGTCGTCGCCCTGCCGCTCCTCGGCGCGACCGGAGCCCACGCCGCCGAGAAGTCCGCTCCCGCCGTGACTCCCGAGCAGGCCGTGGCCGCCGTCGCCGCCGCTCCCGCGAAGGCCCCGGCCGCCGCCGCCAAGGCGAAGCCCACGACGTACTCCGTCGTCGCCGGCGACTACCTGTCCAAGATCGCCACCGAGCACCACCTGGCCGGCGGCTGGAAGAAGCTGTACCAGGACAACCGCCAGGTCGTCGGCGAGAACCCCTCGCTGATCTTCCCCGGCATGAAGCTCACCATCGGCGCCAAGTCGACCGCCAAGGCGCCCGCGCCCAAGGCCACTGCCCCCAAGGCCGCGCCGAAGGCCGCCGCGAAGGCCGAGAAGTCCTCCTCCGACGACTCCGCGACGCGCAGCTCCCGCAGCGCCGAGCGCACGGCGGCGGCGCCCGCCCAGGAGCCGCGGGCCGCGGCCTCCGGCTGGGTCGCCCCCGTCAGCAACGGCGTCTCCACGCCGTACCGCGCCTCCGGCTCCATGTGGTCCTCCGGCTACCACACCGGTGTCGACTTCATGGCCTCCTCCGGCACCTCGGTCAAGGCCGTCGGCGCGGGCACGGTGTACTCCGCCGGCTGGAGCGGTTCGTACGGCAACGAGGTCGTCATCCAGCACGCCGACGGCACCTACTCGCAGTACGCCCACCTCTCCTCCCTCTCCGTCTCCACCGGCCAGTCGGTCAACGGCGGCGACGAGATCGGCCTGTCCGGTTCCACCGGCAACTCCAGCGGTCCGCACCTGCACTTCGAGATGCGCACCGGACCGAGCTACGGCTCGGACATCGACCCGCTCGAGTACCTGCGCCAGAAGGGCGTCGGCGTCTGACGCGTCCCGCGCACCCGCGAACCCCCGGGTACGCACCGGGCCCGGCACCTTCGTGCCGGGCCCTTCGCGTATTCCGCCTTGGCGCAATCTTGACCGGTGGCATATCTCACCCACCGTCAACACCTCCTTACGGTCGCGTAGGTCACACCCGTAAAGGAAGGATGTGCTCCCGTGGCAGACGATTCGAGATCAAGAGACATGGACGTATTCGGGTCGTACGCGGCGATCGGTGACAGCTTCACCGAGGGCGTCGGAGACCCCGGCCCCGACGGGAAGTACCTCGGCTGGGCGGACCGTTTCGCGGTCCTGCTCGCCGACCGGCTGCCGGAGCACGACGCGTTCCGATACGCCAATCTGGCCGTACGCGGCCGCCTCCTCGACCAGATCGTGGAGGAGCAGGTCCCCAGGGCCAAGGAGCTGGCCCCCGACCTGGTGACCTTCTGCGCGGGCGGCAACGACATCATCCGGCCCGGCAGCGACCCCGACGACGTCGCCGAACGCTTCGAGCGCGCCGTCGCCGACCTCACCTCCGCCGTCGGCACCGTCATGGTGACGACCGGGTTCGACACCCGCGACGTCCCCGTGCTGCGCCATCTGCGGGGCAAGATCGCCACCTACACCGCCCACGTCCGGGCCATCGCGGACCGCTACGGCTGCCCGGTCCTGGACCTGTGGTCCCTCAAGTCCGTCCAGGACAGGCGGGCTTGGGACGGCGACCGGCTGCATCTGTCGCCCGAGGGGCACACCCGCGTCGCGCTCCGGGCCGCCCAGGTCCTCGGCATCGAGGTGCCCGCCGACCCCGACCAGCCGTGGCCGCCCCTGCCGCCGCGAGGCACGCTGGAGGTGCGCCGCGACGACATCCTGTGGGCCAGGGAGTACCTCGTCCCGTGGATCGGCCGCCGGCTGCGCGGTGAGAGCTCGGGCGACCACGTGTTGGCCAAGCGGCCCGACCTCATGCCCCTGTAGGCGCGCCCGCCCCGGGAGGCGCGGTCGGCACGGCCGCCGGGATCCGCTCCAGGACCCCGCCCGCGAACACGTCGTACAGCGGCAGCGTCTCCAGGTGGACGTAGCCGATGTGGCAGTCGCAGACGGCCAGCGGGCAGGCGCGCGGGCGCAGGGCGGCACGGTAGGAACCGTCGTACAGAATGCCCAGCTCGGCCTTGACGAAGTGGCAGCGGCGCACCGTCCCGTCACCGTCGACGGAGATCACCGACTCGCCGGTCCGGCAGGGGAGACCGGCCGAGCGGTGCGGATGGCGGCTGTACGGGAAGAGGGGGTCGAGGGCCGTCCAGGCCTCGGCCTCCTCGTCGGCGTACGTGTGCCCCTCGGCCGCGTTCACCCAGAGGTAGACCGGTGACGGCAGCTCCGCCCTCAGCCGCCGTGCGTGGTCCAGGTGCTCCGGCAGGCCGACGACGCCCACGCTGAACCGCGTGCCCCCGGCGGCCAGCTCGTGGCACTTGGCGAGGAAGCGGTCGTACGGCGTCTGGCCGGGATGGTACGTGCACCAGAGCGCGAGGGTGCGGGGGTCGGCCTCCGCCAGCCAGTCGGTACGGCAGCTCAGATTGGTCTGGATCGCCACCCGCTCGACGTGCGGCAGCCGGGACAGTTCGGTGAGCGCCCGCCGGTACCAGCTCCGGACCAGGCCCTCTCCCCACGGAGTGAACAGGATCCGCAGCCGGTCGCCGGTCTGCCCGGCCGCCCAGGCGGAGAACCGTTCCAGCGCGGCCCGGTCGGCGCGCAGCTGCTCGCGGCTGTCGCGGCGCTTCGCGAAGGGGCAGTACGGACAGTCGTAGTCGCAGGAGGCGAGCGGCCCCCGGTACAGGATCGTCAGGTCCATCGGGTGCCCCTACTTCGGCTCGTAGGCGGCCATCGCCGCCCGTACGGCGGGGGAGAAGAGCTCCGGACCGATGCCGTCCGAATGCGCGAGCCCCTCGGGGGTGAGCCGCAGCAGCCCGGACGGCGCCGCCTCGTCCAGCCAGCCGAGCGCCTCGAACCGGCGCAGTTCGGCCGGGAAGTCGGCGAAGGGCGACGTGCCGAACCGGTCCTCGTAGTCGCGCGTGTCCATGCCCCCGGCCTGGAGCAGCGACTGGAGCAGATGCCGGCGGCGCGCCTCCTCCGCGTCGACCCACCGGCCCACCTGAACCCGGCGGAAACCGTCCGGTCCGGTGGCCGTGTACGTGTCGATGATGGAGCGGATCTCGCGCATGTCGACGGCGTAGTCGAAGGAGTAGTGCAGCGACGAGGTGTACGAGCGGGCCCCGCAGCCGAGACCGATCATCCCGTCGGTCTGGCAGGCGTAGTCGTCCGGGCCCAGGGGCGGGGCGTCGGTCCGGCGGAACATCCGCATCGACACCTGTTCGTAGCCCTCGGCGAGCAGGTGGTCCCGGCCCCGGCGGTAGAGGCGCAGCCGGCGGCGGTCCCATTCCCGGTCGGCTTCGGCGGGGGAGAGCCGGCCGAGGCCGGTGAGCGGCCGGACGTAGAGCGGATAGAGGTATAGCTCCTCCGGCCGCCAGCCGAGCGCCGCGTCGAGCGACCGGCGCCAGGACTCCTCGGTCTGGCCGTCGATGCCGTAGATCAGGTCGATGTTGAGCACCGGGACGCCCGTGTCCCGGATCCGGCCGAGCGCGGCCTCCACGTCCGCGCGGCGCTGGGGGCGGACGGCGGCCCGCGCCTCGGCCTCGACGAAGCTCTGCACCCCGATGCTCAGGCGCGTCGCGCCCCGCGCGGCCAGCACCGCGAGCCGGTCGGCGGTCGCGGTCGCCGGGGAGGTCTCGACGGACAGCGGGACGGACCGGAGGTCGACGCCCATCCGCCGCTCGGCGATGTCGCAGAGCCGCTCCAGCTCGGGGGCGGTCAGGAACGTGGGTGTGCCCCCGCCGAAGGCGGCCGTGGCGAACCGCACCGGGGCGCCCTCACCGAGCGCCTCGCGCACGGCCGTGGCCTGCCGGTCGAGGGCGTCGAGATAACCGGTGGTCAGCTCGTCGGGGGCGCCGATGCGGGTGAAGAGGTTGCAGAAGCCGCAGCGGACCTCGCAGAACGGTATGTGGGCGTAGAGGGAGAGCGCGTCCTTCGGCTCGTCCGCCCAGAGGTCGGCGAGGGAGGGCGCCGGGTGGGGGAGGGGGCGGTACGCGGTCTTGTGCGGATAGGCGTAGACGTAGCTCTGGTACGGGCGGGGCGCCGAGGTCGTCGTGGTCGTCGTGGTCACGCGGACACCTCGGGCCGCTCGGGTCCGTCGGCCTCGTCCGGTCCGTCGAGGAGGAAGTGCGCGTACGGCACGGTCCACACCACGTCGTGGCCGAGCCGGTGACCGGTGAAGCCGTCCTCGCCGTAGGCCGTTCCGTGGTCGGAGCAGACGATCGCGAAACAGCGGCGACGGCTGCTCATGGCGGTGAGGAGGCGGCCGATGTGCCGGTCGACGTACTCCAGCGCCGCCGCGTGGGTGGCCCGGGTGTCCCCCGCCTCGGGTGTGGCGCCGGGCAGGTGGAACCAGTTCGGCTGGTGGAGCGCGGCGACGTTGACGAAGAGGAAGAGCGGTCGCTCCCGCGGGAGCGCGGCGACGATCTCCTCCGCGCGCGTGACCTGGGACTCGAAGGAGGTGGGGGACGCGACCCCGAAGGAGGGGTCCCAGTGGCTCTCCTGGAACATCCCGGGCAGGACCGAGCCCAGCGGCGCCTGCCGGTTGAAGAAGCCGACCCCACCGACGCAGGCCGTGTGGTAGCCGCGCCGCGCGAGACCGGAGACCAGATCGGGGCTGTCGTAGACGAACGTGCCGTCGGCGGTCGTCTCGCTGCCGGCGAAGCGGGCGGCGAAGAGGCGGGGGTGCGGGCCCGGGGAGGCCGGGGTCGGCAGGAAGCCGGCGAAGATCGCCTGGTGGGAGGCGTAGGTGAAGCTGCCGGGGGCGTGTCGGCGCTCCCATCGGCCGCCGGGGAGGTGGCGGGCCAGGTTCGGGATGCGGCCGGCGGAGGCGAGCTCGGCGGCGACGTCGTACCGCAGGGTGTCGAGCGTGACCAGGAGCAGGTCGTGGCTGCCGACGATCTCGTTCATGTCGGGCGCGGGCCGCTGGTTCACGTGATGCTCGTTCCTGTGGTGCGCGGTTGCGGGGCGGTGCCTCGCGGGGTGGCGGTGGTGGCGTTTCGCTCGGCGGTGGCGGTGGCGGTGGCGGTGGCGGCTGCGTTTCGTTCGGTGGTGGTGGCGGTGGGCCGGAGGAGGGCGGCGACCTGGGCCGCGTAGGTGTCCAGGCCCTCGGCGCCGCTGCCCGGCAGGCCGGTGAGCCCGGGCAGGAGGTCACCGAAGGCGTTGACCTCGCCGACGGCGAAACGCCGCCAGCCGGAGGAGGGCAGCAGATCGACGCCCAGGCACCGCGTGCCGGGGAAGGCGGCGGCCGCGCGCTCGGCCACGCCGAGCATGTCCTCCCACCGTCCGCCCGCGGCGGCGACCGCTCCGCGCGCCGCCTCCAGATCGCCCCGGACACCGCCCAGATGCAGATTGGTCATGGGCGAGCGGCTGGTGCGGACGACGGCGTGGGTCGCGCGGCCGTCGACCACCACCACCCGAAGGTCGGCGACGCGACCGCCCGACGACGCCTTCGGCAGCCAGCGCTCGACGTGCAGCCCGTCGGGCGCCAGGGCGTCCACGATCGAGGCGACCTCGCGCTCCGTCCGATAGCGGCGTACCCGCAGCGAGTTGAAGAGCGCGCCGCCCGGGCCGCGCTCCACCGACGTGGTCGCCTGGACCCGTCCGGCGGGTGCCGTCTCCACCGCGAGCACCCCGGAGGCGGAGGAGCCGTGCGCCGGCTTCACGAAGACGCGACGCGTCCCGGCGTCCGCCATCAGCCGCACGACGTCGTCCCAGCCGCGCACGGGCGGGGCGCTCCGTCCCGAGGTCGGCGACGCGGGCACCGGCACCGCGGCCCGACGCAGCACGCCGTGGCCGAGCCGCTTGTCGAACAGGACCGCGAGCTCGCCGGGATCGTCGACCAGGACCGCCCCCGCGGACCGCACGTCGGCGGCCAGCACCGCGACCGCTGCGGTGAAGCGCGCGTACCAGAGCCCCGTCCCCTCGACGCGGGTCGTGTCCTCGACACCGCGCAGCAGCCGGTCGACCTCCGGGTCCTCGCCGGGCGAGTCGAGGCGGACGGTCTCGCCCGCCGTGAACCGCGCCCCGCCCCGCAGGACGTCGAGCCACGGCACGACCCGCGCCGGTGGCAGTCCCGCCGCGGCCACCGCGTCCTGGAAGAACCGGACACGGCGGCCCGCCGGATTGCCGACGACGGCGAGACGGAGGGCCGGGTCGCGTCCGTCCGTTCCCGCCCGGCCCCTGACGCGGCCGTCGGCATCCGCCCGGCCCGCGAAGCGGCCGGGTGCGCCACCCTCCGCCTGGTCCGCGGCGCCTGGCACGAGCGCGTTCGTCATTCGGCGACCGCGACGTACCGGTAGACCTCGCCGTCGTCCTTGTCCGGCTGCTGCGGGTCGTCGATGTCGACCCGCACACCGGACGGCGTGAGCGCGTCGACGATCCGCTCGCTCATCTCCTTCGACAGGTAGTGGTGCGCGAGCCCGAGGTACGCCAGGTGCGTGAGCGGCTGTCCGGCGAGCAGCGCCGCGCCTCCCTCGTCCGTGAGCGTGCCCATCGACAGGTCGAGGCGTTCGAGCCGGGCGACGACCGGGGCGCTCGCGACGGCGGCGGCCACCTCGTCCTGGATGTGGCTGTTCCGCAGCCCCAGATGACGCAGGGCGGGGAACGCCCTCCCGGAGAGCAGCGGCTCCAGATCGGCGGGGGAGCTGTCACCGCCGTACTCGTCCGTCCCGAGCCAGAGTTCGAGGTTCTCCAAAGCGGGCAGGTCGCTGCCCGCGATACCGCGCACGACGGCGGCGGGCAGGCCGCCCGTCTCCACCACGAGCCTGCGCAATCCGGAGTGCTGGGTGGAGGGGAACGCCAGCCCCGTGCCCCCGCGCACACCGAACTCCCGCAGCCGCGGGTAGGCGGCGAGCAACGGCGTCACGTCGGTCTGCTGGATCCAGGAGATTTCGCAGTCCTCGAAGGTCATGTCCCCGAGGAACACCGCCTCCAGAGCGGTGAGCCGGTTGTTGGCGCCGATGAGCGCCGTGACGATCGGCGCCGACGAGGTGTCGTACGCCTCGTCCCAGCCGCCGACGACCAGCGCGCGGACCCGGCCGGCGTCGACCGTCGCGAGGAAGCGGTCGAAGAGCGCCTCCCACCCCTCGTCGTCCGGCTCGCTGTACGTCGGAGCCGAGACACGCCAGGCCACGGAGGCGGCGTCCGGCAGCGCGGCGGTGGAGCCCGGGGCGGGGAGGTCGAAGACGGGCAGGCCGTGCAGCTCCCCCAGGGGGGTCGAAATGGTCATGACTACTCCCGGCACCGGACGGTCGTTGATCGGCTGATGCGAGAGTTCTACCAAGCGGCACCGACAGCGGCGTGCGCCGGGGGCGGCTCGGGCCCGGCGGTACCGCGCGCACCCGTCGCCGGGGACGTCGGGCGCGGCGCGGCCGAGTGCGCAGACCTGTGCGGGTGACGGGGCAGGAGTGGCGCGCGGGAGCGGGGGCCGGGGGGTGTTGGGATGTGCGCGCCGGGTTCTCCGGCAGCCGTTCCCGAAAGGACCGTCCGTGACGACCAGCCATCTCCGTACGACTTACGCCCCTTTCGTCGATCGTTCCGCCACCGCCACCGCCACCGCCACCGCCACCGCTTCCGTTGCCGCCCGGGCCCTCGGCCGCGCCCTCGTGGCGGGGACGGTGCTCGGAGGTCTCCTGCTCGCGGGCACCGCGCCCGCGCTGGCCGCGGGCCCCGCCGCGGCCCCGTCCGTGGCCGCCGCCCCGGCCGCGGCGACCACGACCGTCACCGTGACCGGGACCGGCCGGGCCGCCGCCGCGCCCGACGTGGCCGTCCTCTCGGTGGGCGTCGAGGTCACCCGTAAGACCGCCCGGGAGGCGATGGACGGGCAGCGCACCGCCGCCGAGGCGCTGCTGGCCGCCCTGCGCAAGGAGGCCGTCGCCGACCGGGACATCCGGACCGACAGCCTCTCGCTGTCCGCCGTCTACAGCCAGACCGACGGCGGCGAGAACCGGGTGGCGGGCTACCAGGCCGGTCAGTCCTTCTCCGTCAAGGTCAGGGGCATCGACCGGGCAGGCAGGGTCGTCGCGGCCGTCGGCGACGCGACCGGGGACGCGGGACGGGTCAACAGCGTGGCGTTCGACGTCGCCGACCCCGGCGCCCTGCGCGCCAGGGCCCGGGAGGCCGCCCACCAGGACGCCCGGGAGAAGGCGAGTCAGCACGCGCGGCTCAGCGGGCACCGCCTCGGGCGGCTCGCCTCGCTGACCGAGGGCGACTCCGCCCGCCCGGTCTCCGGGGCCGTGCCCGGGATTCCCGCCGACGCGCCGGAGGTGCCGCTGGCCCCTGGGGAGATCGAGGAGCAGGTGACCGTGACGGCGGTCTACGAGCTGCGCTGAGCGGTCGTCTCCGGGCCGGTCTACGAGCTGCGCTGAGCGGCCTTCTCCGGGCCGTTCAGGCCCAGCTCCCGGTCGAGCGCCGCGTCGGCCCACTCCAGCATGGCGGCGCGCGACAGGGACCCGGCGTAGGAGGTCATCTGCACGGCGAGCCCGTCGAGGAAGGCGGTCAGCCGCCAGGCCGCGGCGGCCGGATCGGGGCAGGGGAACTCCCCGGCCGCCGCGCCCTCGGCGATCACCTCGGTCAGGGCCGCCTTCCACTGCTGGTCGAGGGCGGCCGCGACCTCGCGCAGCGCGGGTTCGCGAAGGCTGGCCGACCAGCCCTCGATCCACAGGCGCCAGCCCTTGGCCTGGCCGGTGGGCGCGTACCAGCGGACCGCCGACCTCAGCCGGCGCAGAGCGGTCGTGCGGCGGCCGAGGAGCTTGCGCAGATGGGCGAGATCGCCTTCGGCGGCGTAGGAGAAGGCCGCCGCCACGAGCTTCTCCTTGGACGCGAAGTGGTAGAGCACGAGGGCGTTGCTGACCCCGAGGGCGGAGGCGATGTCGGCGATCCGTACGGCCGCCACGCCCCGGGCCTCGATCTGCTCGACGGCGGCACGCAACAGCTCCTCCTGCCGCTCCGCCACGTTCAACCGCACTCTCGCCACGCCGGTCACCCTACACAGCACATGACGCGGGCATGATCAACAACGGGAGCCGTCGCGCGGCCGTGGCACGTGCTCCGGGTGGGCGGTGGCGGGGACGGCCGGGGGCGGGGGAGGGATCCGTGCGGAACGACGGTTCCGTACCGACCCCGCTCCCGGCCGGGAGGCCCGAGGTCCGCCCATAATGGAACGACCCCTACCCCCTTCAGGAGGTCTCGTGACCGGCACCGGCTCCGACCACCCGTTGCGGGCGCGGCTGCGCGCCCTGCGCCCGGAGGCCTTCGGCGCCGACCCGGCCGGCGCGCGCATGGAGCGCATCCGTCGCTCGCCGAACTTCGCGGACGGCGTCTTCCAGAACCCCGTGGCGGCCCGGCACCGGCCCCAGGGATCCGGCCTCGAGTTCGCCAAGGTCTACTTCAGGAAGGAGGCCCGCGTGCTGCGGGCCCCGGCAGGCCCGATCCCCGTCCACGCCACCGCCCTGGCCGACCTCGCCCGCCCGCCGGCCTCGGGCCTGCGGCTCACCTGGGCGGGCCATTCCAGCGTCCTCGCCGAGATCGACGGCCACCGGGTGCTCTTCGACCCGGTCTGGGGCGACCGCTGCTCGCCCTTCGCCTTCGCCGGCCCCAAGCGCCTGCACCCCGTACCGCTGCCGCTCGCCGGGCTCGGCCCGGTGGACGTCGTGGTGATCTCGCACGACCACTACGACCACCTCGACCTGCCCACGATCAAGGCCCTGGCCACGACGGACACCCTCTTCGTCGTGCCACTGGGCGTCGGCGCGCACCTGGAGCGCTGGGGGGTGCCCGCCTCCCGCCTGCGCGAGCTGGACTGGAACGAGTCGACGGAGGTCGGCGAGCTGCGGCTGACCGCGACGCCCGCCCGGCACTTCTGCGGCCGGGGCCTGCGCAACCAGCAGCACACCCTGTGGGCCTCCTGGGTCGTCACCGGTCCCGAGCACCGGATCTACCACAGCGGGGACACCGGCTACTTCCCCGGATTCGAGGAGATCGGTGCCGCCCACGGCCCCTTCGACGTCACGATGATCCAGCTCGGCGCCTACTCCGAGTTCTGGCCTGACATCCACATGACCCCGGAGGAGGGCATGCGCGCCCACCTGGACCTCCAGGGCGGCTCTCCGCACGGCGTGCTGCTGCCGATCCACTGGGGCACCTTCAACCTGGCTCCGCACCCCTGGCACGAGCCCGCCGAGCGCACCCTGTACGCCGGACACGCGGCCGGTCAGGTGGTGGCCACCCCCCGTCCGGGCGAGCCTTTCGAACCCGCGTCGATCCCGCCCGCGGAGCCGTGGTGGCGGCACGTCGCCCTCAAGCCGGCCGGCGGCTGGGCGGCCTGGCCGGCCGCCGCCGTCGCCACGGTGAAGGCGAAGCACCAGGAGACCGACCTCGCGGGCGAGCGCTGAGCGAAGGACCCGGGGCGGGCCGGCGCCTGCCGGCCGTAGCGGCCGGCAGGCGCCGCGCCGAGGCCCTCTTCCCCGACGAGGGGGCCGGGACGAGGCGACCGGCTCTCCTACCAGGGCAGATCCCGGACCTGCTGCACGCACAGGACCACGAACAGCAGACCGGCGGCTCCCAGCATCGCGTTGCTCAGCATCCCGTTGCGCCACTCGGGCGGCGTACGGGAGGAGTTGAGCAGCCACAGCAGCGTCAGCGCCAGGAACGGCATGAAGACGGCGCCGATGACTCCGTACACCACGACGAGTCCGAACGGCTGGTCGAGGAAGAGCAGGCTGATCGGGGGGAAGGTGAGCCACAGCAGGTACGCCCGGAAGGGCCGGGACTTCTCGGGAGCCACGCCGGGGCGGGCCAGGGACGGGCGGTACTTCGTCACGAAGTCGGCGAACATCAGGCTCACCCCGTGCCAGACGCCGATCAGCGAGGTGAAGGACGTGGCGAAGAAGCCGATCAGGAAGAGCTTGGCGGTCGCCGCGCCGTAGCGTTCCTCCAGGACCGTGCTGAGGTCGAGCAGGCCCCTGTCACCCTTCGCCAGCGCCATGCCGGACGAGTGCAGCAGCTCCGCGCCGACGAAGAGCATGGCCACCACGAAGATGCCGGTGGTGAGGTAGGCGACGCGGTTGTCGAGCCGCATCACCTTCATCCAGCTCGGGTTGTTCCAGCCCTTGGCGTTGACCCAGTAGCCGTAGGCGGCGAGGGTGATCGTGCCGCCGACGCCGCCGATCAGGCCCAGCGTGTAGAACAGCGACCCGTCCGGCAGCGCGGGCGCGAGGCCGGCGACGGCGGAGTCGAGGCGCGGCGTGACCCTGATCGCGAGGTAGACGGTGACCACGAACATCACCCCGACCAGGACCGTCATCAGCTTCTCGAAGACGGCGTACTGGTTGAACCAGACGAAGGCCAGGCCCACCAGGCCGCACAGCACGGCCCACACCTTGAGGTCCATCAGGTCGGGGAAGAGCGCGGCCAGCGGGAGCGCGCTGGAGGACATCGCCGCGGCGCCGTAGACGAAGCCCCAGACGACGACGTACCCCGCGAAGTAGACGGTGGTCCAGGAGCCGAGGCTGCGCCAGCCGTCGAAGAGGGTGCGGCCGGTGGAGAGGTGCCAGCGGCCCGCGGCCTCGGCGAGCGAGATCTTGACGAGGCAACCGATCACCGCCGCCCACAGCAGGGTGTAGCCGAACTTGCCGCCCGCGATGAGGGTGGCGACGAGGTCGCCGGCCCCGACACCGGTCGCCGCCACGACGATGCCCGGCCCGATGGAACGCCAACTCGCCTTGCGCGGCGCCTCCTTGCCGCTGCCCGTGGTCTCGGTCTGGGTGATGTCCGCCATGCGTGGCCGCCTTCCCGTTCGCCCCAGAGGTCGTCAGGTCACCAAAACGGGTCCGGGGCGGTCGCGCAAGAGGACCCGCCCGCGCGCGGAGGCGAGCGGTCCGCCCGACGGCCGCGACGCCCCGTCTCCCGGCCCCTCTCCCGCCCCCGACTCAGGGGCTTCGTCTCACCTGTCCCGGGTGCCTCGGGTGTAGCGGCCCGGCGCGCTGCCCACGATCCGCTTGAAGTGCCGGGTGAGGTGCGACTGGTCGTGGAAACCGGTCGCGGACGCGACCTCGGCCGCGGGCCGCCCGTCGAGCAGGAGCCGGCGGGCACGGTCGACCCGTCGGGCCATCACGTACTGGTGCGGCGCGATGCCGAACGCGCGGCCGAACGCCCGCACCAGGTGCGTCGGGTGCGCGTGCACCACCGTCGCCGCCTCGTCCAGGGTGATCCCCTGGACCAGCCGCTCGTCGAGGAGGTCCCGCAGACGGTGGGCCACGCCCCGGTCGGCCCGCGGCGGCCGGTCCACCAGCCGCGGCCGCAGATGCCCGCGAAGACGCTCGCAGATCAGGGCCAGCCGGCTCTCCGCCTCCAGCTCGTCACCCGGACTCGCCAGGGCCCCGTGCAGCTGTCCGACCCGGCGCCGCAGGACGGGATCGACCACGTCCGGGCCGTCCACCGCGGGGCCGACGAGGCTCTTGTCGAGGCGCGTCAGATCGAGGTACAGCACCCGCTTGCGGAATCCGTCCGAGGTCGCGGGCGAGCCGTTGTGCGGCACCTGGGGCGGCAGGAGGGAGACCGTGTCGCCGGGCGTGCCGTGCTCGCGGCGGTCCAGGTCGTAGCGGACCGCGCCGTCGTCGACCACCAGCAGGGTCCAGGAGTCATGGACGTGCATCGGGTAGGCGTGCTCGGTGAAGCGGGCGTGGAAGACCTCGACGACACCGGGCACCGCCGGGCGCCACGCCGAGACCTGCTGCCGGGCCACCATGCAAGGAATGTACAAGACGGTCCACCGGGGCGATCGGCAGCCTGGGACCATGACAACCGAGAACACACCCGTACGTTTCGACACCAAGATCGCGGTCCTGCTGCGCCGGGACCTGGAACCCTGGCAGCGGCTGAACGTGACGGCGTTCCTCGTCAGCGGCCTCGGCACGGAGGTCCCCGAGGTCGTCGGCGAACCTTACGCCGACGCCGACGGCACGCCGTACCTGCCGATGTTCCGCCAGCCCGTCGTGGTCCTGGAGGGGACGAAGGAGGTCCTGACCGCCGCGCACGAGCGCGCGCTCGCGCGCGCGCTGCCCCGGGCGGTCTTCACCTCCGACCTCTTCGCCACCGGCAACGACCGTGACAACCGCGCGGCGGTGCGTGCGGTGCCGAAGGGCCTGCTGGATCTGGTGGGGCTCGCGGTGTACGGGCCGCGCAACGCGGTGGACAAGGTGTTCAAGGGCGCACGCATGCACCCCTGACGGCGCTCCGCCCGCCGGCCCCGGGCTCGGGAGGCAGGGGTCCGGAGGTACGGACAGTCACCACCCCGCCCCCACCGTCGCCACCGGCGCGAACGCACATGCGAACGTCGCGGACGCGGTCGGACTGCGGTGTGCGCGGGCCCACCGTGCGGCCTCGTCGGCGGCCCGTGCCTCCCGGCCCTCCGGCCCGTGGGCGGATTCCGGTCAGACCCGAACTTCGCGCAGGGCGGGGGCTTTTACGCGCCTCCGCCCTCCTCCGTTCCACCTTGCGAGGGCCCGCCGACGGGTTTCGGCCGAGTGTTCTCGGCCTGGCGTGCGGAGGGTGATACCAGAGCGGGACGCTTTGCGGGCGAGTTTGTCAACTGCGCACTCCACATGAGCGGTTGACGACTACAGTGTGTGCTTGGTGATCATCGGTAGCCTCATCGCAACCACGTACGACCGACCCCCTCAGTACATTTCGCAGTACGCCGATTCCTGGGCACGTACCAAGGACACTCATGTCTCAACTTCGCGCACCCGCCTCGCGGTCCGACCGCCGCGAGGGCGGGCGGCACGGCCGGTCAGGCGCCCGCTCCACTCCCCCCACCGGGGCTCCCCAGCCCGCGCAGCGCTCCGCGCCGCCGCCGGCGGAGGCCCGCATACGCTCCCAACTCCTGCGCACCTCCGTGCTCCCCGCGGTCGCGGTGGCACTCGGCGGCGCCGCCGCGGTCCTCTTCACCATCCGCTCCACCGGCGCCGGACCGACCCCCGGACTCTGGGCCGCGCTGACCGGGGCCGCCGCCCTCACCATCGCCTCCGTCACCGCGGCCGCCCTCGGCGCCGACCGGGCCGCCCGGGGAGTCCTCGACCGGTGCAACGCCCTGCGCCGCTCCAGCGCCCGGGGGCAGAGCGAGCTGCGCGCGATCGTCGAGCAGCTGCGGCGCGGCGAAGGGCCGCCGGCCCGCCCCGCGGCCCCTGCGGCCGCCGGGTCCGGCGACGAGTTCGACCTGCTCGGACAGGAGCTGACCCGCTCGCACGAGGCCGCCGTGGCCGCCGTGGTCCAGGCGTCCCGCCTCTCCAGCAGCGTCGGCAACGAACAGAAGGTCGAGGTCTTCGTCAACCTCGCCCGGCGGCTTCAGTCCCTCGTGCACCGCGAGATCCAGCTCCTCGACGAGCTGGAGAACGAGGTCGAGGACCCGGAGCTGCTCAAGGGCCTCTTCCACGTCGACCACCTGGCCACCCGGATCCGCCGCCACGCCGAGAACCTCGCGGTGCTCGGCGGCGCCATCTCCCGCCGCCAGTGGTCGAACCCCGTCACCATGACCGAGGTGCTGCGCTCCTCCATCGCCGAGGTCGAGCAGTACCCGCGCGTGAAACTCGTCCCGCCCATCGACGGGACGCTGCGGGGCCACGCCGTCGCCGACGTCATCCACCTCCTCGCCGAACTGGTCGAGAACGCGACGCTGTTCTCCGCACCGCACACCACCGTGCTGCTGCGCGCGCAGTACGTCACCGCCGGCCTCGCCATCGAGGTCGAGGACCGCGGCCTGGGCATGCCGGTCACCGAGCAGAACAAGATGAACGCCCTGCTCGCCGACCCCGACCAGGTGAACGTGGCCCACCTGCTCCAGGACGGCCGTATCGGACTCTTCGTCGTCTCGGCCCTCGCGCGACGCCACGGCATCGCCGTGCGCCTCCAATCGAACATCTACGGCGGGGTCCAGGCCGTGCTCGTGCTGCCGCAGGGGCTGCTCGGCGCCGACCCCGAAGGGCTGGCCGCGAACGACCGGCAGGCGACGGGCGCCGCGGCACAGGCCCAGGCCGCCGCCCAGGGGCAGCCGACGGCCATGCCCCAGCGCCGGCCCCAGGCCGTGGCGCCGGCGCACACGGCCCCCGCCCCGGCGCCGCAACCGGCCCCCGTGGCGGCACCTCCCGTGCCCCTCCCCGTCCAGGCACAGGCCCCCGCCTCCTTGCGGACACCCGAGCCCGGACCCGTACAGCCGTCCTACCCGCCCCAGGCCTACCCCGCGTCCGCGCCGCCGCACCGGCCCGCGCCCGCCGGTGAGCCGTTCCCGTCCGAGCGGTCCCGCACGGGGGGCGCCCCCCTCCCCCCGCAGGCGCCGCCCGCGCCGCCCGTCCACCGTCCGGAGGCGCCGGGCAAGCCCTCCCTTCCCAAGCGGCGGGCCCAGGAACACCTCGTCCCGCAGCTGCGCGACGAACCCGCGGGCCGCAAGCCCGAGGAACCCGCTCTGCACGACCCGGGTCTGATGGCCGCGTTCCAGCGCGGCATCGGACTCGCCGAATCCCAGCCCTCCCCCCAAGAACCGCGGCGTCACGGCGACGCGCACAAGGAGTAGATGCACCATGGCGAGCAATGCGCCGCACGGCCATTCCTCGGATCTCGACTGGCTGCTGAGCGGTCTGGTCCAGCGGGTTCCGTACACCCGCAACGCTGTACTGCTCTCCTCCGACGGCCTGGTGAAATCCGTCCACGGCCTCGACACCGACGCCGCCGACCACATGGCCGCGCTGGCCTCCGGGCTGTACTCGCTCGGCCGCAGCGCCGGCGCGCGGTTCGGCGACGGCGGTGAGGTGCGGCAGGTGGTCGTCGAGCTCGACTCCACCCTGCTGTTCGTCTCCACGGCCGGCTCCGGCACGTGCCTGGCGGTGCTCGCCGGACGCGAGGCGGACGCGGCCGTCCTGGGGTACGAGATGGCGATGCTCGTCAAGAGCGTACGGCCGTATCTGGTCACCCCCGCCCGGCAGGCGGCGGGCACGGCGGGCATCCCGGGGCGGTGAGCATGACGTCCTCGCAGGAGGGGCCCTGGCTCGACGACGCGGCCGGCCGGCTCATCCGTCCGTACACCGTGAGCGGTGGCCGGACCAGGCCCACCACCGCGCTGGACCTCCTCTCCATGGTGATGGCGACCGGCTCCTCCCCGCAGCCCCACATGGGTCCCGAGCACGACATGGCCCTCGGCCTGTGCGACGGACCCACCTCGGTGGCGGAGATCGCGGCGCACTTACGGCTCCCGGCGGTCGTCACCAAGGTCCTGATCTCCGATCTCGTGGACTGCGGGGCGGTCACCGCCCGGGCGCCCCGCTTCCACGCCAACCCAACCGACCGTTCCCTGCTGGAGGCAGTGCTCGATGGCCTACGACAACGGCTCTGAGCGCCACGAGACCGTGGCGGCCGACCCGTTCCCCACCGCGCTGAAGATCCTGGTGGCGGGTGGCTTCGGCGTGGGCAAGACCACCTTCGTGGGCGCGGTCAGCGAGATCGAACCGCTGAGCACCGAAGAGCTGCTCACCCAGGTCAGCGCGGCCACCGACAGCCTGGAAGGCGTCGAGTCCAAGACCACGACCACCGTGGCGATGGACTTCGGGCGGATCACCCTCGACGACCGCCATGTGCTGTACCTCTTCGGCACTCCCGGCCAGGAGCGCTTCTGGTTCATGTGGGACGAGCTCTCCGAGGGCGCGCTGGGAGCGGTCGTCCTCGCCGACACCCGCCGTCTGCAGGACTGCTTCTCCGCGGTCGACTTCTTCGAGCGGCGCGGCATCGGCTTCGTGGTGGCCGTCAACGAGTTCGACGGCGCCCACCGTTACGAGCCCGACGAGGTGCGGGCCGCGCTCGACCTCAAGCCGGACGTCCCGGTCGTCCTGTGCGACGCCCGGATCTCCAGCGCCGGCATCCGTACGCTGCTCACCCTCGTCCAGCACCTGCTCACCACCATCCCGGCCGCCGTGCCGAGCTACGGAGCACCGTCATGACCTACGACCCCACCGGGCACATGCTGCTGACCCCCGTCGACCGGGAGGCCCCCACGCGTGTGCGGCGCCTGCGCGAGCTGGGGATCGGCGAGCGGCCCGAGCAGGCCTTCGACGAGTTCGCCCACCGGCTCGCGGACGTCACCGGCGCCCCCTACTCGATGGTCAACTTCATCGACGAGAACCGGCAGTTCTTCGCCGGGCTGCACACCCCGGCGGGGACGCACTCGGGAAGCGACCTGGGCGCGGCCGCCGCCGGGGGCAACGTCGGCCGGTTCATGGCCCGCGACCACGGCTACTGCCCGCACGTGGTGGTGCGGCGCAAGGCCTTGGTCCTGGAGGACGTCTGCGACTACCCGCGCTTCGCGGGCAACCCGGTGGTGGACGAGATCGGCATCCGCTCCTACATGGGGGCGCCGCTGATCGACCGTACGGGAGTGGCGCTGGGCACGATCTGCGTGGTCGACACCGACGTACGGCCGTGGGGCCGGGCCGGCCTGGAGACGATCAAGGCGCTCGCGGCCGAGCTGGTGGAGCAGATCCACCGCCGCGAGGACGGCCTGATCTGACCCCGGACGGCGCAGCGCTCCGGCACGGCGGGCGGCCGTGCCGGAGGGCTGCGCGCCGGGGGGCGGTGTGCCCGGCTGTGCTCAGGCGTGCGTGGGCTCCAGCCTGAGCAGCTCGGACAGCCTTTCCGACCAGCTGCCCTTCGCCGTGCCGAGGGCGACTTCCGCGAGGCGCAACAGCTGGATGTCGGAGGTGCCGGCGGGCGCGAAGATGTGGTGCGCGTCGCGGAGGTACCGCTCGATGGGGCGGTCCGTGAAGAGCCCGGCGGCGGCGTGGATCTCCATCGCGTTGCGCGCGGAGTCGAGTGCCGACTCGACGTTCACCAGCTTGGCGTTCATCAGCTCGGCGTCGCAGGACAGCCCCCGGTCGAGCAGGTGCACGGCGTGGTACGCGGCCAGCCGGGCGGTCATCAGCCGGGACTGGATCTGGCCCAGCTTGAGCTTCACGGTGGGGAGTTCGTGGAGCGGCTTGCCGTAGCGGTGGCGTTCGACGGTGAAGCGGGTGGTCTCCTCCATGATCGCCTGGTGGATGCCGAGCGAGACGGCCGTGAGGTTGGCGCGGCCGTACAGCACGCTGGAGGAGTACGCCACGGCGAGTCCGTCGCCCTCGTCGCCCAGTCGGTTGGAGGCCGGGACCCGGCAGTCCTCGAAGACGAGTTCGCCGAAGCTGAAGCCGTGCAGGCCCATGGCGGGCTGCTGGGGGCCGGTCCTGAAGCCGGGACGGTCGGATTCGACCAGGAAGGCCGTGAGCCCCTTCGAGCCGGGACCGGTCCTGACGACGACGCCGTGCAGATCGCCGACGTGGCTGTTGCCGACGAACACCTTGCTGCCGTTGAGGATGTAGTCGTCCCCGGAGCGGACCGCGCTCGCGGTCATGCCCAGGACGTGTCCGCCGGACTCAGGCTCGGTGACCGCGATGGTGGGCAGGCATTCACCGGCGGCAATGGCGGGGAGCCAGGTCTTGCGCTGCTCGTCGCTGCCGAAATGGACGATTTTGGCGGTGCCCAGTTGCGAGGCCTGGACCATGGCGCCCATGGCGCCGCTGACGCGGGAGAGTTCCTCGATAATGATCGTCTTGGCGAGATGTCCCGCTCCCATTCCGCCGTATTCCTGGCTGATTGTCGCTCCCAGCCAGCCTTGCTCGGCGATCAGCCGGGACAGTTCACGGTGGACGGAACGGGACGCCTCCATATCGGGTATTCGCGGCCGGACCTCACTCTCCGCGAAGTCGCGGACCGTCTCCCTGAGTCGGTGATGGAGTCGGCTGCTGAAATAGCTGTCCATGCGAGTCCTCCCCTGCGACATTCCTGCTCGTTCGTCTGTTCGAGCAGGTGGTGCATCGGCAGTGGTCCCGTCCCGAACAGGCCGACCACTTCATGGTGTTGATCTTTCGGGAGTGGAGCAATATCGCCACGGACTTTGTCTGAAAGCCGAGTGGTTGACGTTTAAATGTGTCTATGTTTCGGGTGGTCTCGGCCTGCTCGGTCCGGCTCCCGGGGCATTCCCTGTGGGCATCTTTCTGCCACATGCCAACGGCACGCGAATGACGGGTATATGACGAGAGGCCGTCCGCGGCCGCCTCAGGCGTCTCCCTTTCACCATCCGGGTCTCTCTGCGGGGCCTGCCGCACGGCCCGACGGCTTCGGTGGCACGAGGGAGAGAGGGCGCGGGCACCCTCCGGTGGAGAGTGCGGGCGCTGCGCACGGGGGCGCGGGTCGGCGCCCGGGTGCGTCACGGGGAGTGACGGGTGCGCACTCCGGCGCGCACGCGGCCGGCGAGGCCGGCCCGTCGCACGCCGCGCACGACCGTAAAGGGGTTCGTGAGCACCCGGGGAAGTGCGGTATTGTTCTCATGCGCGTTCGGCCGGGGGAAACCCCAGGTCAGCGGGGCTCGGGACGTGGCGCAGCTTGGTAGCGCACTTGACTGGGGGTCAAGGGGTCGCAGGTTCAAATCCTGTCGTCCCGACTCGTAAGAGTCGCAGGTCAGAGGCCGTACCGGAGGAATCCGGTACGGCCTCTGACGCGTTTGCGGTCGGTGCGGGCCGACGGGGCCGGCCCGGACGGCGAGCCGGCGCCCGGAGAGGCCGGAGCACCGGCCATTCGGGGCTGTCACCCGTTCGCCGAGCTGCCCGGGCGGCCGACCCGGAGGACGATGGAAGCGGTCGGGCCCGGCGCCAGGCCCACGGGCCCTGCCGGGTACTCCTCGGAGAGGGCCTCCGGTGGCCGGTGGACGGAGGGAGACCTGACGTGGACGCGGACGCGGCTGACGCCTTCGGGGCCGCCACACCGTCCGAGCCGGGAGGCCTGCTGGACACGCTGGGCGTGGCGGCGGTGGTGCTGGACGCCGACGGCCGGATCCGGCTCTGGAGCCCCCAGGCGCACGAGCTGTTCGGCTGGAGCGCCGACGAGGCGCTCGGCCGGTACGCGGCGCACATGCTGGTGTCCGAGGACGACTCGGGCCTCGCCCTGGACCTCTTCGCCCAGGTCATGGCAGGCGGAGGCAGCTGGTCGGGGGTCTTCCCGATCCGGCACAAGGACGGGTCGAACCGGCTCGTCGAGTTCCGCAACATGCGGCTGACGGACCGGGAGGGCGCGCAGTACGCCCTCGGCATCGCCGCCGACCACACCGTCGTCCGGGGCATCGAGCGGAACCTCGCGCTCTCGGCGCAGCTGGTGGCCCAGTCCCCGACGGGAGTGGCGGTGGCCGACACCGACCTGCGGCTCGTCCTGGTCAACGGCGCCCTCGAACGGATCACCGGCCGGTCCGCCGACGGCTGCCTGGGCCGCCCCGCCGCCGAGCACCTGCCGTTCGAGGACCGCGACGACGTCGAGGCGGCGATGCGGCAGGTCCTGGAGAGCGGTACGCCCCTGCTGAGCCGTGCGTCGACCGAGCGCGACCCGGCCCCGGGAGAGGACGGCCGCGCCTGGCGGGTGTCGTACTTCCGTCTCGAGGGCTCCACCGGCCGGGTGATCGGCGTCGCCGTGACCATGATCGACGTCACCGAGCAGTTCCGGGCCGACCAGCGCAGCGCCCAGGCCCGCCGGCGCCTGGCCCTCATCGCCGACGCCTCCACCCGGATCGGGACCACCCTCGACCTGGAACAGACCGCCCGCGAGCTCGCCGACACCGTCGTGCCCGACCTCGCCGACATCGCCGCCGTCGACGTCCTCGACACGGTCATCCAGGCCCGGAGCACCACGCGCGCCCCCACGGCCCCCGCCCACTTCCGGGCCCTCGCGGTCAAGACCGCCTACCCCACCAGCGCCGCCGACGCCGCCGACCCCGTCGGGGAGATCACCCGCTACGAGGCCGACCGCCTCGTGACCCGCTGCGTCACCACCGGGCGGACCGTCCACCTCGCCCACGTCGGAGCGGAGGACCTGCCGCACGTCGCCCGCGACGAGCCCGCCGCCACCGTCCTCGCCCACGCCGGCCTCCATTCGTACCTGGCCGTCCCGCTGATCGCCCGCGGCGAGGTGCTGGGCGCGCTCGACCTCAAGCGCGCCCGTAACCCCCAGCCGTTCACCGAGGACGACATCCTCCTCGCCGAGGAGCTCGCCGCACGTGCCGCCGTGTGCATCGACAACGCCCGCTGGTACCAGACCCAGCTCCAGGCGGCCACCACCCTCCAGCGCCATCTGCTGCCGCGCACCCCACCGGACTCGCCCGGCCTGAAGGTGGCCTCCCGCTACCAGCCCGCCGGAGCCGCCGGGCACGCCGGCGGGGACTGGTTCGACATCATCCCCCTCGCCGACGGCACCACCGCCCTGGTGGTGGGGGACGTCATGGGATCCGGTATCAAGGCCGCCGCCACCATGGGGCAACTGCGCACGGCGACCCGGACCCTGGCCCGGCTCGGCCTCCAGCCCGCCGAGATCCTGCGCCACCTCGACCTGCTCACCGGCGAACTCGAGGAGACCATCGCCACCTGCGTCTACGCCCTGTGCGCCCCCTACGCCGAGACCTGCCACATCGCCCTCGCCGGCCACCCCCCGCCGGCCCTGCTCCTGCCGGGAAAGGCGCCCGTGCTCCTCGAACTGCCCACCGGGGCGCCCCTGGGAGCCGCGGAGGACGTGCCCTTCACGACGACCTCCTTCTCACTCCCGCCCGGCGCACGGCTCTTCCTCTACACCGACGGACTGGTGGAGACCCGCCGCCACTCCATCGACACCCGCATCAACGCCCTCCTCCGCCACCTCACCGGCCCCCGGCTGCCCCTCGAGGCCACCTGCGACCGGCTCCTCGCGGCGCTTCCCGACCCCGAGAGCCACGACGACATCGCCCTGCTCATCGCCGAGGCGACGCCGGACACGCCCCCCGGGCCGCAGAGCGGCGCCCCGCCCGCCCGGGGGAGCAGCGGCTCCTGAGGACGGCGGCCGAGACCGCGACCCGCCTCGGGACGCGCCCCGCGACGGGTGACCGTCCGGGCCGCCGCGAGCCGTACCGTTCAGCCCTGCATCGCGATGTCGTCGAAGGACTCCAGACGGCGCCAGCGGTCCTCCGGCGCCCGCATCGGCGGCATCAGATCCACGTCGGGCAGCGGTCCGAACTCCAGCTCCGCGATCTCCGCCACGTCCGAGACCGGCACCTGGTACGTACGGAATGGGCCGAGCGGCGGCGGCGCGCCCGCCTTCGCCCCGGCGAGGGCCCGCTCCGCGTCCCGGCCGAAGTCCGGGCTCTGGTCGAGGACGTACGCCGTCGCGGCCAGCGCCCCGTCCTGCATGAACGCGGCCACCTTCCAGAAGCGCAACGGCACCTGGACACCCCGGTAGGGCGGATCGGAGTCCTGGAGCACGGGCCCCGTCAGCACGCACAGCCGCCGGTCGAACGCCGCCACGTGGTCCAGGAGATAGGTCTCCAGGCCCTGCCAGAGGCGTCGGCCCCGGCCGAGCGCCTCGGCGTCGGGAGAGACCGTGTGCGAGGCCTGGGGAACGGCGTTGGTGGAGAAGAACGTGTCCGTGTGGGCCTGCCCGGCCTCGGCGACCGTGCCCCACACCGGGTCCTGCCGGCGGACCAGGTGGGCGCGCTCCAGGCCGTTGTTCCGGTACAGGTCGTAGCCGGTCTGCCGCTCCTCGGGCAGCCGGGGATCCAGCTCCCACAGATCGTCACGGGCCACGTCCTCCAGGAGCCGCCGGCCCTCGATGCAGACCGCCGTCGAGGCCGCCAGCCGCCGGTCCGGCCGGAAGACCACCGTGAAGTGCGTGTACGGAAGGATCACCGTCTCCACCGAGGCGCGGGCGGGCAGCGCCAGCGGCACGACGGGGCCGAGGAACGCCTCGTCGTAGCCGGTCCGGTCGGCGAGCGCGTCGCGGCGCGGACCGCCCGCCCGCGGGGGAGGCGGGAAGGGCGGCGGAGTGGACGGCGGGTCGGTCGGGTTCATACGGAGTAGGTACCGCGCGCGGCGGGCCGCGGTCGGCTCCGGGCCGCAGGCCACTCGTTCAGACCTCCCCCGCGGGCCCGGCCCGGTCCGTCTCCGGGGCCTTCACGCCGGGCTCACGCGGCCGAACGTGCTCGCTCTTCGTTCCTCGGTGACCGCGCGCGCTCGTCCGCGTTCCTCCGACGGCCCCTTCGGGCCGGCCGGCCCGCCCTCCGCCTCACCCCCGCAGCGCGGTAGCGAGCTGCGCGCGGGAGCGCACGTCGAGCTTCTGGTAGATCCTGGTCAGGCGCGCCTCGACCGTCTTCACGCTCAGATAGAGCTTCGCGGCCGCCTCCTGGTTGCTGGCGCCCTGCCCCACCAGCCGGGCGAGCCGCAACTCGGCGTCCGTCAGTGACGAGAGCGCCGGCAGCGACTCCTCCCCGGCCTCCCCGACCCTGGTCTCGCTCGTCAGGGCCAGCCAGGGCGCCGCGCCGGCCCGCTCGAAGACGGCCGCCGCGGCCTGCAGCGCGCTCTGCGCCGCCGACCGGCGACGACGACGGCGCTCCACCCTGGCCAGGGCGATCAACGCACGCCCCCCTTCCAGCGGGAGCCCCGCCTCGGCGAACCGCTCGGCGGTGCGGGTCAGCAGCTGCGCGGCCTCGTCGGTCTTCCCGGCCGCGGCCAGGGAGAGGGCGTACGCGCGGTCACAGCCGAGCAGGACGGTCGTGCGGCCCAGGCGCTCCGCGACCGGACGGACCTCGTCGAGCAGGTCCATCGCCTCCTGCTGCGCGTCGGTGGCCAGCAGCGCCTCCGCCAGCTCCTCGTGCCAGCGGAGCATGGACGGGTCGACGTTGGCCTGGGCGCGCTCGTTGACCTGCACGCGGCGCAGGGTCTCCAGGGCCGAGGCGACGTCGCCGTTGACGAGCTGGACGCGGCCGAGCGCGTACAGACTGCGCGAGAGGAAGACCCGGTCGCCCTCCTCCTCCGACGCCTGGACACTGCGCCGGGCATAGCTCGCGGCACGCCCGAAACTGCCGCCGGCGGTCTCCGCGAGCGCCAGCGTGTACCAGGCGGGGCCGGGGGAGAGCCCGGCTTCGAGCGTGAGCGCCAGCGACTGCCCCGCGTGGGCGAGGGCCGCCGGGCACGCGCCGATCCGGGCCTCGATCGCCGCCAGGGTGGAGAACAGCTCGATCGTGTCCTCGACCGAACCGCGCCGCTGCACCAGCGGCAGCAGCGCGTTCAGCTGGTCGCGGGCGTCGCCGAGGCGGTCGTCGAAGAGCGCGTGACGGATCGTCAGGATCTGTGCGGCGTTGCGGATTCCGAGCGGGCGCTCGGCCATCTCCAGTCCGCGGGCCTGGGCGAGGACCGACTCGGCGTCCGGCGATCCCAGCGCCCGCTCCATCCGCGCCTGGACGGTCAGGGCCTGGGCGGCCGTCCGCGGGTCGCCCATCGAGGCGGCCAGGGCCGCTGATTCGACCGCGGCGGCCCGTGAGCGCAGCGGATCGCCGTCCGCCAGCACGTATTTGACGGCCAGTCGGAGCTGGACGGCGGCTCTGAGTGCGGTGTCGCCCTCGGAGTCCTCCATGGCGTGGACGTACATCTCGTCGAGCTCGGTGAGGCCCTGGCCCGCGGTGTCGAGGACGGCGAGCCGGGCCCGTACCCGGTCGGAGGGCGCGGCGTCGCGGGCCAGCAGGTCGGTGGCGGCCCGCATCGCGAGGTCCGCGCGGGCGGCGCGGGCGGCCTCCTCGGCCGCGTCGACGAGCCGCACGATGCGCTGGGGGCCGTGCTCGACGGGGGTGGATCCGGCGGCGAGGAGGGCCAGCTCGGCGGCGAGGGCGCTGTTGCCGCGGCGGCGCGCGAGGTCGGCGGCCGCGGCGACCTCGGCCGCGAGGGCCTCGTCGGGGATGTCGGTGGCGAGCGCCCGGTGCCGTACCGCTTCGACCGAGTCGTCCACGACCCCGGCGAGTGCCGCGTGACCGGCGCTGCGCTCGGCCCAGCAGGCGTCGTGGACCAGGGTCGAGGGCAGCAGGCCGGCCGTGAAGGTGACCGTGCCGTCCTCGGCGAGGGAGACGAGACCGGCGCGTTCGGCGGCCGCGAGGTCCGCCTCCGCGTTCGGCCGGCCGGCCCGGCGGATCAGCGCCGCGGAGGGGCGCAGCGCGAGCGCGGCGAGCAGCAGGGTCTCGCGGACGGCGGGCGGCGCGCTGCCGAGCAGCTGCCGGGCCAGGTCGCGGGCCCGGCCGGACAGGGTGAGCGCCTCGGCGTGGTGGACGGGCGTGCGGGCGTCGGCCAGCGACCGGCCGACGGCGAGGGCCAGGCGGGGGTTGCCGCCGCTGGCCTTGTGGATGCGCCCCGCCATGCGGGAGGGCAGCCGGTGGTGGATGAGGAGTTCGGCGATCTCGTCGGCCTGCAGCGGCGGCACGAGCAGGATGTCGGCCTCCGACGGCACCCAGAGATCGGTGTCGTGCGCGTCCTGGGATCCGTACGCCTCGGGGGTCTCGACGGCGATGACGCGGAGTGCGGGCGGGGCGAGGTGGAGGGCGAAGCGCAGCAGGTCGGCGCTGTCGGCGTCGATGTGCTGGACACCGTCGACGACGAGCAGGGCCGGGCCGCGGGCGGTGAGCGCGCGCAGGATCTGGGCGATGCCCAGGCGCAGCGCGATCGGGTCCCAGCCGCCCTCGTGCAGCGGGGCCTCCCGGCACAGCATGGCGACGGCGGTCCGCTGGGGGCCGGGGAGACCGTCGAAGGCGCCGGACGCCGTCGCGCCGAGCGGGGCGCCCGCGGTGTACGCGGGCGCGGGGTGGGTGCCGGAGGGCGGGTGGCCCGTCCGGGCGGCGGCGTGGCCGGCGGCATGGGTGCCGGTCCCGGGCGGTGCGGCGACGCCGCCCGGGGCGGGCGTGTCCGGGCCGCCGGGGAGGAGGGTGTCGCCTCTGGACTGCCCCGGTATCGCCGTTCGTCCGGCGGAGTGGTCGGCGCGGTGTCCGTGCGCGCCCGTCCCGGTCTCCGGGGAAGCGGTCTCCGCCGCCGGGGCCACGTCGGGCCAGGTCACCGTCGCCGCGACGGAGGCGACGAGCGCGGCCGCCGTCGCGCCCGGTATCTCGCGGTCGGCGGGGAGGGTGGGAAGCCACAGGACGGTCTCGCCGCGGGCCTCGGCCCGGGCGGCCTCGGCCAGGGCGACCTCGGTCTTGCCGACCCCGGCCGGTCCGGTCAGCAGGGCTCGGCCCCGTGTGTGCAGCACGCGTTCGAGACGTGAGAGAAGCTCCTCGCGGCCCACCGGCGCGGGGGGTCCCCCCATGCCCGCAGGGAGGTGCGGCGTTGTCGTCACGTTGTCCACCACCCTCCGGCGCTCGGGCCCGGCCCCTGAGCCCCGTGGGGCAGAGAATACGGAGCGTACGGGCGCAGTCCAGGCCTGTTGTCCGGCATACGGACAGCGGACGCCGGTCAACACGCCAGGACGCGCCCGTGGTTTAGACCACGAGCGCGTCGCTGACCAGCAATTATGCTGATGTGGGGGGTGGGTCGGAAGGGGTTAGAAGGTCAGACCCCAGGAGTCGATGTAGCCGGTGTCACCCGAAGCCACATCACGGACCTGAAGCTTCCAGGTGCCGTTGGCGACCTCGCTCGACGCGTCGACCGTGTACGTGGTCAGGACGTTGTCGGCGCTGTCGGAGGAGGAGGACGCCTTCAGGTTGCGCACGGTGCCGTCGGGGGCGATCAGGTCGATGACCAGGTCCCCGCGCCAGGTGTGCTTGATGTCCACGGCGACCTTGAGGGCCGCGGAGGCGTTGCCGGTGCGGCCGGTGACGGCGATCGAGGACGACACGGTGGTGTTGTCGGAGATCGTCACGTCCGCCGCGTTGGTGAAGGTGCCGCCGGACGGAGGCGTCGTGGTGGTGACGGCCTCGATCGTCTTCGCGGCGTCGGCGATGCCGGTTCCGCAGCCGCCGGTGCAGGTGCCGGGCAGCGGGCGGGCGTTGGCCTTGATCGCGGACTCGATCTCGGCCGGGGTGAGGGTGCCCTTGGCCGACTTCAGCAGGGCCGCCAGGCCGGCGATGTGCGGCGCGGCCATCGAGGTGCCCTGGTAGGGCTCGTAGTTCTCGGCCGACTGGGTCGTCGCACCCGAGTTCAGCGTGGAGTAGATGCCGTTCTGGGGCGTGGTCACGGTGCCGGGGGTGTCGGTGCCACGGCGGGTCTCGCCACCCGGGGCCGCGACGTCCACGATGGTGCCGTAGTTCGAGTAGAACGAACGGTTGCCCTCGCGGCTGGTCGACGCCACGGTGATGACGTTGGAGCAGTTGGCGGGGGTGAAGCCGGAGGTGTTGGCGTTGCTGTTGCCCGCGGCGACGACGACGGTGGAGCCGCGCGAGACGGCGCCGTTGATCGCGGTCTGGTAGACGCTCGGGCAGGTGGAGCTGGCCCCGCCGAGGCTCAGGTTGATCACCTTCGCCGGCGTCGGGTTGGCCGTGACGCCCGGCACGGTGCCGCCGGACGCCCAGGTGATCGCGTCGGCGATGTCCGACGAGGAGCCGCCGCACTTGCCGAGCACGCGCACGGGCTGGATCTTCGCGTTGTACGCGATGCCCGCGATGCCCTTGGTGTTGTTGGTGACCGCGCCGATGGTGCCGGCCACGTGGGTGCCGTGCCAGGAGGAGTCGCTCGCCTTGGATCCGACGCCGCACTCGCCGTCGGTGGCGTTCCAGTCGCCCTCGTCCTTGGCGTTCGCGTCGCGGCCGTTGCCGTCACGGGCGTCGGCGGAGGCGGAGATGAAGTCGTAGCCGGAGACGATGTTCGTCGCCAGGTCCGTGTGGGCGGCGTAGCCGGTGTCGATGACGGCCACGGTGACACCGGAGCCGGTCGTCTTGTCCCAGGCGGACGGGACGTTCATGCCGCCGGTGGGCTCGAAGAGGTCCCACTGCTTGGCGTAGTCCGTGTCGTTCGGCGTGACCGCCATGGCGTACGCACGGATGTCGGGCTCGACCGAGGCGACCTGCGGGTCGGCGCGGAAGGCGTCCATGACCTCGGTCACGTCCTGCTTGGTGGCGCTGTCGCCCAGGTCGACGAGCGCGGCGCCGCCGGCCAGGCGGCGCTCGAAGGAGAGGCTCTCGCCGGTCGCGGCGCCCTTGGCGGCCGCGTCGCTCTTCGCGGCGGCGTTGGAACCGGCCTCGGCGGTCTTGGTCTTGTACGTGACGATGACCTTCTCGACCGGAGCGCTGGGCAGCGCGGTCATCGCCTGCGAAGCCGGAGCCGGCTTCGGGGTGGAGACGGCCGGGGAGGCGGCGGACACCCCGGTGGTGGCGGCTGCGGCACCGAGGATCGCGGCACTCGCGACCACCACGGATATGACTCTCCGCGTGGAACTGTTCAAGGTGTTCCCTTTCAAGCACGACGTAGGTGCGGAGCAGTGGCGGCGGCGCGGGGCCTCGGCGCGAAGTGGGGGTCGCGGTCCGCTGCACCCTGGGCTTGGGGGGCCCGTGCGCCGCCACCGGCGCGACGGCCCGGGTCAAGGCCGTCACCGGCGGACACCACCCCCCCTCACCTCATGCACCTGACAGGGCCTGAGCTCCTGCGGGGGGCGTGGATCGGGGGATGGGATCTGCCGGTGCGGCAGACAGTAGGGAACGGGCGGATGAACCCGATACGGGGAAAACCCTTGTCACCCCTCGCAGGGGGGAGGGGGGAGGGTGAGGGGCGGTGCATGGGGGCCCCGTGCGGAGGGAATCACGGCGGGGTGAGAACACGGGGGTACGGGCGGGGTCGGTACCGAGGACGGATGCCCCTCTGGTTACGGGGACTGGTCGTCCTCGCCGCCGGATGGGCCGCCCTCCTCTGTGGTCAGCAGGTCGCCGAGGGGTACGGGGCGACCATGGAGTACCGCGACGCGCCGGTCTGCGCGAACGGGAGCGCGGGCGGGGAAGACGAGGGGTGCGTACGGCGCGTGGCGGGCACGGTCCTCGACCGCCGGACGGGAAGGCGCTGCACGTCCGACGGTTCGAGCGGCGGTACGAGCGGGGGTGTCACGGCCGCCGGCGCGACGATCGGCGGGAGCGGCATGGCCACCGCGGGCGGCAGCACGGGCGGTGCGGTGTCGGGCGGGGTGACGGCCGGAGGCGCGGGAGGCGGCACCACGTGCACCACCTCCTACCACCTCGACGTCGAATGGGACGGCCGCACCGAGTGGCTGGGGGTGGGATCGGAGACGTACGAGGAGGTCAGGGCGGGCGACCGGGCCGAAGTGCGGCTCTGGCGGGGTGAGGTGGTGCGACTGGAAGCGCGCGGTCACACCCACTCCTACGCGCCGTCCTCGCAGAGCGGGGTCCTGCCGTGGCTCGCGCTCGGCTGCCTGGTCCTCGCGGCGGGCGCGTGGGGCGTGGTGAGCGGGCGCCTCTCGGGCCTCATCGCCTTCCCCACCTTCGGCTGGCTGTTCGTGGCCGCCGGGCTCGGATGGCTCGGCTCCCTGGCGCTGTTCGGCGGACCCCTTCTGGCCTGGGGCTTCGCGATCGTGTGGACGGGGTTCGCCGTCTTCTGGACCGTGAGTGCCCGGATCGGGTGAGCGTCAGCCCAGTTCGAGGGTGGTCACCCCGAAGATCCGCTCCTGGGCGACCGGCCTGATCGGCCCGGTGTACATGCGCGCCGTCTCGAACGTCGGCTCCAGACCCCGCTCCCGCGCGAGGCGGGCCGCCGCCGGATTGGCCTCCGGCATGTCGATCGCGATCCGCGGTGAGCCGAAGCCCCGCGCCTCGGCGGCCAAGGCGTCCAGGAGTACGGCGGCGTCGGCGGCGGTGTCCGCGAACAGGGGCCCGATACGCGCCTCCTCCTGGGCCGGCCGCACGACTCCGTACCCCGTCGGACGTCCCCCGACGACCCGGACGAGGGCGCGGTGCCCGGGCGTGGCCAGCCAGGGCGCGAGGAACCGCGGCCGGTCGGCGGGGTGGCAGGCGTCGTCGTACGCGGCGACGGCGGCGGGGTCGACCCGCTCGGCGGGGACCACGTCCGGGGCCGGTGCGGCGGCGGGGACCTCGCCGACGTACCGGGCGGTGCGGTAGGCCGTGGAGAAGCCGGACCGGCGGTAGTTGTCCTGCTGGGCGGGCACGCCGTCGAGGCCCACCGTCCGGTCGCCGGCATGGGCGAGAGCGGCCCGCCACGTCGCCAGACCGTGACCGAGACCGCGCTGGTCGGGGCGGACGAGATAGAAGCCGAGAAAGGCGTAACGGTCGCTGTAGTTGACGACCGAGATCGCCGAGACGGGCTCCCCGTCGACCCGCCCGAGGAAGAAGCCGCCGGGGTCCTGCGCGAAGAACGCCCGCGCGTCGGCGACCCCCGGGTTCCACCCCTCGTCGGCCGCCCAGGCGCGCACCAGCGCCCAGTCGTCGGGCGCGGCGCGGGAGACCCTGAGCGGGCCGTGAGCGGGAGAGGGCATGGGGCGTTCCTTCGGCTGCCTGGTTCCGGGGTGGATCGTCGGGGACCCGACCGCCCCTCGCACGTACGGGCGGTGACGCGGCCGGTCGGATTCCGGGGGAGGGTGACGCGCTCCCGCGAGCGGAAGCGGCCCGATCGTAGCGACGCTTCGGGCCGGACGGGTTCCGCGACGATCGTTTCCGGCCGGGCGCGGAGCCGCCCCGTGAGGCGCCTCAGCCCACCAGTCGCAGCGCCGTCCCCGACACCCCCACCCGTACCGTCTGTCCCCAGGTCAGCTCCAGCGCGTCCGACTCCATCCCGTCGCCGAAGACCACCAGGTGGTCGGACTCCACGGTGAGGCTCAGGGCGTCACCGGCACCCAGGACACCCTCCACGCGTGTCGTGCCCGTGGCCGGGGACGGCCAGGCCTCCCGTACGAACCAGGCGAGGTGGGGGTCGGTCGGGGAGGGCGGGGGCAGTGGGCTCGAACGCTGAAGCAGTAGGGAGCGGAGCCAGCCCGTGGCCCCCGTGCCGGTGCCGACGACGACGCCCGAGGACGCCTGGGGCTCGGGTGCGGGACCGGCCTCCGCGCCCTCGACGAGGAGGGTGTAGCGCGCGGTCTGGTGCCCGGGCGGGCCGACGTAGATCTCGTTGAGCGCGAGAAGCCGCTGGGCGTCGTCGGCGACGGCCTCCACCATCGTCAGCTCCTCGGCGGCCGTCCGGCCGGCCGCCGGCAGCAAAGCCGCCGCGTCCGCCGGCCGGTGGCGTACGAGAACGCCCGGATTGCGCCCCGGATCGGTGTCGATCCCGACGACCGGCTGACCCGTGAGGTACTTCGCCGCGTTGGCCACCAGACCGTCCTGCCCGACCACGACGACCACGTCCTCGGGGCCGAACAGGAAGCGGTCCAGGTCGGCGCGCTCCACCAGGGCCTGCCGCCAGGACAGCGGCACCGCCCCCGAGACCTCCGCCAGCGCCCGTCGAGCCCGCTCGTGCCGCTCCCGCACCTCCTCCACGCCGCGGCCGCGCCCGGCCAGGAAGAAGGCGGCCTGTCCGTGGGTGCCGTGCCGGGCGAGCAACTCCTCGTACTCCGTGGTCCGGTGGACGAGCACGGCCCGGGGGGCCAGGCTCATGACGCGCTCCCGCCGCCCAGCTTCGCGAGCAGGCCGTTCAGCACGTCGGGGGAGACGGTGACGCTCTCGATCCGCGGCAGGTTCTCCGCCGCACGGGTCGCCGCCAGCGCGTGGAGCGTGCCGGTGTCGGCCTCACCGTGGACCCGCAGCCAGGCGGCCTGCGCCTGGGCGCGCGCCTCTCCGACCTCGCGCGCCGCCTCGGCCTCCGCCCGGGCGAGCCGCACCTTTCGTACCGCTTCCGCTTCCGCCCGTACGGCGTCGGCGGCGGCGCTCTCCTCCGCCTCGCGGCGCGCGTTGGTGCCGCGCTGGTCGACGAGCCGCTCCTCCTGGCGGGCCAGCTCGATCTTGCTGGCCAGTTCGTTCTCGGCGATGGTCCGCTCGCGTTCGACCGCGACGGCCCGCCGTTCGTAGGTGGCCCGGTCCGCCTCCTGCTGGATCCGCTCGCGGGCCGGGGTCCGCAGCGCGCGTTCGACCTCCGGTTCCGGCCGGACGGCCACCACCCGTACCGCCACCACCTCCAGGCCGGTGTCCGGCAGCCGGGGTTCGGCGGTGAGCCCGTCCGCGATCCGCTCGCGCACGGCCGACACGCCGTCGACGAGGGCGGCGGCGAGCGGGGTGCGCGCCAGGACGTCGAGGGCGTGCTGCTGGGCGGTCTCGGTGAGGAGCGTGGCGATCTGCTCCAGCGGCGCCCCGCGCCAGGACCCGGTGTCGGGGTCGATCGAGAAGTCGACGCGGGTGGCGGCGGCCTCCGGATCGCTGACGCGGTACGTCACCGTGCACTGCACGCTCACGTCCTGGAAGTCGGCGGTCCTGGCGTGGAACGCCATGGCCAGCTCCCGGTCGTTCACCGGCACTTCGGAGAGCGCGGCGGACAGCGAACGGAACCAGAAACTGAGCCCCGCGCCGTCGTGGACGAGCTGTCCACGACGGTGGTGGCGGATGTGCGCGGTGGGCGCGGAGCGCAGATGGCGCCAACCGGCGCGCCGGGTGATGTCGGCCACAGGATCCCCCTTGTCGTCATTTTGACGATAGTGGACCGGCTCTTTCTCGTCAAGGTGACGAAAGTGGCTGGTCGGAGGGCTCCGGCCGCCGTTGTCGTCGGGGCCGGAGCGCGCCCCGCGCGCACTCCGCCTTGCGGGCAGGGGGAGGTGTCACGGCCGGGCTCTCGTCCATCGGTACGGCTCCTTGTGCCGGGATCGCTCCCGCCGGAGGCCGGCACCTTCCGGAGACTGCCTCGTCGTGTCAGCCGGCGAGGGATGCGGGGGCCGGCACGGAGTCGGCGGGGGAGACGGGGCGGGAGGCCGGGACGGTGTCCCGCCCCGCTGCCCCGGCGCGAGACGCGGGGCGCTCGTCATCGGCGGGCGTCCGGCCCGCCGGGGTGACGAGCACGCGGGAGAGCACGGGTTGGTGTGGGGCCGGGGTGAGCGCTGGGGTACGGGGGCGGGAAGGCGCCGCTTTCGGCGACAGCGGTTGGGCGGCGGGTGACACCCGTGCCGCTCCCGTCGGCACCCGTTCCCGTGCCGGCGCGGCCGCTCCGGTGGTGGCGCCCCCGGCCGTCGTCAGCAGGATCACGCCGCGTGCCGCCACCAGGGACGCGGTGGCCGCGACCAGCCAGCCCCAGCCGCCTGCGCGAAACGTTTCGCCGAGCAGCGCCACGCCGATGACCGCCGCGGCGGCCGGGTTGGAGAGGTTCACCACGGCCAGGGGAGCCGCGAGGCCACCCCGGTAGGCGGCCTGTGAGAGGAGGAGGCCGCCCACGGCGAAGGCGGAGATCAGGAGCGCCACCAGCGCCGTCTGCCACCAGGGGAGGGACCCGCCCGGCAGTTCGAGCGCGAGCGCGGCGGTCAGGGTCTGGGTCAGCGCGGAGGCGACGCCCGAGGCCATCCCGGAGGCGGTGGCGTGACCGAGGCCGCGGACACGGTCCGCGGGCATGTCCCGGGCGGGCCCGACTCCCGCTCCGTGTGCTCCGTACCGCCGGCGTACCCCGCCTGCCCGACCCGACGCGAGGACCGCGATCAGACCGGCGGTCGCCGCCGAGACGATCAGTGCCTCGCGCAGGCTCAGCGCCTCGCCGGGCTCGGCGGGACCGGTGACCGACACCAGTCCGACGAGACCCGCGAGGGTCCAGAACGCCCCGCGCCACTCCGCCCGCGTCACCCGGCGCCGGGCGAGGCGCGCCCCCAGGGGCAGCGCGGCCACCAGCGTCAGCGCGCCGAGCGGCTGGACGAGGGTGAGGGGCCCGTAGTGCAGCGCGGCGACGTGGGCGAGCGCGCCGGCCGCGTTGAGGCCGACCGCCCACCACCACTGGCCGCGCGCCAGCAGCGCGCGCAGAGCGCCGCCGCCGTCGGAGGCCGCGGCGAGGCGGGCCTGGGCGACCGCCGCGAGGGCGTACCCGGCGGCGGAGACGAGGGAGAGGAGCACCGCGAGCACGGTGCCGTCGAGGCCGGTCATCGCAGTGCTCCTGCCGGGCGGTGCGCGACGGTGCGCGCGGGAGGGGCCGGGGTGGCGGGCCGGGATCCCGGGGCCCGCACGGCGGCGAGCGCGAGGGCGAGGAGCGCCGCGGCGGCGAGGGCGTCGAACCAGTAGTGGTTGGCCGTGCCGACGATCACGAGGAGGGTCAGCAGGGGGTGGAGCAGCCACAGCCACCGCAGGCGGCCGCGACCGGCGCCGATCAGGCCGATCGCGACCATCAGCGCCCAGCCGAAGTGGAGCGAAGGCATCGCGGCGAACTGGTTCGCCATCGTGTCCGTCTGCGGCGTCGCGGCGTACACGGAGGGGCCGTAGACCCGCGCGGTGTCGACGAGCCCGGCGGCCGAGAGCATGCGGGGCGGTGCCAGCGGCATCAGCAGGTGCAGCGCGAGCGCGGCGGCCGTGAGGAGGGCGAGGACGCGGCGGGACCAGAGGTAGTGGGCGGGGCGGCGCCAGTAGAGCCAGGCGAGGAAGGCGACCGTGGCCGGGAAGTGCACCGCCGCGTAGTAGGTGTTGGCGACCCGCACGAGGGCGTCGCCGTGCAGGAGCAGCGCCTGCACCGAGGCCTCGCCCGGCAGGTGGACGGCCCGCTCGGCGTCCCACACGCGATCGGCGTTGTGGAAGGCACGGCGCTCGTGGCCGTTGGCGAAGAGCCGGCCGCACTTGTAGAAGACGAAGAGGGCGGTGACGAGCAGCAGTTCGCGGACGAGGGGCGGCCTGGGGGTACCTGGCGTGGCCGTTCCCGGTGACGGGGTCTCCCGCGAGGTCGTTCCCCGCGCCGGGGTCTTCCGTGTGGCCGTTCTCGGTGACGGGGTCTCCCGCGAGGCCGTTCCCCGCGCCGGGGTAGGCGGCGGCCACGGTTCCGCGGGACGTGTCCCGCGTATCCCGGCAGCCATGGCGCGGCCCCTTTTTCCGATCAAACCGTCAACAAACGGGGGAAGTCTAGATCCGATTTCATCGAGACGCAAGCGTCTCGATACGTTTGCGTCTCGATTGTGCACCCCCTACTCTCGTATGTGCAGAGCACGCTCCGGGACGACCGGGAGGAATCGATGTCCACGCAGGCCGCGACCGCCGCAGCCCGCCGTAGCAAGATCACCCCCGAGCGGGAGACGGAGCTGTACGAGGCGGTGATCGGCCTCCTCCGCGAGGGCGGCTACGACGCCGTGACCATGGAGGGCGTCGCCGCCCGCACCAAGTGCGGCAAGGCGACGCTCTACCGGCAGTGGGGCACCAAGCCGCAGCTCGTCACGGCCGCGCTCGCCCACCGCCGCTGCGCGTTCTTCACCGGCATCGACACCGGCTCGCTCGCCGGCGACCTGCGCGAGGCGGCGCGGGCGGCCGGATCCCGCCGGGACCGGGACGTCGAGCTGATGGAGGCCGTCAGCCAGGCCTACACCCGGCATCCGGACCTGCGCGACGCACTGCGCGACACGGTCATCAACCCCGAGGTCGCGGCGCTCGACGCGATGCTGCGGCGCGCGGTCGAGCGCGGCGAGATCGACGCGGACAACCCCGCCGTCGGCTTCGTCGCCCCCTGCTTCCTCGGCATGCTCCGCGTCGAGCGCCTCTTCGAGGAGCGCTTCGCGGACGAGGCGGCGCTGCGGGGCCTGGTGGACGCGGTCCTCCTTCCGGCGCTGCGCGTCGAGGGGTGACCGGCCGCCCCGTCCCGCACCCTGGAGACATGGCCGCCACCACGCCCGGCATCCGCGTCCGCCGGGTCTACGAAACCCCCTCGCCCGACGACGGCGTGCGGATCCTCGTCGACCGCCTCTGGCCGCGCGGCCTCGCCAAGACCGACGCGCGCGTCGATGAATGGCCCAAGGCGCTCACTCCGTCCACCGAGCTACGCCGCTGGTACCACGCCTCCGAGGGCGCGTACGAGGAGTTCCGCGGACGGTACGAGGAGGAGCTCGCCGAGCCCGCCGCCGCCGAGGCGCTCGACCGGGTGCGCGACCTCGCCGGGCGGGGCACGATCACCCTCCTCACCGCCGCCAAGGACCCCTCCGTCAGCCACACTGCCGTCCTGGAGCGCCTGTTGGCCGCGCCGAGCGGCTGACCGTCCACCCCCTTCCGGTCCATCGCCAGGGACCCGGGGCGCCGCGCCGGTCACCATGACCGGAACGGCCTTCCACATCACCCGACCCGCCGCTCCCCACCCGCCATGTCGGCTTCGGCCACCGCACGCCCGGCTGGCTCCCAGCTCGCCCGGGCACAACTCCGGCTCACCCTGGAACGGTTCACCCGCCGCCTGCCGGGCCTGCGGCTCGCGGAGGGCCACGAGGCGGTGATGCGGCCGACCCTCGTCCACCGCTCACCCGAGGCGCCGCGCCTCACCTGGTGAGCAGCCCCGCGGGCGGCCGGAAGAAGCTACTCCGTTCGCAGCCGGGGCGCCTCGGCGGACGCGTCGATCACCTCGCCGGGCCGGTCGGTCCGGTCGGCGAGCACCCGTGCCCATCCCGCGAGGCCGTCCACGTCGACCCCGTACGACCGCGCCCGCGACGCCGGCCCGGGACTCGCGACGCGGTCGGCGCCCCGGCGCAACAGCCGTGCCCCGCCCGGCGCGTTGCCGCGGGCCGCGTGCGTGAGCCCCACCGCGAGCTGCGCCAGCCCTTGCCACAGGTCCCGCTCCTCGGCGGGCCCCGTCTTCCAGGCGTCCTCGAAGACCTCGTGCGCGTGGAACGGCATCCCGGCGTCGAGGAGCCGCTGCGCCTCGGCGAGCGTCTCGGCGGGCGCCCGCGTCAGCCCCTCAGGCTGCCGGGGCACGCCCTCCGCCCCGTACGGCAGGGGCCGCCCCAGCCCGTCACGCGGCCGCGCACTGCGCGCCCGCCCTTCCTCGTCGCGATCCCTCGGCGTCCGGCTCACCCCGCCATTGTGGCCCCCGGGCCCCGCTCCGGCAGCCGCCGCACCCCCACGTGCGCGCCCACCTGCGCCGTCGCCCCACCGCCGCCCGACGCGACGACGACCCCGTGCGCTCACCGGCCCCCCGGAGTGGGGTAAAGTCTGTCTCGCAACGCCCCACCGGGACGATCCGGGCGGGCCGAAGCACCGGGACGTGGCGCAGCTTGGTAGCGCACTTGACTGGGGGTCAAGGGGTCGCAGGTTCAAATCCTGTCGTCCCGACCATGCGGAAACGCTGGTCGGAGGCCGTTCTCTCATCCGTGAGAGGGCGGCCTTTCGTGCGTTCGCGCGTGCGGTGGTCGCGGACCGGAGGCGCGTCGGTCCTCCTGCGTCCGCCCAGGTAGAGGCCCTTGAGGCGCCAAGCGGGCAGGGGTACGGCGCCGAGCGCGGTCGCCCGGTGACCTCCGCCCCGGGACGCGCGGCGTGAGGTGAGCACGGGATTCGAATTCTGTCGAGTGTTGCGTGTGCCTCACTGGTGGGTGCTGTTCAAGGAGAGCTTTCGACGGCCAAGCTGAGCGTCGTGCTCCGGATCATCGCGGGTGCACTTCTGATCGTGTCGGGAACAGGCCGTGTGGGCCGGAGCAGCGAACGGAGAACACTCGTGATCGTCGGAGTCCTCAAGGAAGCGCGGGCGGGTGAGAGTCGCGTCGCGGCCACGCCGGCCACGATCGAACAGATCCGCAAACTGGGGTACGACGTGGTCGTCGCCCCGGGCGCGGGGGTCGCGGCCGGCTTCACCGACGGTGCCTACGAGGCCGCCGGCGCGACCGTCGGCGAGGCGGAGGCCGCCGACGTGGTGCTCGGGGTCAACGCCCCGACGCCCTCCCAGCTGGACCGGGTACGCCCAGAGGCCACCGTGGTCGCGCTGTTCGCGCCGGCCTTCGACCCGGCGATGGTCGAGGACCTGGGCCGGCGTCCCTTCACGGCCCTGTCGATGGACGCCGTGCCGCGCATCAGCCGGGCGCAGTCGATGGACGTGCTGTCGTCCATGGCGAACATCGCCGGCTACCGGGCCGTCATCGAGGCCGCGCACGAGTTCGGGCGCTTCTTCACCGGCCAGGTGACCGCGGCGGGCAAGGTCCCGCCGGCGAAGGTGCTCGTCGCGGGCGCCGGCGTCGCCGGCCTGGCGGCGATCGGTGCGTCCGGCTCGCTCGGCGCGATCGTACGGGCGACCGACCCGCGACCGGAGGTGGCCGACCAGGTTCGCTCGCTGGGCGGCGAGTACCTGTCGATCGAGTCCCCGGAGGTGGAGGTCTCGAAGACCGGCTACGCCAAGGAGATGGGCGACGACTACAAGGCGCGCGAGGTCGAGCTCTACGCCGCGCAGTGCCGCGAGGTCGACATCGTCATCACCACCGCGCTGATCCCGGGCCGTCCCGCGCCGACGCTGATCACCGCCGAGATGGTGGCGAGCATGAAGCCGGGGTCGGTGATCGTCGACATGGCGGCCGCCAACGGCGGCAACGTCGAGGGCACCGTGAAGGGCGAGAAGGCCGTCACCGAGAACGGCGTGACGATCATCGGGTACACCGATCTGGCGGGCAGGCTGCCGGCCCAGGCCTCGCAGCTGTACGGCACGAACCTGGTGAACCTGCTGAAGCTGATGACGCCGGGCAAGGACGGGTCGCTGGTCCTCGACTGGGACGACCCGGTGCAGCGCTCGATCACCGTCGTACGCGCGGGGGAGTCGGCGTGGCCGCCCCCGCCGGTCCAGGTCTCCGCCGCCCCGGCCCCCGCGCCCGCGGCGGCCCCCGCGCAGCCGGCGCCGAAGAAGCAGCCGAAGTCGGCGAAGCAGAAGTTCGGCGGCGTGGCCCTCGGCGCGCTGGCCCTCTTCCTCATGGCCGCGTTCGCCCCGGCGGCGCTGCTGCCCCACGTGACGGTCTTCATCCTGGCGATCGTGATCGGCTACTACGTGATCGGGCACGTGCACCACGCCCTGCACACGCCGTTGATGTCGGTGACGAACGCGATCTCCGGGATCATCGTCGTCGGCGCGCTCCTGCAGATCGGCCACACGAGCACGGCGGTCACGGTGCTCTCGTTCGTCGCGATCCTTCTGGCCAGTATCAACATCTTCGGCGGCTTCGCGGTGACGCGTCGCATGCTCGCCATGTTCAACCGGAGCTGACATGTCTGCGACCCTCGCCGCACAGGCGGCCTACCTCGTTGCCGCGCTGCTATTCATCCTCGCGCTGGCAGGACTCTCCAAGCACGAATCGGCACGGCTCGGCAACGCGTTCGGCATGCTCGGCATGGGCGTCGCGCTCGTCGCGACGGTCGTGCTCGCGCTGGACGGTGACATCAGCGGTGCCGGCCTCGGCCTGATGGCCGGCGCCATGCTGATCGGCGCGCTGATCGGCCTGCAGCGGGCCCGCGGCGTCGAGATGACCGGGATGCCCGAACTGATCGCGCTGCTGCACTCCTTCGTCGGTCTGGCCGCCGTGCTGGTCAGCTGGAACGGCTTCCTCAACGTCGAGCACGACCCGGACGGCCACGAGGCCAAGGCCCTGGACGCGCTCGGCACGCTGGGCATCCACCACGCCGAGGTGTTCATCGGCCTGTTCATCGGCGCGGTCACCTTCACGGGCTCCGTCGTGGCGTACCTGAAGCTCGCCGCCAAGATCGACTCCAAGCCGCTGGTGCTGCCGGGCAAGAACGCCCTCAACCTCGGCTCGCTGGTCCTCTTCCTCGCCCTGACGGTGTGGTTCGTGATCACGCCGGACCTGTGGCTGCTGATCACCGTGACGGTCCTGGCGCTGGCCCTCGGCTGGCACCTGGTGGCCTCGATCGGCGGCGGTGACATGCCGGTCGTCGTCTCGATGCTCAACAGCTACTCCGGCTGGGCGGCGGCGGCCTCCGGCTTCCTGCTCGGCAACGACCTGCTGATCATCACCGGCGCGCTCGTCGGCTCCTCGGGTGCCTACCTGTCCTACATCATGTGCAAGGCGATGAACCGCTCGTTCCTCTCCGTGATCGCCGGCGGCTTCGGCATCGAGGCGCCGTCGGGCTCGGACGTCGACTACGGCGAGCACCAGGAGACCACCGCCCAGGGCGCGGCCGAACTCCTGGGCGCCGCCCGGTCCGTGGTCATCACGCCCGGGTACGGCATGGCCGTCGCCCAGGCCCAGTACCCGGTCGCGGAGCTGACGTCGAAGCTGCGCGCGAGGGGCGTCGACGTACGGTTCGGCATCCACCCCGTCGCCGGCCGCCTGCCCGGCCACATGAACGTCCTCCTCGCCGAGGCCAAGGTGCCGTACGACATCGTGCTCGAAATGGACGAGATCAACGACGACTTCGCCAAGACCGACGTCGTCCTCGTGATCGGCGCCAACGACACCGTCAACCCGGCCGGGGCGGAGGACCCCAGCAGCCCGCTCGCCGGCATGCCGGTCCTCAACGTCTGGGAGGCCGGCAAGGTCATCGTGTTCAAGCGCTCGATGGCCTCCGGATACGCGGGCGTGCAGAACCCGCTGTTCTTCAAGGAGAACACCGCGATGCTCTTCGGTGACGCGAAGGCACGGGTCGAGGACATCGTCGGCGCCCTCTGAGGAGCGCGACGGCCGAGGAACCGCCGGCCCGGCGTGGACGCGGACGTCCACCCGGGCCGGCGGTCCCCGTTCGGGAGCCCTCCGCCCTGCGGGGCCTCGGGGACGGCCCCTCTATCGTTGGCCGGACGGGTGATCCGCACCCCGTACGCCGCGCAGCCCGGGAGTCCGCATGCACCTCTTCGACGTCGAGACCCTGACGGCGGGCCGGTGGCGCAACGGCGGGGGCGCCACGCGGGAGATCGTCTCGTGGCCGGTGGGCGCCGGGGAGTTCCAGTGGCGGGCGAGCGTGGCCGACATCGACCGGGACGGGCCGTTCTCCGCCTTTCCCGGCGTCGACCGGACGTTCACCGTCCTCGCGGGCGACGGCGTGCGCCTGACGGCCCCCGGAGCGTTCGACCGGACGGTGCGAGCGGGGGAGCCCTTCGGCTTCTCCGGTGACCTGGAGCTCACCGCCGAACTGCGGGGCGGGGCCTGCCGGGTGCTCAACCTCATGGTCCGGCGCGGCGTCCGGGCCGCCCGGGTGGACCGCGTCACCGCGCCCGTCGTGCCGCCCGGCGGCCACGCCGGAGTGCTGTACGTGCTGCGCGGCCACTGGCGGACGGATACCGAGGGGCACACCCTGGCCGCGGGGCAGGGTGTGTGGTGGGACGAGCCCCGGGGGCGCGCGGTGGTCGAGGATGGAGATCGCGCAGAGGCCGCGAGGTACGAGCGGGCGAGCACGGCCGACCGTCGACGCACGCTCGAAGCGCCCCGGAGGCGAGCCGAGCCTCCGAAGGACACCGCCTCGGGCCGGGCGGTCACACCGCTCTCGCCCGAAGCCGTCGCCCTGTGGGCGGATGTCGCGCCGGTGAGGTGAGTACGGTGGCCGGGAACGGGATCCGCGCGGCGACGCTCCCGGGCTCGCCCCGGGGCCTCGGCGGCATCCGGCTACAGGCCCGGGCGCCGCGGCCGGCCGCGGCGCCCGCAGCGGTGGTGAACGCCAGGACCGAGGGGAGACAGGCTCCATGCCGAGACGTCGCGTGGTCGTGGTCGGAGCCGGGATAGGCGGCCTCACCGCCGCGGTGGCGCTGCACCGCCGTGGCTGGCACGTCACCGTCTGCGAGAGCGCCCCCGAACCCCCCGTCACCGGTGCCGGTATCGGCCTCGCCCCCAACGCGCTGCGCGCACTGCGCGCCATCGACGTCGACGTCACCCGGGCCACCGGTGGCGCCGTACCCGCCGCCATGGGCGTGCGCCGCTCCGACGGCCGTTGGCTCACCCGGACCCGTACCGCCGACCTGGCGGCGCGCTACGGGATGCCCCCGATCGCCGTCCCGCGCCCGGCGCTCACCGTCGCTCTGGCCGCCGCCCTGCCGGCGCGGGCCCTCCGCTACGCCACCGCCGTGACCGCCGTCGACGACGCCACGGGCCGCCCGGTCGTGCGTACGGAAGCCGGTCCGGACCTGCCCGCCGACGTGGTCGTCGCCGCCGACGGCATCCACAGCCCGCTGCGCCGCGCGTACTTCCCCGCCCACCCCGGTCCGCACTACATCGGCGAGACCGCCTGGCGGGCCCTCGTGGACGCTCCGGACCTGGGCATCGAGGCCATGAGCGAGACCTGGGGGCGCGGCGAGCGGTTCGGCGTCACCCCGCTCTCCGACGGCCGGTTCTACCTCTACGCCACCGCGGTCGTCCCGGCCGGCATGCGGGCGGCCGACGCCCGCGGCGAACTCCGTCGTCGCTTCGGCTCGTGGCACGACCCGATCCCGGCCCTGCTGGACCGCGTCGACCGCCTCGCCCCCGACGACGTCCTGCGGCACGACCTCCACGAGCTGGCCGCCCCGCTCCCGCGCCTGCACCACGGCCGGATCGCCTGGCTCGGCGACGCCGCCCACGCCATGGCCCCGAACCTCGGCCAGGGCGGCTGCCAGGCCATCGAGGACGCGGTGATCCTCGCCCACCTCCTCCCGGCCGGGGACGGCGGCGACGGCCCGGACGGCGTCCCGGCCGCCCTCGCCGCGTACACCGCCGCCCGCCGCGACCGGACCGACGCCGTGCGCGTCCGCGCACGCCGGGTCGGCCGCCTGGGCGCCCTCCGCCACCCGCTCGCCGTGGCCGCCCGCGACCTCGCGGTCCGGGCCACTCCCGACCGGCTGGCCCTGCGTGGCCTGGACGACCTGTTCAACGGCTTCCGGCTTCCCGACCGGCCGGAGGGGTGACGGCCGCCGGAACGGCGCGGCCGACGGGCGAGGGCAGGGCTCCGGTGCGAGGCTGAGGACGTACCGGACCTGCGAAAGGCGCTTGCCATGATCACCACCGACTTCGTACCCGGCTCCCCCTGCTGGCTCGACCTCGGCGCCCCTGACGTCTCCGCCGCCGCGGCCTTCTACGGCGCCGTGCTCGGCTGGGAGTACGAGTCCATGGGGGAGGGGGAGGACATGGAAGGCGGGATGTTCCGCAAGGACGGCAAGATCGTCGCCGGGCTCGGCAAGCTCACCGAGGAGGGGGCGCGCCCGGCCTGGATGATCTACTACAGCGTCGCCGACGCGGACGCCACGACCCAGGCGGTGGAACGGGCGGGCGGCACGGTCCGGGTCGCGCCCCGGGACCTCGACGAGTGGGGCCGGATGGCGCAGTACAGCGACCCGCTGGGAGGCCAGTTCGCCGTCTGGCAGCCGGGGACGGACAAGGGCGTCGAGCTGGTCGACGAACCGGGTTCGCTGTCCTGGACCGAGCTGTACACGACCGACGCCGCCGCCGCGAAGGAGTTCTACGGCGGCGTCCTCGGCTGGCGGTTCGGCGACATGGAGCTGCCCGGCGGCGGGGGCGCGTACGCCCTCATCACCCCGGCAGGACTGCCCGACGAGCGCATGCACGGCGGCCTCATGGAGCTGCCCGCCGACGCCCTCGCCCTCGCGGGCGGGCGGCCGTACTGGCACCCCGTCTTCGCCGTCGCCGACTGCGACGCCACGGTCGCCAAGGTGACCGAGAACGGCGGCACCGTGCAGATGGGTCCGGATGACGCGGAAGGCGTCGGCCGTCTGGCCGTCTGCCTCGACCCGTCGAACGCGGACTTCGTCGTCCTGACGCCGTCCGCCGGCTGAGCGGGGCCACCGGTCCGCCGCGTCCCGTCCCGCGGGCCGGTCGCGGCTCCCGCCGTCGCCGGCCATCCGATCCGGACCGGACCGGGGTGTGAGTGCCTTGAGCCGGGGGCTTCCCCCGGCCGAGAGCCCGAGAGGTGGGAGGCACGGAGCGGAGGGGGCTTCGGTGGCCAATGGCCCGGTCGAGGGGCGCGGGAGCGGCATCGAAGGGGGGCGAAGACTGCCGGGGTCCGGCAGTGAACCGACGTGCGGTGCGGTGGAACGATGCACGGGACGGCGGGACCTGAGCCGGTGCGGCCGTAGGGCGGAGCCGTACGAGGGCTCCGGCGGGGGAAGGGGGCGGACACATGGGGTGGTTTCTGGGTCTCGGCATCGCCGGGCTCGTACTGCTCGCTCTCTCCCTGCTCTTCGACGGTGTCCTGGACGGGCTCCTCGACGGCGTCGGGGGAGGGCCGGACGGCTTCCTGTCGTTGCCGGTGGCCGCCGGGTTCGTGTCGGCGCTCGGCTTCACGGGGGCGATCACGAAGGGGGTCACCGGCGCGGGCGCGGGGATCGCCACCGGTGCGGGCGCGGTGGCCGGGTGCGTCGTCGCCTGGCTGACCTGGAGGCTAGGCCGGGCGCTGATGCGTGACGGCGCCCCCGCGCCGCGGAGCGAGGACCTGGCCGGGGCTCCGGGGGCGGTGGTCACCGCGATCCCCGCCGACGGGTACGGCGAGGTGTTGCTCCACCTGGCCGGCCAGCCGGTGAAGTACGCCGCGAAGTCCGCCCTCCCGGTCTCCCGGGGCACCGAGGTGTGGGTCGAGAGCCTGCTGTCCCCCACGTCGGTGCTCGTCCGCGCCGTCGAACGCTGACACCCGCGGCGCTGTCTCGCGTCGCCGCCGCGCCGTCGAACGCCCTTGGCCGCAGGCCTTGTTCGCGGCGGCGGACGGCAAGTCCCGGCGTCTGCCGCTTCGACGTGTGCCCGTTCGCCCGGCGAACAGCGCCCGCCCCGTCCGAACCACGCTCGAAGTCAAGGGAGTTGATTGTCATGGGCCCCGTCCTCACCGCTGTGGTGGGCATCGTCGTCCTCGTCGTCCTGCTCGCCCTCGTCGTCGTGACGCGCTACAAGGTCGCCGGGCCCAGCGAGGCGTTCATCATCACCGGCCGGCGGGGGAAGAAGGCCACCGACCCGGCCACGGGACGCGTCTTCACCGACAACAGCGGCCAGAAGGTCGTGGTCGGCGGCGGTGTCTTCGTCGTGCCGTTCGTCCAGCAGAAGTTCACCCTCGACCTCTCCAGCCGCCATATCCCGGTCGCGGTCCGGGGCGCGGTCACGCTGCGCGGGGTCAAGGCGAACCTCGAAGGCGTCGCGATCGTCAAGGTCGGTGGCACCGAGGACTCGATCCGCGCCGCCGCCCAGCGGTTCCTGATGCAGCAGGACGGCATCGTCGGCTTCACCCAGGAGGTGCTCTCCGGCGCCCTGCGCTCCATCGTGGGCCGGATGTCGGTCGAGGACGTCATCCGTGACCGCGCCGCGTTCGCCGGACAGGTCGCGGAGGAGGCGGAGGCCAGCCTGTCGGGGCAGGGCCTGGTCCTGGACGCCTTCCAGATCCAGGACATCACCACCGAGGGTTCGTACCTGGAGGACCTCGGCAGGCCGGAGGCCGCCCGCGCCCGGCAGGAGGCCGACATCGCGGAGGCCGTCGCCCGCCGCGCGTCCGAACAGGCCAGGCTGAAGGCCGAGGAGGAGATCGCGATCGCCCAGCGGACCCTCTACCTGAAGCAGGCCGAGATCAAGGCGCAGACGGACGAGGCCGCCGCCCAGGCCAACGCCGCCGGTCCGCTCGCCGAGGCCGCCCGGCAGCAGGAGGTCCTCGCCGAGCAGGAGAAGGTCGCCGGACGGCAGGCCGCGCTCACCGACCGGCAGCTCGACACGCAGGTGCGCAAGCCCGCGGACGCGGCCCGCTACCGCGCCGAGCAGGAGGCCGAGGCCCGCCGCATCGCCCTGGTCAAGGAGGCCGAGGCCGACGCCGAACGCTCGCGGCTGACCGGTGAGGGACAGAAGGCGCACCGCGCCGCGCTCGCCGACGCCGTACGCATCGAGGGGGAGGCCCAGGCCGCCGCCACCGCGGCCAGGGGCGCCGCCGAGGCCGAGGCGATGCGCGCGAAGGCCGACGCCTACGCCCGGTACGGCGACGCGGCCGTCCTCCAGATGCTCGTCGAGGTCCTGCCCCAGGTCGTCGCGAAGGCCGCCGAACCGCTGGCCGCCATCGACAAGTTGACCGTCATCTCCACCGACGGCGCCGGCCGGCTCTCCCGTACGGTCACCGACAACGTCGCCCAGGGCATGGAACTCCTCGGCTCCGCCACCGGAGTCGACCTCGCCGCCCTGCTTGAGGGGCTCACCCGGAAGCACCAGCCGGCGGCCGGCGGCACGCCGGTCGAGATCACCGACGAGACGGACCACCGACGGGACGGATCGACGGGCCGATGGGCCGGCGAGTCCGCGGTGCGCTGACCAGAGGGGGGAAGCATGCTGCCGCTCACGTATCGGAGCCAGGGCGAGGATACGGGCGCGGGCCTGGCCGGCCACATGGTCGTCTGCGGGGACGACGGCCTCGCGCACCGGCTCGCCGCCGAGTTACGGGACGTCTACCGCGAGCGGGTCGTCCTCGTCGTGCCCCACGGTCCCGCCGAGCCGCGGCCCGCCGCCCTCGGCCGGGCGGCCGGGCTGGTGGTACGGCTCGGCGCGGCCGCGAGACGGTCCGGCGGCCCGGCGCCGTACGACACGAGCGTCCGTACGGCGCGGCCGCCGGCCCCTCCGTCGCCGGGCGGGCCGCCGCCCCTGGAGGAGCTGTCCTCGGACGCCCCGACCGAGGCGGCGCTCCTGCGGGCCGGTGTGGACCGGGCCGCGGCGCTGGCCCTGCTGTACGAGGACGACGAGACCAACCTCCGGGCCGCGCTCGCCGCCCGCCGTCTCAGTCCGCGGCTGCGGCTCGTGGTCCGGATGTACAACCGCAAGCTGGGACAGCACATGGAGGAACTGCTCGACCAGGCGGCCCTCGTGGCGATGCCGGGGACGGACAGGACGGTCCTGGACGCCTCCACGACCGTGCTCTCTGACGCGGACACGGCGGCGCCCGCCCTTGCCGCCACCGCCGTCGCCGGCACGAGCAAGGTCGTCCAGGCCGACGGACTGCTCCTGCGGGCGGTGGAGCGCAGGCCGCCCGCCCGGGGTGAGACTCCCGACCCGGGGCTGTGCACCCTCGCCCTCCTCTCGTCCACCACCGCCGACCCGGCGGGCGCCGAGGGCTCCGACTCCAGCGGGCCCCAGGGCCCGCAACTGCTCCCGGACGACCGGGCGGTGCGCGGCGCGGCCGATCGGGGAAGCGTCGTCCTGGAGGCGGTCCGGCACGCCGGTCCCGTCCTGCCGAGCCGGCGGCTCGCCCGACGGGGCGCTCCCTGGAGCGAACTCGCCTCCAGCCGCCTGGCGCGGGCCCTCGCGGGGATCGCCGCCTCGGTGCTCGCGCTGACCGTGGCTACCACGGTCGCCACCGACGCGGACCCCGTCCACGCGGTGTACCTCACCCTGCTGGACCTGTTCTCGATCAACGATCCGGCCGTCGACGCGTCGACCACCCGCCAGGTCCTCCAGCTCCTGTCGGGGCTCGTCGGCCTGGCGCTGCTGCCGCTGCTCGTCGCGGGGGCCCTGGAGACCCTCGGGACCCTCCGCTCGGCGGGCGCCCTGCGCCGCCCGCCGCGAGGGCTCTCGGACCACGTCGTCCTGCTCGGCCTCGGCAGGATCGGTACGCGCGTGCTGGCCCGGCTGCGCGAACTCGACATCCCGGTGGTGTGCGTGGAGGAGGACCCCGAGGCTCGGGGCATCCCGACCGCCCGCCGCCTGGGCGTGCCCGTCGTCCTCGGCGACGTCACGGAGGAGGGCGTCCTGGCATCCGCCAAGGTGCACCGGGCCCATGCGCTGCTGGCGCTCACCAGCTCCGACACCACGAATCTGGAGGCCACGCTCCACGCGCGCACCGTGAAGGCCGACCTGCGGGTCGCGCTGCGGCTGTACGACGACGACTTCGCCACCGCCGTCCACCGCACCCTGCGCACCGCCCACCCCGACGGGCTCACCCGAAGCCGCAGCGTCACCCACCTCGCCGCTCCCGCCTTCGCCGCGGCCATGATGGGCCGTCAGATACTGGGCGCCATCCCGGTCGAACGCCGGGTCCTGCTCGTCGCCGCCCTGCCGGTCGCCGGCAGCCCCCGGTTCGAGGGCCGCACGATCGCCGAGGCGTTCCGCCCGGGCGCCTGGCGCGTCCTCGCACTCGACACCGCCACCCCCACGGCCCGCCGCCCCGACCTCGCGACCACCCCGGGCGAAGGCGCACACCCCCACCTCCTCTGGGACCTCCACCCCGGCTACGTCCTGCGTCCCGAGGACCGCATCGTCATCGCGGCGACCCGCCGCGGCCTCGCCGAACTGCGCGGCTCTCCGCCTCTGCCCTGAACCGGCCGGGCCGGCCCGTCCGTCGAGCCGGTACGCTCCGCCATGCGTACGGCCGGGGCGCGGCCCGCCTCCGCCGTACGCCGTACGGTAGGGGCGTCGGCCCGCGCGGCGTCCGCGCTCCATCGGAGTCGGCCCTCCGCCCAGCCGCGCCGGTACCGCCGACGTCCGCGCGTCGCGGCCCCCGCCCCGTCCGGCCGCTCGCCCCGAGCCGACCTCGTCCGACCCGACCGACCCCGCCCGGCCCGACCGGGCATCGAGCCCCGCCCACGAAGCCCGCCGCCCCTGGAGGGGACGCAACCGTGCACGACACGCCCGCCGAGTTCCTCGACGGCTATCCGGAGATACTGGCCGACGCCTCCGCCACCGGTCGCCGGCTCACCCGCGACGAGCTCGCCTCCCGCCGCGCGCTGGGCGCCCGGGCCGCCGAGCGGGGACTCGCCTGGCGCGTCCTGGTCCGCGAGCACCTCGCCGCAGGACGTGCCTGCTGGCCCGCCTCCGCCACCCCCGACAGTGTCCTGGCCGTCATGGAGCAGGCCGTCGACGCCTTCGCCGACGGGTACGAGCACGCCCAGCGTCGTGTCATCCGGCAGGAGGAGGCCGCCCGGCGGGAGTTCATCGACGACCTCCTCCACGGCCGCGGCGACCCGGGTCACCTCGCCGCCCGGGCCGAGCGGTTCGGCCTGCGGCTGTCCCGCGCCCACGCGGTCGCCGTCGCCGAAGGCCCCGCCAAGTACGACGAGACCGACCCCGTCCCCCGCCGGGTGGAGAGCGCCCTGTTCGCGCGCTTCGAGAACCGCCGCATCCTCTTCACCACGAAGGACGGACGCATGGTGTGCATCGCCCCTGGCGACCAGGAGGACGTCCTCACCCACTTCGCCAAGCACGCCCACGCGGCCACCGACGGGGGACAGGTCGCCATCGGCCGTCCCCGGCCCGGTGCCGTCGGTATCGGCCACAGCTACGAGGAGGCCCTCAACGCCCTCGACGTGGCCCAGCGCATGGGCTACGAACAGCCCTTGCTCCGCGCCGCCGACCTTCTGGTCTTCCCCGTGCTCGCCCGGGACCGGCAGGCCCTCGTCGACCTCGTGCGCAGCACCCTCAGCCCCTTGGAGGCGGCGCGTGGCGGGCCCCGGCCGCTCCTCGACACCCTGACGGAGTACTTCGCCACGGGCTGCGTGGCCGCCGAAGCGGCCCGTCGGCTGTCGTTGAGCGTCCGGGCGGTGACGTACCGGCTGGAACGCGTCCGCACCCTGACGGGCGCTGATCCGGCCGATCCCATGCACCGCTACACCCTCCAGACGGCGGTCATCGGCGCCCGCCTGCTCGACTGGCCCGAAAGACCCTTGTGAGGACGGCTGGTGACGCGGCACCACCGACGGGCCCGGTGGCGGGGGTCGGCTCAGCCGGGTGTCGTCGGCACCCCGGCGGGCGAGGGGTCGAGGTGGTGGTGGACGCGGCGCAGGAGGGAGGAGAGGGTGTCGCGTTCCTCCGGGGTGAGGGGGGCGAGGAGTTCGTCGTCGGCCGTGGCGATGTCCGCGTTGAGCTCGGCCAGCGCGGACCGGCCGGAGGGAGTGAGCCGGACCACCACGCGGCGGCGGTCGTCGGGGTCCCGGTCGCAGTCGACGTGACCGGTCGTGACGAGGTCGTTGACGATCTTCACGAGGTCACTCGCGTTCATGTCGAGGCGCGCGGCGAGGACGGTCTTCGCCTGGGGTCCCAGGTCGGCGAGGATCGCGAGGACGGTGAGGTGCCAGAGGCGTAACCCGCGGGAGGTCAGCTTGTCCTGGAGCCTGCGTCGCGCGGCCTTGCCGATCGCGTACATGAGGTAGGCGTTGAGGCCGAGCACACTGGGCGGGGTCATGCTCATGGAGGGCGGCCCGGAGACCGGCACGCGTTCCGGGGCCGTGCCCTCGGGGGCGAGGGGCGGGGTGGTGAGCGTCAGGGTCAGGTCGGCGCCCGCGAGGGATCGGAAGACCTGCGCCCAGTCGGTCGGCATGTTCGAAATGCCGACGACGGCGAACCGCGCGCCGGACGGGTCGTGCGCTGTTCCGGAGATGACCGGCTGATCCATCGCTTTCCTCACTGTTCAGATGTCACAGATGCGTCCTGGTTAGGTTTGCCTAACCTAACTTTGACCGAAGATGCCGGCCCGTCCCGGGACCGTCCGGGCGGGCCGGTGTGCGGGGGACCGGTCGTCAGGGACGACTGGTCAGGTAGCCGCCCATGGAGGTGAAGTACTCCGTCGCGGGCAGTTCCCGGCCGTCCTCGGTGCGCACGCGGGTGATCGCGAGACCGTGGTTGCGGCCGGTGCGGGCGTCGGCGCCGGCGACGATCACCACGCCCTCGCCCTCGCGGTAGAAGACGCGCCCCGGGGTGCCGCCGTAACGTCCCTGCGAGACCACCGCGGACACGATCTCGATCCGCTTGCCCTTGTGGAAGGCGAAGGCGCTCGGGTACGGGGCGGACTGGGCGCGCACCAGTCGCTCCAGGACCTCGGCGGGCCACTCCCAGTTGATCCGGATGTCCTCCTCGGCGCGCTTGTGGAAGAAGGTGGCCTGCGACCGGTCCTGCCGGGTGAACTCGGTCTGTCCGGAGGCGATCAGGTCGAGGGCGCCGATGGTCACCGGGGCGATGAGGTCGACCGTCTTGTGAAACAGGTCGGTGGCCGTGTCCGTCCCCTCGACCGCGACCGCGCGCTGCATGACGATGTCGCCGGCGTCGAGCTCCTCGTCCATCATGTGGGCGGTGACGCCGACTTCGGGCTCGCCGTTGATGAGCGCCCAGATCAGCGGCGAGAATCCGGCGTACTTGGGGAGCAGCGAGTCGTGGATGTTCAGCGTGCCGTGCCTCGGCAGGGTGTAGATGCGCGGGGGGATCCATGTACGCCAGTTGTTGGCGACGATGATGTCCGCGTCGGCCTCCTTGAGCTGCTGGAACAGCTCCTCGTCGTCGGGCCGGTTGCGGATGATGACCGGGACGCCGTGCTCCTCGGCCAGATCGGCGACGGAGTCGCTCCAGATCTTCTCGTAGGCGTGCTCGCTCTTCGGGTGCGTCACGACCGTCACCACGTCGTGCTCGGAGTCCAGGAGCGCCTGCAGGGTGCGATGGCCCCAGGTCTGATAACCGAACATGACGACCCGCATGGAGGTTCCTCCTCAGAAAAGCGACTGACCGGCGTCAAGTAAAGCAAGCCTTACCTAAGGATGCAACGACCCATCATTTGTGGCCCAGTTGACGGGGGTGACGGGCCTCGTGTCCGTTTTGCCCCGTCGACAGTAGGGCCAGATCAGGTTAGCTTTACCTAAGTTCCGCTCGGCAGTGCCGACTTACCGGCGTGCTCGGGCTCCGCCGTTCCCCACGCCTGACAGCCGCGCCTGGCAGGCGGCTGTCCCGCACGATGGGAGTGACATGTCTCAGGCTCTTCCTGACGACGCACCACTGATCCACGACCTCATAGGAATCGGCTTCGGGCCGTCCAACGTGGCCATGGCGATCGCGCTCAGCGAGCACAACGCACGCGTCGGAAGGCAAGAGGCGGTCACCGCTCACTTCTTCGAGCGGCAGCCCCGCTTCGGGTGGCACCGCGGCATGCTCATCGACGACGCGACGATGCAAGTCTCCTTCCTCAAGGACCTGGTGACGCTGCGGAATCCGACCAGCGAGTACAGCTTCCTCTGCTACCTGCAGAGCAAGGGCCGGCTGATCGACTTCGTCAACCACAAGAACCTCTTCCCGCTGCGCGTGGAGTTCCACGACTACTTCGAGTGGGCGGCGGCCAAGGTCGACGACATGGTCTCCTACGGCCACGAGGTCGTCTCCGTCGAACCCGTGGTCGTCGACGGCGTGGTGGAGTACCTGGACGTGACCGCCCGGTCCGGCACCGAGACGGTGGTCCACCGGGCGCGCAACCTCGTCATCGGCACCGGGCTGCGGCCACTCATGCCCGAGGGCGTCGAGCGGGGCGACCGCGTCTGGCACAACTCCGAACTCCTCGCCAAGGTGGAGGGGTTGGAGGGCACCGACCCCTCCCGCTTCGTCGTGGTCGGCGCCGGTCAGAGCGCCGCCGAGAACGTCGCCTACCTGCACCGCCGTTTCCCCGAGGCGGAGATCTGCGCCGTCTTCTCGCGCTACGGCTACAGCCCCGCCGACGACAGCAGCTTCGCCAACCGCATCTTCGACCCCGCGGCGGTCGACGAGTACTACGCCGCCCCGGACGACATCAAGCGCAAGCTGATGGGCTATCACGGCAACACCAACTACTCCGTGGTGGACATCGACCTGATCGACGACCTGTACCGGCAGGCGTACCAGGAGAAGGTCCTCGGCACCGAGCGCCTGCGCTTCATCAACGTCTCCCGCCTCACCGGCGTCGAAGAGACCCCCGACAGCGTCCGCGCCACCGTCAAGTCGCTGGTGAGCGGCGAGGACAGCACGCTGGACGCCGACATCGTGGTCTTCGCCACCGGCTACCAGCAGGCGGACGGCCTCGGCCTCCTCGGCGACGTCGCCGGCCGGTGCCACCGCGACGACCAGGGCCGCGTCCGCGTCGAACGCGACTACCGCATCGCCACAGACGCCGAACTGCGTTGCGGCATCTACCTCCAGGGCGGCACCGAGCACACGCACGGCATCACGTCGTCGCTGCTGTCCAACACCGCCATCCGGGTCGGCGAGATCCTTGACTCGATCCTCGACCGCGGTCTCCCGGCCTCCGCCGAGGTGGCCCGCCCGGTCGCCGACGGGATCGGTACGAGCCGCTAGCGGACGTCCTGCCGATCCCGCCGGCCTCCGCTCCCTGATCCGGCCCGATCGGCGACACACCCCCAGGACCGCCCCGGGGATCCGGCCGGCCCGCTCGCCGGTCCGGTCCGAGTGGCGGCCACCCCGGCACCGGGCGCACGCTCCGCGCCCAGGCCGCACCCCCGTCCCCCGTACCCCCTGTCCCCGTACCCCCCACGCACATACCGCCGCGCTCCACCGGGTGGCGCCGTCGCACCCGGCAGGCGTGGCAGCACAGAGAAACCCCCGTGAAAGGAACATCCGTGTCCACTGGTACACGCCCCGCGCTGACGCGGTTCGTCAGAAACGTCCCCCGCGTGGCCGTCGCCGCCGCCGCCGCGCTCGCCCTGTCCGCCTGTGGGGGCGGTACGGAGAAGACCGAGTCCAAGCCGTCGGCCGAGGCCGGCGCGAGCAAGTCCACCGCCTTCCCGGTCACCGTGGAGCACAAGTACGGCAGCACGACCATCGAGTCGGAGCCGAAGAAGGTCGTCACCCTCGGCCTGTCCGACCAGGACGCCGTCCTCGCCCTCGGCATCAAGCCGGTCGGCTCCGTCGACTGGTTCAAGGAGCAGCCGTACGGCAAGTGGCCCTGGGCGAAGGACAAGTGGGGCTCGACGCCGCCGCAGGTCGTCGGCGAGCGCGACGAGTACAACATCGAGAAGATCGCGGCCCTCAAGCCCGACCTGATCGTCGCGCAGTACTCGGGCATGAAGAAGGAGCAGTACGACACCCTGTCGAAGATCGCCAAGGTCGTCGCCCAGCCCAAGGACCACCCGGACTACGGCGCCCCGTGGCAGGTGATGACCCGCCAGATCGGCAAGTCGCTCGGCAAGGCCGACGAGACCGAGAAGCTGATCACCGGCGTCGACGCCCGCTTCAAGGCCGCGCGCGACAAGCACCCCGAGTGGGCGCAGAAGACCCTGGCCGTCGCCGACAGCTTCGAGGCCGGCAAGTACTCCGCCTTCACCAAGACCGACCCCAAGTCGATCTTCTTCTCCGAGCTCGGCTTCAAGCTGAAGCCCGAGATCGACACCATGGCCAAGCCCGGCTGGAACGTCGCCGAACTCAGCGCCGAGAAGTTGAACGTCCTCGACGTCGACCGTCTCGTCTGGGTCACCTCCAGCACGGACGCCAACAACCGCATCAAGGCCGAGCCGCTCTACAAGAAGCTCAAGGTCAACCAGGAGAAGCGCGACCTGTTCGTGCCGTACCAGGACCCGGACATCGGCGCCGCCTTCTCCTTCAACACGGTCCTGTCGATCCCCTACGCGATCGACGAGATCGAGCCGCTGCTGACGGCCGTCAAGTAGCCGTCCGCCCCCGATCGCGCGTCCCGCCCCGCCCGCCGCAGCTCGGCCCCGCGGGCGGGCGGGCGGGACGCGTACCGCACGTCACCGACGCACCACCAGGGAAAGGCCCTCACGAACGATGTTTGACGTCGAGTCGGACCGGACGTCCGCTTCCGGGATGCCCGTCACGGGCGGGCAGTCCGGCATCTGGCTGGCCCAGCAGATCGAGCCGGAGGGCTCGGCCTACAACATCGCTTTCGTACTCCAACTCAGCGGCCGCATCGACCTGGACCGCCTGACGGCCGCCGTCCGCCGGGCCACCGAGGAGGCGGAGAGCCTGCACGTCCGGATCGAGGACGTGAACGGCGTACCGCGCCAGACACCCACACGCTTCCCCGTCGAGGTGACCCACGTCGACCTGCGGGGCGAGGCAGAGCCCGAGGAGGCGGCCTACCGGTGGATGGACGCCGACCGCGACCGCCCCGCCGACCTGTCCGCCGGCCCGCTGTTCGGCCAGGCACTGCTCCGGCTCGCCGACGACCGCGTCTGGTGGTTCCAGCGCTACCACCACATCGTCGTCGACGGCGCCGGCATCGCCGAGATCACCCGCCGTGCCGGCGACCTCTACTCGGCCGACGGGGCCGCCACCGCCCCTGACTGGTCCCTGGCCCGGCTCGTCCGGGCGGACACCGCCTACCGCGGCTCCGAGCGGTACGAGCGGGACCGCGCGTACTGGCGGGAGAGGACGGCCGGCCGGCCCGAGCCCGTCCGCCTCGTCGAGCGCGCGGCCGCGCCCATGAGGCGCCGCGTCCGCCGCACCACCCAGCTCGCCCCCGAGGCCGCCGCGGCGCTGCGCGCCGGGGCCACCGCCGCGGGCCGGTCGCTCTCCCGGCTCCTGATCGCCGCCTCGGCCGCCTATCTGCACCGCGCCACCGGCGAGCAGGACCTGGTCCTCGGCCTGCCCGTCACCACCCGCCAGGACCCCGGGACCCGGCGCACCCCCGGCATGGTGTCCAACATCCTGCCGCTGCGCCTCACCGTCCGCCCCGACATGACCGGCACCCGGCTCCTGGAGACCGTCCGCGAGGCCGTCTCCGAGGCCGTCGACCACGGCCGTTACCGCGCCGAGGACCTCGCCCGTGACCTGGGCCTTGTCGACGGCGTCCAGGAGCTCGTCGGCCCGACGGTCAACATCCTTCCCCAGCCGGAGGGACTCCGCTTCGAGGGCGCCGACGCGGAGTTCGTGCCGTGCTGGCTCGGCCCCGTCAGCGACCTCGCCCTCACCTTCGGGGAGTTCGCGGAGGGCCACGGGCTGCGCATCCACCTCGACGCCGACGCCGCCGTCTGCGACGAGGCCACGCTGGCCGACCACGAGCGCCGCTTCCTCGCCGTGCTCGACGCGCTCGCCTCCGACCCCGACCTGCCCGTCGGGCACATCGAACTGACCTCCGGCGCCGAGCGCTCCCGGCTGCTCGACGAGTTCGGCGTGGCGCCCCGCCCCGCCCCCGAGCTGTCCTGGCCCGCCGCCTTCGAGGAGCGGGTACGCCTCGCTCCCGACGCCGTCGCGCTCGTCTGCGAGGACCGGGAGCTGTCGTACGCGGAACTCGACGCCGCCGCGAACCGCCTCGCCCGCCTCCTTCTCGCCCGGGGCGTCGCCCGCGAGGACATCGTCGCCGTGGCGCTGCCCCGCTCCCCGGAACTCGTGATCGCCCTGCTGGCCGTGATGAAGGCGGGGGCGGCCTACCTGCCGCTCGACGCCGACCACCCCCAGGACCGCATCGCCTACATGCTGGACGACGCCGGCGCCCGGACGGTCGTCACCACCCGGGAGCTGTCCGACGGTCTGCCGGACACCCCCGGCACCGCGCGCGTGCTCCTCGACGAGCCGGCCGTGGCCGCCGAGTGCGCCGCCCTCGCCCCGACCGCTCCCGGCGTCCCCGTCGTCCTCGACCAGGCCGCGTACCTCATCTACACCTCCGGCTCCACCGGCCGCCCCAAGGGGGTCGTCGTCTCGCACGACGGCGTCGGCAGCCTCATCGCGACCGCCACCGACCGCATCGGCATCACGGCCGACAGCCGGGTCGTGCAGTTCGCCTCGGCCGGCTTCGACGTGACCGTCTGGGACCTGATCATGTCGCTGTGCGTCGGCGGCCGCGTCATCGTGGTCCCCACCGAACGCCGGGTCGCCGGGCCGGCCCTCACCGACTACATCGCCCACCACCGCGCCACCCACATGATCCTGCCGCCGTCGCTCGTCTCGGCGCTGCCGCAGGAGTGCGACCTGCCCGACGGCGCCGTGCTGATCGTCGGCACGGAGGCCGTGCCGAGCGAGCTCATCGCCCGCTGGGCCGGCCGCGTCCGGGTCGTCGTCGCCTACGGCCTCACCGAGGCCACCGTCAACTCCACGCTCTGGTCCGCCGACGCCGACCGGCCGGGCCCCGCGCCGATCGGGCGGCCCGACCCCAACACCCGTACCTACGTCCTCGACTCGGCCCTGCGACCGGTCCCGGTCGGCGCCGAGGGCGAGCTGTACGTCGGCGGCCGCGGTCTGGCCCGCGGCTACCTCGGCAGGCCCGGGCTCACCTCCGAGCGCTTCGTCGCCGACCCGTACGCCGACGAGCCCGGCGCCCGCATGTACCGCACCGGCGACCGGGTGCGCTGGAGCGCCGACGGCAACCTGGAGTTCCTGGGCCGCGCCGACGGACAGATCAAGATCCGCGGCCACCGCATCGAGCCCGGCGAGGTCGAGAGCGCCTTCATGGCCTGCCCGGGCGTCGCCCAGGCCGCCGTCCTCGTCCGCGAGGACCACCGCGGCGTCAAGCGCCTGGTCGCCTACCTCGTGGCCGAGTCCGGCACCGACGCGGACGCCGCCGTCGCCGACGCCCGCTCCCGGCTCGCGGAGGCGCTCCCGGACTACATGGTCCCCTCCGCGCTCGTACGCCTCGACGGCCCCCTGCCGCTCACCCCCAACGGCAAGCTCGACAGCCGCGCGCTGCCCGCACCGCAGTGGACCGCGATGGCCGGCCACGACGCGCCGGCCGGCCCCGTCGAGACCACCCTCGCCCGGCTCTTCGCCGAGGTCCTCGGCCTGCCGTCGGTCGGCGTCCACGACAGCTTCTTCGAGCTGGGCGGCGACAGCATCGTCGCCATCCAGATGGTGAACCGTGCCCGGGAGAGCGGACTCGCCCTCACCCCGCGAGACGTCTTCCGCCAGCGCACCGTGGCGGCGCTCGCCAGGACCGCGAGCCGGATCGATCCCGCGGCCGGCGCGGTGACCGCCCCGGCGGTCGTCCTCGACGAGGACGCCCTGCCCGTCTCGCCGCTCCAGGAAGGCTTCTTCTTCCACGCCTCGTTCGACCGGGAGGACGACGACCTCTACGTCGTCCAAGAAGTCCTCGACCTCGCGGGCACCGTCGACCCCGACCGGCTGCGCCGGGCGCTGCAGCTGATGCTCGACCGGCACCCGCTGCTGCGCGCCTCCTTCCGCCAGCTCCCCGGCGGCGAGGTCGTCCAGCGGCTCGCCGAGAGGGTGACCCTGCCCTGGCGCGAGGCCGACACGGCCCCGACCGGCATCGCGGACATCCTGCGGCGCGACCGCGCCGAGGGGTTCGACCTGGCCGCCCCACCCCTGCTGCGGGCCACCCTGATCCGGGACGGGCAGCGCCACCGGCTGCTGCTCACCCTGCACCACATCATCGCCGACGGCTGGTCCGTCTCCGTCCTGCTGCGCGAACTCACCGCCGCCTACGCGGGCGAGCCCCTGCCCGAGCCCGTCGCACCGGGCGCCTACCTGTCCTGGCTGGCCGGCCGGGACCGTGACGCCGCCCGCGACGCCTGGGCCCGGGCGCTCGCCGGCCTCGACGGACCGACCCGGCTGCCCGCCCTGACCACCGACGACGGCGCCGGCTCCGCGCGCCGGGCCCGGCACGAGCACGTCGACCTCCGGCTGCCCGAGGTGTTCACCGCCGACCTGACGGCTCGCGCCCGGCTGGCCGGCCTCACCCTGAGCACCGTCGTCAACGGCGCCTGGGCCCTGCTGCTCGGCGCGCTCACCGGCAGCCGGGACGTCGTGTTCGGCACCACCGTGTCCGGGCGCACCACGGAGGTCGAGGGCCTGGACGCGGCCGTGGGCCTGTTCATCAACACCGTCCCGGCGCGCGTGACCCTGCGCGCCGAGGAGTCCCTCGCCGACCTGCTGCGGCGCGTCCAGGACGAGCACGCGGCGCTCCTTGACCACCAGCACCTCGGCCTCGCCGACATCCAGCGCGTCGCCGGCGGCGGTGAACTCTTCGACACCCTCGTGGTCTTCGAGAACTACCCGGCGGGCGACCTCGCCTCCGCCGGCGGGCCGGTGGCCCCGCTGGTCACCGGCGCCGAGGTCATCGACGCCGTGCACTACCCGCTCGCCCTCATCGTGGAACCCCGCGACGGGCACCTCGCGCTGCGGTTCGCGTACGACGCCGCCCGGCTGGACCAGGTCGCGGTGGCTGTCCTCGCCAACCGCTTCGAGACGCTGCTGCGCACCCTCACCACCGACCCCGACCGCACCGTCGCCCGCCTCGGCCTGCTGTCCGACCGCGAGCGGGAGCGGCTCGCCGAGCTGAACGCCACCGCGCGCCCGCTCCCCGACACCGGCGCCACCCTCGCGACGCTCTTCGCCGCGCAGGTGGCCCGCACCCCCGACGCCCCCGCCGTCGTCTTCGAGGGCACCACCCTCACGTACGCCGCACTCGACCGGCGCGCCGAGGCCCTGGCCCGGCGGCTGCGGGCCCGGGGCGCCGGCCCCGAGCGGTTCGTCGCCGTCGCGGTGCCCCGCTCGGCGGAGCTGATGGTGGCGCTCCTCGCCGTCCACAAGGCGGGCGCGGCCTACCTGCCCGTCGACCTCGACTACCCCGCCGACCGGGTCGCGTTCATGCTCGGCGACTCCGGCGCGCGTACGGTCCTCACCACCTCCGCGTCCGCGGACCGGCTGCCTCCTGTGGCGGGCCTCGCGCACGTCCTGGTGGACCGCGAGGACGAGGTCCCGGAACACGACGGGCAGGCCCCCGGCGCGCCGCTCGAACCGGCGGGCCCCGACCACCCCGCCTACCTCATCTACACCTCCGGCTCCACGGGCCGCCCCAAGGGCGTCTCCGTCACCCACCGGGCCATCGTCAACCGGCTGGCCTGGATGCAGGGCGAGTACGGCCTGACCGCCGACGACCGGGTGCTGCAGAAGACCCCGTCGAGCTTCGACGTGTCCGTGTGGGAGTTCTTCTGGGCCCTGGTCGAAGGCGCCACCGTCGTCCTCGCCCGGCCCGACGGCCACCGCGACCCGGCGTACCTGGCCGACCTGATCCGCACCGAGCGGATCACGACCGCCCACTTCGTCCCGTCGATGCTGGCCGCGTTCGTCCAGACCCTCGAAGCCGCACCCGCCGCCCCCGACTGGGCCGCGAGCCTGCGCCGGGTCTTCTGCAGCGGCGAGGCGCTCACCGGCCCCGACGCCCGCCGCTGGTCCGACCTGACGGCCCGGCACGCCCCCGGCCCGGTGCCGCTGCACAACCTGTACGGGCCCACCGAGGCGGCCGTCGACGTGACCTTCTTCCCGTACGAGGGCGGCAGCGAACTCGCCGTCCCCATCGGCCGGCCCGTCTGGAACACCCGCCTGTACGTCCTCGACGCCTTCCTGCGACCCGTCCCGGACGGCGTCCCGGGCGAGCTGTACCTCGCCGGTGCGCAGCTGGCACGCGGCTACCACGCGCGGTACGGCCTGACCGCCGAACGGTTCGTCGCCGACCCCTTCGGGGAGCCCGGCACCCGGATGTACCGCACCGGCGACCTGGTCAGGCGCCGGGCCGACGGCGCCGTCGAGTACCTCGGCCGCACCGACCGGCAGGTGAAGATCCGCGGCAACCGCATCGAGCTGGGCGAGATCGAGGCGGCTCTCGGCGGCCTGCCGGGCGTCGCCCGCGCGGCCGTCGTCGTCCGCGACGGGGCCCTCGTGGGCTACGCGGTCCCCGCTCCGGGGACCACCGCCCCGGACGGCGACGCCCTGCTCGGCGCCCTCGCCGGGGCGCTGCCCGCCGCCATGGTGCCCAGCGCCGTCGTCACCCTCGACGCACTGCCCCTGAGCCCCAGCGGGAAGCTCGACCAGAACGCCCTGCCCGCACCGTCCGTCGCCCCCAGGGCGGGCGGACGCGCGCCCCGCGACGAGCGCGAGAGCGCCCTGTGCGAGATCTTCACCGCCGTCCTCGGAACGCCGGGGATCGGCGCCGACGACGACTTCTTCATGCTCGGCGGCGACAGCCTCACCTCGATCGCCGTCGTCACCCAGGCCCGGGAAAGGGGACTGACCATCAGCCCGCGCGACGTGTTCGAGCACCGTACGCCCGCCGCGCTCGCCGCGACGGCCCAGGACGCTCCGCACCCCCAGGACGGCCCCACCGCCCCGGCGGCCCCGCCCGCCGACGCTCCCGCCCTCACCGTCTCGGCCACCGACGCCGGACAGGCCGCCGCCGCGCTCCGGGCCATGCTGGCCCAGCAGAGTCTGTCCGGCGCGGCCGTCGACCCCGCCCTCCAGGCGCTGCTTGGCCAACTGACCGCCGCCGCGGCCGGCCCCGAGGAACCGCCCGCGCCCGCCCCGCTCGGCGGACTGGAGCTGACCGACGAGGAGACCGCGCGCGTCGAGGCCGCCGCCGGACTGCCCGTCGCCGACATCTGGCCGCTCTCCCCGCTCCAGGAGGGCATGTACTTCCACGCGACCTACGACGCGGGCGACGCCCTCGACGTCTACCTGTCGCAGGAGAACCTGGACTTCGACCACCGCCTCGACGCCGACCGCCTGCGCGCCGCCTGCCGCGCGCTCCTCGCCCGCAACGCCAGCCTGCGCGCCGGCTTCACCAGCGACGGCCTGCCCCGGCCCGTGCAGTTCATCGCGGACGGCGCCGAGATCCCGCTCGTCGAGACCGACCTGTCCGGCCTGCCCGCCGACGAGCAGCGCGCCCGCGTCGACGAGCTGCTCGCGGCCGACCGCCGCCGGCGCTTCGACCTGTCCGCGCCGCCCCTCTGCCGCCTCCAGCTGATCCGGCTCGGCGACGGCCGCGACCGGCTCGTCGTCACCCACCACCTCATCCTGTGGGACGGCTGGTCCGCCTGGCTGTTCCTGGAGGAGCTGTTCACGCTGTACGAGCGCGGCGGCGACACCACCGGTCTGCCCGCCCCCGGCTCCTACCGCGACTACCTCGCCTGGCTCGACCGGCAGGACACCACCCAGGCCGTCGGCGCGTGGCGCGACGCGCTCGCCGGGTTCGACGAGCCGACCCTCGTCGCCCCCACCGGCCGCGACGCGGACCCGGTCATCCCGGCCGACTTCGACGCACTGCTCACCCGGGAGACCAGCGACGGCCTGCGCGCCCTGGCCCGCCGCCACGGCCTCACCCTCAACACCGTCCTCAACGCCGCCTGGGGCCTGGTCCTCTCCGCGATGACCGGCCGCGCCGACGTCGCCTTCGGCACCGCCGTGGCCGGACGCCCCACCGACGTGCCGAACGTCGCCGGCATCATCGGCATGTTCCTCAACACCATCCCCGCGCGGGTCGCCTTCGCCCCGGACGAGCCGCTGCTCGACCTGCTGCGCCGCATGCAGTCCGAGCGCGCCGCCGTCATGCCGTACGAGTACGTCGGGCTCGGCACGCTTCAGCAGGAGACCGGCCACCGCCGCCTCTTCGACACGCTCTTCGTGCTCCGCTCCGCCGACGGCGAGGACCGGGCCGCGGCGCTGCGGCAGCGGTACGGCATCACCGACGTGTCGAACGTCGACGGCACCCACTTCCCGCTGACCCTCATCGTCACCCCCGAGACCCGGCTCCGGGTCACCCTGGCGGCCCGGCCCGACCTCTTCGACGCCGAGGCGGCGACCACCGTCCTCGGCCGGTTCACCACCGTCCTGGAGCGGCTCGCCGCGACCCTCGACGCCCCGGACGCGGCCACCGCCCGGACCGTCGGCGTCGACCTGCTGCTGCCCGCCGAGCGCGCCGCGCTGACCGCCGAGTGGGCCGACAGCCGTGAGCCCGTGCCGAACGAGACCGTCGCGGACATGCTGACCGCCCAGGTCGCCCGTACCCCGGACGCGGTCGCGCTGGTCTTCGGCGAGCGCGCCCTCACCTACGCCGAACTGGACGCGCACATCAACCGGCTCGCCCGGCTGCTCCTCGCCCGGGGAGCCGCCTCGGAGAAGGTCGTGGCGCTGGCCCTGCCCCGCTCCATCGACATGGTGGCCGCGCTCTTCGCCGTCCTGCGGACCGGCGCCGCCTATCTGCCGCTGGACCTGGACCACCCGGCCGACCGGCTGCGCCTGATGGTGGAGGACACCGGCCCGCTGTGCCTGGTGTCGACCACGGCCGTCGCCCCCACGCTGCGCGCGGAGGCGGGCCCCGTCGCCCCCGAACTCCTCCTGGACGACGCGGCCGTGGCCGCCGAACTGGCCGCCCTGTCCGGCGACGAGGTCACCGACGCCGAGCGGCCCGCGTTCGCGCGGGACCTCGCCGACCGCCTGGAGCACCCGGCCTACGTCATCTACACCTCCGGCTCCACCGGCCGCCCCAAGGGCGTCGTCACCCCCTACCGGGGCCTGACGAACATGCAGCTCAACCACCAGAAGGAGATCTTCGACCCGGCCATCGCCTCGGCCGGTGGGCGCCGGCTGCGGATCGCGCACACCGTCTCCTTCGCCTTCGACATGTCCTGGGAGGAGCTGCTCTGGCTCGTCGAGGGCCACGAGGTGCACGTCTGCGACGAGGAGCTGCGCCGCGACGCCGAGGCCTTGGTCGCCTACTGTGACGCCCACCGGGTCGACGTCGTCAACGTGACGCCCACCTACGCCCAGCTGCTCATCGAGGAAGGACTCCTCGACCGGGACGAGAAGGCCGGCAAGCACCGGCCGGCCCTGGTCCTGCTCGGCGGCGAGGCCGTGTCCGACACCGTGTGGACGACGCTGCGCCGCACCGAGGGCACGTACGGCTACAACCTGTACGGACCGACCGAGTACACGATCAACACGCTCGGCGGCTCGACGACCGACAGCCCGACGCCCACGGTCGGCCTGCCGATCCGCAACACCCGTGCCTACGTCCTCGACACCATGCTGCGGCCCGTCCCGCAGGGCTGCCCGGGCGAGCTGTACATCGCCGGCACCGGTCTGGCCCGCGGCTACCACGACCGTCCCGCACTGAGCGCCGAGCGGTTCGTCGCCAACCCCTACGGCGAGCCGGGGGAGCGGATGTACCGCACCGGCGACCTGGTGCGCCGGCGGCCCGACGGCCTGCTCGACTTCCTCGGCCGCACCGACGACCAGGTCAAGATCCGCGGATACCGCATCGAGCTCGGCGAGATCGCCTCCGCCCTGTCCGCGCACCCCGAGGTCGCCCACGCGGCGGTGGTCGTGAACGAGAGCACCGGCACGAAGCGCCTCGTCGGCTACTTCGCCCCGGAGGACGGCACCACGGCCGACGACCACCTGGTCCAGCGGCTGCGCGACCACCTCAAGGCGGGCCTGCCCGACTACATGGTCCCCTCCGCGCTCGTCCCCGTGGACACCCTGCCGCTCACCGTCAACGGCAAGCTGGACGTACGCGCCCTGCCCGCACCCGACTTCGCCGGCACCGGCACCGGCCGCGCACCGCGCGACCCCCGCGAGGAGACGCTCTGCGCGCTCTTCGCCGAGGTCCTCGCTCTGCCCGAGGGCAGCGTCGGCATCGACAGCGACTTCTTCGAACTGGGCGGCCACTCCCTGCTCGCCACCCGCCTCGTCAGCCGGGCCCGTACGGCGCTCGACACCGAACTGGCGATCCGCGACCTCTTCGAGGCCCCCACGGTCGCCGAGCTGGTCGAGCGCGCGGCCCGCTCCGGCGGCGCCGCCCGCCCGGCGCTGACCGCCGTGGAGCGGCCCGACGAACTGCCGCTGTCCCACGCCCAGCAGCGCCTGTGGGTCATCCAGCAGATCGAGTGCACCTCCGCCGCCTACAACTTCCCGCTGGTCATGCGGCTGAGCGGCGCGCTCGACGCCGACGCGTGGGAGGCGGCGCTCGCCGACGTGACCGCCCGGCACGAAGCCCTGCGCACGGTGTTCGTCGACCGCGACGGCCAGGCGATCCAGCGCGTGCTGCCCGCCGCGGAGGCGCGGCCCGTGGTGGAGCGGCTGCGCGCCACCGAGGACGAGGTGCCCGGCATCGTCGACGCGGCCACCAACCGCCCCTTCGACCTGGCCGCCGAACTGCCGCTGCGCGCCACCCTGGTGGAGCTGGCCCCCGAGGACCACGTCGTCGTCCTGCTGCTGCACCACATCACCACCGACGAGTGGTCGGACCGCCCGTTCCTGCGCGACCTGGCCACCGCCTACACGGCCCGCCTCGGCGGCTCGGCACCCGACTGGGAGCCGCTCCCGGTGCAGTACGCCGACTACGCCCTGTGGCAGCAGCGCCTCCTCGGCGACCCGGCCGACGCCGGCAGCCTGGCCGCCCGGCAGCTGGAGTACTGGCGGACGGCGCTGGACGGCGCCCCCGAGGAGCTGGAGCTGCCCACCGACCGGCCGCGCCCGGCACGGCCGGCGTTCTCCGGCGCCGAACTCGACATCGCCTTCGACGCCGACGTCCACGAGGGCCTGAGGCGGCTCGCCCGCGAGAGCGGGGCCAGCATGTTCATGGTGGCGCACGCCGCCGTGGCCACCCTGCTGCACCGGATGGGCGCCGGGACGGACATCCCCCTCGGCTCGCCCATCGCCGGGCGCGGCGACGAGGCCCTGGACGACCTGGTCGGCTTCTTCGTCAACACGTTGGTCCTGCGCACCGACCTGACCGGCGACCCCAGCTTCATGGAGCTGCTCGGGCGGGTCAGGGAGACCGACCTGGCGGCGTTCTCGCACGCGGACGTGCCCTTCGAGGCGGTCGTGGAGAAGCTCAACCCCACCCGCTCGCTGTCCCGCAACCCGCTCTTCCAGGTGATGGTCGGCTACCACGCCCGCACCGGCGACGGCCTCGAACTGCCCGGTCTCCACGCCGACTACGTGCCCTTCCGCGTCCGCTCCGCCAAGTTCGACCTCGTCTTCAGCTTCACCGAGCACACCCCGGCCGACGGCTCGACGGGCTCCCTGGGCTGCCGCCTGGAGTTCGCCACCGAGCTGTTCGACCAGGAGACCGCCGAGCGCCTCGGCGAGCGCCTCAGGACGCTCGTCACGGCCCTGGTCGCCGCGCCCGAGCGGCCCGTCTCACGGGCGGAGATCCTCCGCGACGACGAGCGGCGGCTGGTCCTGGAGGGCTTCAACGACACCGCCCGCGAGGTCGACGAGAAGACCTTCCCCGCCCTGTTCGCGGCGAGGCTCGCCGAGCGCCCCGACGCCGTCGCCGTCGTCGACCGCTCCCGCTCCGTGTCCTACGCGCAGCTGGACGCCCGGGCCAACCGCATCGCCCGGCTCCTCGCCGCACGCGGCGTGGCCGCCGAGAGCGTCGTCGGCGTGGCGGTGCCCCGCTCGGTCGACATGGTCGCCACGGTCCTCGCGGCCCTGAAGCTGGGCGCGGCCTTCCTGCCGCTCGACCTGGTCCACCCGGCCGACCGTCTCACCTACATGATCGAGGACTCCCGGGCCGCCCTCGTGGTCGGCACCGAGCCGGTGGCGGGCAAGATCCCCGACGTGGCGGGCGTACCGGCGGTCCTGCTGGACGACCCCGCCACCGCCGCCGAACTGGACGCCCTGCCCGAGACCCCCGTCGACGGCGGCCGGATCGCCCTCGACCAGGCGGCGTACGTCATCTATACCTCCGGCTCGACCGGCCGCCCCAAGGGCGTGATCGTCCCCCACGAGGGCATCGCCAGCCTGGTCGCCACCGCCGTCGACCGGATGGGCCTGGAGCGCGACAGCCGCGTCCTGCAGTTCGCGTCCATCGGCTTCGACGTCTTCGCCTTCGAACTGTCGATGGCGCTCTGCCACGGCGGCCGGCTCGTCCTCATCACGGACGAGGCCCGGGTCGCGGGCCCGGCGCTCACCGACTTCCTCGCGGACCAGCGGATCACCCACATGATCCTGCCGCCGTCCCTGGTGTCCGCCCTGCCGCCGGGCTGCGAACTGCCCGAAGGGTCGACCGTCCTGGTCGGCACGGAGACCGTGCCGCCGGACCTCTTCGAGCGATTCGGCGCCACGGCCCACCTGATCTGCGCGTACGGCCTGACCGAGGCGACCGTCAACTCCACGCTGTGGCCCGCACGCGAGCAGACGGGCCGCCCGACCGGCCGGGTGCCCATCGGCCGGCCCGACCCCAACACCCGCTGCTACGTCCTGGACGACCATCTGCGTCCCGTCCCGCCCGGTGTCGCCGGCGAGCTGTACGTCTCCGGACGCGGCCTCGCCCGGGGCTACCTCGGCAAGGCCGGGCTGACCTCCGAGCGGTTCGTCGCCGACCCCTACGGCCCGCCCGGCAGCCGGATGTACCGCACCGGCGACCGCGCCCGCTGGCGCGCGGACGGCAACGTCGACTTCCTCGGGCGCGTCGACACCCAGGTGAAGGTGCGCGGCTTCCGCATCGAACTGGGCGAGATCGAGGCGGTCCTCGCCTCGCACCCGTCCGTGGCCCAGGCCGCCGTCGTGCCCGACCGCGACGGCGACATCGTCCGCCTGGTCGGCTACGCCGTGCGGGAGGCGGGCGAGGCCGGGGAAGCGGCCCCGCACGAGCTGCGCGCCCACGTGGCCGGCGTCCTGCCCGAGTACATGGTCCCGGCGCTCGTCGTCCCGCTGGACGGCCCGCTGCCGCTGACGCCCAACGGCAAGCTCGACCGCAAGGCGCTGCCCGCGCCGGACTGGGCCGCCATGACCGGAGACACCCGGCCGGCGAACGGGACGCAGGCCAGGCTCGCCGCGCTGTTCTGCGACATCCTCAAGCTGGAGAAGGTCGGCGTCCACGACAACTTCTTCGCGCTCGGCGGCCACTCCATGGCCTCGATGCGGCTCCTGGGCCGCATCCGCGCCGAGTTCGGGGTGGAACTGAGCATCCGCGACGTCTTCGACGCGCTGACCGTCGCCGGACTGGAGGGCAAGCTGAAGGGCGCGGCCGCCGCCCGCCCGGCGCTGCGCCCGGGGGACGCCGGCCACGAACCGCTGGCGGCCGCCCCCGTCCAGCGCTGGCAGTGGGAGGCGTACCGCCGTACCCCCCGCTTCGACCACGCCCTCGTGCTGCGCTCACCCGGCGGCGGGCTCGACGCGGACGCCCTCGCGGCCGCGCTCGCCGACGTGGCGGGCCGCCACGAGCCGCTGCGGACGGCGTTCACGGAACGCGACGGCACCGTCCACCACCGGCCCGCCGAGCCCCCGGCCCTGGTCCGGGAGGCGTGCGCGGACCTGGAGACCCGCCTGACGGAACTCGCCGCGGGAACACCGGAGCCGGACCGCGCGGCGCCGTTCGGCGCCCATCTGCTCACGGGAGCCGAGGGAGACCAGGCGCTGCTCCTGACCATGCACTACCTGACGGTGGACGAGTGGTCGGTCGTGCCCCTGTTCCGTGACCTGACGGCGGCGTACGCCGCCCGCACGGAGGGCCGCGCACCCGAGTGGACCCCGCTGCCGGTCTCGTACGCGGACTACGGCCGCTGGGCCCGCGAGGTCCTCGGCGACCCGGACGACCCGGACGGCCGCGGCGCGCGCCAGCTCGCCTACTGGCGGGACACGCTCAAGGACGTACCGGCCGAGCTGGCGCTCCCCGCGGACGGCCCGGACGCGTCGGCCCCCGGCGCCGGCCACGTCGGCTTCGTCCTCGACGAGCGGCTGCACGAGGCCGTGGACGAGCTGGCCCGGGCGACCGGCACCAGCATGTTCATGGTCCTGCACTCCGCCCTGGCGGCGCTGCTGACCGCCCACGGCGCCGGCACGGACCTCCCCATCGGCACGATGGTGGCGGGCCGCACCGACGACCAACTGGCCGATCTGGTCGGCTGCTTCTTCAACACGGTCGTGCTGCGCACCGACACGGCGGGGGACCCGACCTTCGCCGAGCTGCTGTCCCGCGTCCGCGAGACGACGCTCAGCGCGCTGGACCGCCAGGAACTGCCGTTCGAGGAGGTGGTTCGGGCGACCGGGCTGCCCCCCGAGGGTCCCCAGGTCATGGTGATCCACCACGAGCAGGCGGACCTGGAGCAGCTGGAGGGCGGCGTCGGTTCCCTCGACGCCGTGCCGACCGGCTCGACGCGGGCGCGACTGACCCTCAGCTTCTACGAGCCGCGGGGCGAGGGCCCCGTCCACTGCGGTCTGATCCACGCGACCGACCTGTTCGGAGCCGCCAAGGCACGGCGGCTCGCCGACGAACTCCAGAGGCTGCTGCGCACCGTGGCCGCCGATCCCGAGCAGCCGCTTTCGGAGCTGTTCACCGCCATGTCCACAAGGAGTGAAACCGCATGAGCACCAACCCGTTCGAGGACCCGCAGGGCCGCTTCCTGGTCCTGGTCAACGAGGAGAACCAGCACTCGCTGTGGCCGTCCTTCGCGGAGGTACCGGCCGGCTGGCGCACCGTCTTCGGTGAGGACACGAGGGAGGGGTGCCTGGCGTACGTCGAGTCCCACTGGACGGACCTGCGCCCGGCGAGCCTCGCGGCGGAACAGGGCTGACGCCCGCCCGCGGGACGCCGTCGCCCGGGGAGGAACCCCTCCCCGGGCGGCGGCGTCCCGCGTTCCCAGCCCTCGCACGCCTCCGACCCGGCTGTCCGGTCCCGGCCGCGTACGGGGCTCGGCGCGTGCCTGCCCGCCCCGAGCATCGGGGGAGCGCCCGTCTCCGCATCGGCTGGACGACGGGCCCGTGCCGAGCCCGCACGCCGTACGCCCGTCCCGCAGCCGGTGGTGCGGCTTCGGGCACGGACACGCGAAGGGGCCCCGCCGTCCGGCGGGGCCCCTTCGTTCCGCCCGGTCCGGGCTACGCGCCGACCGTCGGTTCGCGGCGGCTGGCGGACCAGGCCGACCACAGCTCGGCGTAGCGCCCGCCCGCCGCGACCAGTTCGTCGTGGGTGCCGGTCTCGACGACGCGGCCCTGGTCGAGGACGACGACGCGATCCGCGGTGGCGGCCTGGGGGAGCCGGTGGGCCACCATCAGGCCCGTGCGGCCCTCCAGGGCGCGCAGGGCGGCGGTCTCCAGGACGCGGGCGCCCGCGCTGCCGGCGTCGGCGGTCGCCTCGTCGAGGATGGCGATGGGCGGGTCGGTCAGGACCAGCCGGGCCAGCGCCAGGTGCTGGGCCTGGGTCACCGTCAGGCGGTGCCCGCCCTCGCCCACGACCGTGGCCAGGCCGTCGGGGAGCGCGTCGGCCCACTCCAGGGCGCCGACGTGGTCCAGCGCGGTGCGCAGCTCCTCGTCCGTCGCCTCCGGCCGGGCCAGCCGCAGGTCCTCCGCCAGCGGTCCTGCGAAGACGTGGACCTCCTGGCTGATCAGTGTGACCGCCTTGCGGACCCCGGCGGGGCCCAGCTCCCGGCTGTCCACCCCGCCCAGGGAGATCACGCCGGCCGCCGGGTCGTGGACGCCCGCGATGAGCTTGGCCAGTGTGGTCTTGCCCGCGCCGCTCGCTCCGACGAGGGCGACGCGCTCCCCTGACCGCACGTCCAGGTCGACGTCGCACAGGACCGGGTGGCCGTCCACGTACGCGTGCCCGAGTCCCGACACCTTGACGGAGCCGTCGACCGGTGTGGCGGCCTGCGCCTCGGGCTCCCGTTCGGCCGGGAGGCTCGACACGCCGACCAGGCGGGCGAGGCTGGCCCCGGCGGACTGGGCGTCGTCGATGAGGAAGAGCGCGGCGTTGATCGGGTTGAACAGGCCGTGGAAGTAGAGGGCCGCGGCGGTCGCCGTACCGATGCTCACCGCTCCGGCGTCGACCAGCAGGAAGCCGGTGACGAGGATCGAGGCCATGCCGACGAACTCGGCGGCGTTCAGGCGGGAGAAGAAGCCGGAGATCAGGCGCATGCCCCCGGCGGCCAGGTCGACGGCCGCCTGGGACCGCCGCTCCAGGAGGTCCGTGTGCCGGTCGGTCAGGCGGAACGCCCGTACGGTACGGACTCCGCCGACGCTGTCGAGGAGCTGGTGCTGCAGGGCGCCGGTCGCGACCCGGTGCTCGGCGTAGATCTTCGAGGCCCGCGGGATGTACCAGCGCACGGTGAGGACGTGGATCGGCACGGCCAGCAGGACCGCCGGCAGGAAGCGCCAGTCGAGGACCGTCAGGCCGGCCAGGGTCAGGGCGATGGTGAGGAAGGCGCTCGCGAACTCGGGCAGGGCCTGGCGGACCGCGCGCGCGATCAGCGTGACGTCGCCGGTCACCCGCGAGGTCAGGTCGCCGGACCCGGCCCGCTCGACGCGTTCGAGCGGCAGCCGCAGCGCCCGCGCGATGAACCGCTCCCGCAGGTCCGCGAGGACCGTCTCGCCAAGCCGGGCGACGAGCGACTTGCCGATGGCGGTGGCGACGCCCCTGGCGAGGGCCACCACGAGGAGCAGCACCATGGGGAGGGTGAGCGCGGACGCGCCGCGCCGGTCCACGACCAGGTCGACGATGCGCCCGAGCAGCGGGGCGGTCAGCAGTCCGATGGCGGTGCCGACGACGAGGACCGTCACCGCGCCGACCGACAGCAGCCGGTGGCGGCGCAGCAGTTCCCTGACGACGGAGAGGGTCTGCGCGCCGGTGGCGGTGGGCAGGAGCTCGCGTTCGGGCGTGCCGGGTCCGCTCATCGTCCGTCCTTCGTCCTTCGCCTCGGGCTGCCGCGTGTGCTGGTCCGGTGTGGTGTCCCGCGCGGTCGTCATGCCAGCACCGCCGCGCGGTACGACTCGTGGGCGGCGACCAGCTCGGGGTGGCTGCCCTCGGCGGTCACGGCGCCGTCGTCGAGCACCACGACGAGGTCGGTTCCGGCGAGCAGGGCCGGGCTGGTGGTGACGAGGACCGTCGTCCTGCCCCGGCGCAGCTCGCGCAGCCGGGCGGCGATACGGGCCTCGGTGACCGTGTCGACGGCCGTGGTCGGATCGTGGACGACCAGGACCGGGGGGTCGGCGGCGAGCGCGCGGGCGAGCGCCACGCGCTGGCGCTGGCCGCCGGAGAGAGACCGGCCCCGCTCGGTGAGCACGGTGTCCACGCCCTGGGGCAGGGCCTGGGCGACGTCGTCCGCCGTCGAGGCGGCGAGCGCCGGCCCGACGTCCACCGTGCCGGTGTCCGCCCCGGCCCGTACGTTGGCGAGGAGGCTGTCCTCGAACAGGTCGGCGTCGTGGTGGGCGACCAGGATCGCCCGGCGCAGCTCGCCGGGGTGGAGGTCGGTCAGCGGGACGCCGTCGAGTTCGACGGTCCCTTCGGCGGGGTCGAGTTCGCGGCCCAGACAGAGCAGCAGGTCGTTCGCGGCGGCCGGGTCCCTGGTGACCACGCCGACGACGCTGCCGGCGGCGATGTCGAGATCCACGCCGCGCAGGGCCCCGTGGGTGACGCCCCGCAGCCGCAGCCGTCCGGCGACCCGCTCGGGCAGGGCGGTCGTGCCGGCCGGGACGGCCGGGGGCGAGGCGAGGACATCGGCGATGCGGTCGGCCGACGCGCGGGCCTGGGCGAACTCGCCGTTGACGTAGGTGAGGAGCTGGAAGGGGCCGAGGAGGTACTGCGCGAGGCCGACGGCGGCCACCAGTTCTCCGACGGTGATCGTGCCGCGCATCGCCAGGTGGGCGCCGAACAGGCCGATGACGGCGATGAAGACGCCCGTCAGGGCGAGGATCGCGCCGTCGTGCCAGGCGCGGCTGTGGGCCGCTCGCAGGGCCGCGGCCAGGGAGCCGCGGCTGGTCTCGCGGTAGCGGGCGACGGCCGCCGGTTCGGCGCCGATGCCCTTGAGGACGCGGAGTCCGGCGACCAGGTCGGCGGCGACACCGGACGCGTGGGCGGCGTGCTCCTGCTCGGCCTCGCTGCGGCGCTCGAGCGGGCGGCTGATGAGGTGGCCGATCCACAGCAGGGGCGGGACGCCGAGGAGCACGAGCAGGCCGAGCGGGACGGAGGTGCGGAGCAGGGCCACCGCGCTGATGGCGAGGCCGGTCAGCGCGGACAGCGCGTACGGCAGGGCGGAGGCCACCGAGCCGACCCGTCGGGCGTCGCCGGTCGCGACGGCGGTCAGCGCGCCGGTCAGCCGGCCGGTGTCGGCGTCGCCCCGCGGGTCGAGCACCCGGGCGGCGAGGTCCTGCCGGATCCGGTGCGCCGCGCTCTCGCCCGCGCCCTCGGTGAGCCGCGCGGAGATGCGGTAGCACGTGGACAGCACGAGGAACAGGACGGCGAGCACCAGCAGCCAGCGCAGGAGCGCACCGGACGAACCGGTCGCCACCGCCTCGTCGATGACCAGGCCGATGACGACGGGCACGAGGGCCTCGCACGCCTGATGCGCCATGGCGAGGAGGGACGCTCCGCCGACACGGCTACGTTGGTCGCCGAGCGCTCTGCGGAGGACATGGCCTCCCGTTGGTCCTCCAGCGGGCATGCGGATCCTCCACGAGACAGAGTGGGTGGTTAGGTAAGGCTACCTTAATTACCTTCGGAGCGAAGGGGTCGTGCGGGAGCTGCGGGGGTACTGATGCGCGAGCCCGCGCGCGGGGCGCGCGGCCGCGTTGACCCCTCAGGACTGTACGGTTAGGCTCACCTAAGTTGCAGTGTTCATCGCGTCAAGTCACCGACCGGCAGAACCAGTTTGACGCCTCGCGTACGCGGGGTGCGCCAACCACCGCCAGGGGAGTGGTCGTTGTCCGTCGAAACCCAGACGGCGTCCGGGAACGAGACCGGTGGTCCTGCCGGCCCCGCCGTGCCCACGGTCCGTCCGGCCGCCGTGGCCCTGCGCGGAACCGGGCTCCTCGTGACGCTCTGCGCGCTGGCCGTCGTCTGCCTGGTCAGTGTCTGGGTCGGGACCAGAGGCATCCCCTTCGCCTCCACCTGGGACCTGCTGTGGAGTCCTGACGGCTCGGAGGCCTCCGTCATCGTCCACGAGTACCGCATCCCCCGCACCCTCCTCGGGCTCCTCGTCGGCATCGCCCTCGGACTGTCCGGCGCGCTGATGCAGGCGCTGACCCGCAACCCCCTCGCCGACCCCGGGCTGCTCGGGGTGAACCTGGGCGCCTCCTCCGGCGTCGTCGTCGCCATCGCCTTCGTCGGCGTCGCCTCGCCCCTCGGCTACGTGTGGTTCGCGCTCGCCGGGGCGGCCGCCGCGTCGGTCGGCGTCTACCTCCTCGGCTCCTCCGGACGGAAACTGGCCACCCCCGACCGGCTCGTCGTCGCCGGCGCGGCCGTGACCGCCGTGCTGTACGCCTTCAACTGGGGCGTGCTGCTCTTCGACCCGGAGGCCTTCGACCAGTTCCGCTTCTGGACGGTCGGGTCGCTCGCGGGCCGGTACTACGACATCGTCCTCCTGATCCTGCCGTTCGTCGCCGTCGGCCTGGTCGTCGCGCTCGCCCTGGCCCCGTCCCTCAACGCCCTCGCGATGGGCGAACAGGTGGGGCGCGCCCTGGGCGTGAACATCGGCCGCACCCGGGTGCTGGCCGCCCTCGCCGTGATGCTGCTGTGCGGGGCCGCCACCGCCGCGGTCGGGCCGATCAGCTTCGTCGGCCTGGCCGTCCCGCACATCGCCCGGTTCGTCGTCGGCCCCGACCAGCGCTGGGTGTTCGCGTACTCGACGCTCCTCGCTCCCGTCCTGCTCATCGGGTCCGACGTCGTCGGCCGGGTGCTCGGCGCCCCGGGCGAGGTGCAGGTCGGCATCGTCACCGCGTTCATCGGCGCGCCCCTGTTCATCGCGCTGTGCCGCCGTCGAAAGCTGGTCATGCTGTGAGCGTCGTACGGGAGGCGAAGTCCTCCGGCCCCTCCACACCCGGACACACCCCCACCAGCGGCACCCGCCGGGGACCGGCGTCCGTGGACGCCCCGGCCCCCCGCGTCATCAGCGGCCGCGTCATCCGCACCGCCGGAGTCTCCCTGCGCGTCCAGGGCCGCACGGTCACCGTCACCGCCCTGCTGCTCGCCGCGCTCGTGCTCGTCGTGGGCGTCACCCTGACCACCGGCGACTTCCCGCTCACCGTCCCCGAGGTGTTCCAGGCGCTGACCGGCAACGGGTCGGGAGCCGCCGACTTCGTCGTCAACACGCTGCGCATGCCCCGCATCCTGACCGCCGTCTTCGTCGGCGCCGCCCTCGCCGTCAGCGGGGCGATCCTGCAGAGCCTCACCCGCAACTCCCTCGGCAGCCCCGACATCATCGGCTTCACCAACGGGTCCGCCGTCGGCGCGCTGATCGTCATCATCCTGCTGCACGGCAGCATGACCCAGATCGCGTTCGGCGCGCTGATCGGCGGCCTCGCCACGGCCCTCGCCGTCCACCTCCTCATGATCGGCCGGGGCCTCCAGGGGTTCCGCCTGGTCGTCATCGGTGTCGGCGTCAGCGCCCTGCTGCTCGCCGTCAACTCCTACCTGATCACCCGGGCGACCTTCCAGGAGGCACTGGAGGCCCAGGCGTGGCTGATCGGCAGCCTCGGGAACCGGCTGTGGGTCCACGCCCAGGCGATCGGGCTCGCCCTCGCCGTCCTGCTGCCGCCCGCCCTGTTCCTCTCCCGGCGCCTCGCCATGGTGGAGATGGGCGACACCACGGCCATGGGGCTCGGGGTCCACGTCTCCCGCACGCGCACCGCCCTGCTCGTCATCAGTGTCGCCCTCGCCGCGTTCGCCACCGCCGTGACCGGTCCCATCTGGTTCATCGCCCTCGCGGCACCCCAAGTGGTGCGCCGGCTCACCCGCTCGTCCGCGCCGGCGCTCCTGCCGTCCGCCCTCATGGGCGCCGTCCTGCTCACCGTGAGCGACCTCGTCGTCCAGCGGGCCTTCGCGCCCGCGCTCCTTCCGGTGGGCACGGCGACGGGCGCCATCGGCGGGCTGTACCTCATCTGGCTGCTGATCACCGAGTCGCGAAAGAGCCGCGCATGACCGCAACGAACCCCCCGCAGCCCCGGCTGCGCGCCGAGGAACTCACGCTCTCCTACGACCAGCGGACGGTGGCGACCTCCCTGAGCGTCGACATCCCCGACCACTCCTTCACCGTGATCATCGGCCCCAACGCCTGCGGCAAGTCGACCCTGCTCACGGCGCTCGCCCGGATGCTCAAGCCCAAGGCCGGCCAGGTCTACCTCGACGGCGCGGCCATCGCCTCGTACCGCTCGCGGGAGGTCGCGCGGCGCCTCGGCCTGCTCCCGCAGTCGTCCAGCGCGCCCGGCGGCATCACCGTCGGCGACCTCGTGGCCCGCGGCCGCTACCCGCACCAGCGGCTCCTGAAGCAGTGGTCCGCCGAGGACGAGACCGCCGTCGTCGAGGCGATGCGCCAGACCGGCGTCCTCGAACTCGCCGACCGCCCGGTGGACGACCTCAGCGGCGGGCAGCGCCAGCGCGTCTGGCTCTCCATGGTCCTCGCCCAGCAGACCTCCATCCTGCTGCTCGACGAGCCCACCACCTTCCTCGACATCGCCCACCAGGTCGAGGTGCTCGACCTCTGCGCCGACCTGCACGCCCGCAAGGGACACACCGTCGTCGCGGTCCTGCACGACCTCAACCAGGCCTGCCGCTACGCCACCCACCTCATCGTGATGCGACCCGGCGGCGTCATCGCCGCCCAGGGCGACCCGGCCACCGTCATGACCGCCGAACTCGTCGAGGACGTCTTCGGACTGCCGTGCCGGATCATCGACGACCCGGAGACGGGCACCCCGCTGATGGTGCCCGCCGCCCCCCGCCGCCACGAGACGCCGACCGGCACGCACGACTCCCGGGCCACCGCGGCCCCCGGCACCGTGCTCGCCGAAACGACCTAGGGGAACTGCCCATGATGCTGTGCACGAGGATCACCAACGCGCGCATCCTCACCATGGATCCCGACCACCCGGTCGCCCACGACCTGGGCATCTGGCACGGCCGGATCGTCGGCCTCGACGAGGCCGTGACCTCCCTGCCCGCCCGCGAGGTCGTCGACCTTCAGGGCGCCACGGTGCTCCCCGGGTTCATCGACAGCCATGTGCACCTGGCGTGGACCGGCCTGAAGGCCGCCTCCCCGACCCTCGCCGGCTGCGAGCGGATCGAGGACGCCCTCGCCGTCGTGGCGGAGGCGGTCTCCCGCTCGAGCGCGCCCGGCGCGTGGGTCCACGTCGGAGGCTACGACCAGCGGGCCCTCGGCCGGCACCTGACGGCGGCCGAACTGGACCGGGTCGCCCACGGCCGCAAGGTGTTCCTCATGCACACCTCCGGCCACGCCTGCGTGGTCAACACCGCGGTCCTCGACCTCCTCCCGGCCGACGTGCCGCACGACGACGGCGTCCTCGTGGAGAGCGCGATGGGCGCCGTGCGGCGCCTGCGCCTCCCGTACTCCCAGGAGGAGCTCGCCGACGCCATCGAGTACGCCGGCCGCCAGTGTCTCTCCGAGGGGATCACGGCCTGCGCCGAGGCCGGCATCGGCGGCGGCCTGCTCGGCCACAGCCCCGTCGAGCTCGGCGCCTACCAACTCCTGCGCGACCAGGACCGACTGCCGCTGCGCGTCCAGCTCATGCCCGGGGCCGACACCCTGCGCCCGGTCGGCGCGCACGAGCGGGACGGCATCCCCCGCGGCCTGGACCTCGGCCTGCGCACCGGCTTCGGTGACGACTGGCTGTCCGTCGGCGCCCTCAAGATCTACACCGACGGCGGCATGATGGCGCGTACCGCCGCCCTCACCGAGCCGTACGAGGGCACGGACCAGCGGGGGCAGCTCCAGGCCGACCCCGACCACCTCGCCTCCCTCATCGTGGACGGGCACCTCGCCGGATGGCAGCTCGCCGTCCACGCCATCGGCGACCGGGCCGCGGACCTCGCCTTGGACGCCCTGGAGCGGGCACAGGCGCTGCGGCCCCGCCCCGACGCCCGCCACCGCGTCGAGCACGCCGGGCTCATCCGGCCCGACCAGCTGCCGCGCTTCGCCCGGCTCGGCCTCAGCGCCGTGGTCCAGCCCAACTTCCTGCACTACTTCGGCGACGACTACGCGACGATCATGGGACCCGAGCGGGCGCCCTGGATGTACCGCGGCCGAGGCTTCCTCGACCACGGGATCACGCTCGTCGGCAGCTCGGACCGGCCCGTCACCGACGGATCACCGCTGCGGGCCGTGCAGTTCATGGTCGAACGCGCCTCCACCTCGGGCCGCCCGATCGGCCCCGACGAGGCCATCACCGTCGACGAGGCGCTGCGCGCCTACACGGTGGCCGGAGCGTACGCCTGCCGGTGGGACGACACGGCCGGCAGCCTCAGCCCGGGCAAGCGCGCCGACCTCGTCGTCCTCGGCGACGACCCGCGGGACGTCGACACCTCCCGCATCGGCGACATCGAGGTCGTGGCGACCTACGTGGACGGACGCGACGCGACGGAGGGACACAAGCCGTGAGCGACCCTCTGGACCGGCTCTCGGCCCTCTGGCAGACCCCCGGGACCTCGCCGCGCTGGGTCATCTGGCACGCGGGCGGCGGTGACGTCATGGTCTTCGACAAGGAGTGCAACATCCCCCACGCCGTGGACGACGCCGACCTCGCGGAGGTCCTGCGCCGGATGCGCGGGGCCGGGGTGCCGGAGTTCGACGACTACCCGGGCCGACGGTGCGGGTAGCGACGGCCCCGGCGTGCTGGGGCTCGGACCCGTTGCCGTCGCCGTGGCAGGGCGGGTACGGACCTCGTCTGTGGGCCGCGCGCGTGAGCGCGGACGCGACGCGGGCCCACGCGCTGTCCGAGCTCCTCGACGAGGCGGAGCGCGCCCGCTGCGGGTCCCTGCGCCGGGCCGCCGACCGGGACCGCTACCGGGTCGCCCATGTGGCGCTCCGTCAGCTCCTCGGCGCCTACCTGCGGCGCGATCCGGCGCGCGTGCGCCTCGCGCCCGAGCCGTGCCCGGGATGCGGCGGACCGCACGGCCGCCCGGCCGTGGCCGACCCGGGGCCCGTACCGCTCCACTTCTCCCTCTCGCACGCCGGCGACGCCGTCCTGATGGCCTTCGCGGACACTCCGGTGGGTGTCGACGTCGAGCAGTGGCCCGCGCCCGAGACGGCCGCGGAGGTCGGACAGCTGCTGCACCGTGACGAGCGCGCCGAACTGGCGGCCCTGCCGCCCTCGGACCGCCCCGCCGCCGTCGGACGCTGCTGGGCCCGTAAGGAGGCGTACCTCAAAGGGGTCGGCATCGGCCTGGGCGAGGACCTGTCCGTCACCTACGTCGGTGCGGGCGCGGCGCCGGCGGACGTACCCGGCTGGTCGGTGACGGACGTCCCCACCTACCCCGGCTACGCGGCGGCCTGTGCGATCCGCCGGTAGCGGCTCTGCTTCCTGGCCGAAGTGCCGTGCGCACAAGCCGACTTGGTCATTCACTTAGGTGAGGCTAACCTGGGTCGTGAGTTTCACCGGGGTGACGCGGCGAACCCGCCTCCCCTGTCGCGCGCGGTGGAACCGAGGAAGGAAAGCCTTGATCACGGCCCCGCCGCGCACCGCCACGCTGCCGCCCCGCGTCGCGCCCCCGCCCGGCCCCACCCCGTTCACCGTCCGGCCCGCCCGGCCCGGCGACGCCGTCGCACTCGCCGCGCTGTCCGGGCCGTTCGCCCGCTCCGGCGCCCTGCGCGAGCGCTCGCGGGCCCAATACGCCGCCCAGGTGGACGACTTCCTCGTCGCCGAAGCCCCCGACGGCTCCCTCGAAGGGTGTCTCGGGCTGAGCCTCCACGCCGCCGACCCGGCCGCCGGCCGTAGCGCCGCGGGCGTCCTCTACAACTTCTGCGTCGCCACGCACCGGCAGGGCGGCGGCATGGGCGCCCGGCTGCTGCACGCGGCGGTGGCGAGGGCACGAAGCCACTCCCTGCGGGCCCTGTTCACCGCGACGACCGGCAGCGGCCGCCTCTTCCTCCGGCACGGCTTCGCCCCGGCCTGCCCGAACCTTGCCCCGACGGCCTGGGCGCGGTCCCTGGACCCCTGCCGCCACGCCCGCGTGCTTGCCCGCCCCCTGTGAGGCGCTGAGCCACGAGGCGCGGCGCTTGCAGGCAGCGTCCGGTGCGGAGTCGGGCAGACGAGGGGTCTCGCACGGAGCGCGCGCGAGGGGTCTCGCACGGCCGGGGCCCGCTCGCCGACGCACGCGCCTGGGCGCGTGCACGACGGCGACCGCACGCTCGACGGCACCCACGAACGACGAACGCACGGACGGCGCAGGAGCCCTGCCCCAGGGCCGCAAGCCCCGCGGGGCGCGGTGAGAACGGAACGCGACGGGCGGGCCCGGAAGCCGCGTCGGCTTCCGGGCCCGCTCAGGGAGTGTCCGGAGAGTATCGGCGTCCGCCCGGAGGGCGTCGCGATCCAGGCGAGACTCTGCGGACACGACCTGGGCCGCGTCCGGGTGTCGCGGGGTGTCCGTACGGGTCAGGCGCCTCCGGCGGCCCGGAGGATCTTCGGCAGCGCCTCCACCAGCTCGTCCACCTGGCGCTCCGTGACCGTCAGGGGCGGCGCCAGCCGGACGACGGCCGGGCCGGCCGCGTTGACAAGGAATCCCGCGTCCTGCGCCGCCCGTTGGACGAAGGCCGCGCTCGGCGCGGTGAGCACGACACCCAGCAGGAGACCCGCGCCCCGCACCTCGGCGACCCCCACACGGCCCGGCCCGTCGGCGGCCCCCACGCCTGCCGCCGCCGCGATGCCCCGGCGCAGCCGGTCACCCACGCGGACGGCCCGGTCGAGGAGCCCCTCGGCCTCGATGGTCTCCAGGACGGCGAACCCGGCAGCGCACGCCACCGGATTGCCGCCGAAGGTGGACCCGTGCTCGCCGGGACCCAGCAGGCCGGCGGCCCCGCCGAAGGCGACCACGGCCCCGATCGGCAGTCCGCCTCCCAGCCCCTTGGCGAGGGTGACGACATCGGGCTCGACGCCGTCGGCGGCCTGGTGCGCGAACCAGTGGCCGGTGCGGCCGACGCCGGTCTGCACCTCGTCCAGGACGAGCAGGCTTCCGGCCGCCCGGGTTATCTCCCGGGCGGCGCGCAGGTACCCCTCGGGCGCCGGGACGACCCCGGCCTCCCCCTGCACCGGTTCGAGGACCACCGCCGCGGTGTGCGTGGTGACGGCCGCGCGCAGGGCGGCCACGTCGCCGAACGGGACGTGCGTGACCTCGCCGGGCAGCGGCAGGAAGGGAGCCCGCTTGGCAGGCTGTCCGGTGAGGGCCAGCGCCCCCATGGTGCGTCCGTGGAATCCGCCCGTCGCCGCGACGAGGTGCGGCCGCCCGGTCCTGCGGGCGATCTTGAAGGCGGCCTCGACCGCCTCCGTACCGGAGTTCGCGAAGAAGACCCGGCCCGGCCTGCCCAGCAGGCTCAGCAGCCGTTCGGCCAGCGCGACCGGCGGTTCGGAGACGAACAGGTTCGACACGTGCGCCAGCCGGGCGATCTGCGCCCGGACGGCGGCGACGACGGCCGGATGGGCGTGGCCCAGGGTGTTGACCGCGATGCCGCCGGTGAAGTCGGTGTAGGCGCGCCCGGCCTCGTCCCACACCGTGGCGCCCTCGCCCCGGACCAGAGCCAGCGGGGGAGTGCCGTACGTGTCCATCATGACCGCTCGCCAGCGGTCGGCGAGGGGCAGCGGTCCTTCGAGGTCGCTCACGCGCCGACCTCCTCGGCCTCGGCCCGCAGGCCCGTGCTCCGGTCGGCGTCCCCGTCGGCGTCCGGGTCCGTCCCCGGACCGTGTTCCGCCGCAGCCGTGGGCGTGGCCGCGTCCGGCACGACGGTCGTGCCCGGGCCGTTCTCGGCGAAGACGCCGCGCAGCAGCGCGTGCGGCACCCGGCCGTCGATGACCTGGGCCTTGCGGACCCCCGCCCGCACCGCTCTCAGACAGCCCTCCATCTTCGGGAGCATGCCACTGGCGAGCGCGGGGAGCATCGCGTCCAGTTGCGCGGCCGTCAGTCGCTCGATGACCTCGGTGCTGTGCGGCCAGTCCGCGTACAGCCCCTCGACGTCGGTCAGCACCACCAGGCGCTCCGCTTCGAGGGCCACGGCCAGCGCGGAGGCCGCGAGATCGGCGTTGACGTTGTAGACCGCCCCGTCCGTGCCGCGTGCGACGGGCGAGATCACGGGGATGCGGCCCTCCTCGAGCAGGGTGCGCACGGTGCGGGGCTCCACGTCGACGACCTCGCCGACGAGGCCGATGTCCACGGGCCTGCCGTCCACCCACGCGGGTCTCCGTACGGCGGTCATGGTGTGCGCGTCCTCGCCCGACAGGCCGACGGCGAAGGGGCCGTGGGCGTTGAGGGCGCCGACGAGCTCCCGCTGGACGGATCCGGTCAGCACCATGCGGACGACGTCCATGGTCTCCGGTGTCGTCACCCGCAGGCCCGCCTCGAAGCGGACCTCCAGGCCGAGGCGGTCGAGCATGGCGCTGATCTGCGGACCGCCGCCGTGGACGACCACCGGTCGCAGGCCCGCGTGCCACAGCTCCACGACGTCCTGGGCGAAGGTCCGGTAGAGCGCCGGGTCCACCATGGCGTTGCCGCCGAACTTGACGACGACCGTCCTGCCCTGGAGCTCCTCGAGCCAGGGAAGGTCGGCGGCGGCCGGCTCGGCGGCACGGTCGGCGCCGACGCCGGGCCGGCCGAGGGGCGGATGTCCCGCCCGTGTCGTCCCCGGGCCGCTCATGAGCTGTACGCGCTGTTCTCGTGGACGTACTCGGCGGTGAGGTCGTTGGTCCAGATCGCCGCCGAGGAGTCTCCGGAGCAGAGGTCCACCGTGATCGTGACCAGGCGCCCCGACAGGTCGACCTTGTCCCGCGACTCGCCCGCCGCGCCGTTGCGGCACACCCGCACGTCGTTGATCGCCACGTCCAGGCGGTCGGGATCGAAGGCGGCCGAGGTCGTACCGATGGCCGACAGCACCCGGCCCCAGTTCGGGTCCTCCCCGTGCAGCGCGCACTTGAGGAGGTTGTTGCGGGCCACGGACCGGCCCACCTCGACGGCGTCGTCCTCGGTGGCCGCGCCGACCACCGTCACCTCGATCTCCTTGGACGCGCCCTCCGCGTCCGCCACCAGCTGCCGCGCCAGGTCCAGGCACACGGCGTGCACGGCCCGCCCGAACTCCTCCGGCTCGGGCGTGATCCCCGAGGCGCCCGAGGCGAGCAGCAGGACGGTGTCGTTGGTGGACATGCAGCCGTCGGAGTCCACCCGGTCGAAGGTGGTGCGCACCGCCGCGCGGAGCGCCGCGTCGAGGCCGGCCGCGCTCACGTCGGCGTCCGTGGTGAGGACGACCAGCATGGTGGCGAGACCGGGCGCGAGCATGCCCGCGCCCTTCGCCATCCCGCCCACCGTCCAGCCGGACCCGGAGGCGACGGCGGTCTTGTGCACGGAGTCCGTCGTCTTGATCGCGACGGCGGCGTCCTCGCCGCCCTCCGGCGACAGCCGGCCGCCGGCCGCGGTGATGCCCGCCATGAGGCGGTCCATCGGCAGCCGCACGCCGATGAGCCCGGTGGAGCAGACCGCGACCTCGGACGGGGGCGCGTCCACCACCCGGGCCGTGTGCTCGGCCGTCAGCAGCGCGTCCACGGCCCCGGCCTGTCCCGTACAGGCATTGGCGCCACCGGAGTTGAGGACGACGGCCGAGATCCGGCCGTCCGCGAGGGCGCGCCGGGACCAGCGTACGGGCGCGGCCTGCACGCGGTTGGAGGTGAAGACGCCGGCGGCGGCGCGGGACGGCCCCCGGTTCACCACCAGGGCCAGATCGCGGTCACCGGATTCCTTGATCCCGGCGGCCACACCGCAGGCGAGGAATCCTCGGGCAGCGGTCACACTCACGGAGCCACTCCATTCGTGGGCAGGCCCAGCCGTTCCGGCAGGCCGAGGGCGACATTCATGCTCTGCACCGCACCACCCGCGGTGCCCTTCGTCAGGTTGTCGACGGCGCTCACGCAGACGAGCCGGCCGGCGTCCGGGTCCAGGGCGATCTGCACCTGGACGGTGTTGGAGCCGAGGACCGCGGCCGTCGAGGGCCACCGGCCGGGCGGCAGCAGACGGACGAACGGCTCGTGGGCGTAGGCGGTTTCGTAGGCCGCGCGCGCGGCCCCCGGCCCGGCGGCGGCCGCCTCGGGACGGAGGGCGGCCGAGCAGGTGGCGAGGATGCCCCGGGGCATGGGCGCCAGCGTCGGGGTGAAGGAGACTCTGACGTGTTCGCCGGCCACCGCGGAGAGGTTCTGGATCAGCTCGGGGGTGTGCCGGTGGCCGCCCCCGACGCCGTACGGGCTCATGGAGCCCATCACCTCGGCTCCCAGGAGCTGCTGCCGGAGCGCCCGGCCGGCGCCCGACGTGCCGCTCGCCGCCACGATCACGGCCTCCGGCTCCACCAGACGGGCGGCGTAGGCGGGGAACAGCGCGAGCGTCACCGCCGTGGGGTAGCAGCCCGGCACGGCGATCCGCCGCGCTCCCTTCAACCCTGCCCGCGCGCCCGGCAGTTCCGGGAGTCCGTAGGGCCAGGTGCCGGCGTGTGCGGAGCCGTAGAAGCGCTCCCAGGCCGCCGGATCGCGCAGCCGGAAGTCGGCGCCGCAGTCCACGACGAGCGTGCCGGGGTCCAACTCCGCCGCCATCGCGCCCGACTGACCGTGCGGCAGGGCCAGGAACACCACGTCGTGGCCGCGTAGAGCGAGTGCCGAGGTCGGGGTCAGGACGCGGTCGGCGAGCGCGGTCAGATGGGGCTGTACGGAGCCCAGAGCCTGGCCCGCGTTGCCGTGTGCGGTCACCGCGCCGATCTCCACCTCGGGGTGCGCCACCAGCAGGCGGAGGATCTCCCCGCCGGCGTAGCCGCTGGCACCGGCCACCGCGACCTTCAAGGTCATCTCGATCCGTCTCTCTCGGTACGTGTGGGGGCTGTTGTCGCAGGGCGGGTGCGGCGGGGTCGCCGCCGGGGCCCGTTCGGTCCGGCCCCGGGGCGGACGACCGGCTCGCGGGGAGCCGTCAGGCGTCCCTGCGGAGGCCGTGCGGCGACCACCTGTTGAGCAGGAGGTCGCGCATCAAGGACTCCGTCGTGCACACGACGCCGCTGCGGGCGGCCCACCGCAGGGCCATGGCGTGCTCCTCCGGCGAGAGGTCCGCCACCGCGTCGGCGACGACGAAGGGCTGGATGTCGTTCATGAAGGCGTCTGCGGCGGTCAGAAGGACGCCGAGGTGGGCGTACACGCCGCAGACGATCAGCTGGTCACGGCCCTCCTCCCGCAGCAGCCGGCCGAGGTGGCTGCGGAGGAAGGCGTTGGGGCGCACATTGGCGAGCACGTGCTCGCCCGGACGGGGTGTGAGCGGCTCGACGATGGCCGCCGCTTCTCGTTCGTCTCCTATGCCGGGGCCCCAGACGTCGGCCACCAGGCCCCGCTGGCCGGGACGTTGGCCGGCGGGCTCGGCGCTGAAGACGACCGGCAGGCCGAGCGCCCCGGCGAGTTCGCGCAGGGCGGCGATGTTGTCGACCAGCTCCACGACCGGCGATCCTCCGGCGGAGTACGGCTCCACGAAGTGGTTCTGCATGTCGAGGACCAGGAGCGCGGCACGGCCGGGGTCGATGGTCCAGGACGCGCAGGAGCGGGGGAGCATGCCGGATCGCGGCATGGGGTAGGGGTCGATGGCCGGCAGACCCATGGTGATTCCTCCCCGGATGACGAGGGCGTACGCGATGCCCGCCCCACGATCACTGCTTAGCTGAGCTAACCTAAGTTCTGTCGGCGGTGGGTCGATCGCGCGCGGCTCGTCCCGACGCCCGCTCGCGCTCAACCGCCTTGTCAGTAGCGTTGTCTGACGGAGTGTGACGAAAAGGTGAACGCTCTGCGGCTCCGTCGCAGGTCGACGGCGTGCGGCGAGCCCCATGGGTGCGTCGGCGGGCGGGGCGGCGAGCCGGCGGGCGTACGGCGGGACGTGCGGGCGCTCGTCCTCCGGCCCTTCCGCCCGTGGGTCAGGACCGCGCGGAAGGATGCCCGTGGTGCGCGCAGCGGGGCGTCGTGAGGAGCCGGCGGACCTGTTCCCCCGCCTCGGCCGCGTCGCGGGCGGTGGCCGGGAAGAGCAGGCGCAGGTCGCAGTGGCCCTCGCGGTACTCGCAGCGCAGGGTGATGCCGTGCCGGTCCACCGCGAGCGGCATGGCCCGTACGACCCCGTGCGGCAGACGCGATCCGGCCAGGACGACCAGGTCCGCCACCATGTCCTCGTGCGCGTCCGCGAGATGGGTCAGCATCGCGGCCTCCTCGACGGCGAGCGGGTCGGGTTCGGCGAGGGCGAACTCGTCGAGGCCGACCTCCACGGTCCCCGCCGAGGTCCGCAGGGTCACGCGCGCGAGGTCGAGCCGCAGCGCGTCGTCCTCCTCCGGTCCGGCCGGGGCGAGCCAGCCGGAGATCGTCACCCTCGCCCGTACGCGGTCCCGGAGCGCCGTCGGCGTGATGTCGGTGAACTCCAGGAGGGCGGCGAGGCTTCCGCGGGGCGCCGTGGTGATCTGCGCCGCCAGCGGGCTGTCCGCCTGGGGACGGAGCGTGATCCGCCCCTTCCTGCCCACCGCGTGCATGCCGATCAGGTCGTACTCCTGCCCGTCGGTGGTGAGCGACAGGGAGACGGCCCGCGCGAGGACGGAGCGGACGAGCTCCGCCGCGGTCTGCTCGGGCAGGGCGGTGTCGGGGGCGGCGCTCACGTGAACTCCTCGCGAAAAGGGGACGGATGGAGGCTCGGGACGGGACGCCGGGGCGCCTCGACTGAGGTAAGGCTAACCTAACTTGCACCCGCTCGTGCGTCCATATCCCGGTGAGCCGCGCCGATCCCTGAGTGGGGGGCGCGACTGAAAGGGGAGTGACCGGAGGGGAGGGGGGTGGCCGGTGAGTGCCTCGTACGCCCTCGCCGGACCGCCTTTTGCGAAATGGTTAGGTTAGGCTAACCTTCTGCTCGTGCAAGCTGGTGAAGAGAGATCCGCGGCCGGACGCCCCCGCGGCCATGAACTGTCGGCCACGGACGTCACCGTGGCGTACGACGGCGTCGACGTCGTCCACGGCGCTTCGATGACGCTGCGGCCCGGCGAGGTCACCGTCCTCGTCGGCCCCAACGGCAGCGGCAAGTCGACGCTCCTGCGTACGATCGCGCGCTTGCAGCGGCCCCGTACCGCCACGCTCGTCATCGACGCCGACACGGACGGTCTGGCCCTGTCGCCCCGTGAGTTCTCGCGCCGGGTCGCCCTGCTGACCCAGGGCCGGCCCACGCCGAGCGGGCTGACCGTACGCGACGTCGTCGAGTTCGGCCGCTACCCCTACCGGGGCCGCTGGGGCCGGACGGACCCGGACGGCCGCGCAGCGGTGGACCGCGCGCTCGCCCTGACCGGCGTCGCGGAGTTCGCCGAACGCGGCGCCGAGCACCTGTCCGGCGGGCAGCTCCAGCGCGTCTGGCTGGCCGGCTGCCTGGCCCAGGAGACCGGCGTGCTCCTCCTCGACGAACCGACCACCTACCTGGACCTGCGCTACCAGGTCGAACTCCTCGACCTCGTACGGGACCTGGCGGACGACCACGGCATCGCCGTCGGCGCCGTCCTGCACGACCTCGACCAGGCCGCGGCCGTCGCCGACCGGATCGTCCTGCTCCGGTCCGGACGGATCGTCGCCGACGGCCTCCCCCACGACGTACTGACAGCCGAGCGGCTGACCGACACCTACGGCATCCGCATCGAAGTCGACACCGACACCCTCACCGGTCGGCTGCGCACCCGCGCGATCGGCCGCCACCACACGCGAAGCGAAAGGCTCGGCACCTCCTCATGAGACGCCTCCTCCTCACCGCGGCCGCCACCGCCGCGGCCCTCACCATGACCGCCTGCGGGACGACCGAGCCCGCCGCCGACGGCGATGCCAAGAAGACCGCCGAGCGCATCACGATCACCGACGACTCCGGCGGCAAGCTGGAGCTCGACGGCCCCGCCAAGAAGGTCGTCGCGACCGAGTGGAACGTCGTCGAGAGCCTCGTCTCGCTCGGCGTCGCCCCTGTCGGCGTCTCCGACGTCAAGGGCTACAAGATGTGGGCCTCCGCCGTCCCGCTGAAGAACGAGCCCAAGGACGTCGGCACCCGCGGCGAGCCGAGCATGGACACCATCGCCGGCCTGGCCCCCGACCTCATCGTCGCCACCACCGACCTGCCGCCGGCCGCCGTCAAGCAGCTCCGCAAGGTCGCCCCGGTCCTCGAGATCCGTGCCGCCGACGCTGCCGACCCGATCGGCCGGATGACGAAGAACCTCGACCTCATCGCCCAGGCCACCGGCACCACCGAGCAGTCCGCCAAGCTCAAGAAGCAGTTCGAGGCGAAGATGGAGGAGGGCAGGAAGACCCTCGCCGGCGCCGGCCTCGGCGGCGCGCGCTACGCCTTCGCCGACGGCTACGTCGTCTCCAACCAGGTCTCGCTCCGGCCCTTCACGAGCGGCTCGCTCATCGGCGCCGTCAGCGAGAAGCTCGGCCTGAAGAACGCCTGGACCGTCAAGGGCGACGAGGCCTACGGCCTCGGCACCACCGACGTCGAGGGCCTCACCAAGCTCGGTGACGTGCAGTTCGCCTACATCGGCAACAACGGCGACGCCTCCAGCACCCCCTTCACCGGCGTCCTCGCCAAGGACAAGGTCTGGACCTCCCTGCCCTTCGTGAAGAAGAACGACGTCCACCGTCTGCCCGACGGCATCTGGATGTTCGGCGGACCCGAGTCCATGAACACGTACATCGACGCGGTCGTCACCGCCCTGACGAAGTAGGACCATGGCCGTCACCGCGACCACCCCCGCCACCCGTCCCGCGGCGGCCGTGTCCCGTACGGGCGCGGCCGCGGTGACGGCCGGCCTCGTCCTCCTCGTCACGGCCCTCGCGGTCGTCGACATCACCCAGGGCACGGCCGCCGTCGGCGCGCCCGAGGTCTGGAAGGCGCTCACCGGCCGGGCCGACCCGTCCGACGCCTCCGTCGTCATCGCCTCCCGACTGCCCCGGGCGGTCGCCGGACTCCTCGTCGGCGCCGTCCTCGGCATGGCGGGCGCCGCCCTGCAGGCGGTCAGCCGCAACGTCATCGCCTCGCCCGACACCCTCGCCGTCAACGCCGGCTCCTACCTGGCCCTCGGAGTGGCCGCCGTCACCGGCGTCACGCTCCCGCTGGTCGCCGGCGCCGGCGTCGCGTTCGCCGGCGGACTCGCCGCGGCGGCCGTCGTCCTCGGCCTGTCGGGCCTGGGCGCGGGCACCGTACGGCTCGTGCTCGCCGGAAGCGCCCTCACCCTCGGCCTCACCGCCGTCACCGAGGGACTGCTCCTGCTGTTCCCCCGGGAGACCGAGGGTCTCTACCAGTGGAACCAGGGCAGCATCGCCCAGAACGGGTTCGACGGCGTCCTGCAGTTGGCGCCCGTCTGCCTCGTCGGCCTGACCGGGCTTCTCCTCGTCTCCCGCCGGGTCGACGCCCTGGCCCTCGGCGACGACGCGGCCCGCGGCCTCGGCGTCCCGGTCCGCGCCACCCGCGTCACGGCGGTCGTGCTCGCCGCCATGCTCTCCGCGGCGGCCGTCACCCTCGCCGGACCGATCGGCTTCGTCGGCCTGTGCGCCCCCGCCCTGGTCCGCCCCCTCGCCCGCCGCGTCCGCGCGTTCAACAAGACCCGGTCGAGCCTCCCGGTCACCGGCCTCGCCGGCGCCGCGCTCGTCCTCGGCTCGGACGTGCTCCTGCGCTTCCTGGTCCCCGCGGACCTCGCCGTCGCCGTACCCACCGGTGTCGTCACCAGCCTCGTCGGCGCCGTCTTCCTCATCGTCATGGCCACCCGGGTCCGCGACACCGCGGGCGCCGCGGCGGTCGAACGGCTGCGCATCCGAAGCCGTACGGTCTTCCTCGCCACCACGGCGGTCATCGTGGCCGTGCTCGTCGGCGCCGCCATCGCCTCCGTCCTGCTGGGCGACACGAAGCTGCTCCTCGGCGACGTCTTCAACTGGACGCAGGGCAGGGCCGGCCGCGCCGTCTCCTTCGTCCTCGACACACGGGTGCCGCGCGTCGTCGCCGCACTCCTCGCCGGCGCCGCCCTCGCCTTGGCCGGAACGCTCGTCCAGGCCGTCACGCGCAACCCGCTCGCGGAACCCAACATCCTCGGCGTCACCGGCGGCGCGGCGCTCGGCGCCGTCCTCCTGGTGACCACGGCCCCCCTGGCCTCGCCGTGGAGCGTGGCGGGCGCCGCGCTCGCGGGCGCCGCGATCACCGCCACGATCGTCTTCGGGCTCGCCGCCCGGGGCGGCTTCCAGCAGAACCGTCTCGTCCTCATCGGCTTCGGCGCGGCCACCGCGACGGCCGCCCTGGTCAGCCTGCTGATCATCCTCACCGATCCGTTCAACGCGACCAAGGCGCTCACCTGGCTGTCCGGCTCCACCTACGGCCGGACCTTCCCCGACGTGGCGCCCCTCGCCGGGGTCCTCGCCGTCGGCGTGGTCGTCGCCGTCGCCCGGCGCACCGAACTCGACCTGATCTCCCTCGACGAGGACACGCCCAGGCTCCTCGGCCTCGACGTCGGGAAGGGGCGCCTCGGCTTCCTCGTCCTGAGCGTCCTGCTCAGCGCCACCGCGGTCTCCGCCGCCGGCACGATCGGCTTCGTGGGCCTCGTCGCCCCGCACGCCGCCCGCGCGCTGGTGGGCCGTCAGCACCACCGCGTCGTCCCCGTGTCCCTGCTCCTCGGCGCGCTGCTCGTCTGCGTCGCCGACATGGTGGGCCGCACGGTCATCGCCCCGGCCCAGCTCGGCGCGGGCCTCATGACGGCCGCCATCGGCACGCCGTACTTCCTCTACCTGCTCGTCCGCAGCCGCCGGTAGCGCCTGTGCCGGGCGTTCCGGCCCACACGCCTTGGCCCGGCCGGGGCGAGGGGACGGGGTGCCGCGCCCGGCCTCCCGCCCCGCACCCGCTCACGGAGCAGGTCCTAGGCCCCAGGCGGCGGCGCGCGGGACGGCCGCCCCACCTCCCCGGAATCTCATTTCGGCGATCGTGCTTTACGGAGCCGCTCTGGTGACCGCCGATAGCACGCTCGCGACGGCGTGCGTTTCAGTGCGGGCGTGGCACGGGAGGCAGAACTGGCGGTCGGGCGAGTACGCCAAGCTCGCGAGGCTGGAACGGCGCCGCGCCACCCTGGAGCACCTGTTCACCGCACAGGGCCTGACCGCCCCCTGGACGCTGTGCCCGATGACCCCCAACCCCGCCACCGCCCGCGAATGGCTGACCTCCTGGACCGACGTGCCCGGCGTGGAGGGCATCGTCATCAAGGGCCTGCAGCAGACGTACCGGCCCGGAGTCCGAGGGTGGACCAAGGTCAGGAGACGCGAGACGACCGAAGCGATCATCGGTGGCATCACCGGCACACTCCAGCAGCCCAGCTTCTCGTCCTCGGCCGCTACGACACCAGCGGACAGCTGCGCGCCATGGGCCGCACCACACCGCTGAAGCCGGACACCGCCCGCCAGCTCGCCGGCCACCTCACCGCAGCCGGCATCGACCATCCGTGGACCGGCATACGGGTCACCGCCACCTGGGGCAGCGACAGAGACCCGCTCGACGTGACCCTCGTCGCCCCGACCAGGTCGCCGAGCTCAGCGCCGACACCGCCACGACCGCGGCGCGTGGCGGCATCCGCTGCGCTTCGTACGGCTGCGGCTGGACGTCACCACGGCGGACGTAGCGGTGTTCGGCGCGGGGGCGACGCCTGCCAGTGGGTGACGAGCCCAACCCGCTCTGGCATATGTCTCCTCAGGGGCGGGCCGGCCGGCCGGCGGTCACCCATCCGTTTATGGTGTCGACGGCGCGAGTCGCCAGGTTGAGCTCCTTGATTCCGGCAGCGAGAAGGACGGCATCGTTCTGGCGCAGGCCAGTCAGACAGTCCTCACTGCCTCGGGCCGCCCTCGTCGTGAACGTCCTCCAGCTCGGCAGAAGCCGTGGGGCCGGGACGGGGAAGTAGGCTCTGGCGTCCTCGGCGATCTTCCCGAACTCGGCGCAGATGGCGGGAAGCCGCGACCTGATGAGCGCGTCACCGTCCGAAGACCGCTGCGCCTCCGGCCCCAGAGCCAGGAGCCTGTCGAGGTTGTTGACGTAGCGGACCATCAGGTCCCGGCCACCCAGGCTGTACCAGGCTTCTGCCTGTATCGCCGCTTCCTCGGCGGTGAATCGCGGATGCGAGATGGGTCGCGCTGCCGCCACGGCGGAGGCGCTGCCCGAGGGTCCCGGAAGGAACAGAACCGCAGCGGACATCCCGACGGCTCCCGCGCACAGCCCTCCCGCGGCCAGGCGGCGGGTGCGCAGGCCTCGGTGCTCCCGCCCCTCCCGGGGGGCGGCCGCGGGGCCGGGCGGCCGCCGGAATGCCCGTCGTACGGCAGAGACGGCTGCGGCCGAGACGATGCCTTCGACGGCGACGAGGACAAGGAGGATGCCCAGGAGGTACCGGAACGACTTCCACGCCACGACCGGCCGCCAGTCGCAGGCGGACAGGAACGTGCTCATGCCCGAGACGCAGCCGTCCGAAGCGGTGAGGACCCATATGCCGCCGTAGCCCACCGCCGCGGCGACGTTGGCGCCGACGAGCCCGGCGATCAGCCGGTAGCGGTCCGCGAGCAGGCTTGCGGTGAGAGCCGCGACTCCGGCTCCTGCCAGGAGGGAGACGCTCATCCCGTCCTGGAACAGCACGGCTCGCGAGAGCCACTGGAGCCGGTTGGTCGGTTGTCCTCCGAGCATGTGCATGTACGCCTTCACCGCCACCGCGGCGGCGCAGCACACTGTTCCGCCGATCAGTCCGGCCATCACGATGCGGCGGAGGCGCGGCAGCGGAGTAGTGGGGATCACCCGCTCCTTGATGCCCGTTAAGGCGCTTTGCCCGTGGGCCGGGAGAAGTGGGCGGACCGTCCAGGCCAGCAGCGGCACGATGCACAGCACGGTGACCGCCGGCAGCGCGATCGGAACGGCGACTGTGGTGCTCAGCAGCGCCACGGCGTGTTCGGACGCGCGGCGAATGGCGGCGTGTTCCCCGGTCGGGTCCGTCGCGGGTCCGCCGTGCCGAGTTCCGAGCGGGTCGCCGAGGAGTCCAGGTACGTTTGCGAGGATCACGCCGGAGCTCTGCCACCACCAGAACCATGCGCACAGGGCCAGGCACGCTCCCGCCAGGGTCAGCAGCATCGGCGAGCGGATCGCTCGGCCCCGTAAGACCGTGGCCCAGAGGTGGGAGCACTGAGTCACCCACCAGGTGAATGTCAGCCCCGCCAGGACGAGGAGCAGCACGATCACGGGTTCGCCGGGCAGCCATTTGAAGATCGCGATCCGGTTCCCGAGCAGTTCGGCGACCACCATTCCCACGCCGAGCCACAGGCCCGCCCACGCCCCGGTCAGTCTGCGACGCCCGTTGAGCAGCCGGTGCACCGTCGAGCGCCACAGGACGGTACCCGCGATTCCGGTGACCAGCACAGCGCAGGGAAGCGCCGTCCCCGCGTGCCACTCCCACTGCCCCACACCGCCGAAGTGCGCGCCGAACCACCACAGCTGACCGTTGACCATGACGACGGCGGCCCCCGTCAGGAACATCAGCAGACCAGGCGCCTCGAACAGCGGGGTTGAGTCGGCCAGGGCCTCCCGCCTGAAGTCCCACCTCGGGTGCGTACGCCACAGCTCCGTGAACGAGCGCAGCGCCCGGGGCAGCACCCGCACAGGCGGGGCCGGCTCGGTGAAGCCCCAGACGCGCGGGTGCGCACCCCAGCCGGCGGCGGTGAGGTCGGCGTGGAGCTCCCGGCTGCGCAGTACGTCCGAGCGTGCGAGATAGACGATCACCGTCATGAACACGGGGAGCGCGATGGCACGCCAGGCGGGGAGTCCCACCTCGTACGGCGGTGTCTCCGGGGCGTACGAGTTGAAGACGAGGACACCGAAGCCCACCGCGTAGGGGACGAGGACGACCGCGATGAACGTTCTCCACAGCGCGACCGTGGCATAGGTGAGGGTGACGTCGCGATTGCGGATGTGGGCCAGTTCGTGCAGCAGCACGGCCTCGAAGTCCTCCGGCACCGCTGCTCTGCGGGCGAGGAGACCGCCGTGCAGGCACACCGTCGGACGGCCGGTGCGTCCGAAGACCGCGGCGCCTGTCGAGGCGGCGAACGGATCCACGACGACCCGTGGCATCCGCTTGATCCCTGCCACCTGCGCCAGTCGGCTCAGCTGATGAAGGATCTGGCCGTCGTGATCCAGCACCTCCAGGGGGACGACCCGGTTCCTGCGCGCCTTCCACCAGGGCAGGACGTAGAAGAGTCCGCAGGCCAAGACCACCAGAACAGCGGACATGGCGGGCCCGACCCACCAGGGCACCACTCCGTTCTCGTCAGCGCAGGCCCGGTAGGCCGCGCTGCGCAGAACGTCGTCGGTGGGAGCCTCCCACAAGCCGACACCGGCCGCGCTCGAGCAGCCGATGCCGCGGTTGAGCCCGGCGGCGGTCAGCGCCATGGGAACGAGCCAGACGCCGCTGGCGAGCATCAGGACGACCAGCAGCCCGAAACGCATGGTCGTGCCGGCAGGAACGGGTCGATCCGCCAGGCGTGCCCGGAGCAGTTCTTCGTCGGCCATCGTCTCCCTCAGCTCTCGCCCGAGGGGTCTTCGCCGGCCGGGCCCTCCCGTCTCTCCGGGGGCGTGTCCGTGGCTGCGAGCGCCAGCCTGGCCACCACCGCGTCGGCGACGGCCTCGGCCTCCTCCGCGGACAGACCGCGTCGTGACGCGGTCTCCACGACACGTGTGCGCACCTCGGCCAGTTGCTCGGCGGTCAGCGGGGGGATGGCGAGCGGTTCCTCCGTTCCGTGCCGCATCCTGCGCCACCAGCCCCGTGTGCCGCTGATGGAGGTGTCGACTGCGGACTCCGCGAGCTTCCTCGCGGTCTGATCGAGCACCAGCCACACCACGGGTGTGACCAGCGCCGCCAACTCGCCCAGGCCGAACCCGAGCGGCTCCCGTCGCCCGCCGCTGCCGCCCAGGCGCCGTACCGCCGTGGCGTCGTCGAACTGGGCTAAACCGTCCACCAGGACCAGCTCCGCCGGGGCGACCTCTGCCACCACCTCGCGGACCACCGACCGCACCCTGCGCTGTCCGGATCCGCTCGTACCGGTGCCGGATATACCTGTTTCCGGGTCCATGACGCCCCCCTTGAGTCAGTCGCCCACCGTGTCATCAGGACAGGGAAGGAGACCAGAGGCCCCTCCCCGTCAAGGTCACGACCCGGGACCATGCCCACCGCGGGAGGTGCGCCCAGGGCGCGGGCCGGACCATTCCAATACTCGACGATAGGGGTTAGGGCCCACACCATGCTCGCACCGGTCGAGGATTCGTCATCACCCGCCATCCCTGGGCCTGCTGGTGGGTCCCGCCAGAAGGGAAGTGGTCCCGGTTTCGCGCGCCCGGAGAACCGTGGCCAGTGCACGCCCGTCCGGCCCATGGAGCCGTCGATGAGCGAACAGCCGGCACACGCCGACACCACCGCCCGGCAGCTGCTGGAGCCCGCGGCCGCCGACGCGGTGCGCGCGTACGCGGCCAAGACAGGCGCACAGGCCGCTCAGTTCGCCGCCGTCCTGGAGGGCGTCGCCACCAACGGCCTGCCTGACCCCGAGCAGTGCACGCCGTGGGAGGAGCTGCGCGAGCTTCACCTCGCCCGCCTCGCCATCCAGCGCCCGGCCGTCGCCTGATGCCCGCACACCACGGCCGCCGCGCCAGGATCGCTGCTCCGACGCCGCGGCCAGGCAACTGGAGAACCTCACCACCGAGGCGGAGATCCACGCCCTGGTCGTCATCTCCCTAGACCCGGACATCGGCGACCCGATCCCCGGCGACACCACAGGCCCTCAGCTACGGCAATACGCCGACGAGGTCGAAGCCGTCCGCGTCCTGTACTTCCTCACCGCGCTGCGCACGGTCGTTGTCGTGGCCTCCATCGAGGTCTGACCGGCGTTGAAGTCCGGGCGTCGTCTCCTTTCCGGCTCCCGGAACTACACCGGCGGGGAGAGGGCCCGGTGACGTCGGCGGGGCATCTGTCGGTGGCGCTCGTGGGAGTGTTTCTCGCTGGTTCCGCTGACGGAAGGCCCGCCTGTGTCGCATCGGGCGGCGCTGACGTGCGACTGAGGAGCTGGCTATGGGGTGGAAGAAGGACGGGTTCCCGGCGCGGTCGCCGGCCGGCGCGGCGTGGTGGCGTCGCAGCGGATCCCACCGGATCAGGGAGGCGTGGTCGCACTCCATGACCTCGGCCCGGACCAGGGAGAAGGAGGCACCGGTCCGGGGCGCCGCGGTCGGGCCGGGCCGCGCGCGTGACGTACGTCTCCCCGGCGAGGCGGGTCGGCCCCGGGCCGCCGTCAACCCCCGTACGGGCACGGCGATTCGGAATCCCGCAGGCGTCTCCCCCCGGGCCGCTCGGCCGAATCGGGTTGGGTCACGCATACGTTCGGGCCAGCCGGGCACGCGAACGACAGCCATAGACGGCGGACGGAGAAGAGAATCTCCCGGCCGATCTTCCGGGCCCTACAGGCGGGATCATGAACACGACTGACAAAGAAGGCGACAAGAAGACCGGCGAGCGCGTCGACATCGGCACGGCAATGCGCCGGGCCTCCGCTCAGCTCTCCGAACTCCTCGGGTGCGAAACGGGATCGGTCTCTTCGGTGAAAGCCACCGACGAAGGCTGGTCCGCCGACGTGGAAGTGGTCGAACTCGAAAAGATTCCGGACACGATGAGCGTCATGGCGTCCTACCACGTCGCTCTCGACCCCGAGGGCCGGCTCATGGGCTACGAGCGCACGAAACGCTACGCCCGAGGCCAGATCGACCGCCGCTGACGGCGGACGGGCGCGCCGACGCCCCCCACGCGGGAGGCCGGCCGCCACAGGCATCACCGGAAGGAGTTTCACCGTGACACTCGTCCAGCAGAGCAACGCAACGAGCGGCGGAAGCGGCTCGGGAAATCTTTACGACGTTCTGGAACTCATCCTCGACCGGGGCCTCGTGATCGACGCGTTCGTACGCGTCTCCCTGGTCGGGATCGAAATCCTCAAGATCGACGTCCGTGTGGTCGTCGCCAGTGTGGACACGTATCTGCGGTTCGCCGAGGCGTGCAACCGACTCGACCTGGAATCGGGCCGAAAGGCTCCCACCCAGCTCACCGACATCGTCGGCGACATGACCGAAAGCGGGGCCAGGGGAAAGTCGAAAGGCGCACTGAGCGGTGCCGTCGAGGCATTCACGGATTCCCTGAAGAGCAAGAACGACGACAACGAGGAAGAGCCGCGGAAGCAGCCGGCGCGCAAGTCCACGTCGAGCCGCTCGTCCGCCCGACGCGAGGAGTAGCAGGTGTCCACCTACGTATACGCCATCACCTCCGCCGACCACCCTCTGCGCCTGGACGACCTCCAGGGCGTCGGCGAACCGCCGTCGCCCCTGCGGGCCGTCACCGCGGACTCGGTGGCCGCGGTCGTCAGCGACGCCCCCGAGGGGCTCCGCGCCAAGCGACGTGACGTGCTGGCCCACGAGCAGGTCCTCGAAGCCCTGATGTCGGACGGGGCGACCCTGCCGATGCGGTTCGGCCTCCTCGGCCCCGACGACGCACGGGTGGCGGAGGTGCTCGGCCGGGAGGCCGACGCGTACCGGCAGCGGCTGGCCGAACTCGACGGCCACGTCGAGTACAACCTCAAGGCGGCCCGGGACGAGGAGGACCTGCTGCGCGAGATCATGGTCCAGTCCGAGCAGGTCCGGGAGCTCAACGAACGCACCCGCTCGGAATCGGCGACGCACGACGACCGGATCGCGCTGGGAGAACTGGTCGCCCACGAGGTGGTCGCCCGCGGCGGCAGCCAGGCCGAGGCGACCCTGGAGCGACTCTCCCCGGCAGCGGCCCGGGCCTCCCGGGCCGAGCCGGGATCGAGCCACTTCCTCAACGTCTCGTTCCTCGTCCCGGCCGACTCGTCGGACGCCTTCGTACGGGCCGTGAGCGCGGAGGCCGACCGCCTGGGTGACGCGTACACCTTCACCCTGACCGGTCCGCTCCCGCCGTACAGCTTCGTGTGACCGTCCGGGACGGAGGTACCGACCATGGGGCTCATCACCGGCGTTCTGACCTTCCCGATGGCCCCGCTGCGCGGTACGGCCTGGGTGCTCGACCAGGTGGTGCTCGCCGCCGAGCGGGAGTACTACGACCCCGAGCCCGTACGCAGGCAGCTGGCCGCACTCGCCGGGGAGCTGACCGAAGGCCGTATCGACGCGGAGGAGTTCGACCGGCGGGAGGACGAGCTGCTGGACCGCCTCGACGAGATCGAGGAGTACCGGCGACGGGCGAGCGGCTCATGACCGCCTCCGGGGACGGCCGGCCCGGCGCGCCCCGGGCGCGCCGGCCGTGACGCCCGGCGCCCGGCCCCCGGCCGGTCCGATGCCCGGGTCGGCGAGGGACGGCGGCCGCGACGAGAGTCACGGCCGCCGTCCCTTGCCGGGCGGGCCGTCCCGTCGCCACAGCCGACCGAGAGCACGAGCACCACGACGACAGGGGCGAACCGTGTCCGATTCACTCGCAGGCCGTATGGCGGCCCCACCGCGCACCTCACCGGTCCACGGCCCACAGGGCTCCTCCGCGAACCTCGCGGACATCCTGGAGCGGGTGCTCGACAAGGGCATCGTCATCGCCGGCGACATCCAGATCAACCTCCTCGACATCGAGCTCCTGACGATCAAGCTGCGGCTGCTGGTCGCCTCGGTCGACAAGGCGAAGGAGATGGGCATCGACTGGTGGGAGCACGACCCCTCCCTCTCCTCGCGGGCCCGTCCGCCGCGGTCCGTCGAAGGCCGCCACGAAGCGGACGGCGCGGACCACCGGGCCGTCGGCGGCAGCGACCCGCTGGCCGAGGAGAACGAACGCCTGCGCGCGGAACTCGCCCGGCTGCGCGCGGCCGTCGAACCGGCCGCGGACACGCGGGAACCGGCGGACGGCGGGCGGTCGCACACGAGAGAGGAGGGGCCGCGGTGACCACGCGAGAACAGACTTCGCGAGACGAGAGCACGCGGGAGCAGACTTCGCGGGACGAGATCACGCGGGAGCAGGTCACGCGCGACGAGATGACGCGAGAACAGACCCCGCGAGGACAGGCGGAGGAGGCCCCGCGCGCCCGGTCCGGGGAGACGCCGGTCCCCTCCGACGCCGGCCCGGAGCTGACGTACGTCTACGCCGTCGGGCGCGACGACGCGGCGCTGCGCCGCACCGCCGCCGCCCTGACCGGCGTCGACGGGCACGCGCTGCGGCTCGTCGGTGCCGAAGGGCTCGCCGCGCTCGTCTCGTCCGTACCGGCCGACGTGTTCGGCGAACAGGCCCTGCGGGCCCAGTTGGAGGACCTGGCCAGGCTGGAGGCGATCGCCCGGGCGCATCACGCCGTGGTCGTCGCCGCGTTCGCCGAGACGGTCGTCCTTCCCCTGCGGCTGGCGACCGTCTACCGCGACGAGGGCCGCGTCCTCGCCATGCTGACCGACCAGCACCGGCGTTTCGAGGAGCTCCTGGCCGGCCTGGACGGCCACGTCGAGCTGGGCGTGAAGGTCTACGCCGACCCGGGAGCCGTACCACCGCCCGCGGACCCGCCCGCACCCGCCCCGTCCGGCGGCGGCTCCGGCCCGGGCCGCGCCTACCTCGCACAGCGCCGGGCGCGCCGGCGCACGACCCAGGACCTGTACCGCGCAGCCGGGGACGTCGCCGCCGAGGCGGCGCGCGTGGCGGAAGGGCTCGCCCGCGCCAGGGCGGTGCACCGCCCTCAGCAGGGCGAGCTGTCCGGGCACCGGGGGGAGAACCTCTCCAACGAGGCGTACCTGGTGCCGGCGGAGAGCGTCAGCCGGTTCCAGGAGTACGTCGGAGCCCTGGACGGGCGCACGCCGGGCGTCCACGTCGAGGTGACCGGCCCCTGGGCCCCGTACTCGTTCGCGACCCCCGACGGCGTGGGCGGGGACGCGGGCGCCGACGGCGGGGCGGGCGCGGACGCGTGCGAGGACGAGGGTGCGCCGCGATGAGTACCCCGCCGTTCACGGAGGACCGTTTCCACGAAGTCGGCCGGGTCCACTCGGGAGGGCGGCTCCTGGACACCGAGCCCCTCGCCGGGCCGCCGGTCGCCCTCATCGACCTGCTGGACCGTCTCCTGACCGGGGGAGCGGTGCTGACCGGGGACCTCGTCCTGTCGATCGCCGACGTCGACCTGGTCCACATCAACCTCCGGGCGGTCATCCGCTCGATCACCGGTGAGGAGCCGGCCCCGGAACTCTACGGAAGGAGGTCCTCGCAGTGAACGAGACAGCCCGCAGGCTGGCCACCGACCCGGACACGGTCGAACGGGACCTGATGAAACTCGTCCTCACCATCGTGGAGTTGCTGCGCCAGCTGATGGAACGGACCGCGGTCCACCGGGTCGACCAGGGCGACCTCAGCGAGGACCAGGAAGAACGCATCGGAATGACCCTGATGATCCTTCACGAACGCATGGAGGAGCTGTGCGAGAGGTACGGCCTCTCGATGGACGATCTCAACCTGGATCTGGGGCCGTTGGGGTCGCTGCTTCCCCGTGACGGGAACTGACCTTCACCGTTTCCGGCCCTTTCGAATTCCGTACCGACACCCACCGTTTCATCTGCGGTTGAACGGCAAGGAGGAATGTCATGACTGCTGAAAGCGACAACGCCAGGAATTCCACCACCACGCAGGCCAAGAAGACGGCGGCCAAGCGGACCGAGACGAAGGCCTCCGGCGCGGCCGCCAAGGCTCAGTCGGCGGCGCGCGACGCCGAGAAGTCCACGTCGTCGACCGTGCGGTCGGCGGGCGACGCCACCAAGCGCGTCGGCCGCGCCGCGGCGAGCGGCCTCCAGAGCGGGCAGCAGGCCGTCACCGCCAACGCCGCCAAGGCGGCGACCGTGGCCACCACGGCATGGACGGTCGTCAAGCAGCGGAAGGCGATCGCCGCCGGAGCGGCGGCGGGCGTCGCCGGAGTCGTCGGCGCCGCCTTCGCCATCGGCCGCTCCACCGCCAAACCCCCGGTCGGGCCGCTGACGCGGCTCGCGCGCGGCCGTATCTGAGATACCCGTCCGGCCCGCCCACCGCCCGATCCGCCCGGCCCCCTCCCCGCGAGGGGGCCGGGCGGATCGGCGTGCAGGGGTACGGGTCCGGGTACGGGGGCCGGCCGGAGCGCCGTGACGCGGACCGGTCGGGGCGCGGTGGCTCGGATGACGCAATATGCCGCTCCGGCTGACATAGCGGACCTCTCGCCGGGTAGCGGGGGACTCATGGACACCACACCACTGCGCGCCGTCGCACTCGTCTGCAGCCTCACGCCGTCGCCCGCTTCCTCCAGCTCGCAGCTGCTGGCCGAGCAGACCATGGCCGCCCTCGGCGACCACGGTGTCACGGGCAAGACGATCCGCATCGCCGACCGCAACGTCCTGCCCGGGGTGGAGACCGACATGGGCAACGGCGACGACTGGCCCGAGATCCGGGACACCGTCCTCGCGGCGGACATCCTGATCCTGTCGACCCCGATCTGGCTCGGGCACCCCTCCAGCATCGCCCAGCGGGTCCTGGAACGGCTGAACGCCGAGCTCTCCGAGACGGACGAGGAGGGGCGCACGCTGACTTACGGGAAGGTCGCGGCCGTCTGCGTGGTCGGCAACGAGGACGGCGCGCACAAGGTCAGCGCCGATCTCTTCCAAGGGCTCAACGACGTCGGCTTCACCCTCGCCCCCAACGCGGTCACCTACTGGGTCGGCGAAGCGATGCAGGGCACCGACTACCAGGACCTGGACGAGATCCCCAAGGCCACGGCCGGCACGACCGCGACGCTCGCCGCCAACACGGCGCACCTCGCCCGGCGCCTGAAGTCGGCCCCCTACCCGCCGTCCTGAACGGCGCACGCACACGCTCGACCGGACGCCACCCCAGAGAAGCGAAGGAGCACCATGACCGAGGAAAAGCGCGGAGAGCACCGCTCGCGGACCACTCCGTCGGAAGCGGTGGGCGAGAGCGGCGACGAGGAGTCCCGGCGCGAGGCCGACGACGCGGTCGTCGACGGCGGGACCGCCGCCGACCGGCGCGGCAATGACGACGCGGCGCCGGAACAAGACGACGACTGAGGCGGGACCGGTGTCATCCACAGTGACCGGACACGCACCGACCGGCATCAAGGCGGAGTCGCTTCCGAGCCGGTTCAGACCGGTGCTCATAAGATTTCTGCCCGCGCCATGAATGAGACGGCTCCATCAGTGGTACTCGCACCATGCCTTTTCACTCCGTTCTTCTCGGCGGAGTCATCCTTTGAGATGCTGGGAGGTCGTCGTGATCATTCTCGGAGTGATCCTGCTGATCATCGGGTTCATCACCGGAATTTCCATTCTGTGGACCATCGGTCTGATCCTCGCCGTGATCGGGCTCGTGCTGTGGGTCGCCGGCGCCGCGGGGCACGCGGTGGGAGGCAGGTCGCACTACTGGTGACGCACATGAGGGGGCCACGCCGGAACGCCGCACGAGCGGGAGGGATCCCGTGCGTGCGGCGTTCCGGGGGAGCGAGCGGGAGGCGACGCCCGGCCGGAGGGGCGACGCCATGACGCACGACGCATGGCTTCTCGTCCCCGGCGAACGCGGCAACACCGCCACACGCCTCGACCGGCGCCGCCCCGGCGGGGCGACCTGGTCCGAGGGGAACGAGGCGCGGCCCGTCGTCCACGGCGCCGCCTACTTCGCGGAGCTCCTCGACGCGATCCGCGCCATGCGCGCGGGGGACCTGCTGCTGTTCACCGACTGGCGCGGCGACCCCGACGAGCGGCTCGACGGCCCCGGCACCGAGATCGGAAAGGTCCTCGGCGAGGCCGCCTCACGAGGAGTCGTCGTCAAAGGCCTCCTCTGGCGCTCCCACCTGGACAACTTCCGGTTCAGCGAGGAGGAGAACCGCCACCTCGGCGAGGAGATCGAGGAGGGCGGCGGCGAGTGCCTCCTCGACATGCGCGTACGGCCCGGTGGCTCGCACCACCAGAAGATGGTCGTACTGCGCCACCCCGGGCGCCCCGAGCGGGACGTCGCGTACATCGGCGGCATCGACCTCTGCCACAGCCGCAACGACGACGCCGCCCACCACGGCGACCCGCAGGCGCTGCCCCTCGCCTCCGCCTACGGGCCGCGCCCGCCGTGGCACGATGTCCAGCTCGCCCTGCGCGGACCGGTCGTCGGCGACATCGAGGCCGTCTTCCGCGAACGATGGGAGGACCCCTCACCGCTCAGCCGCAGCCCGCTCACGCGACTGCGGGAGCTCCTGCACCACGAGGACACCAGCGCCGACTCGCTGCCCCCACAGGCGGCCGACCCGGAACCCCGCGGTACACACAGCGTGCAGGTGCTGCGGACCTACCCCAACCGCCTGCTGCGCGGATACCCCTTCGCCCCCGACGGCGAGCGCAGCATCGCCCGCGCCTACCTCAAAGCCCTGCGACGGGCCCGGACCCTGATCTACCTCGAGGACCAGTACCTCTGGTCCCCGCGGGTGGTGGCGAGCTTCGCCCAGGCACTCCGCGAGCACCCGGGGCTGCGCCTGATCGGCGTCATCCCCTCCCTCCCGGACCAGGACGGCCGCCTCACCCTCCCCATGAACCTCATCGGGCGGATCACCGCCCTCGACGAGCTGCGCCGGGCCGGAGGCGACCGCGTCGCGGTCTACGGCCTGGAGAACCACGCCGGCACACCCGTCTACGTCCACGCCAAGGTGTGCGTGATCGACGACGTCTGGGCCTCCATCGGCTCCGACAACATCAACCTCCGGTCGTGGACGCACGACTCCGAACTCAGCTGCGCCGTACTCGACCGCGGCACGGACCCGCGGGAACCGGGCGATCCCGCCGGACTCGGCGACGGCGCCCGTACGTTCGCCCGGGAGCTGCGCCTGGAGCTCATGCGCGAACACCTGGACGCCGAGGCCCCCGGACCCGGCGAACCGGACGCCCTGTGCGACCCCACGGCCGCCTTCCACGCCTTCGAGGAGACCGCCGCCGCACTGGACGCCTGGCACGAGGGCGGCCGCCACGGGCCGCGGCCGCCGGGCCGCCTGCGCCGCTACGTCCCGCCGAAGCTGCCCGCGGTACGCAGGGGGCTCGCGACGCCCCTGCACCACGCCCTGGTGGACCCGGACGGTCGCCCCTGGCGCCTGCGGCGCCGCAACGCGTTCTGAACGGGCGCGCGTACGCCGGGCCGTGGGGCCGGCCGGGACGGGCGGGCCACAGACTGAACGGGCGGGCCACACAGGCCGGGAGCCCCGGACGCCGTCGAGGCGTCCGGGGCTCCCGGAAGGGTCGGACCAGGGTGGGAACGGAGGCGTCAGCCGAAGGCCTTCACACCCGCCCAGTCGCCGGAGAGGACGACCTTGACGGCCCCGTTCGTGTTGGTGGTCGACGGATGGTAGATGCGTATCTGGCCGTCGTCCTTGAAGCGGACCCACATGTCCGGGATCCGGTCTCCGTTCACGTCGGGGATGCCGACGATCGCCGAGATGTGGGCCTCGGTCCAGTTCGTTCCGTACGAGGTGTCCACACCGCCGCGGGAGTTGGCCGCCACCATCAGTGAGTTGATGTCGACGCTGCCGGCGACCGGCCCGGGCAGGCCGTGACGGATGTAGATGGTGCCGGAGTCAAGGCTGCGCCACAGCAGGTCGGGCGTGCTGTCGAGGTCGACGTCCGCGACGTTGACGATCTCCCGGCGGGCCCAGACGTCGGCGTTCATCAGCGTCGCCGTCTGGAACGTGGCGCCGGTGTAGCCGGACAGGGTCCAGAACGCCGTCCCGGCACGCAGGACCAGGTCGCCTCGCTTGTCGCCCGTGATGTCACCGACGGCCTTCATCTGTGTCCAGGTGGACGGGGCGGGCGCGTTCGACGGCAGCCTGATCTCGATTCGGTCGTCGACGTTGAACGTGCCGTAGCCGTCACCGGGGTAGAGCCAGAACTTGCCGTCGGGCGTGCGGGCGAACAGGTCGGTCGTCCCGTCACCGGGGTAGACGTCGTCGTACTTGGTGATCATCGCCGCCTGGCCGGTGGCCGAGTCGAACCAGTGACCCTGCGGCGACAGCTTGTTGTCGCTCGTGTACGAGCCGGCCAGGCCGCCGTACAGCTCGCCGGCCGGCGTACCGGGGTAGGAGAGCAGGTTGCCACTGGCGTCGATCATCATCAGGTCGGCGATGCCGTCGCCACCCACGTCACCGGGGCCGTCGGCCGAGTCGCGCGGCGGCACGTAGAAGGCGTAGTCCGTACGGGCGCTGACGTTGCCGTTCGCGTCGAGGGCGTAGACGTTCAGCCAGTTGGGGCCGGCGTGCGGCGGAGCGAGGTCCGTCTTGGTGTACGTGCCGTTGGTGGCGTCCACGTCGACGAAGTTGAGGAACTCGAAGCCGTAGCGGAACTTGGCGGCACCCGCGGAGCTGAAGGTGATCGCGCCGGTCTGGCCGAAGTTCACGGTCGCCCAGGTGGCACCGTCGGACGTGGCCCTCTTGAAGACGCTGCTCGTGACGGTGGGCTGTGGCGGCGCCGAGCCGTCGATCGTGAGGCGGCACGGTTCGGTGGTGTTCGGCGGGAAGAAGGAGGAGACGGCGCCCGCCGAGTCCTCGGCCCGCACGTCCCACGAGTACATGGTCTTGTCTTCCAGCGGGAACGTGACGGGGATCGTCACCGTGGCGGTGCCGCTGGAGTTCGGGGTGACCGGGTACTCGGTCGGGGTGCCGCCGGTCTTGAGGAAGCGGAAGCGAATCTTGGACAGGTTGCCGTCGCCGTCCTTGGCGTTGGCCGACAGGGTGATGTTGGTCTTGCCGATCGTGACGCCGCCACCCGGACCGGGCACGCAGGCACCACCGGGGGTGCTCGTTCCGGCGGTGGGCTCGCTCGGCGGACGGTTGTAGTCGACCTCGAGCGTGGCGGAGGTGGCGCGGAACTTGCGCCAGGTCTGCGTGTCCGTCTCGGTCGTGGCGCGCATGCCGAGGGTGATGTTCGACCAGCCGTTGTTCGCCGCCGTCTGCGCGGCCGCCTTCACGTTGGCGTTGTCGAACGCCTCGTACGCGTCCGGGCAGGACGTCGACCAGCCGTGGGCGAAGGACTTCGACTGCAAGTGCGTGGACCAGGAAGGCTGCGCGTTCCAGGTGGTGCCGGTGGAGATTCCGCCGGTCAGGTAGAACTGGAACTCACGAGTGGTGCAGGACCAGGAGTGGTTGTTCAGCACCTTGTAGGAGGCGCGGGTGACCGTGGCGCCCTTCATGGCGGGGTCGAAGCCCATGCGCCAGAAGGAGCGGCCCAGGCCGCCGGTGTCGCTCTCGTAGCCCACGCGGGCGTCGGAGGTACCGGAGGAGAAGTTGGTGCCGTTCCAGAAGCTGCTGTTGGGGTACTTCTTGTAAGCCGTCGTCCACGCCTGCCAGGCGGAGTTCATCGTCGGGTCGACGAAGACGGGGAACTTCACGCCGGGCTTGGTGAGCAGGCCGGTGGCGTCCACGTTGAGGGCCAGCCGCGCGGTGCTCGTCTTGTCGCCGTCGAGCGTGACGGGCAGCTGCGCGGACTGTGCGCCGGGCTCGATGCCGGTCAGACCGGAGAGCTTGAGCACGTCGGCGGGGGTGGCGACGGACGTACGAGGAGCGCTCTGGGGCGCCTCGGGGTCCTGGCCGCTGGAGTCCCACGCGAAGGGGGTGGGGATCGAGGCGACTTCCTTGCCGGCCTTGTCCGAGACGAGCACGCGGCCCTTGGGGGCGTCGAGCTGGAAGGTGGCCGTCTTGGAGCTCAGGCCGTACGCGACGGACTTCAGCGCCTCTTGCTTGGCCGCTTCGGGGGTCTTGACGATGAGGAGCTGGGCGACACCGCCCTCCTCACGCGCGACCAGCAGCAGGTCGACGCCGGGCAGGACCTCGGAGTAGAGGGCGCGCGGGCCGTCGAGGACCGGCTCGGGCAGGGCGCCGGGCCAGGTGTAGGCGACGCTGTGACCGGCGACGTCCATCTCCGCGAGGACGGTCTGGCCGGGCTGCGGGGCGCGGGTGAACGAACGGTCCGCACGAGCGGCGTCCTTGCTGCCGCTGGAGAAGCGGACCGGGACGGCGGCGTTGACGGGGACGATGCCGAGCCCGCGCGGGGCCTTGGCCGATCGGACCAGTGTGTTGTCGATCGGGGCCCACTCGCCGTCGGCGTTCTTCGCCCGCTGCGGTGAGGCATGCATCCGGGTGCGCATCTGCCCGTTGGGCAGGGCCCACGTCTGCCGGGTCGCGGTGGTCGCCGTGTCGACGAGCACCTGCTTCTTGGACCGCTTGGCCTCGGCGACGGCGGCGGCTTCGTCACGCGGACCGGTGGCCGCCGGCTTCGCCTCGGTGGCCTTGCTGTTGCCCTGGGCGACGGGCGGGGTCTGGGGCTGCCACCACGGGATGAGGGCAGCGGTGAGGGCGGCCAGAATGAGGCCGAGAGTCAGGGACAGCCTGGTGCGCGTGCGCACGAATGGGCTGAGAAATCTGGGTGGCGGCGCGGACACGGCGGTCTACTCCCGTAAAAACCAGGCGGAATGGGACAGCACAGACAGCCCCAACGGCGAACCGTGGGGCGGATGGGCGCGCACACGATCACATGTCCGGAGGAGGGCGTCCACAGATGAGAATTTTATTAATCCGTGACTCACGGGCGGGAGTTGGCCTCTGTGACGACCGACATCTCCACTCTTGGGGCTTTCCGCCCCAGGAAATGGCAGGGATGACCCTTATTACCGGATCTTTCTGAAAGATCGTAAGTGATGTGCTCTGGTCAAGAATGCCGAGTGAGACAACTCACTCGGCGGGAGGGTCGTCACAGCGCGTGATCTTGAGTTTCCCCAGGTCATGACGGACAGTGCCGACGCGCGCGTCTGAACGGACGTGCGCTCTTTGGTGTTTCTGCACCTTCTCTGTTGTCTGTATTACCTGGGTGGGAGTCGACGCGATGCGTTCTTCAGGTCCACCGTCATGGCTGGGGCGGGGACGCCTAGCCGTGACGGAGTCACAACGACGGCGCCGGCGGCTGAGCCGCACGGCGACCGTCCTCTTGTTGTCCTCGATGCTGACGGTGACGAGCCTCAGTTCGCAGGCGTTGGCGATTCCGGGCGACGGGATGAGCCGCGAGGAGCAGACCTCGCAGGTCGATCTGCCGGACATTCCCCAGAGCACGGAGCTCGAGGGTGATGAGACGGCGCAGAAGGCGCTGACGACCGCTCCTGAGGTGCCGGTCACGCCGTACGTACCGACGGCGATCACGCCGTGGGTCGCGGACCTGGGTACGGCGACGCTGACGGAGACGAGCGCGCCGGGCACCACGGTCCCGCTCTCGGCCAATCTGCCGGTCGCGATCGGTGTTCCCGAGGGCGGGGACCCGACGGCGCTGGACGGTCAGTGGAGTGTCGACCTGAAGCCGGTCGAGGCGTCGCAGGACGCCGGCGTGTCCGGCATGATCATGAAGGTCACACCGCCGGCCGGTGTCGACCCCGCCGCGCAGGTCGCGCTGAGTGTGGACACGACCGGTTTCGCCGACCTCTACGGTCCGCAGGCGGCTGAGCGTTTCGGTCTGACGCTGCTGCCGGAGTGTGTGTACTCGGATCCGAACGCGGGTGAGTGTGCCGACGACGGCACCACCACGATGGCGGGCGGCAAGGACGAGGGCGTCGGTTTCGAGCGCCTGAAGACGTCGGTGGCGGAGGTGCCCGCCAAGGACGCCCCGACCAAGTCCACCGCGGCCAAGGGCGCCAAGACCCGCACGGTCCTGACCGGCACGATCCCGGTCGCCCAGCTCCTCGACGACGAGGGAAGTACCGGTCCCACGGCCCGCAAGGCGTCCTTCTCGGCCGCCGGGACGTCGACCGGCGGGGGCGCGGTCGGCATGATGGACACCGGTTCCTCGGTGTCCGGTGACTTCACCGCCTCGCCGCTGCTGTCTTCCGGGTCCTGGTCCTCGGGCTCGTCTTCGGGCGCGTTCACCTACAACTACCAGGTGCAGGTCCCGGAGACCGCCGGCGGCCTGATGCCGAAGATCGGCCTGGGCTACTCGTCCCAGTCGGTCGACGGCCGTACCTCCTCCACCAACAACCAGGCTTCCTGGATCGGTGACGGCTGGGACTACAACGCGGGTTCCATCACCCGTACGTACGCCAACTGCCGCGAGGACTCCAAGCGGGCCGGGTCGAACAACGCCACCCACAAGACGGCGGACCAGTGCTACGGCTCGGAGAACGCCACCCTGAGCCTCGGTGGCATGACGACCGAGCTGGTGTGGGACGCGGCCAAGCAGCAGTGGTTCACGGCCAACGGTGACGGTTCGAAGATCGAGCGGATCAAGGACACCACCAAGGACCCGCGTACCGGCACCGGCATGATCAAGGATGCCGACGGTGAGTACTGGGTCGTCACCACGAAGGACGGTACGCGGTACCACTTCGGTCTGAACAAGCTCCCGGGCTGGTCGGACAACGGCACCGCCGCTGACGACCCCTACACCGACTCGGTCCTGGCCGTCCCGGTGTACGGCAACCACGCGGGCGAGCCCTGCTACAAGGCCGGTGACTGGAAGAACTCCTTCTGCAACCAGGCCTGGCGCTGGAACCTCGACTACGTCGAGGACATCCACGGCAACGCCATGTCGCTGTGGTGGAAGCGCGATCTGAACTACTACGCGCGGAACTTCAACTTCAAGGCCCCGGTCGAGTACCACCGCGACGGCTACCTGTCGCGCATCGACTACGGCCAGCGCAAGGAGAGCATCTTCTCCGCTCCTGCCCCGGCGCGGGTGAACTTCTCCGTCGAGGAGCGCTGCTTCACCGAGGGCACGCTGACCTGTGTCGAGGAGAACTTCGCCTCGAAGGACATGGGCAAGTACCGCATCTGGTACGACACCCCGGCCGACCTGCGCTGCGCGCCGGTCACGACCACGTACAAGCAGAAGTGCTGGAACGCCGGACCGACGTTCTGGACGCGTAAGCGCCTGGACAAGATCACCACCTCGGCCCAGCGCCGCACGGACACCACCGCCCGGCAGGTCGTCGACGAGTACAAGCTGAACCAGAGCTTCGCGGCTCTGAAGACCGGCCCGAACACGGCCCTGTGGCTGGAGTCCGTCCAGCGCACCGGTTACGCCCGCAACGGCTCCACCGACGCGAGCGTCACGCTGAACTCGGTGCGTTTCGAGTCCAACGCCGAGGACATGCCCAACCGGGTCAAGGCGTTCAACCCCAGCCGCCCCGGCTTCTCGCGCCTGCGCATCGCCCGTGTGATCAACGAGTACGGCGGCGAGACTGTCGTCACGTACAAGCCGATCGAAGGCCAGTGCGCCACCGGCACGGGTCTGCCGATCAAGACGGACACGGCCGGCCTGAAGGCCAACAACCGCCTGTGCTACCCCACGTACTGGAACCCCGACCCCGAGGTCGAGGACATCGACTGGTTCCACAAGTACGTGGTCGAGTCGATCGAAGAGCTCCCGAACGTCGCCGGCTCGTACGGCACGAAGACGTCCTACGAGTACAAGAACGCCGGCTGGAAGCTCGCCGAGGCGGAGTTCTCCAAGAAGTCCACGCGCACGTACTCGACGTTCGCGGGCTTCGAGCAGACCACCGTCCTCACCGGCCCCAAGCCGTCAGACGCGGACAGCGGTGAAGGCTCCACGGGCGAGAACACCCCCGGCCTCGACAGCCCCCGCACCAAGGCGGTCACCCGCTACTACCGCGGCCTGGGCGACACCGTCCCCGTCACGGACGTCCACGGCGTCGAGATCGCCAAGGACCGCGAGCCCTTCGCCGGCCGAATAGCCGAAGAGCTCACCTACAGCAACGCGACCGACGCGGACACCAACTGGCTCTCCCGCTCGACCACCAGGCTGGAGGCCACCGAACTCGGCAAGCGCGACCGCGAGGACGGCCTGACCGACCTCAAGGCCTGGCGCGTCACCGAGCCCGAGGAAATCGCCTACACCAAGTCGTCCGGCACGAACGCCGACGACCCGCGCACCCAGCGCTCGGTGCGGACGCTGACGACGTACGAGTCGACCCATGGTCTGCCGACGCTCGTCGAGTCCTTCGGCGACACCGGCAAGACCGGCGACGAGTCCTGCACCAAGTCCGAGTACCTCCACCAGGTCGACAAGAACATCATCGGCCTGACCAAGCAGGTCTCGAATTCGCCCACGAGTTGCGCGAACGCCAACTGGTCGGATCTGAGCACCCTCAGCAGTGCCATCCGTACTGCCTATGACGCCAGCGCCTACGGCACGGCGCTTTCCGGTACCACACGGGGGCTGGCGACCGAGTCCTGGTCCCTGAACGGTGAAGGCACCGCCTTCCAGTCCAACGGAACCAAGGCTTTCGACGCCATCGGCCGTGTCATCCGGGAGACCGACCCGGACCAGAAATCCTCCACCATCACGTACGACCCCCCGACCGGACAGGTCTTCAAGGTCACCCAAGCCAACTCCCTCGGCCACAGCCAGGTCCAGGAATTGGAGCCGGGCCGCACCGTCGGACTCAAGACGACCGACGTCAACGGCCACGTCAGCGAAGCGAAGTACGATCCGCTGGGCCGCCTCGCCGAGGCATGGGCCCCCGGCCGCGCCACCACCACGGTGCCGGACTTCAAGGCCGAATACACGATCCCGGCCGAGGAGACCGACCCGAACGACCCCACCCTGAAGGTCCGCAAGCCTCCCTACGTCACCACCTATACGCGGGGGCACGGGGACCGGATCGAGACCTCCGTCACGCTCTACGACGGCCTCGGCCGTGAGCGCCAGTCGCTGGAGGAGCCGGAGAGCGGCGACGGATACCTGATCACGGACACGCTGTACAACAGCGCCGGCGAGGTCTACCAGACCAACAACGCCTACCTCACCCAGGACGCCAAGCCCGGCGAGCTCTTCACCCCGCTCGCCGACACCGCGATCCCCAACATCACCCGCTACGCCTACGACGGCCTCGGCCGCGTGGTGAACGAGACCCCGTACATGAAGTGGGTCGACCCGACCACCAAGGAGACCATCTCCAAGGCATACCCGGAGCGGGCCACCCGCTACGAGTATGGCCAGGACTGGTCCAAGGTCATCCACCCTTCGGGTGCTTCGTCCTACCGGGTCTACACCGACGCGCTCGGCCGCACCGTCCGCACGGACACATTCAACCCGGCGGCGCCCGGCGGCTTCACGTCGACGGGATACCAGTACAACGCGCTCGGCCAGATGACGAAGGCCACGCAGTCGGCCGACCCGACTCACCCGTGGACGTGGACCTACGACCACCGCGGCCGTATGCAGACAGCGACCGATCCCGACTCTGGGACGACAAGTACCTCGTACGACCACCGTGACCGCGTGCTGACCACGACCAACGCCCGCGGCGTGAAGGTGTGGAACGCCTATGACGAGTTGTCGCGGCCGAAGCAGCAGCGACTGAACGACGCCAACGGCGACGTCCTGGCTGATCTCACCTACGACACCGTGGCCGGCGGCAAGGGTCTTCCCGCCACCGCCACCCGCTACACCGACGGACAGGCATATACCCAGAAGGTCAACGGTTATACGAAGGACTACCAGCCGACGTCCACCACCCTGAGCCTGCCGCAGACGCTCGCCGACACCTGGGGCCTGGCCAAGGACTACACCTACGGCTACACCTACACCGACACCGGCCTGCTGGACGAGGCGGCACTTCCTGCAGTCGGCAAGCTGGCGGCTGAGAAGCTGGTTGTCCGTTACAGCAAGGACGGTCTGCCGCTCTCCATCTCCGGCAAGGACTGGTACGGCTCCGAGACCGTCTACTCGCCCTACGGTCAGGTCATGCGTTCCACCCTGGGCGCTCAGCCTTACCGGGTATGGACGCAGAACTCGTTCGACGAAGGCAGCGGCGAACTTCAAGAGCAGCGGGTTTACCGGGAGCAGACCACTGCCACCCTGACAGGCGGCAACCTCGTCTCGAACCGCTCCTACACCTACGACCCCGCCGGCAACGTCACGGGAGTCCGTGAGCAGGCCGTCGGAATCGAAGAGCGGCAGTGCTTCGCCTATGACCCGCTGGGTCAGCTGAAGTCGGCCTGGACCTCCAAGGACCAGACCGCCTGTACCACTCCCAAGAACACCGACGGCACCCTCAACGTGGCGGCGGGCCAGGACAACTCCGGCTACTGGCAGGAGTACGACTACGACCTCCTCGGCAACCGCACCAAGCTGACCGAGAAGGACCTCACCGGCGCCACCACCAAGGACGCCGTCACCGACTACGCCTACGGCAAGGGCTCCACCAAGGAGCAGCCGCGCACGCTGACAAAGGTGACGAAGAGGTTCACCACGCCGGCCGGCGCAGCGGTGAAGGCGGAGGCTCAGCGTCTCTACGAGCTGACGGGGGAGACCAAGTCCGTCGCCTCCGTCGAGAACGGTGACAAGCAGGAGCTGACCTGGACGCCCGACGGCCAGGTCGACCGGATCACGGGCCAGGGCTCCGGTGGCAAGACCCCGTACGTGGGTCTGGGGCAGAAGTGCCTTGACCTCAAGTCCGGGCTCGCGGCCGCCGGTCAGCCGATCCAGCTGTATCAGTGCAACAGCACTGTGGCGCAGAGCTGGAAGTTCACGCCGAAGCCGGGTAACGACAGTGCGCCGCAGACGGATCCGAACCTGGGCACCCTGTCGGTGTACGACACGTGGTGCTTGCAGCCGGCGGCCAATACGGTCGGTTCGGCGCTGCAGGTCCAGAAGTGCAACGGCACGACCGCACAGGAACTGAAGCGCAGTGCGGCCGGCCAGCTCACTCACTCCTCGGGCTTGTGCCTGGCGGTCCAGGGCGCGGCCAACGTCAATGCCACGGCCATTGTGCTGGCAACCTGTGACGGTGCTTCCGCCGCACAGTTGTGGTCGCCGCAGAATGACACCCGTCACATCTACGGCCCCAGCGGCGATCGGCTGCTGACCATCCAGGGCAAGCAGGCGACCCTGCACCTGGGCGAGGCCGAGGTCACCGTCCAGCAGGGCGGCGTCCTGGTCAACACGCAGCGCACCTACTCCGCCCCCGGCGGGGCGGTCATGCGCTATGCCAGTGGCACCGGTGGTGAGGCACTGGTCGCACAGACCACGGATCACCAGGGCAGCGCGTACGCGGAGGTCGCCCTCTACAGCGGCCAGCCGGTCCGGATCCGCAAGCAGGACCCCTTCGGTAATCAGCGTGGTGCGGATACCGCGGGTGCGAACCTGCAGACACACAAGGGATTCCTGGGCAAGACCCGTGACGACGCCTCCGGCTACCAGCCGCTCGGCGCCCGTCTCTACGACCCGGTGGTCGGACGCTTCCTGTCCGCCGACCCGATCCTGGACCTGAACGACCCGCTCCAGTCCAACGGGTACGCCTACGCCCACAACAATCCGGTCACGCACGCGGACCCGACGGGTCTTTCCATCTCGCTGACCACGTCGGAGAAGGCCGCAGCTCTCGCGGGTGCGGGTTTGAGTGCGGCGCAGGTCGCGCAGGCGCAGTCGACCATGGGCAAGTCCCTGACTTCGGTGATCCTCGCCGTGGCCTGGGAGACGCTCAAGGACTTCATCGGCATCAACGACGCCATGGCCTGCTTCGGCGGTGACATGTGGTCATGCGGCAGTCTGATCATCGGGGCCATCCCGTGGACCAAGCTCGGCAAGATCCCGTCAGTCCTGAAGGCCGTCAACCGCACGATCGATGCCATCCAGGCGTTCAAGGCCGCGAAGAAGGCCGCCGAGGCCGTCCTCAAGGCAGCCAAGGCCGCAGAGGAGGCAGCACTCGCTGCCAAGAAGGCAGCGATCGAGAAGGCCAAGAAGGAGGCCGCCCAGAGAGCCAAGAAGAAGGCGGCCGAGCAGGCGAAAAGAACGGCTGACAGGGCAGCCGCCGCGAAGAAGAAGACGGGCAACCCCGTCCAGAAGCAGGCCCAGAAGAAGGCGGCCCCGAAGGCCTCCTCCTCCTCAGGCTCCGGGAAGGGCGGCGGCAAGGGCGGTGGCGGCAAGACCAGCCTCAGCAAGCCTGGTGGCAGCTCGGGTGGCTCTGCTCGCAGCAAGGGTGGTACCAGCGGCAGCGGCGGCTCCGGCAGGGCCGAGGGCGGCGGCACATGCAACAGCTTCGTGCCTGGCACGAGGGTGCTGATGGCCGACGGCTCCACCAAGCCGATCGAGAAGGTCAAGACCGGCGACAAGGTCTGGGCGACGGATCCGGAAACCGGGGAGACCCGCGTTGAGACCGTCACCGCCGAGATCAAGGGACGAGGGCTCAAGCGCCTGATCGAGGTGACCATCGACACTGATGGCACGGCAGGCTCGAAGACGGCCCAGGTCACCGCGACCGACGGCCATCCCTTCTGGGTCCCCGAGCTGGGTGCGTGGATCGAAGCCGGCGACCTTCAGTCCGGCCAGTGGCTCCAGACCAGCGCCGGCACCTATGTCCAGATCGCGGATATCCGGCGTCGAACCGCTCAAAACGCCACGGTTCACAACCTCACCGTAGGTGACGTCCACACGTACTACGCGCTGGCGGCGGGGACTCCCGTTCTCACCCACAACACCAGCGGACAGGCGTGTGAGACGTGGACCGGCGAGCAGTCACACGTCACCTCGGCCGTACTGGACGTCCAAGTCGACCAGATTCCGCTCGGCAGCGGGCCGGACGCGGGCGGGTTCCTCAGTGGCGACCGCGGAGACCCTAATGCGTTTCTTGATGTCAACCAGGTCGTCGACTGGCGGACCATTCCGGGTATGACGGAGGAAAACCGGCATCACGTCGAAATGCAGGCTGCGGCTTATATGCGGCTCAATAACATCCGGGTAGGCCGCATCTACATCAACCACAGCAGTGTCTGCGCTTACTGCGACGGACGAGCCTACCAGGGAGGGGTCAATATAGAGGACGCCTTGCCCGAGGGAGCGCAACTCTGGGTTACCGCGGGTGGGCGAACGGGTGCCCCGTTCGTCGGAAACAGAAGATGATTCCGGGTGATCTAGGATGACAGTCTGCCGGTGAAGCGTAAGAACGCTTCACCGGCAGACGTGTTTCCTGCCCCGGTTCTTTGCATTCAGAAGGGGGGCTTATCCAAGGTTTCGGCACCTCGCTTCTCGCGATTGGGCCTGGCGAGAATGTGGGATTCCAGGCCGGTGCGATACTGCAGGAGATCCGTGCCGCGAGGCGCGGCGACGGTGAGCATCCGGTACTCCTCGCCGGGCGGGGCGTATCCGGCCGGCGGCGGAGCCACCCTTGCCAGAGCGTCGCGACTGCACATCCAGCGGGTCGATGACGACTGGTTGATCGGTGCTACGAACGGCAGCGTGAAGAACCCGGGGAGAGCACCGGACTCGAGCATCTCGATCGGTACGATGGCGGAAAACTTCACCTCCGTCCCGAGCAGTGCCTCGTGCACCGTGCTGCGCAACAAGAACTGCTGCAGGTTCTCCGCCGTAGGCCTCCAACGGTCTGAGGTGTTCGTACGGTCGAAAACTCGACGCTCTGTTGTTCCGGTATCGATGGCCCAGTAATAGCCTTGTTGATTCTCGATCCAGAACACCAACATTCCATCAGCGGCCGTCTTAAGATCCGCCGGGGACACGGGATGGTCCTGGAAGGTGACTTGCGAGCCGGTCGACGCAGCAGCCAGATGCCAGTCGGCCAGTTCCGGGGGGATTATCTCCGGTTTCGAGAAGGCGAGGGTTTCTGGTGAATCGCCTGATGTTCCGTACCAGCGGTGGAGAAAATGCCGGACGCTGTCGTTGCTGGGGTGCAGGAGCTCTTCCACGCCGGAAGCATACGGCGAAGGGCGGTAGCCAATGGGTCCGAGCAAGGTTCGCCGCCGCCCGGGTCGGGCCCGCATGCCCTGTGATCGCTACGCAGACGTCGGCTCGCCGTACCTGGGTCTCTGCCCGGCGGATCCCTCTATCCCGGCTCCGCGCCCCTTTCCGGCGGGGATACGCTTCGAGGTGATCCTCAACGGAGTCAGGGATGGAGCAGCACATGGAGAGCCTCAGCCGTACCGCGCTGGTCGAGGGACTGATGGGGCGCTTTCCGCACGTGCCGCGGGAAGCCGTGATCAAGGAGGACCTGCTGCGGGGCGGCATGGCCTTCGACGAGTCCGCGCTCAGTGGGACGGCCGACGGGGGATCCGGGGACGTCAAGCCGAAGTCGTACTTCATCTTCTCCTTCGACCACCGCACCCTCCCCGAGCTCGGTGCCGCCGCGCTGAACCGGCCGCCCGAGGAGATCGTTCTCACCGGCGGGCCCTATGACCTGCGCCGGACCGTCGTGTCCGTGCGGGTCAATCCCGACTCGCCGTACGTCGTCCGCGCCGGGGAGGACGGGGCGCTCGGGCTCTATCTCGACGGGACGCGGATCGCGGACGTCGGGCTGCCGCCGATGCCGGAGTACTACCGGCACACGCTGTCGAACGGCAAGTCCGTGATGGAGGTCGCGCCCACCATCCAGTGGGGCTACCTCGTCTATCTGACCGTCTTCCGGGTGTGCCAGTACTTCGGTGCCAAGGAGGAGTGCCAGTTCTGCGACATCAACCACAACTGGCGCCAGCACAAGGCGGCCGGCCGGCCGTACACCGGGGTCAAGCCGGTCGAGGAGGTGCTGGAGGCGCTGGAGATCATCGACCGGTACGACACCGCCGGGACCTCCCGCGCCTACACGCTCACCGGCGGGTCGATCACCTCGCAGGTCGGCGGCCGGGACGAGGCCGACTTCTACGGTCACTACGCCAAGGCGATCGAGGAGCGCTTCCCCGGGCGCTGGATCGGCAAGGTCGTCGCCCAGGCGCTGCCCCGCGACGCCGTCCAGCGCTTCCACGACTACGGGATCCGGATCTATCACCCCAACTTCGAGGTGTGGGACCGCCGGCTCTTCCAGCTGCACTGCCCCGGCAAGGAGCGCTACGTCGGCCGCGACGAGTGGCACCGCCGCATCCTGGACTCCACCGAGATCTTCGGACCGCGCAACGTGATCCCCAACTTCGTCGCCGGCATCGAGATGGCCGAGCCGTTCGGGTTCACCAAGGTCAGCGAGGCGATCGAGTCCACCGCCGAGGGGCTGCGGTTCTTCATGTCGAACGGTGTCGTGCCCCGCTTCACCACCTGGTGCCCCGAACCCACCACGCCCCTGGGCAAGGCGAACCCCCTCGGCGCGCCGCTGGAGTACCACATCCGTCTCCTGGAGACCTACCGGGCGACGCTGGAGGAGTTCGGCCTCAGCTCGCCCCCCGGATACGGCCCGGCCGGTCCCGGTCGCGCGGTGTTCTCCGTCAGCTCGTTCATGGACAGCCTGGAAGGGCTGGAAGGGCCGGCCGACTGACATGACAGGCCAGGACGCCTCCCGGATCCCGCGCCGACGGGCCGAGCTGTTCACCGGTGACGACGCCGACCGGCGTTTCCAGGGCCCCACGACCGGCGACGAGCGGCGCATGCTGATCGACGTCCTCGAGGCCCAGCGCCACACACTGGAGCTGAAGTGCTCCGGCCTCGGTGAGGAACTGGCGCGGCGGTCCGTCGAGCCGTCCACGCTGTCGCTGCTCGGTCTCGTGCGCCACCTCGCCGAGGTGGAACGCCGCTGGTTCCGGCGCGTCCTGGCCGGCAAGGACGCGCCCGCCCTCTTCGTCACCGACGACCACCCCGACGAGGACTTCGACGGAGCCTCGGCCACCCCCTCGGCGGTCGGGGACGCCTGGAAGGCATGGCGCGAGGAGGTGGCGTTCGGCCGGCGGTTCGCCGCCGAGGCGCCCGGCCTCGACGTGGAGGGCGAGGACGCGTGGCGCGGGACGGTCTCCCTGCGCTGGGTGCTCATCCACATGATCGAGGAGTACGCCCGCCACAACGGCCACGCCGATCTGCTGCGCGAACGGATCGACGGAGCCGTCGGCGTGTGAGAAGCGCCGAGCCGTCCTCTTGAGGGCCGCCTGAAAGGGGCCCGGCCTGTCCTGCCGGCCGAGGCCCGGTTCGCCGCGAGGTCGGAGGGCTTCCGTGGTGCGGTTCGACGTCCGGCCCGCGCCGGACGCTCCGGACGACCGCCGGGCCGTCCGCCCCGGCCCGCGGCCAGGGCCCTTGCCCGGGGACTAGGAGGCCGCCGTGGCGCGCCGTTGGTGCACGCGGAGGTGGAGGGTGGCCAGGTCCAGCAGCGGTGTCGCCACCGAAAGGGCGCGGGCCCGGTGCAGCAGATCGCCGAAGAGGTGCTCGACCTCGGTGGGGCGCCCGGCCGTCAGGTCGCGGTAGAGGGACGGGACCATGGAGGACCCGGTCGCCGTCACGATGTCCAGCGTCGCCGTCAGCTCCCGCTCCGGTACGGGGTGGCCCGCCGCGGCCGCCACCGCCGCCGCCTCCGCGAGGACCGCCGGGCCGAGGTCCGCGCCCCCGGGCTGGGCGTTGACCTCGCCGACCGTTCCGCGCATCAGCGAGGTCACGGCGCCGAAGGTGGTGATGAACACCCACTTGTGCCACATCGAGGCCGTCACGTCCTCGGACACGAGGACGTCGATGCCCGCCTTGGCGAGCACGGACCTGATCTTCTCCACGCGCGGCGAGGGCGGGCCGTCCTGCTCGCCGATCGTCAGATGGGCGAGGGGCGCGAGGCGGACGATGTCCCCCGCCTCGCTCAGGGTGGTGACCACCTTGGCGACGCCGCCGAGGACCGGCGCGGTGCCGAAGCGGGCGTTGAGGGCGTCGATGTGGGCGAGGCCGTTCAGCAGCGGCACGATCGCCGTGTCGGGGCCGACGGCAGGGGCTATGTCCTCGACGGCCTGCTCCAGGGCCGTGGACTTCACGGACAGCAGGACCAGATCGTAAGGGGTGTTCAGCGCGTCGGCGGTGACGAGCCTGGGCTCCACGGCCCATTCCCCGTCCCGTCCGGTGACGCGCAGCCCGCGCTCGCGCAGGACGGCGGCTCGGTGCGGGCGGACCAGGAACGTCACGTCCTGTCCGGCACGGGCCAGCAGGGCCCCGAAGTAGCCTCCGGTGGCCCCGGCGCCGACGACCAGGATATTCATATGTGTGAGCCTCTCTTGGAGCTGGAGCTGGAGCTGGAGCCGGGTCCGGAGTCCGGGCCGGGCCGCCTGGAAACGGACGGGCGGCGGACCCGCCGGTGGTGCGGTGCGGGGCGCAGGGGCGGGAGCAGGCGGTACGGCCGGGACAGGGCCCGGGGCACCGGGTCGTCGGCGTCGCTCGCCGGACCGGGCCCGGGTACGGGGGACACGCTGCCGACCGTAGCGGAAACGGTTCGCTCATCGAACTCTCCATCGGAAGAGGGAGGAGCGGGGCACGAGGTCGCGCGCAGCGGGGCGGCTAGGCTCGGCGCACGATGAAGAAGACTCCGGCGACCGGGAGCGCGCACCCGGTGGAACCCAAGGCCGACAAGGCGAGCGTGCGCCGGCACAACCTCAGCCTCGTGCTCCGTACCGTCCACGAGGCGGGCGAGACCACCCGCGCCGCCGTCGCGGCTCGTGTCGGACTGACCAGGGCCGCCGTCTCCTCGCTCGTCGAGCAGCTCATGGAGAACGGCTTGCTGGTCGAGTCGGGCAAGACCTTCAGCGGTCAGGCGGGGCGGCCGGGCACCGTCCTCAAGGCCGCGGACACCGGTCCGGCGGCGCTCGGGGTCGAGATCAACGTCGACTACGTGTCCGTCTGCGTCGTCGACCTGGCGGGCGCCGACCGGGTCCGGATCACCGAGACCGTCGACAACCGCGCGGCCGGACCCGCGGAGGTCCTGCGGCGTGCCGCCCGGATCGCCGCCCGGGCCCTGGAGACGGCGGCGGTACGGCGGTTGAACCCGGTGGGCGTACAGCTCGCCCTGCCCGGCCTCGTCTCCGCGGGGACCGTCCACCAGGCCCCCAACCTCGGCTGGAACCGGGTGGAGGCCGACCGGCTCTTCGCCGAGGCGCTCGCCGCCGAGCGCCCCGGGCTCCCGCAGCTCGCGGTCGCATCCGACAACGAGGCGAACGCGGCGGCGCTGGCGGAGCTGTGGTTCGGCGCCCAGGGCCCGGTGCGCAGCTTCGTGCACCTGACGGGCGAGATCGGCGTCGGCGGCGCGATCGTCGTCCACGGCGAACTGCTGCGCGGCGCGCACGGCTTCGCCGGGGAGATCGGCCACCTGCCCGTGGACGCGGGCGGCCCGCTGTGCCGCTGCGGCTCGCGGGGGTGCCTGGAGCAGTACGCCGGTCAGGCGGCGCTGCTGCGGGCGGCGGGCATCACCGACGTGCCCGCCCCCGGACCGCCCTCGTCCGCATCCGGCGCGCTGCCCCCTGCCCCCGGACCGCCCTCGTCCGCATCCGGCGCGCTGCCCTCCGCTCCCGGTCCGTCGTCCCCCGCCCCCGGGCCATCTGCACCCGCCCCCGGCCCGCCGCTCCCCGCCCACCTCGCCGCCTCCGGGGTCGACGAGCTGGTCCGGCGGGTCGAGGACGGCGAGCCCCGTGCCGTGGCCGCCGTCGAGGAGGCCGGGCGGATGCTCGGACTCGCCCTGGCCGGCGCGGTGAACCTGCTCGACCCGGAGGCGGTCGTGCTCGGCGGGGTCTACCCCCGCCTGATGGCCCGTCTGGGACCCGCCGTCGAGGCCGAACTGGAGCGCCGTGTGGTCTCCGGCCTGTGGAAGCCCTCCGCCGGTCGCCTGCGCGCCGCGTCCGCCTCCGCCGACGCGGCCCGGGGCGCGGCCGCCGTCGTCATCCGAGAGGTGCTCGCCGATCCCCTCTCGTACACCGGCTGACGCTCCCTCCACCCGCTCCGCGATACCCGTCCCCACCCCCCTGGCGGACTCTCATGTCATCCTCACGCGCGCCTTATCCGGCCATCACCCCCCGCGCCTAGCTTCGCGCCCATGTTCTTCACCTACCTCCGGCGCGAACTGCGCCGTCGCAGAAAGGCGGCGCTCGTCGTCGCCTCCGGGCTGGCGCTCGGGATCGCGTTGGTCATCGTCGTCAACTCCGTCACCTCCGGGATGAAGCAGGCGCAGACGCGGGTCCTGGAGTCGCTCTACGGGCTCGGCACCGACCTGACGGTCACCAAGGCCCGCGCGGAGCCCGCAGCGGGGGAGGTGCGGCGCCCGCGGTTCCGGTTCGACGCCAAGGAGGAGGGTGAGGAGCAGAGCAGCGACCGGCTGATGGTCCAGGGGTTCGAGACCCTGCCCGCCTCCACCGTCGCCACGGTGGAGAAGCAGGCCGGCGTCGCCGCGGCCGTGGGCGGACTCAGCCTCACCAACCTCAAGATCAATGGTGAGTTCGAGCGGGGCCGGCTTCAGCAGGCACGGCCCGCCGAACCCGGCACCCCGGGAGGCGGCGCCGGCGGAGGCCGTGTCGAGGGCGGTGGCGCCGCCTTCGACGTCGACTCCTTCACCCTCTACGGCACCGACGTCACCGCCCCGGACCTCGGCCCCCTGACCACCTCCACCGTCACCGAGGGCCGCACCTTCACGACCACCGAGACCGACGCGAAGGTCGTCGTGCTCGACAGCGCCTACGCCAAGCAGGAGGGCCTCAAGGTCGGCGGGACGCTCGCGGTCAAGGGCGTGACGTTCGAGATCGTCGGCATCGCCACCGCCGACAGCGGCCAGGCCGCCGCGCAGGTCTATCTGCCGCTCGCGCAGGCGCAGACCCTGTCCGACTCCAAGGACAAGATCACCACCGTCTACGTGAAGGCCACCGACTCGACGCGGATCGACGCCGTCAAGGCGTCCATCCAGCAGAACGTGTCCGGCACCACGGTCACCACCTCCGCCGATCTCGCCGAGACCGTCTCCGGCTCGCTCGACACCGCCGCCGACCTCGCCACCAACGTCGGCCGGTGGCTCTCGTACGCCGTGCTGATCGCCGCGGTCCTCGTCGCCGGACTGCTCACCTCCTCGGCGGTCAGCCGCCGGGTGCGCGAGTTCGGCACGCTCAAGGCCCTCGGCTGGAAGAGCGGCCGGGTGACCCGCCAGGTCATGGGCGAAGCACTGGTCAACGGCCTCATCGGCGGCGCCCTCGGCATCGTCGTGGGGCTGGCCGGCGCGTACGCCGTGTCCGCCGCCGCCCCGACGCTGACCGCCGAACTCGGTTCCGGCGCCCTGACGGGCGGACCGGGCGGCGGCGGCCGGATGTTCGGCGGCCCCATGGGGAGCGCGGGCGCACCCGACGGCGCCGGCAACACGCTCGACATCGCGCTGACCGCCCCGGTCAGCGCGACCACCGTCGGCCTCGCCGTGGTCCTCGCCCTCGGCGGCGGGCTCGTCGCGGGCGGCTTCGGCGCCTGGCGCGCCTCGCGTCTGCGCCCCGCGGACGCGCTGCGCCGCGTCGAGTGACCCGCATCCCTTCCCGTACCGCAGGAGCAGCCACCATGTACTCACTCACAGGCGTCACCAAGCAGTACCGCCGCGGCCAGGAGAGGGTCGACGCCCTCGCCGGCATCGACCTCACCCTCGGCGCGGGCGACCGACTGGTCATCCAGGGGCCCACGGGCGGCGGCAAGTCCACGCTGCTGCAGATGCTGGGCGGCCTCGACCGGCCCACCGCGGGCAGCGTCCTGCTCGACGGCACCGATCTGGCCACGCTCTCGGAGAGCCGGCTGACGACCGTCCGCAGCCGGACCATCGGTTTCGTCTTCCAGAGCTTCAACCTCATCCCCACCCTCACCGCGCAGGAGAACGTGGAGACCGCCCTCGTGCCGCTGGGCGTCAGGACCGCCGAACGGCGCTCGCGCGCGGCGGAGGCGCTGGAGTCCGTCGGTCTCGGCGAGCGTCGGGGGCATCTGCCGTCGGAGCTCTCCGGCGGACAGCAGCAGCGCGTCGCGATCGCCCGCGCGCTGGTGAAACGGCCCAGGGTGCTCCTGGCCGACGAGCCGACGGGCAACCTCGACGAGTCGATGCGCGACGAGATCGTCGAGCTGCTCGAAGGGCTGTGGAAGGAACACGGCCTGACCTTCGTGATGGTCACCCACGACAGCGCCATCGCCCGTCGATCCCCGCGGGTGGCGACCCTCCGCAAGGGACGGATCACCCTCAAGGAGAACCGTCACGCGCAGGCGCTGGACGTGTGAGATCCACCCTCCCCGGGGCGGTCTGTCCGGACCGCCCCGCCGGTGCTGTCATGATGTGGACCATCACATACGAAAGTGTGACCATACGCATCATGACCCGGGGGGGTTCGTGGGAACGATCGGTACCGCGCTGACCGAGCTGAAATCAGCCCAGAAGTCCGCGAAGGGGGTCTCCCTCTACTCGCGCTTCGTCAACCGGCCGGTCGGGCGGTACCTCGCGGCGGCGGCGTACGCCGCCCGCCTGACGCCCAACCAGGTCACCCTCATCAGCGCGGCCTTCAGCTTCGCTGCGGTCGCGGGGGTGGCTCTGGGCACTCCGTCCTGGACGCTCGGCCTGCTGGTCTGGCTCGGCCTCGCGGTCGGCTTCGCCTTCGACTCCGCGGACGGCCAGCTCGCCCGGCTGCGCGGCGGCGGCAGCGCCGCGGGGGAGTGGCTCGACCACGTCGTCGACAGCGCCAAGATCACCGCGCTGCACCTCGTCGTCCTCATCGCGTTCTATCGCCATGCCGGACATTTCGGAACGACGGACGACGTCTGGCTGCTCGTCCCCCTCGGCTTCCAGCTCGCCGCCGTCGTCACCTTCTTCGGCGGGCTCCTCACCGAGAAGCTCAAGCCCCGCCCGGCGCCCGGGGCACCGGCTCCGGCGCCCTCCACGCTCCGCTCGCTCGCGCTGCTCCCCGTCGACCACGGCGTCTTCTGCCTGGTCTTCCTCCTGCTCGGCGCGGGCCCGGCGTTCCGCTGGGCCTACGCCGCACTCGGCGCCCTGAGCGCGCTGTTCCTCCTCGCCTTCCTGGCGAAGTGGTTCCGCGAACTCAGCGCTGTCCCTCGCTGACCCCCGCCGCCGGCCCGGCCTCCTGCGTCAGGAGGTCGAGCGAGCGCCGCAGCTGCGTGCTCGAGGTGTGGACCGTGTACGGGAAGTAGACGATCTCCACCCCCACGCCCGCGAAATCCCGCTCGAGCTTCTCGCCCTTGGGAGTCCCCCGCCAGTCGTCGCCCTTGAACAGCACGTCGAACCGGACCTGCTTCCAGGTCTCCAGCTTGTCCGGCACGGTCTCCACGAAAGCCGCGTCGACGTACTTCACGCTGCGCACGATCTCCAGCCGCTCCACGAGCGGAATCATCGGACGGCGGCCCTTGGCCAGCTCCGCCATCTCGTCCGACACCACCCCGGCCACCAGATAGTCGCACTGACTGCGCGCGTGCCGAAGGATATTCAGATGTCCGATATGGAACAGATCGTACGCCCCCGGTGCGTACCCGACCCGATGCGGCCTGCCTGCGGTCATACGAGGAACCCCCCTGGTGCGTTCGCGCTCCCCAGCGCGAAGGATTTTCGAACGATAGCGTGCACGTTCCGTTGAGACAGAGTGAACGACTAGGGTGGGGCCTTGGTCCGGGTACGGGGAAGAGGGGGACCGGCATGGGGGAAGCAGTGAGCGGCACGTCGACCGGAAAGGGTACGCCCGGCGGGCGTCGGCGCCTGCTGATGGTGTCCACCAACTACGCCCCCGAGCACGCGGGCATAGGCCCGTACGCCACCCAGATCGCGGAACACTGGGCGAGCAGCGGTCACGAGACCCACGTCCTGGCCGGAATGCCGCACTACCCCTCCTGGTCCCTCGACCCGGCCTACGCCCGCGCCTGGCGCCGCACCGAGGAGCGTGCCGGGGTCGTCGTCCACCGTAGACGCCACACCGTCCCGCCCCGCCAGACCGCGCTGAAGAGGGCCGCCTTCGAGGCCAGCGTGCTCGCCCACGGCCTGCTCGCCCCGCCCTCCATGGCCCGGCCCGACGCCGTCCTGTCGCAGATGCCCAGCCTCGCCGGCGGCATCATCGGCGCCCGCCTCGCCGCCCGCTGGCGCGTCCCGTACGTGCCCGTCGTCCAGGACCTCATGGGCGCCGCCGCCGCGCAGAGCGGCATCCGCGGCGGCGACCGGGCCGCCACCCTCGCCGCGAGGGCCGAGAGCTACGCCCTGCGCGGGGCGGCCCTCGTCGGCGTCATCCACGAGACGTTCGTCGACAAGGTCGCCGCCCTCGGCGTCGACCGCGCGCGCATCCGGCTCGTACCCAACTGGTCGCACGTCGCCCGTCCCACGGCGCCCCGGGACCAGACCAGGGCCCGCCTCGGCTGGCGTGACGGCGAGACCGTCGTCCTGCACTCCGGGAACATGGGCCTCAAGCAGGGGCTCGACGTCCTGGTCGAGGCCGCCCGCCGCGACCCCAAGATCCGGATCGTCCTGCTCGGCGACGGCAACCAGCGCGCCCACCTCGAGACGCTGGCCGCCGGAGTCGACAACCTCGACTTCATGGAGCCCGTCGGCGACGACGAGTTCCCCGACGTCCTCGCCGCAGCCGACGTCCTCGCCGTCACCCAGCGCGCCTCGGTCCTCGACATGAGCGTCCCCTCCAAACTGACCTCCTACTTCGCCGCCGGCCGGCCCGTCGTCGCCTCCGTCGCCGCCGAGGGCGGAACCGCCCTCGAAGTGCTGCGCTCCGGGGCCGGAGTGCTCGTCCCGCCGGAGGACCCCGACGCCCTGCTCGCCGAAGTCCGTAGACTCGGCGACGATCCGGCGGCCGCCGACGCACTCGGTGCCCAGGGGCCCCGCCATGTCGAGGCCCACCTGACCCGGAAGGCCGGACTGGCCCGGATCGACGCACTGATCGACGAGGCTCTGGGGGGTCCGAGCACGTGACACACACGCACGTCTCCGCGGTGGAGGACGACGAACCGGAACTGCTGCGGGACCAGTTCCGCCAGCTCCTGCGCTACCGCTCCATCATCGGCGCCGGCATCGGCATCGGCCTCCTCGGCGGTGTCTGGTTCGGCGTCTCCAACGCCGACACGTACGTCGCCACCAGCCAGGTCGTCCTCCGCGCCCCCGTCAACGACCCCTTCAACCCGAGCATCTCGCAGGACAAGACGCTCAACATGGGGTCCGAGCGGCAGACCGCGCTCAGCAGCAGCGTCGCCGAGCAGGCCGCCAAGAAGCTCGGCTGGACCGGCACCATCGGCAGCCTGCAGAAGGACCTCCAGGTCACCAACCCGCCCCAGAGCCAGGTCCTCCAGTTCACCTACACCGCGGACACCCCGCAGGCGGCCGCCGACCGGGCCAACGCCGTCACCAAGGCCTATCTGGACCTGCGCCAGAAGCAGTGGACCGACGTACGGGCCACCATGCTCGAAGGGCAGCAGAAGCAGCTCGACGAGGTCGCCAAGAAGCACGACCAGAAGACCAAGGAACTCGACCGGATGGCCGACGGGGCGGCTCGCGACGCCGAGTACGGCGTCAAGACCAACCTGCTCAACCGCATCAACGAACTCGACGCCCGGATCAGCCAGCTCAAGTCGCTCGACATGTCACCGGGCACGATCATCCGCGTCGCCAGCGCCCCCGGCTACTCCGACGGACCCGGCCTCACCATGAGCCTCGGCCTCGGCGCCCTCGTCGGCGTGGCCCTCGGTCTGCTCGCCGCCTGGGTCCGGCTCGTCTTCGACCCCTCGCCGCGCTCCGCGGGCGACGTCGCCCGCGCCGTCCGCGCACCCGTCCTCGGCACCCTGCCGCGCGGCGCCACCGACGTCCTGCTCGCCGACGACCACACCGACGCCCGGATCGCCGAGGAGTACCGCTCCGTCGCCTTCCGGCTCGCCTACGACCAGCGGTTCGCCGACCGCCGACGCCTGCTCGTGGTCGCCCCGCGCGGCTCCAACGACGCCGCCGTGGCCGTCGCCTCGCACCTCGCCGCCTCCTTCGCCGAGACCGGCAAGGACGTCCTCCTCATCGAGGCCGACCTGCGCACCCCCACGCTCGCCGGACGCCTGCGCGCCCACGCCGCGAGCGCGCCCCGCTGGAGCCATCCGGTGGAGCCCACGGGCACCGAGGAGAGCGGCTGGCCCTCCCGCCGCCAGCTCTCCGTGGACGCCGGCGAGTCCGGCTCCTTCGGCCTCGTCCCGGGCGAGCGCGTCCGCAACGTCGCCCGCGCCCTGACCGCGCCCCGCGTCTCCCGGCTCATCTCCGAGGCCGACTCGCCCAACTCCACCGTCGTGGTGCTGGCACCGCCCGTCCTCAACTACGCCGACGCGCTCGCGCTCGTCGACCGGGTCGACGGCGTCCTGATCGTCTGCGACCCGCGCAGCGTGCACCGGGCCGACCTCCAGCGCATCCGCGAACTCATCGCCGGCGCGGGCGGCACCGTCCTCGGCGCCGTCGTCCACACCCCCGGCCGCGGGCGCGCCGCCAAGCAGCCCGCCGGACGCCGCGGCGGCGGCCGGGGCCGTCCCCCGGCCCCCCGGCCGTCCGAGCCGGAGGAGTACGACACCGACACCGACACCGGCCCCGAGACCGATCCCGTCTCCGAGCCGGAGCAGGTCGTCCCCGGTGACGGCTCCGACACCGTCACGCTGAGGTCGCTCCGCCCGAGCGACCTGCGCGGGGCGAAGTCCGCGCGGGGCGGCGACCTCCACGCCGGCGATCGGTGAGACGTGCCGTCACGGTCGCCGCCTCGGTCCTCGACCAGGCGGCGTCCAGCCTCACCAACATCGCCGTCCTGGTGATCGCGGCGAGGGCGTCCACCGCGGACGGCTTCGCGGCCTTCTCCATGGTCTACATCACCTTCACCGTCCTCATGGGCCTCAACATGGCCTTCGTCGGCCAGAGCGTCGTCCTGGAGAAGGGCGAGGACGCGTCGGTCGGCGCGGCCGCCCGCGCCGCCGTCTCCTTCACGGCCATGGCCTCCACGACCGGCGGACTCCTGCTCGCCGTCGGCGGGGCGCTCACCGGAGGCGGCACGGGCCGGGCGTTCCTCGCCCTCGGCCTGGTGCTCCCCGTCGTCCTCGTCCAGGACGGCCTGCGCTACGCCTTCTCCGCGCTCCGGCAGCCGCACCGCGCCCTCGCCGCCGACACGCTGCGCCTCGCCTGCGCCCTTCCCGCCCTGATCCTCCAGCCGCACGCCGCCTCACCGGCCCGGCTGGTCCTCGTCTGGGGACTGTCGGCGCTGCCCGCCGTACTCCTCGGACTCGCGCTCCTGCGCCCCCACGTGCGCGGCCGCCCCGGCGACCCGCGCCGCTACCTCCGCAAGGGCCACCTCGGCCGCCGCTTCGTCGTCGAGTACGCCGTCGGCAACGCCTCCAGCCAGCTCGCCGTCCTGGGCCTCGGACTCTTCGCCGCCCCGCTCGCCGTCGGCGCGCTGCGCGGCGCCTCCACCCTCTTCGGCCCGCTCAACGTCCTGTTCACCTCGGTCAACGCCTTCGGCCCGCCCCTCCTCGGCCGCGCCGGCTCCCGCCGCGCCACCGTGCGCGCCGCCGCCGGCCTCGCCGGCGTCCTCGCCGTCCTCGCGGCGGGCTGGGCGACGGCCCTGTACGCACTGCCCGCGCACCTCGGCCGCCGGCTCCTCGGTGACACCTGGGACGCCGCCGCCGCGCTGCTGCCCGCGACCGGCAGCCAGTACGCCGTGATGGCGGCCGGCACCTGTGCGCTCGTCACCCTCCGCGTCCTCAGCCCCCGCGCCACCCTCTCCGTGCAGGTGGTCTTCTCCCTGCTGGCGGTCGCCCTGATGCTCGGCGGCTACGTCATCGCAGGCGCGGCCGGGGCCGCCTGGGGCCTGGCCGCCGGCTCGGCCCTCAAGGCCGTCGCCGCGTGGTCCCGCGTCGCCCGCACCCGCGCCGAGCCCCTCGCGGAGCAGGCGGAGGGTCAGCGCAGCACGGCGCCCTTGTCCTGACGCCAGGTGGTCACCAGGGCGATGCAGATCAGGGCGATCGCCACCCGGCCCGACGCCTGGAGCAGCGGACCGCGCAGCAGGATGAAGGAGTAGCCCGCGACCAGCGGCACCACCAGCGAGATCAGGCTGCCCGGTGGCGCCCTGCGCGTACCCCGGCGGGCGAACCGTCCGTCCACGCGCGCCGCGGCGTAGCCGAGCCCCAGCATCCCGGCGCCCATGCCGACGGCCCCGAAGTCGATCCACAGCTCCGCCCAGATCGGCGAGGACAGGTTGGTGTTGACCGTGCCCATCCACTGACCGACCATCACGCCGGTGTCCCGCGGCTTGCCCGCCCACACCGAGCGGGGCACCGCGAAGAACACGGACCCGGCGAGCTGACGGCCGTAGCGGTGCCGGCTCCCGGAGTTCACCAGCGTGATGGTGTTGGCGAACATGCCGACCTGGTCGTAGTCCTTCAGCGCCAGCGGCTCCAGCACCGACGTCGTCTCCACCGGACGGTAGTTCTTCTCGTCGTAGCGGAACCGGTCGGAGAACGGGAAGACGATCAGCGCCATCACCACGCCCAGGCTGAGCGCCGAGCGGTACATCGCCGCGCTCACCGGGAAGACGGTGAACAGCAGCGAGAACATCACCGTCAGGAACCAGTACCGCGGGTTGGAGATCGGGTTGTTCACCACGCCGTTGAGCAGCACCAGGGCGAGGAAGACCGCGATCACCATCGGCCGCCGCCGGGCCCGGCGCGAGGTGACCAGCCACCGGCAGTACACCAGCAGGGCGAACAGCGCGGGGACCGTGCCGAAGCCGCGCAGGAACGCCTGCCCGGCCTGGGAGTCGGCCTGCGAGACGCCGGCCTCCTCGATCCCCGCGATGATCTCCTGACGGCTGGAGAAGAAGACCGCGGGACCGCCCAGTTTGACGACGAACAGCCCGCTGCACGCGAAGGCGAGCAGCACCAGGAAGTACAGCCGGCGCCGGTGCACGAGCGCCGGACGCTCCTCGGCCCGCTTCGAGCCGCCCGGCCGGCCGCGGGCCAGCAGCGACCCCAGGTCGAAGGCGGCGCAGCCGACCAGGACCAGGGCGACCGCCATCGTCAGGTCCGACCGCGGGCCGACCACCGGGGTCGGCACCCGGCCGAGCACCGCCTGAGCCAGCGGCGCCACCCCCATCGCCATGTAGACGAAGAGCCAGAACGATCCCTGGAGCAGCTTGCGTCGGCTCGTCAGGATCATCGCCGAGAGCCGGGCGCCGGCGTAGATCGTCAGGGCGATCTGCAGGTAGTAGGCGGCGTCCCGCGCCCCCGCGCCCGGCTGGATCGCCACGAGTAGCGGCAGGAACACCGAGAAGCCGAGCACCAGCGGGATCGACAGCGCGCGGGAGAGCAGCGTGCGCGGGGACACGGCGGGAGCGAGCAGCAACGGGGCGGGCGCGGGCGGCGCCGGGCGCGCCTGTGTGGCCGTACCGCGTACATCGGTCGTCATCCCGCCCCCTGGCTTCCCTGCGGCCCCGCGCCGAGAAGTCGCTGCCCCCGCCCCCGGAACCTCACGCGGCAGTCTACCGACGCTCCCCGGCCACCTCGCGTCAACCGTTAGTCTGACCTCGTCGGCACCAGGGGAGGCGCCGACGGGGGGTGAACCGAACTCATGAGGAATCTTCCGGCCTTCACACTGGCCGGCTACGACAAGGGCCGCGGCCTGCTGACGCAGGCCCTGTGGTTCGCGGTGATGAACACGGTCTTCATGGCCTGGTTCTGTCCGGCCCGGCTGCGGGTCGCGCTGCTGCGCGCCTTCGGCGCGACCATCGGCGACGGCGTGCTGATACGGCACCGGGTCAGGGTCCTGTGGCCCTGGAAGCTCACGGTCGGTGACCACGCCTGGATCGGCGAGGGCGCCTGGCTGCTCAACCTGGAGCCCATCACGCTCGGCGCCCATGTCTGCGTCTCCCAGGAGGCGCTGCTGTGCACCGGCAGTCACGACCACCGGGCGGCCGACTTCCGCTACCGCAACGCCCCGATCACCGTCGAGGATGGCGCGTGGGTCGCGGCCCGCGCCACCGTCCTCGCGGGCGTCACCGTCGGGCACCACGCGGTCGTCGCCGCCGGGACCACGCTGCACAAGGACCTGCCCGAGCTGACCCTGCACACGGCCGAGGGCCGCCGACCCCTCCCGATGCCGGTATGAGCGGCCTGCGTGTCCTGCACGCCGTCACGCTGCACAGCCCCACCCACGCCTTCGGCGGGCCCGTCCGAGTGGCGCTCAACCTCTGCCAGGGCCTCGCCTCGCGCGGTCACCAGGCGCGGCTGACCGCGCTCGGCGACGGCTTCGACGCGGCGGGCGGCTCGCTGCCCACGGAGGTGGAGGGCGTGCCCGCCCGCCTCTACCAGGCCCGGTCGATCCTGCCGCTCGGCTTCAGCGGCATCACCTCGCCCGCGATGCTCGCGGGAGCCGGCGCCCTGGTGCGGAACGCCGACATCGTCCACGTGCACCTGGCGCGGGACCTGGTGACCCTCCCCGTCGCCCTCGCCGCGCTGCGGGCCGGGCGCCCGCTCGTGCTCCAGACCCACGGCATGGTCGACCCGAGCGGCAAGGTGCTCGCCAAGGTCCTGGACGCCGTGGCGGTCCGGCGTGTCCTGCGCGGCGCCTCGGCCGTCCTCCACCTGACCGGGCGCGAGCGCAAGGACCTGGACGCCGTCGCCGGCGTCCCGCTGGAGCGGTCGGTACGGCTCGTCAACGGCGTCCCCGCCCAGGAGCCGCGCCCCGCACCGGCCGGGCCGCCCCGCGTCCTCTACGCGGCCCGTCTGCAGGCCCGCAAGCGGCCCACCGACTTCGTCGCGGCCGTGCCGGAGATCCTGCGCCACCACCCCGACGCCCACTTCGTCCTGGCCGGCCCCGACGAGGGCGAGCGGCCCGCGGTGGACGCGCTCGTCGCCGAACTGGGTCTGGAGGACCGGGTGAGCCGGCCGGGACCGCTGTCGGCCGAGCGGATGCTGGAGGAGCTGCGCCGGGCGCACGTCTACGTCCTGCCGTCCGTCGACGAACCGTTCCCCATGTCCGTGCTGGAGTCGCTCTCGGTCGGCACCCCGGCCGTCGTCACCACCTCCAACGGCCTCGCCCGCGACATCGAGGAGGCGGGTGCGGGCCGCGTCGTCACCGATGCCGCCGGTCTGGCCCCCGCCGTCCGCGCCCTGCTGGACCCCCGGGCGAACGACGACGCCTCCGCGGCGGCCCGGAAGCTGGCCACGGAGGCGTTCTCGATGGATGCCGTCCTCGACACGCTGCTCGGTGTCTACGAGAGGGCGCGGAAGGGTCAGGCGGGCAGCCAGGCGTAGCAGCCCGAGGAAACGAACTCCACGGTGCCCGCGGGGATCTTCGCCTTCACCTGGCCGTCGGAGCCGAGCGGCGGTCCGGAGGCCAGGACCTTGCCGCCGTCGCCGAGGGCGCGCCAGGAGCACGCCGGGTCGGTGGTGAGCGCGCGGTACGTGCCTGCCTCGGGGCTCTTGGTGGTGCCGTCGGGAAAGCCGGTGCTCGCGGTGGCGAGCAGCGGCTTCTGCGCGGGGCACAGATGGGCGACCGTCGCCTCGGCGTCCTTGATGTCGCCGGCGATGATCGCGCCGACGGCCGCGTCCTTGTCCCGCTTGGCGGTGCGCTCCAGGCGCTGGCAGGACTCCTGGCCGGTCTGCAGCACGGCGGCGGGGTCGGTGTCCTTGGGGACGCGTCCGCTCAGATAGGACTTCTGGTCCTTGGTGAACGAGCCCGTGACGGGCTTGAGTTCGGCGTCCGGCACGACCGGTCCCCTGGACGCGGAGGGGGTGGGGCCGGTCGGCGCCACCTCGGTCTGCCGGTCGGGTACGGCCGCCGGCCGGGACGGGCCCGCCGTCGGCCGCCCGTCGGCCTTGTCGTCGCCGGACGACGAGCAGGCGGGGAGGGCGAGCAGGGCGGCCAGCACGGCCGCCGCGGCGGCCGGGCGCCGGTGAAGTGGACGACGCATGAGGTAGCTCCTGTGGTACGTCGGCCGCGGGGCCCCGGCCGAGCCGGGCCCCCGCGGCCTTTTCATGAGGTGTACTGCGTGCTGCTTACGGGGCGCCGAAGGTCAGCACCAGCTGCGGAGTGCCCTCCGCCGCTGCCGCCTCGGACGACCAGAGCCACAGCGGGTCGGTCCCTACGCTGGTCAGCGCGACGCTGTACGAGCTGCCGAGCGCCGCCGAGATCGCCGAGGTGTCCAGCGCGGCCGAGTAGATCGCCGAGCCGTCCGTGGCGCCGCTCAGCGTGCCGATCGGGGCGGGGCCGAGCGCGGGGCGGTTGGTGTAGGTCACCCCTGCCTCGGTCCATGCTCCGGTCACCGGGACGACGGACTGGCTGTCCGTCGAACCCGCGCCGGTCATCGTGGTGGTCTTCACCGCGAGACGGGCGCTCTTGAGGACGGTGCCGGCCGGGGCGGACGGCAGCGTGAACCGCAGGTACGACTCGTACGCCGAGGTACCGCGCACCGCCATGGAGCTGGAGGCGCCGTAGTTGGTGCCCGGGGCGCCGGCGTTGACGTAGCTGTCCTCCGTCGCGGTCACGGTGCTGACCGTGTCGGCCGGAGCGGTGGCCAGGCTGTAGTGCTTGGCGACCTGCGCCGCGGTGAGCGCCGACGGGTAGACGGCGGCCTCGTCGAGCTGGCCCGCGAAGAAGCTGCTCGTCGGACGCAGCGGCCAGCCGGAGAGGTTGTCGGCTCCGACGTGCCAGTAGCCCGCGTACTGCTGGTTGGTGGTGACGTTGTTCGAGCCGGCGAGCTGACCGTCGATGTACAGCCGCATCCCGTCCGGGCCCTGGGTGCCGACCGCGTGGTGCCAGGCGCCGTTGTTGTACGAGCCCCACGAGGTGAGCGTACGGGTGGTGCCGGTGTAGACGCCGAACACCACGTTGCCGGTGTTCGTCATGTACAGGTGCTTGTCGTAGCTGCCGCTGTTGCGGGTGGTGTTGTTGCCGAAGCCGATCAGCTTGCCGCCGCGGTTCGTGGTCGTCTTGAACCACGTCTCGACGGTGAACGAGCCGGTCACGTTCTGGCGCTTGTCGGTGTGGATCTGCTCGTCCGTGCCGTTGAGGGCCACGGCCGTGGAGGCTCCGGTGACGGCGGCCGGGGTCTGGCGCAGCGCCGGGGCGTTGACGTACAGACCGCTGTTGTTCGCGTCCGAGGAGTCGGCGGCGTACGGCGTCGTCGACTCGTCGAAGCGCCAGTACAGGCCGGCACCGTCGGCGACCACCTGGGAGGCGTACGGCTCAGGGGAGGTCGGGACGGTCACCGTGGACGTCGCGGACAGGGCGCTGGTGTTGCCGTCCGCGTCCGAGGCCGTCACCCGGTAGGTGTAGGTCTGGCCGGGGGTCACGTTGGTGTCCTTGAAGGAGACCTGCGGACGCGACCAGTGCAGGGAGTCGCCGTCGACGGTCGCGACCGGGGTGGCCGCGCCGTTGCGGTAGACCTTGTACGTCAGCTTGGAGTCGTCCAGGTCGAGGCTGGAGCGCCAGCGGACCTGCACGGCGCCGGGTCCGACGGCCGCGGCGCTCGCCACGGGGACGGTCGGCGCACCGGTGTCGGGACCGGAGGAGAAGCGGGTCAGGCCCTGCGCCGGAGCGCCGTTGGCCGTGGTGAACTCGCCGCCCACCCACATGTACTTCGTGGTGCCGGTGCCGGAGATGGCGAAGGCGCGCGGGCCGATGCCCTCGCCGATGCCGTCGTTGGTGTCGGGAAACCAGCCGAGCTTGCCGGTCGACGTCGTCGGCTGCGCGAGCAGGTGGTAGCGGCGTCCATCCGGGAACTCGCCCACGCTGGAGCAGTCGTGCGCGTGCGAGGCGCTGTAGAGCACGCCCTCGTACGAGCGGACCGCCTGCGTGGCGCCCAGGCAGGTGTCGCGCCAGCGCTGCTCGAAGTCCGAGAGGTTCAGGGCGATGCGTCCGTCGAAGACGCCGCCGCCCGTGCCCTCGTTGCCGGTGTAGAAGCCGGTCGCGTCGGTCTCGATGTCCTTGACGACCGAGTTCTGCGGGATCCAGCCGTTGGGGTACGCCTTCGTCACGGCGCCGCTGGTGGCGTCGACCACGGCGAGGGCGTGCGAGTTGGCGCCGTTGACGCTGAAGAAGTCGCCGCCGAGCAGCACGTGCTGCCCGTCGGGGGTGACCTCGACGGCCCGGCCGGGCTCGTCCGCGTCGGCCCGGAACGGCAGCAGGGCGCCGGCGGTGGTGATGGCCGCGAACCGCTCGCGGGTCTGGCCCTCGACGGTGCCGAAGTCGCCGGCGGCGTAGATGGTGGTGTCGGTGACGGCGAGCGCCCGCACCGTGGCGGGGAAGCTCGGCGTGAAGCTCGCCTTCGGCGTGCAGGTGGCGATGTCGATCGCCGCCACGCTGGAGACGGGCGTGCCGTTGACGGCGCCGAAGTAGCCGCCCGCGTACAGCGTCTTCTTGTCCGGCGAGACCACGAGGGTCCGCACGGTGGCGGTGCCGTCGCCGACCGTGAAGGACAGGGAGCAGTTGGTGGGCGCGCCCGTCGCCGCGTTCATCGCGGCGAAGTTGACGGCGCCCTTCGGGGTGCCGGCGCCGCCTTCGGGCGGCCGCACCTCGGAGAAGGTGCCGCCGACGAAGACGGTGTCGTTCGCCTCGGCGAGTGCCCAGACGATGCCGTTCGTCTGCCAGGTCGGCAGATCGTCCGCGGTGAAGGCGACGGGCGGCGTCAGTGCCGCGGCCGTCGGGGCCAGCAGCGAGCCGCCGGCCGCGACCGCCGCCCCGACGGTGAGGACGAGGGCAGAGGTGAGCCCCCAGGTTCTACGCAATGTTCCCCCCAGGCGTGATAGCCCAGTACATGTGGCGCGAAGTCGTGCCATGCGATGTGATGAATGCGAACCATATGACGAACCGGACGGCATCGTTGCGCACTTGACCAATCCGGTACGTTGCGCCTACTGAATGCGCAGGTCAGCGGTCTATTCGAACGGTCGCGCCAGCCAGCTGATCCTGGACAAGACGGACATCCGCGTCCACCATGATCCGCGCCAGTTCCTCCACGAGGACGGCAGGCTTCCAGCCAAGTAGATCGTTTGCCTTGCTCGCGTCCCCGATCAGCGCGTCGACCTCGCTCGGGCGCTCGTACTTCGGGTCGAACCGTACGAACTCCGCCCAGTCGAGCCCGGCGTGCGAGAAGGCCGTCTCCAGGAACTGCCGGACCGTCGCCGGGACCCCGGTCGCCACCACGTAGTCGGTCGGCTCGTCCTGCTGGAGCATCCGCCACATCGCGTCGACGTACTCGGGGGCGTACCCCCAGTCCCGGACGGCGTCGAGGTTGCCCAGGTAGAGCCGGTCCTGCAGACCGGCCTTGATCCGTGCCACGGCCCGGGTGATCTTGCGGGTCACGAACGTCTCGCCGCGGCGCGGGGACTCGTGGTTGAAGAGGATCCCGTTGACGGCGAACATGTCGTACGCCTCGCGGTAGTTCACCGTGGCCCAGTACGCGAAGACCTTGGCGGCGCCGTAGGGGCTGCGCGGGTGGAACGGCGTCCCCTCGTTCTGCGGCGGCGGCGTCGCGCCGAACATCTCGGACGACGACGCCTGGTAGATCCGGGTGTCCACGCCGCTCGCCCGGATCGCCTCCAGGAGCCGCAGCGCGCCGAGGCCCGTCACGTCACCCGTGTACAGCGGGGCGTCGAAGGAGACCCGCACATGGGACTGCGCCCCGAGGTTGTAGACCTCGTCGGGCTGGATGTCCCGGAGCAGGTTCACCAGGGCGACCCCGTCCGAGAGGTCCGCGTGGTGCAGCACGAACGACCGGTTCGCCTGCTGCGGATCCTGGTAGACGTGGTCGATCCGCTCCGTGTTGAAGCTGGACGAACGGCGGACGAGTCCGTGCACCGTGTAGCCCTTGGACAGCAGCAGTTCCGTCAGGTACGAGCCGTCCTGACCGGTCACGCCGGTGATGAGTGCGGTCTTGCTCATGCGTGGTGCCCCTCCCGAACGGACCGGCCCCCAGCCGGTCCGTAGCGTGCGAATATCCCGTGACATACGGGTCTGTGATGGAACAAGGAGAAAATCCGGATCTGGTGTGTTGTCGTCCTCGGCGGCCTGGCATGATCCGGACCATGACTCAATCGACGACCGACCCGACGACCGACCGGACGGAAGCACCGTCCTACCTGCCGGAGCGCGCCCGCGTGTTCGTCGCGGGGCACCGCGGCCTGGTCGGCGCCGCCGTGGCCCGTCGGCTGACCGCGGACGGGCACGAGGTGATCACCCGTACCCGCGCCGAGCTCGACCTCCGCGACGCGGCACGCACCGCCGAGTTCCTCGCCGGAACGCGTCCCGACGCCGTGGTGCTCGCGGCCGCCAAGGTCGGCGGCATCATGGCGAACAGCACCTATCCGGTGCAGTTCCTGGAGGAGAACCTCCAGATCCAGCTCAGCGTCGTCGCGGGCGCGCACGCGGCCGGGGTCGAGCGGCTGCTCTTCCTCGGGTCGTCCTGCATCTACCCCAAGCTGGCACCCCAGCCCATCCACGAGGACGCGCTCCTGACGGGCCCGCTCGAGCCCACCAACGAGGCCTACGCGCTCGCCAAGATCGCCGGCATCGTGCAGGTCCAGGCGTACCGCAAGCAGTACGGCGCCGCCTACATCTCCGCGATGCCGACCAACCTCTACGGCCCCGGGGACAACTTCGACCTCGAGACCTCGCACGTCCTCCCGGCGCTGATCCGCCGCTTCCACGAGGCCCGCGAGGAAGGGCGCGAGGAGATCGTGCTCTGGGGCTCCGGCACCCCGCGCCGCGAGTTCCTGCACGTCGACGACCTCGCCTCGGCCTGCGCCGTCCTGCTGCGGTCGTACGACGCCGACGAGCCGGTCAACATCGGCTGCGGCGAGGACCTCACCATCCGCGAACTTGCCGAGACCGTCGCCGACGTCACCGGATACCAGGGCCGGCTGGCCTGGGACACCGGCAAGCCCGACGGGACGCCGCGCAAGCTCCTCGACGTGTCCCGGCTGACCGGCCTCGGTTGGAAGCCGAGGATCGCCCTCCGGGACGGCATCGCGTCCACCTACGCATGGTGGCGCGAACAGAACTGAACCCATGGGACCGGCCCGTCAGTACGCTCCGCGACCGTCGACGACGGCGCGGAACGTACGGGCCATGACGTCGACGTCGCTGGTGAAGGACCAGTTGTCGACATAGTGCAGGTCAAGCTCGACCGTCTCGTCCCAGGACAGGTCGGAGCGGCCGCTTATCTGCCACAGACCCGTCATCCCGGGCCGCACGGAGAGCCGGCGCAGCTCCACGTCCCCGTACCGCGCCACCTCCTCCGGCAGCGGCGGACGCGGGCCGACCAGGGACATCGAACCGAGCAGCACGTTGATCAGCTGCGGCAGTTCGTCGAGCGAGGTGCGCCGCAGCAGCCGGCCCACCCGCGTCACACGGGGGTCGCGGCGCATCTTGAACATCAGGCCGTCGTGCTCGTTGGCGTGCGACAGCTCGGCCTTGCGGGCGTCGGCGTCCACGTACATGGTGCGGAACTTCCACATCACGAACGGGACCCGGGCCTGACCGACGCGTATCTGGCGGTAGAACACCGGCCCCGGAGAGGTCAGGCGCACCGCCGCCCCTATCCCGAGGAACAGCGGCGACAGGGCGAGCAGGCCGAGCGCGGCGCCCGCCCGGTCCATCACGGACTTCAGCACCTGCTGCACACCGCTGCGCACCGGCGGCGCGACCCTCAGCAGCGCCATCCCGGCCGCCGACGTGGTCTCCAGGCGCTTCACGGCGAACTCCACGAGACCGGGCGCCAGCGCGAGCTCCTTGCCCGCGTCGTGCAGCCCCCAGGCGAGCCTGCGCAGGCGCTCACCGGCCATCCGGGCACCCGCCGCGACCAGCACGACGTCGGCCTCCAGCTCGCCGGCCGCGGCCAGGACGGGCGCGGTGTCCCCGTCGGCGGCCTCGGGCATCAGCACCCCGAGCCGGGCCGCCACCGGGGCGCCGGTACGGACCGGGCCCTCACCGATGGCGACGACACCGACCACCACGTACGGGTGCTCGGTGCGGCCCGCGAGGTGCTCGGCGACATCACCGGCGGCCCGGGGCTCGCCCAGGACGAGGACCCGGGTGACGACCTGCGCCTCCCGACGGGCGGCGACCAGGTGGCGCCAGGTCAGCTTCGTGCACGTCAGCGTGAGGACGGGCGCCGGCAGCAGGGCCCCCAGGCACAGCAGCGCCGGGTGGTGCAGATCGGCGGCGGCCCGCACCACGGCGAGCACGCCCAGCAGGATCAGCCAGTCGTGCAGCACCGGCAGGCTGCCACGGGACTCGCCCAGCTCGCGTCCGGCGTACCGGCGCCGCAGCGCGCGCACCCCGACCCAGGCGAGAGCGGCGACCACCGGGCCCGAGAGGGCGTACGGCTGTCGCTCGGCGTGCAGGATCAGCGCGGTGGGCAGCCCCACCCCGACGACGTCCACCGCCAGCGCGAGGACCGGATACCAGCGCGCTTTGGCACGCGGATGAGGATGGACCGGTCGTGGACCGGTTCCAGTGCGGACAGAATGGGTCTCAGTTGTACGGGCATGCCACATGTACCCCCCCGGCACGTGTCGACGTTCGCGGCTGTACTCGTCGGGCCCCTGACCGATGAGCAAGCGTCGCAACGCGGAACAGTACGACAAACTCGCCCACGTCCGCTGCGGTTCACGCGAACGACCTCAGAAGGTGATGGCGTGTTCATCTCGTGACAAGGCGGCCCGCGTCCGCATGACCGACCGCATAATACGCTCACAGAAGCGGAGTTGACGCACGTGAGGCGGGGGGAGGAACCTCCCGGACCGGCAGAGGGAAGGTGAACCTCACCTTCCCGGACGTTCTCACTGTGGCGCAAAGCACAGTCCTCCGGGAGTGGCCTGCCCCGATCGACAGCAGGACCTTCCGGACGAAAAGGAATTCGCCCTCCGGTGGAGAGCGAAGCGGAACCACCCGCCGTCCGACCCGTCCCCGGTCACCCCCGCCGCCGGGCGCGCAAGCGGTACCGGCCGGGCCGTCGAGGGTCGCTCGCCACGCCCCGGACGGTTGTTGTCCCGTGCCGTGGGATCGGTTGTACTACTGGCAGCGCAGCCCGCGGGACCGCGGCAGCCTCGACCCGCCGGAGGGACCCCATGGCGCCCACCCCCACACCACCCGCCCAGCCGGGCCGCCGCACCCGCGGCGCGCGGTCCCACCGGGCGCCGGGACGGCGCAGACTCCTGCCCGGGCTCGTCCTCGGCGTCCTGCTGGCCGGCTCGCTCGCCGGCATCGGCGCGGCGGCGGCGCTGCGCGACGGCGACACCGCGGAACGGACCACCGCGCGACCGGAGCAGTACAGCGCCGCCCTCCCCTTCGACCTGCCCGACACCCGCACCCTGCGGTCCTCCGGCAAGTTGGTCTTCGCCCACTACTTCACGCCCTACCCGCTCTCGCTCGACAACCAGCCGCCGCGGAGCGACTACTACAGCCGCAACTACCTGACGGCGGACGGCGAGAAGGGCAAACACCGCGCCTACGGCGGGCTCCTGCGCGACCGGCCGCTGCCCGCCGGACCCCAGACGGGGGAGTGGGAGCTGGCCCACCTGCGCCAGGAGGTCCGCACCGCGCGCGACGCCGGACTCGACGGGTTCACCGTCGACCTCCTGTCGCAGAAGGGGCGCAACTGGGAGCGCGTCGAGCTGCTGATGCGCGCCGCGGCCGAGGAGGACCCCGGCTTCCGCATCCAGCTCATGCCGGACATGACCTCGCTCAGCACCACCCCCGCCGCCCTCGCCGATTCGCTCGCGCAACTCGCCCGCCACCCCTCGGCCCACCGGCTGGCCGACGGCCGGCTCGTCGTCTCCCCCTTCAAGGCGGAGGAGAAGGAGCCCGCCTGGTGGCAGCGGACCATGGACGAACTGCGGACCCGGCACGGCGTCCGCACCGCGCTCGTCCCGCTCTTCCTCGACTTCACACCCGACCGTGAGCGGTACGCCGCCATCAGCCACGGCTTCTCCGAATGGGGCAGCCGCACCTACCACCGCCAGTCCGGCGCCACCGCCGACGCCTCGCGCGCCCACAAGCTCGGCAAGATCTGGATGCAGCCCGTCTCCGTCCAGGACGCCCGCCCCAACCAGGGCGTCTACGACGAGGCGGGCAACACCGAGACACTCCGCGCGAGCTGGGGCGCGGCCCTCGCGTCCGGCGCCGACTGGGTGCAACTCACCACCTGGAACGACTACTCCGAAGGCACGCACTTCGCCCCGTCCCTGCACAACGGCTACGCCTACCTCGACCTCTCCTCCTACTACCTCACGCGGTTCAAGACCGGAGCCTGGCCGAAGATCGTGCGGGACACCCTCTATCTGACCTCCCGCGTCCAGTTCGCCGGCGACAGGCCTCCCGCCGCCGCCCAGCCGAAGGTGATAGAGCCGCGTGAGGGCACGGCCCCGCCCCGGGACGCGGTGGAGGTGCTCAGCTTCCTCACCGCCCCCGCGCAGATCCGCACCGGCACCGGGGGAGTGAAGGGCGCGTACGAGGCTCCGTCGGGTGTGCACGCGCAACTCCTGCCGCTGCGCACCGGACACAGCGAGGCGACCGTCGTGCGGGACGGCGTGACCACGACGACGGTGACGAGCCGCTACCCGGTGCGCCGTCCGATCGACCGGCAGGACCTCCAGTACTACGCCGTGACCAGCGGCCGCAGCCAGCGCTGACCCCTCGCGGACAGGCCGTTGTCAGTGGCAGCGCCTACGGTTTTCGACATGACGACGAAGACCTATCTGGAGCTGTCGCAGGACGGCGGCGGCGCGCACAAGTTCTACGAAGTGACGATCGACGACCTCGTGGTGTCGGTCCGTTACGGACGGATCGGCTCGCCGGGTCAGACCCAGACATCGACCTTCCCCACCGCGGAGAAGGCCCGTGCCGCGGCGGCCAAGAAGATAGGCGAGAAGGTCCGCAAGGGGTACGCCCCGGCGGTGCAGGGACAGCGCGCGGCCCGCGCGGTCACCCGCCGCGAGGTCGTCTCCGCTCCCTCCACGGCACGCGCGGCCGCCCCGGTCCTGTGGCGGTTCAGGACCGGCTCCGCCGCCTTCGGCATCCACGTGGACGACCAGCACGTCTACGTCGGCAACCAGGCCGGATCGGTGTACACCCTGGACCACACGGGCGAGGTCCAGGCCCGGTTCAGTCTCCCGGACGGCGTGAAGTGCCTGGTCGCGGACGACTTCTGGATCTACGCCGGCTGTGACGACGGCCGGGTGTACGACCTGTCGTCGAAGCTTCCCTTCGCCGCCTACGACATCGCCTCGGACGTCGACATCTTCTGGCTGGACATCCACGAGGGCGTGCTCGACGTCGCCGACCGGTCCGGCCGGCTGACCGTCATCGACCACGAGGACGAGCACCAGTGGTCCCGCAACAGCCGGGGCGAGCACGCCTGGATGGTCCGCGCCGACGGCGACGCCGTCTACCACGGCCACAGCAAGGGCGTCACGGCGTACGCCCCCGACGGGGGTGGCGAGCTGTGGCACACCGCGACCGCGGGCGGCGTCCTCTTCGGCTGGCAGGAGGACGCCGCCGTCTACGCGGGCACCGCCCACCGCAAGGTGCAGCGCCTGGCGAAGAAGGACGGGCGTGTCGAAGCCGTCTACGCCTGCGACAGCCCCGTGTACTCCTGCGCGACCTCGCCGGGCGGCCGGTTCGTGTTCGCCGCCGACTCCGCCTCCTCGGTCTACTGCTTCGCCGAGGACGGCACCCGGCTCTGGAAGCTGGGCACCGGAAACGGCTCCGCGCTCTCCATGCAGTACCGCGAGGAACGCCTCTACCTGGTCACCACGGACGGCTCGCTGGTCTGCGTCGACGCGAGCGAGGCGGCGATCTCCGCCGCCCAGGAGGGCACGGTCCCGGTCGCCAGGGACATCAAGCTCGCCGCCGCCCTGCCGACGTACGAACCGGCGACGACGGTGTCGGCCGTGACGGCGGTGAGCGCCGCACCGGCCGGCTCGGTGATCGTGGAGTGTGTCCAGGAAGGCGGCAGGACTCGGGTGCACGTGCTCTCCGAGGGCTACGAACCCTCGTGGAACGTGCAGTTCCCCCGCGCGATCCGGGAGGCCGGGGCGCGGTACGTGGTGGATGCCCTGCATCCGGCCTCGGGCGGCTTCTACCGTGTCCGCGGCGACATCAGGCGACTGCTGTGACCGGCGGGACCTTCGAGGCGGCGACGGGGGACGGCCCGCCGCCGCGAGGAGAGGCCGAGCAGCGGTCCAGGGAGGTGCGTGCGGCCTGGGAAGGGCTGCTGCAGATCCGGAGGTTGAGCGGGCGGGGTGACGACACGCGCACCCTGCCCGCGGAATGGGAGCGAAGACAGCCGGTCAGGGCGGTCGCCCTCGCCCTGGAGGCGGCGAAGACCGTCCCCTCCGCCGTCGACGACTCCGGCGCACGAGTGGTGACCGGCTACCGCGTCACGGCCGGGGAGCGGCCGGGCACCGCCGTCGTGGAGTGGCTGGGGCCACCGGGCGGCGGGGCGGCCCGGGAAGAGGAGCCCGCGCTCACCGGGCTCGTCCCCGTCCTGGAACGCGTCGGATGGGAGGCGCTGCTCTACCGGGGACCGCGCGGACGGCGCTTCCTGGAGGTCGAGCCGGCCGACCACCTGCCGCGGGGGTGACGGGCACGAGGCGCGGGCGCGCCCGCGATGGGGCCGCCGCCCCGGCGGCGGCCCGTCCGTGGGGTCAGGCGATGGAGGCGGAGAGGATGGCGGAGACAGCCAGGTTGCAGGAGGCCGTCACCCAGACCGCCGGGTGCGGCTCGGGGTCGACGAGGGTCGCGCCCAGCTTGCCGGGCGTCACCAGGTCCACCACCAGGAAGGCCACGGCCATCATGACGAGACCCAGCAGACCGAAGGCGGCCGTGGAGGCGAGGCCCTTGCCGAAGTCGTCGTAGGTCGTCCAGATCGAGGTGAAGACGATCCCGCCTATGCCGAGCAGCGCCGAGCTGAGCAGCATCGCGGCGTTGCGGTTGCGCTCCTCCCAGATCTGCCGGCCGAGCTTCCCCGGCGTCAGGAGGTCGACCAGGACGATGCCGAGGATCAACAGCACCACACCCAGGGCGCCGTAGGCGGTGGCCCGGCCGAGGCCGTTGACGATGTCGCTCATGGGATGCCGGCTCCGAACGGAAGTGATCGCGATGATCGAGGGGCGGTGGACCGGCAAAATGTAGCGCACGACTTGAGGAACCGGCCCGGGCGGTAGGGGCGGGGCCGGGGGCACGGGGGCGTCCGGACGGGGTCCAAGGGGGCCGGGTGGTGGGGACGGAACGGTAGGGACTTGGCGGAGAAGCCGGGGGGGGGAGAACGAGCGGTACGCATTCGGGGCGGGTGCGGGCGGTCGATGCCTGGCGCTTGGGGCGGGTGCCCGCGGGGCGGCGTACCCCATCCGGCGCAATAAGACTCAGGCCCCCGTGCCTCAGGCGGCGAGAGTGGGTCAGGGAGGGCACGCCGTACGCCCCCGAACCCAGCGACCGGGAGACCTCTATGACCTGCCTCAACCGACGTGACCTCGGGCTGCTCGTCCTGCGGGTCGGCACCGGCGCCGTCCTCGCCGCACACGGAACCCAGAAGCTGTTCGGCTGGTTCGGCGGTGGTGGCGTCGAGGGCACCACGCACGCAATGGAGGCCATGGGCTTCTCGCCGGGACGCGAGAGCGCGATCGCGGCGGGCATCGGCGAGGCGGGCGGCGGAGCCCTGCTCGCGCTCGGACTCGCCACCCCCGCCGCCGGCGCCGCCGCGGCCGGCGCCATGGCCGGCGCGGTCGCCGTCCACGCTCCGGCCGGCTTCTTCGCCCAGAGCGGCGGCTATGAATACCCCGCCTTCCTCGGCTTCACCGCCGCCGCCATCGGCATCGCCGGCGCGGGCCGCTACTCCCTCGACCACGCCACCGGACACGTCGTCGACCGTCCCTGGGTCGTCGCCGTCGCCTTCCTCGGCAGCGCCCTCGCCGCGGCCGCCGTCGTCGGCCGCCGCGAGCAGATCCAGTCCGCCCGCTCGGAGGCCGAACCGGACCCGGACGAGGCGCCCTGACCCTCCGTTCCGTGCGGCCTCGGCACCGGCCCGGCGCGTACTGACGCGGCGAGGTGCCTTGAGCCATCGTCCGTGCGGCCTCGGCACCGGCCCGGCGTGCGGTGTCGGCACCGGCCCGGTGAAATGCCTCGGTTCCTCGTCCGTGCAGTCTCGGTACCGGCCTCGGCGAGCCGCTCCGGGCTCCTCGTCCTTACGGTCTCGACCACGGCCTCGGTACCGGCCCCGCGAAGTGTCCTGACCGTGCGGCCTCGACCACGGCCCCCGCGAGGTGCCTTGACCCTCCGTCCGTCCGGCCCCCGCCCCTGTCCTGGTCGTCGTCGGGACTCCCACGACAGCCGTCGGGATCCCCATGGAAGCCTGCGGCGCTCCGCGGGGCGGCCGGCGCGGACGGTCTTTGGGCCCTGTCCGTCACGTGCCGCCCGGGCGACGAGGCACGCGCGCCCTCGTGCACGGTGTCCTCACCGCGCCGACGATCCCGACTCCCGCCACGGCCCTCCCACCGACCGGGCCCACCCCTCCTCGGAGACTCCATGTCGAAGATTCTTTTCGTGATGACCGGCGCCGACCACTGGACGCTCGCCGACGGAACCCGGCACCCCACCGGATTCTGGGCCGAGGAGGCCGTCGCCCCCTACGAGGCGTTCACGGCCGCCGGCCACGAGATCGTCGTCGCCACCCCCGGTGGCGTCGTTCCGCCCGTGGACCAGGGGAGCCTGACCGCCGACGCCAACGGCGGCCAGGAGAAGGCCGACCGCGTCGCCCGCACCCTCGCCTCCATGACCGAGCTGAAGAACCCGATCCCGCTCGACGCCGTCGACCTCGACGACTACGCGGCCGTCTACTACCCCGGCGGCCACGGCCCGATGGAGGACCTCGCCGTCGACCGGACCTCCGGTCGGCTCCTGACCGACGCCCTCGCTTCGGGAAAGCCGCTCGCGGTCGTCTGCCACGGCCCGGCCGCGCTCCTCGCCGCCACCGACGACGAGGGCGTCAACGCCTTCGCCGACTACAGGGTCACCGCGTTCACCAACGCCGAGGAGACCCAGGCCGGCCTCGCCGACAAGGCCGCGTGGCTGCTGGAGACCCGCCTCACCGAGGCCGGGCTCGACGTCCGGACGGCCGAGCCGTGGGCCCCGCACGTGATTGTCGACCGCAATCTGTACACCGGCCAGAACCCGTCCTCCTCGGGGCCCCTCGCCGCCGAGATCGTCAAGAAGCTGGCCTGACCCCGGCGGAGACTCCGCAGCAGTGAGAAACGGGCGATAACGGGCACAGGGAAGACGTGCGACTGAGAACGAGCGATCCCGACCGCCCGGGGTGGCGGCGCGTCCGCCACGGCCGTGGCTTCCGCTATCTGGACGCCGACGGCCACCTCCTGACGAAGAAGGACACGGAGCGCGTCAAGGCGCTGGTCATCCCTCCGGCATGGCAGGACGTGTGGATCTGCCCCTGGCCCAACGGGCACACCCAGGCCATCGGCACGGACGCCGCAGGCCGCCGCCAGTACCTCTACCACGAGGAGTTCCGGCGCCGGCAGGAGCAGGTGAAGCACGACCACGTCCGCACCGTGGCCCGCAACCTGCCCCGGCTCCGCGAAGCCGTCGCCGCCGACCTGGCCCGGCGCGGCCTGTGCCGCGAGCGCGTCCTCGCCTGCGCGGCACGCCTCCTCGACCTCGGCTTCTTCCGGGTCGGCAACGAGAGCTACCGGCGCGACAACGACTCCTACGGACTCATCACCCTGCGGCGCGAACACGCGCGCTGCGTCGGAGGCGAAGTCTGCCTGAGCTACCCCGCCAAGTCCGGCCGTCACCAGACCCGCGCCCTGGTCGACGAGCCCACCCACCGGGTCCTGAGCGCGCTGCTCCGCCGACGCGGCGGCGGAGAGCAGCTGTTCGCCTACTGGGACCGAGGCGCGTGGCACGACGTCCACGCCGACGAACTGAACGCCTACCTCCGCGAGCGCTCCGGCAGCGACATCACCGCCAAGGACTTCCGTACCTGGCACGCCACCGTCCTCGCCGCCTTCGCCCTCGCCGTCTCCGAGGAGGTGGCGGGAGAGTCACGTACCGCGCGGACCAGAGCGGTGAACCGGGCCGTCCGGGAGGTCAGCGGCTACCTCGGCAACACCCCCGCCGTCTGCCGCGGTTCGTACATCGACCCGACCATCGTCGAGCGCTACGAGGACGGGGACACCATCGCGGCCGCACTGGAACGCCTCGGCGAGGACGGGGCGTTCGGCCGGCCCGCCACCCAAGGGGCGGTGGAGCGGGCGGTCCTGCGCCTGCTGCGCTGAGCGGGCCCAGGCCGGGGCCCCGGAACCAGGCACGCTTCCCGAAGGAGAGGACTGCGCGACAAGGGGAGGACCGCGGGGCAAGGAGAGGGCCGCGGGGCCGGGGCAAGGCCCGTCGGCGCGGTGTCCTCAGAAGCGGGAGGCGCCGGCCGTGCCGCCCCCGGCCGTGCCCGCGACCGCCGGGCGCGTCTCGGCCGCGTCCGCCCGCACGTCCGCGGACAGGACGTGCGTCGCGGCCGTCGTGCGCATGGCCTCCAGCGACTGGGACTGCCGCCGGGCACGCTGGATCAGCTCGTCCAGACGATCGGGATCGAGACGGGCGTCCGTCCGGGCCAGCCCGCGCAGGGAACGCCAGCAATCCGCCTTCGCCTCCACCGCGAGCCGCATCGCCTCCAGTTCGAGCACATCGCTGAGCGGGGACCGGGACAGGACCCGGCCGTTGAACTTGAGCCGGCCGACCCGCTCCGCCAGCCACCCCGCCGCCCTCCTCGAACGCAGCCGGCGCACACCGAGCGCGTCCATGAACCGGCGCAGGGTGTGCAGATCCTCCCGGACCTCCACGGTCAGCTCCGCCAACTGCGGCTCGAAGGCCCTGCCGTGGTGCGCCCGCGTCATCCGGCGCACGAGCTGAGCCCCCGCGGACGCGCCCGCCAGGTGGTCGTTGAGATAGACCCCCAGGAGCGTGGGCCCCGAGCCCCTCGCGGAGCCGCTGCGCGCCCGCTTCACCGTCTTCGTCACCGCGTTGATCAAGGGGCCTCCTCGCTCGCGTGGCCTGCGTGACGGGCCGCGCCGCGGCCCGCGCCGACGGCCCGCCGGGCCATCCGTCGGGCTCGTCCGCCGGTCGAGCCGCGCGTACCCGTTGTCGGCCCGCCCAGACATGCCGGCGTCAGGGCCGCCGCCAGTCGTCGCTGTCCAGGTGCGAGCCCGCCATCGGCCCCATCCGCAGCATCCCGCCGTCCACCGTCCACGACGCGCCGGTCACGTACGACGACTCCCGCCCCGCCAGCAGCGCCACCACCGCAGCCACCTCGCGGGCGTCCCCCGGACGGCCGAGCGGGATCCCCGGCCGGGACGCCCTCAGGACGTCCTCGTCCTCCTGGCCCGTCATCGGCGTGGCGATCTCGCCCGGGGCGACCGAGTTCACCGTGATGCCGTGCTCCGCCAGCTCCAGCGCCATCACCTGGGTGAGCAGGCCGAGACCGCCCTTGGCCGCGCAGTACGGGCCGGCGCCGACACGGGGCTGATGCTCGTGCACCGACGTCACGTTGACGATCCGGCCGCCGCCACCCTGGCCGATCATGCGGCGCGCCGCACGCTGCGAGCACAGGAGGGGCCCGACCAGGTCCACGTCCAGGACGGTGCGGACGGTGGCGAGATCGAGATCGAGGAACGGCGTCGCCGTGCCCGTTCCCGCGTTGTTGACCAGGACGTCGACCCGGCCCAGCTCCTCCGCGAGCAGATCGACCACATCGGCCGCCTCCGGCAGCCGGGTCAGGTCCAGCCGCGCGGTGGCGGCCCGACGGCCCTTGGCGCGCACCTCCTCGGCCGTGGCCGCCGCGCCCTTCTCGTCGGTGTGCCAGGTGATCCCGATGTCCAGGCCGGCTTCCGCCAGCCGTACGGCCACGGCACGACCGATACCGGAGTCCGCACCGGTAACGATCGCTGTCCGGGGCTCGAAGCCGAGTGTGTCGGCCATGGCTCTGCCTCCTCCGCGGAGAGATCTCGGTCGGTCACGGCCATGAGGGTTCCCGGCGAGGGACGACCACAACCTCGGCGATCGCACTGCCCGGAGGCACCGACAACGCGTACATCACGGTGTCCGCCACGATCTCGGGGCTCTGCAACAGCGACACGTCGGCGTCGGGGAAACGGTCCAGGATGAACGCGGTCTCCATCCCGCCGGCGACGACCCCCGTGACGCCGATACCGGGGCAGTCGCGCTGCGCCTCCTTGAACAGCGTGTGGGTGAACGTCCGCAGCCCGGTCTTCCCCGCCGCGTACGGGCCGGCCTCCGTCCAGGTACGGATGGCCGCGGTCGACAGGATGTTGACGATGTGTCCCCCGCCCCTGGCCACCATGCGCCCGTAGCCCTCCCGGCACAGGTACATCGGCCCGAGCAGATTGGTGGTGATGACCCGGGTCATCTCCTCCGCCGACAGCTGCTCCACTGCCTTCGTGACGTCGATGGCGGCGTTGTTGACCAGGATGTCGACCGCTAGACGACGGCGGAGGGGTACGCGGGGTCACGAGGGCTCGCGGGGGAGCAGGTGCCCGAGCGGCCCGAGGTCGAGGTTGAGGTCGTCGAGGGTGAAGCCGTGCTCGACGCACAGCTCGGCCAGACGGTCGTGCAGGGCCAGGAGGGTCGCGCCGAGCTCCTCCTCCTGCTCGTCGGTGAGGTCGCCGGCGTCGACGCGCCGCAGGGCCTGGCGCTCGATGAGCTGACGGAGGAGCTCCACGAGGGTGAGGACGAGCTTCAGGAGGTCCTCCTCGACGGAGTCCCGGTCCGTGTACAGCCGGTGCGCGGGCCGTGGACGCTCCCCGTGGGCCGTCGGGGGCGCCTGGACGAGCCGGAAGGCCTGGGACATGGCGTCGCCCACCGCCCGCAGGCGCGGTGGCGCGCTCGCGGTGGGCGGCACCTCCGCGCCGTCCCGGCCCGACGGTTCCCCGTTCACGGCGGTCCACCGTCCCGCACGGCCGTGGGCGGCCCCGTCTCGGAGCCGACCGAGACGATGAGCGCGCGCAGGGAGATCCGGACGAGATCGATGTCGGCGATGGACAGGACGATGTCGCCGGTGATCACCACCCCGCCGGTGAGCAGCCGGTCGAGCAGGTCGATGAGGGCGACCTGGCGTTCGGGGAGCGGTTCACCGCGCTCGGGAAGGGTCATGACGCGGACCGCCGGGTGTCGGGGGCCTCGTGGGGGGCGCCTGGCGAGGAGCCGGGCCGGTCGGGTGACCCGAGGGGCTCGTGGCGGACGCCTGGCGGGGAGACGGGCTCCCCGGACGGGCCCGGGGCCTCGGCCCCGGGGGCCTCTTGGGGCGGGTACCCCGTCTCGTCGGGCGGGCCTTCGGCCTCGTCGGCCTCGTCGGGCGGCGTGACGAAGGAGTAGGGGGCCCACGGCCCCGTCACGTCGACGCGGACCTCCGGGAAGTCCCGGGCCGCTCGCGCCACCGCCGTGCGAAACGCCTCCGTCAGCGCGTCCGGCACCAGGTAGGCGTCGTTGAGGACGTTCTCCTCGGGACCGGTCAGCGCTCCGCGCTGCACCGCGTGGCGCACGCGCTGGGAGGCGTGCGCTGCCGCCGCGGCCTCGATGGCCTCCGCCGCGCGTCGTGCCTGGTCGTAGGCGGCCTCCTGGGCGTGGTGCTGGGCCTTGCGGCGCTGGAGGTAGGCCTTGCCGGGGGACTGCGCCGGCGTCTGCGCGGCGGGCTCGGCGCCGGGCCGGGGCGTGCCGGACCGCAGGAGGTACATCTTCACCCCGAACTCGGTGTGGGCCTCCAGCCGGGCCAGCCGCTCGGCGAACGCCTCGCGCCGCCTGGCGAGCGCCTGCCCGGCCCGGCCGTCGTCCTGATAGACGGTGGCCATCCGCAGGGGCAGGACGGTCGCGTGGGCGGCGAGGGCCTGGACGACGTCGTGATGGGCGCGCGCGACGCTTTCGAGCCACTCCAGGTCCTCGAAGTGGTCCTTCAGCGCCGCCTCGTCGAAGTCACGGCGCGGCACGGGGCTGACGACGAAGACGACGGACCCCGGACGGTCCGACGCGCCGGTCTCGTCGGTGTCGTCCACGAGGGCCTCGTCCGGGATCGACTCCGCCCGGCCGGTACCGGCAACGCCCGTCATGCCGGACGCGTCGGTCTCGTCGGTGTCGTCCACGAGGGCCTCGTCCAGGATCCCCTCCGCCGGTCCGTGGCCGCCCGAGAGCGGGTCGCCCGTCGCCTTCGAAGGGGCCGGCTCGTACAGGAGCCGGACGGGCGCCCCGAGGACCCCGGTGACGCCCGCGAGGGCCTCGTGCGGTGCCTGCGCCCGGCGGACGACGGCGTACACGTAGGTCAGGGTCTCCTCGGCGGTGCTCGTCATGGGCGCCGCCGTCCGCCGGGACCGCCCGCCTCGTCGTCCGGGTGGTCGGTGGGCAGGTCGTACAGCGCGCCGGCGGCGCGACCGCCGGCCTCTCCCTCGCCGACCGCGTCGCGCCGGAGGGACTCCAGCTCGGCGCGCAGGCGCCGGTTCTCCTGCTCCAGCGGGCTGCCGGTGTGGCGGCTGGAGAGCGAGGGGTCGTACTCCCACCAGTCGATCCCCATCTCCTTCGCCTTGTCCACCGAGGCGATCAGGATGCGGAGCTTGATCGTGAGAAGTTCGATGTCGAGCAGGTTGATGCGGATGTCGCCGGCGATCACGATGCCCTTGTCCAGGACACGTTCCAGGATGTCGGCAAGGCTGGACGAGGTGTTCTGGCCGTACGGCGCGGCGGCCCGGGACGTGAAGGAGCCGGGTCGGCTCGGTAGGGGATCGGTCACGGTGGCGCCTCATCTCCTGGTCACGGCAGTCGCTGCCGGAATTCGTCGATCTCCGCCAGGCGGTCGAGCAGTTCGTCCTCGCGGAGGTCGAACGTCTCCTGGTCGATCTCCCCGTTCACCAGCAGGCGTTCGAGCTCCGCGAGCTCACGCCAGACGGGCGCGGGGTCGTAGTACTCGTCCTCGGCCGCGTCGACCACGCGCTGTGCGGTCCACATCACGGCCCGCACCGGTTCGACGGGCAGCGTCAGCAGCCGGGTGAGCAGTCCCATGGCGGTCCTCCTCCCTTTCTCCGGCGACGGCCGGCGGTCACTGCACGAAGCTGTAGGGGGGCAGGGGCCCGTGGAAGCGGAGGTCGACGCCGCCGTCGATCTCGCGGGCCAGATTGCCCTCGGCCGTCAGGAGGTCGTTCTCGCGGTCCTGAGGCACCAGGAGGGAGAGGTTGAGGAACTCGCTGCCCGACGGCGGGCGGGAGAGGTGTTCCCGCGCGAAGGGGAGCAGCGCCTGGACGAGGCCGTCCGCCAGGGTCTGCTGACGCACCTCGACCTCGCGGGCGACGAGCTCGCCGAGGGCCATGGGCAGCTGCGGGTCCTGATCACCGGACCGGATCCGGGCGTTGAGGTCCCGGGCCTCGGGCGAGTCCTCCAGGATCTGGCGCAGGAGGGGCTCCTCGTCCTGCTGAGAGGCCCTCACATGGTGTTCGGCGCAGCCTTCAAGGCGCTCCAGCGTGGCGAGGTAGGCGGCGGCGTTCTCCTCGAGGGCCTGTCGTACGGCGTCCTCGTCGGGCGCGATGTAGCCGAACTGCAGGGGGAGGACGGTGCCGTAGGCCATCAGGCGATCCTGCACCTCCTGGTGCGCGGCGAGGTCCCGGCGTTTGGGGCGCACCTCCTCCGTGACGTCACTGACGACGGCGCTGAGCTCCCCGACGGTGACGCTTCTGAGCGGGGCCGCGTGGGAACCCACTCCCGTCATCCCGTCCAGGCGCCTGGAATGACTCGTGGCGGTGATCGAGTACACGTACAGCGCCATCGGTCACTCCTTCTCTCGCCGTACCGGTCGTCGGGCGGGGCGCCGCTTCCGGGCGGGGGCCTCTTCCTCGACCTCTTCCTCCTCGGCGTCCCGTGCCTTGGACGAGCCGCCGGTCAGGGAGTCGGAGACGGCTTCGACGGCGCCGCTGAGCGCACCCTTGGACTTGCCGCGGGCGCCGCCTTCCATCATCCCGCCGACCACCTCGGGCAGTTGGGCGGGCGCCTTGCGGCCGGCTTCGAGGTCGAGCCGGTTGCAGGCCTCGGCGAAGCGCAGGTAGGTGTCGACACTGGCGACCACGATCCGTGCGTCGATCTTCAGGATCTCGATGCCCACCAAAGAGACCCGGATGAAGACGTCGATGACCAGACCACGATCGAGAATGAGCTCGAGGACGTCGTAGAGGCTGCTGCTGCCGCCTCCGCCTCTGGATACGGTGCTGCCGCTCTGCGGCACCATGGTCATGGCGCCTCCTTCCGCGGCCGGCTCTGTCTCAGGCCGACCGGTCGATCGTTCCTCGGCTGTAGCGACGGGTGCGTTCGTAGGAGATCAGCTCCCCCTCCTCGTCCAGGGCGACGCGGTAGCTGGCCATGACGCTGGTGCTGTCCGGGACGCGCTCCAGCTCCATCACCTCCACCTGCGCCTCCCAGCCCTCGTCCGTCGGCTTGAGTGAGGACACCGAGTCGGGCGGTCTACCCAGCAGCTCGGAGAGCTGTACGGCCGCCGAGCGCATGGCGGAGGCGGCGTTCGGGACGCCCGCACGGCGCCGGGGTGTACTGCGCCGGGACGGCTTCCTGTGCTGCTCTTCGTCGTCGCCCCGCGGGGGGACCCGTCGTGAGCGAGGCGTTTCTGCAGCCATATGCACTCCCATGGGGGAAAGGCACTCTAGAACCTAGAATGTCACTTATTAGGGACATAAGTCTTGTGGTGGGGGTAGCTGCTGAGTGACGGCAGCCCGAGCGGGACCGTTTCGCCGCCGCTGCGCGAAGCGCCCGTGGGCCACCGGTGAGGACGGTCCCAGCGGGCGGTGCCAGAGGGCCCGCCGACGCCCTGGCGAAGGGGATGAGCTCATGCAGGACATGAACAAGATCGCGCTCGCGGCCGCGGTGGCCGGGGGTTACCTCCTCGGACGCACCAAGAAAGGACGTCTGGCCTTCACCGCGGCGACTTATCTCGCCGGCCGCCGCTTCGGGCTCGAGCCCGGGCAGCTGATGAAGGAAGGCCTCTCCAGAGTGAAGGAGATGCCGCAGTTCGCCGACCTCGGTGACCAGCTGCGCGGCGAAGCCCTGGAAGCCGGCAAGAAGGCCGTGACCGCGGCGGCCAACCGCAAGCTCGCCGACTTCGCGGACTCACTGCACGAGCGCACTCTGGAGCTCACCCGCCCCGATGGGGGCCGTGAGGACGAGGACGCGGAAGAGGAAGAGGAAGAAGAGCCCTACGAGGACGAGGAAGCGGAGGGCTACGCCGCCGAGGACGAGGGTGAGGACGAGGACCGGGGCCCGGAGGGCGAAGAGGAGGAGGAAGAGGAGCCCTACGAGGACGAGGAGGAAGAGGAGGAAGAGGAGGAAGAGGAGCCGGAAGCGCCGCGAGGCGAGGAGGAAGAGGACGAGGAGGAAGAAGAGGAAGAGGAGGAAGAGGAGGAAGAGGAGCCGGAAGCGCCGCGAGGTGAGGAGGAAGAGGACGAGGAGGAAGAAGAGGAAGAGGAAGAGGAAGAAGAGGCCCCTCCGCTGCGCCGACGCGCCCGCTCGTCCACCCGCAAGGACACGGGTAAGGCCGCCGCCGGCTCCGGCCAACGGCCGCGCGCCGCACGGCAGTCCGCAGCCGAGAAGGCGCCGGCGAAGAAGCCGGCGAGCCGCAAGCCCGCGGCGAAGGAGGCGCCCGCCAGGAAGAGCGCGGCCTCCAAGCCCGCCGCCAAGAAGACCGCGGCCAAGGCGCCGAGTAAGAAGGCGGCCGGCGGGACGACGTCACGCACGTCCGCCGCGAAGAAGACGGCCGCGAAGAAGACGGCGGAGAAGAAGGCGCCCGCGAAGAAGACGGCCGCCAAGAAGGCTCCGGCGAAGAAGGCGCCCGCCAGGAAGGCGCCGGCGAAGAAGGCGCCGGCCAAGAAGGCCACGGGCCGGGGCCCGGCCCGAAAGACAGCCGCCAAGAAGACGGCGGCCCGCAAGCCGTCAGGGCGGAGGTAGGCCATGGCAACGACAGACCGAGACGGCGGCAAGGGTACGTCGGGCGTGGACCGGCTGCTCGGCGAACTGACCGGATACCTCTCGACCCAGGCGGAGCAGCTGGCGGGCAAGGCGACCGACAAACTGGGGGATCTCACGCACCAGCTGACCGACGTGGCCGAGAACGGGGGGAAGCTGTCGGACGTCGCCGGAATCGGTGGACGGATGATGAAGGGCGACTCGCCGCTGAAGGCCATGGCGGGACAGAAGCTGGGTGACATGAAGGACAAGGTCACCGGACTGTTCAAGGGCGGGGGCAAGGGTAAGGGCCGTAAGAGCGGCGGGAAGGCCGTCAACATCGTCGAGGTGCTCGACGTCGGACTGCCGCTGCGGACCGTGTACGACCACTGGACGCAGTACGAGAAGTTCAGCAGCTTCGCCAAGGGTGTGCGCGACGCGTCGCGCGACGACGACAACAAGAGCGACTGGAAGGTGAAGGTCGGTCCTTCAACCCGTGGCTGGAAGGCGACCACCCAGGAGCAGGTGCCCGACGACCGCATCGTATGGACCTCCGAGGGGGCCAAGGGGACCACGCGCGGCTGCGTCTCGTTCCATGAGCTGGCGCCGTCGCTGACCCGGGTCGTCCTCGTCGTCGAGTACCTCCCCTCAGGCTTCTTCGAGAAGACCGGCAACCTGTGGCGTGCGCAGGGCCGTCGCCTCCGTCTGGACTTCAAGAACTTCCAGCGGTACGTCTCCCTCACCACCGACGAACCCGACGGCTGGCGCGGTGAGATCAGGGACGGCGAAGTGGTCCGGAGTCATGAGGACGCCATCGAGGAGGAGGAGCAGGAACAAGAGCAGGAGCAGGGCGAGGGTGAGGACGAGGGCGAGGAGGGCGAGTACCCGGAGGAAGAGACGGACGAGTACGAGGACGAGGATCAGGAGAGCCCCGAGTACGACGAGGAGCCCGAGGGAGAGGGCGCGGAGGGCGAGGAAGAAGACGGATACGAGGACGAGTACCCGGAGGACGAGGGCGAAGGCGAGGAGGAGGAAGAGGACGAGGAAGAGGAAGAAGACGAGGACGAGGACGAGGACGAGGACGAGGACGAGGACGAGGAGGACACCGCCCCGCGGCGCCGCAGGCGCGGGTAGCTCCGCGCCGGGCGTGCGGAAGGGTCGGCAGGGATGACCTGCCGACCCTTTGTGCCGATCGCGTCGCCGCAGCGGACGCGAGCCGCGACCGTCAGTGCTTCAGCGCGTCCTTCGCCTTGGCGGCGGCCTGCTTGGCGTCGCCGGCCATCTGCTCGCGCTGACCCTTCATCTCCAGGGTCTCGTTCCCGACGGCCCTGCCGGTCTTCTCCTTCATCTTGCCTTTGGTCGTCTTCGCCGCGTTCTTGGTCTTCTTGCCTGCGCCCATGCCTCTCACCTCTGCACCCTCGGCCCCGTTGTGTCTACCGCACCCCTACCCCGAGCGCATATAAACATACCTTTCGGGCAAAACGGGCAAAAGGTGGAGAGGGCTGATCAGCCGCCGACCGCCCGCAGCGTGCCGGGACGGCGCCCCACCAGACGGTCGAGTGCCGTGGAGGTCCGCTCGTCGGCGGGGAGGTGCACCACCATGTGCTGCCCGTCCGCCTCCGACAGTTCCAGCACTTCGTACTCCAGGCACAGCTCGCCGACCTCGGGATGGGCCAGACGTTCCCTCCCCGACCGGGCCCGCAGCAGCCCCGCGGCCTTCAGCCGGTCCGAGAACGCCGCCCCGGCGGTGATCGTCAACTCCCGCGCCAGCTCCGCCACGTGCGGATCGGACCCCGTGAGCCCGTAGTACAGCGCGGCCACCTGCTGGTCGGCGACCCGGTCCCAGTCCGGGTACGCCACACGGGCCCGGGGATCGGTGAAGAGGTACCGGAGCAGGCTCGGCGGATCGCCGTCGAGCAGCCCCAGCGGGCCCGTGAGCCGCGCGTACCCCTCCGTGTGCGCGACGATCTCGCCCAGGACGTTCACCACCGCCGCCGGCGTCGGCCCGAGCCGGTCGAGCAGGGCCCGCACCGGCGGCCGCACCCCGCGCGCCGGGCTCGGCACCATCGAGCACATGTGCTGCCCGCCCCCCGACTTCACGAGGCGCCGCAGGTGGAGGCGGGCGTCCAGCGGGAGGCGCAGGGCGTCGCTGAGCGCGCCCAGGACCTGCGGCGAGGGGTTGCGGTCCCGCCCCTGTTCAAGCCGGGCCAGGTATTCGACGCTGATCCCGGCGAGCATCGCCAGCTCCGCCCGCCGCAGACCCGGCGTGCGCCGCCGCGGCCCGGTCGGCAGTCCGGCCTCGGCCGGGGTCAGCACCTCGCGGCGGGCGCGCAGGAACGCCCCCAGTTCGTTGTCGCTCACCGCCTGATCGTACGAGCGGGGCGGGCGCGGAGGGTGGCCCTGTCACTACCAGCCTCGGCCGGGCCTTCCTCCCGTCGCCGCCGGGCGGCAGCGTGGAGCCATGACCACCGAATCGCAGAACACCACCACTGCGCTCCCGCTCGTCTCCGGCCGCTGGGCCTTCGACCCGCTGCACTCCTCCGTCGGCTTCACCATCCGCCACCTCGGCATCTCCAAGGTCCGCGGCCGCTTCAACGACCTCCAGGCGGAGCTGGTCGTCGGCGACTCGCCGGAGGACTCCTCGATCACCGCGACCGTCGCGCTCGCCTCGATCGACACCGGCAACGCGGACCGCGACGCGCACGTCCGCGCCTCCGACCTCCTCGACGTGGAGAAGCGGCCGACGATGACGTTCCGTTCGACCCGCATCAGCGGGGCGGGCGAGGAGTGGACGCTGGCGGGCGAGCTGACCATCGGCGAGGTCACCCGGCCGATCACCTTCGACGTGGAGTTCGGCGGCGTCGTGGACGTCCCCGTGGACGGCAGCAGGCACGCCGGGTTCGACGCCACCGGTGAGTTCCGCCGCAGCGACTTCGGCCTCGACTTCGCGCCCGGCTTCCTCGGCGACGTCGTCAAGGTCGACCTGGAGGTCCAGTTCGTCGAACCCCGGTGACCCTCCGCCCCTCGGTGCGCCGGGCCCGAGCGGGCGCACCGGCCGGCGACGAGGAGCGCGGGATCAGGAGTCGAGCCGGGCCGCCAGATACCGGGCGGTCCGGCCGGCCGTCGCCCGCGCCACCTCGGCGGGCGGGCCCTCGGCCACGATCCGGCCGCCCTCGCCGCCACCGCCGGGACCCAGGTCGATCACCCAGTCCGCCGTGGCCACCACGTCCATGTCGTGCTCCACCACGACGACCGTGTGGCCGGCGTCGACCAGTCCGTGGAGCTGGCGCATCAGGACCTCGACGTCGGCCGGGTGGAGGCCGGTCGTCGGCTCGTCCAGGACGTAGAGGGTGTGACCGCGCCGGGGCCTTTGCAGTTCCGCCGCGAGCTTGATCCGCTGTGCCTCGCCCCCGGACAGCTCGGTCGCGGGCTGGCCGAGCCGCAGATAGCCCAGGCCGACGTCGAGAAGGGTCCGCAGGCTCCGCTCCGCGGCAGGCGTGCCGGCGAAGAACCCGGCGGCGGCCTCGACCGTCAGGTCGAGGACCTCGGCGATGGTGTGCCCGCGCAGCCGCACCTCCAGGGTCTCCGGGTTGTAGCGCGCCCCGTGGCAGTCCGGGCAGGGGGCGTACGTGCTCGGCAGGAAGAGCAGCTCTACCGAGACGAAGCCCTCGCCCTGGCAGGTCTCACAGCGGCCCCCGGGGACGTTGAAGGAGAACCTCCCCGCTTTGTACCCCCGTCGCCCGGCCTCCTCGGTGGCCGTGAAGAGCTTGCGCACGACGTCGAACAGGCCCGTGTACGTGGCGAGGTTGGAGCGAGGCGTCCGTCCGATCGGCTTCTGGTCGACCGTCACCAGGCGTCCGACACCGGCGATCTCCTCCGACAGGGCGCCCACCAGTGTCGACTTTCCCGACCCCGAGACGCCGGTCACCGCCGTCAGCACCCCGACCGGGAAGGAGACGTCCAGACCGGTGAGGTTGTGCCGGGTGACCGGCCCGGTCCGCAGCTGCCCGCGCGGGACCCGCACCGCCCGCTCGGCCGGCGGAACCCGGTCGAACAGGAACCGGCGGGTCGCCGACTCCTCGACCCGGGCCAGCCCCTGCGGCGGGCCGCAGTGCAGGACCCTGCCGCCGTGCACGCCGGCACGGGGGCCGACGTCGACGAGCCAGTCGGCGTGCCGTACGACGTCGAGGTGGTGCTCGACCACGAAGACCGAGTTCCCGGCCGCCTTGAGCCGGTCGAGGACCTCCAGGAGCGCCTCCGTGTCGGCCGGGTGCAGACCCGCCGACGGTTCGTCGAGGACGTACACCACTCCGAACAGGCCCGACCGCAATTGGGTCGCGAGGCGCAGCCGTTGCAGCTCGCCGCTGGACAGGGACGGTGCCGTGCGGTCCAGGCTCAGATACCCCAGGCCCAGCTCGGTCACCGTCCGGATCCGTGCGAGGAGGTCCGCGACGAGGACGTGCCCGGGCTCGGCCCCGGAACCGGTCCCGCTCCCCTTGGCCCCGGCTCCGGTCCCGGCGTCGGCCGACTCGGCCAGGAGCGCGGCCAGGGCGGTGAGCGGAAGGGCGGCCAGTTCGGCGATCGTCCGTCCCACGAAGGTCACCGCGAGCGCCTCCGGCCGTAGCCTGCTCCCCCCGCACGCCGGGCAGGGCGCGGCGCTCAGGAACCGCTCCGCCCTGGCGCGCAGCGTCGCGCTCTTCGAGTCGGCGAACGTGTGCATCACATAGCGCCGGGCGCTCATGTACGTCCCTTGGTACGGGCGTTGGATGCGCCCCGCCTCCCGTACCGGATGAACCGTGACGACCGGCTGCTCGTCGGTGAAGAGGATCCACTCCCGGTCCTCGGCGGCCAGCTCGCGCCACGGCCGGTCGATGTCGTGACCGAGGGTGTCCAGTACGTCGCGCAGGTTCTTGCCCTGCCAGGCCCCCGGCCAGGCGGCGATCGCCCCGTCGCGGATCGACAGCTCGGGGTCGGGCACCAGCAGCTCCTCGCTGGTGCGGTGGACCAGGCCGAGGCCGTAGCACTCGGGGCACGCTCCCACGGCGGTGTTCGGCGAGAACGCGTCCGAGTCCAGGCGCGCGGCCCCCGGGGGGTAGCTGCCCGCGCGGGAGAACAGCATCCGCAAGGAGTTCGACAGGGTGGTCACCGTGCCGACGGAGGACCGGGCGTTCGGCGAGGACCGGCGCTGCTCCAGCGAGACCGCGGGCGGAAGACCGGTGATCTCGCCCACCTTCGGAGCGCCCACCTGGTGGATCAGCCGCCGGGCGTAGGGCGCGACCGACTCGAAGTAGCGTCGCTGCGCCTCGGCGTAGATCGTCCCGAAGGCGAGCGAGGACTTGCCGGAGCCGGACACGCCCGTGAAGACGGTGATCGCGTCGCGCGGGATGTCGACGTCGACGCCGGCGAGATTGTGTTCACGTGCGCCCCGCACGCGGACGTACGGATCCGGAGCGGCCTGGGACGAGTCGGGCATCCTCCGATCCTAGGGGCCTGCTTCCGATCCTGCCGGGGTCGCGGCGGCTGATCGACAAGGCACCCTCCTAGGTGTCCGCCCTGGTCAGGCCCGCCAGGCGGGCGAGCCGGCGGTACGAGTCGTGCAGCGCCCCCCGGTCGTACGTACTGGTCGTCACCAGCACCTCCTGCGCGCCGGTCTCCTTCACCACCTCTGCGAGCTCCTCCCGGACCTGCTCCTCCGTGCCGTGGACGTGCCCCCTGAGCCCGGACTCGAAGAAGTCGCGCTGCCTGTCGGTCATCGCCGTCTCCTCGATCCGCTCCACCGGCGACAGCGGCGGAAAGACGCCCCGCGTGCGGGAGTACGCGGCGGACCAGGCCTCCGGGACCAGCAGCCGCCGGGCCTCCTCCTCGGTCGCGGCCACCACCACCGTGCCCGCGACGACGACGTACGGCTCGTCCGCCCACGCGGAGGGCCGAAAGTGGGACCGATAGGTGTCGACGGCCGCCAGCAGCCGCTCCCGGCCGCGCAGATCGCCGACGACCAGCGGCAGGCCCGCCTCCGCGGCGATCGAGGCGCCCCCGCCGGTCGCCAGGACGAACGGCGGGACCTTCAGCCCTTCGGCGGGCCGTGCGTGCACCTGGGGGTGGGTGGTCTGGGCCCCCGTGAACCAGTCGAGCAGTTCGTCGAGCTGCTCCCCGAACCGCTCGGCGTCGTCCTTGTCCCGTCCCAGCGCCCGCCGGATCCCGTCCGTGAAGCCGACCGAGCGCCCGAGACCCATGTCGATCCGGCCGGGGAAGAGGGACTCCAGGACGCCGAACTGTTCGGCGACGACCATCGGCTGGTGGTTGGGGAGCATCACCCCGCCCGTCCCCACCCGGATCCGCGAGGTCGCACCGGCCACGGCGGCGGCCAGGACGGTGGGCGCCGAGCCCGCCACCCCCGGCACGCTGTGGTGCTCGGACACCCAGAAGCGGTGGTAGCCGAGGGCTTCCGCCTCCCGCGCCAGGCGGACGGTGGCGCGCAGCGCCTCGCCGCCGTCCTCGCCCTCCCGGGTCCGGGAGCGGTCGAGAACGGAGAGGCGCACGCCGTCGAGTGAAGTGGTCACGCCCGCTTCAACGCCTCCTCGCCGCGAGGATTCCCGCCGGGCCGTTCCGGACACGCCCTAGGGTGGCCGGTGTGACAGGCAACTCCAGGCCCCTGGCCGTCTTCGACCTCGACAACACGCTCTCCGGCACGGCTCACCGCCAGCACTTCCTGGAGAGCCGGCCCCGCGACTGGGCCGGCTTCTTCGCCGCGGCGCCCGAGGACCCGCCACTGGAACAGGGCGTGGCGCTGTGCCGGAAGGCCGCCGAGGAGTGCGAGATCGTCTACCTCACCGGGCGTCCCGAGCGCTGCCGCAAGGACACGGTCGCGTGGCTGGCCGCCCAGGAGCTGCCGGAGGGGCCGATCCACATGCGGCGTGACAGCGACCGGCGCCCGGCGCGTCTGACCAAGCTGGAGATCCTGCGGCGGCTCGGCCGCGACCGCGAGGTCCGGATGCTCGTCGACGACGACGAGCTGGTCTGCGAGGCGGCCGAACGCGCGGGCTTCCGCGTCGTCCGCGCCCTCTGGGCCGACCCGTCGGCGGAGCTGAAGGAGGCCCAGGAGCGGGAAGGCCGCACCTGACCGGGCCGCCCGGGGGCGGATCCCGTCGGCCCCTGCTGCCCGGACCCGTCGCCGAGGCGCCCGCACCCGCAGGCGCCTCACGGAACGCCCGGCTCGACCTGGTCGGAGGTGAGGGCACCGCCCGCGCCTCACCGGACCGCGGGCCGCGCCCGGCCGAAGGCGAGCGCACCGGCCGCTCCTCGCCGCCCCCGCCCGCACCCGGCCCAAAGTGAGCGCACCCGCCGCTCCTCGGCGGACCGCCCGCGCCTCACCGGACCCCGGCCGGCCTCCCGGCCGCACCCGACCCGCGGGCGTCCCCCTCACGCCTCGGTGTCGTCCTCCAGGCGGAAGCCGACCTTCAGGCCCACCTGGTAGTGCTCGATCGCCCCGTCGACGAGGTGACCGCGGACCTGCGTCACCTCGAACCAGTCGAGAGACCGCAGCGTCTGCCCGGCGCGCTCGATGCCGTTGCGGATGGCCTGGTCGACCCCCTCCGTGGAGGTGCCGACGATCTCGGTGACGCGATAGGTGTGGTTCGACATGGGGGCCGAACTCCTCTCCGTGGGGTCACTCCACCGTGCCCCACCACGCCCCGCTCCGCGACACGTCGCCGGGCCCCGGGTGATCGGACGTGGCGTCCCCCAGGGCGAGGCGGGTGACGATGCGGTAGCGGTCGCCCCGGTAGAGCGAGCGGACGTACTCCACCGGCCGGCCGTCCGTCCCCGAGGTGATCCGGTCGAAGAGCAGCGCGGGCGAGAGGACGGGAACATCGAGGACCGCGGCCTCCTCCTCGCTCAGCACGGTCGGCTCGATCGACTGGACCGCGTGCGCCGGCCGGATGCCCCGCTTCTCCCGCAGATGGGCGTAGAAGCCGTCCTCCATGTCGGCCGCGGTCAGTCCGGGGACCAGTTCGGCCGGGACGTGCAGGTGCTCCAGCGCGATCGGAGCGCCGTCGGCGTGGCGCAGCCGGGTCACGTACGCCAGCTCCGCCGCCGGGGAGACCTTCAGCTTGCGGCCGACGCGCGCGCCCGCCCGTACCGTGCGCAGGGAGAGGACCGTGCTCGTCCAGCTGCCCCGGCTCGGGGGAGCGCCCACCGTGTGGTTCCCCGCCACCAGCTCCTGGGTGATCTTCGCCGGGGCGACGAACATGCCGCGGCCGTGCTCGCGGACGAGCAGGCCCGTGGCGACGAGTTCGTCGACGGCCGCGCGCAGGGTGGGGCGGGAGACGCCGAGCGAGGCGCACAGCGTGCGTTCGGAGGGGATGGCGTCGCCCGGACGGCGGCCGTCGATCACGGTCAGCAGATGCTCCCGTACCCGTTCCCGCTTGAGCTCCATCGCCCGCCTCCCCGGCCCCGCCGTCCCCGACGCGGGTCAGTATGCCGGTCCGTAGGCGTCCCCCTGGGTGGAGGAGGTCACGAGGCCGTCGCGGGTGAAGTCGAGCCGGGAGACGAAGCGGTAGCGGTCGCCCCGGTAGACGGAGTGGACGTACTCGACGGGGCGGCCCGAGGTGTCGAGGGTGAGGCGTTCGATCAGCAGGGCGGGGGAGAGGACGGGGACGTCGAGGACGGCCGCCTCCGCCTCGCTGACGACGGTGGGCTCGATGGACTGGGTCGCCTCCTGAACGTGGATCCGGTGATGCTCCCGCAGGTGGTCGTAGAGATCCCCCGACTCCAGCTCCTCCGGGGTGAGCGCGGCCGAGACCAGGTCGGCCGGGATGTGCAGGTGCTCGATGGCCATCGGGGAGCCGTCGACCAGGCGGAGGCGGGCGACGTAGAGCAGCGCGGCGGCGGGTGAGAGGCGCAGCCTGCGGCCGATGCGGGCACCGGCCTGGATGGTCGCGGATTCCAGGACGGTGCTGGACCAGCTGCCCGAGGCGCGCGGGACGGCGAAGGCCGTCTCTTCCGGGGCAAGTTGCTGGGTGATTTTCGCCGGGGCGACGAACATGCCGCGGCCGTGCTCGCGGACGAGCAGTCCCGTGGCGACGAGTTCGTCCACCGCCCCGCGCAGGGTGGGGCGCGAGACGCCGAGCGAGGCGCAGAGCGTGCGCTCGGAGGGGATCGGGTCGCCGGGGCCGCCCGCCTCGATCAGGCCCAGCAGGTGCTCCCGTACCCGCTCCCTCTTCAGCACCCCGCTGGAGGAGCCGTCCTTCATGCCACTCTCCCTGACTGGTCAACTGGTAAAGCGCATACTAGTCCGCTCTGTTGAGCCTCGTCTTGGTGAACACCACACGTTTTTCAAGGGGTTGACGGCTCAATTGGTCCATGCCACCTTCGGGTCACGCAGCTGACCACTTGACCAATTGGTCAACCATTCATCGAGGTGCTCGTGAAGACTCGTTCCCTCGCCGGCCGCGTCGCCCTCGCGACGACCCTTGCTCTCACCGTCACGGCCACCGCCGCGGCCTGCGGCTCGGCGGACGACCCGGCGGCCTCCGGCGGGCCGGAGAAGGTCACCGTGTGGATCATGAAGGACAGCGTCACCGACGCCTTCCTCGAACGGTTCCGCACCGACTTCGAAGCACGGAACAAGAACATCGACCTGGACATCCAGATCCAGGAGTGGGACGGCATCGGCGAGAAGGTCACCGCCGCCCTCGCCAGCAAGGACGCCCCCGACGTCATCGAGGTCGGCAACACCCAGGTCGCGCAGTACGCGGCGAGCGGCGGCGTCCGCGATCTCAGCGACAAGGTCGCCGAGCTGAACGGCGCCGACTGGCTGCCCGGCCTCGCCGAACCCGGCAAGGTCGACGGCAAGCAGTACGGCATCCCCTGGTACGCCGCCAACCGGGTCGTGATCTACCACAAGGACCACTTCGCGAAGGCCGGCGTCACCACCCCGCCCAGATCCCAGGCCGAGTGGCTCGCCGTCACCGAGAAGCTCGACACGGGCACCACCCAGGGCATCTACCTCCCTGGCCAGAACTGGTACGCCCTCTCCGGCTTCGTCTGGGAGGAGGGCGGCGACCTCGCCGTCCGGGACGGGGCGGGCTGGAAGGGGGCGCTCGACACCCCCGAGGCCCTCGCCGGCATGGACTTCTACCGCCGGCTCCAGGCCCTCGGCAAGGGCCCCAAGGACTCGGACGAGGCGAAACCCCCGCAGGCCGACGTGTTCGCCAAGGGCGACGTCGCCCAGATCATCGCCGTACCCGGCGGCGCGAAGATCGTCGAAGAGGCCAACCCGGCGCTCAAGGGCAAGCTCGGGTTCTTCCCCATCCCCGGCAAGACGGCCGGCAAGCCCGGCGCGGTCTTCACCGGCGGCTCCGACCTCATCGTCCCCGAGGCGTCGACCCATCCCGACGCCGCCTACCAGGTCGTCAAGGCGCTGGCCGGCGAGACGTGGCAGACGGACATGGCCAGGACCATGAGCTACGTCCCCAACCGCACCTCGCTCGCCCGCGTCATCCAGGACGACGAGGGCACGGCGGCGATGGCCGCCGGAGCCGCCCAGGGCCGCGCGACGCCCAACTCCCCGAACTGGGCCGCCGTCGAGGCCACCAACCCCGTCAAGCAGTACATGACCGCCGTCCTCACCGGCACCGATCCGGCACGGGCCGCCAGGACCGCGTCGGAGAGCATCACCAAGACCCTCGGCTCGTGAGGCGGCCGCGAGGGCGGACCCTCTGGCCCTACCTCCTCGTCGCACCCACCGTCGTCGGCGGCGTCCTGCTCCTGGGCTACCCCCTCGTCCGCAACCTGCTGATCTCCCTCCAGCACTACGGCATGGGCGAGCTCATCCGCGGCGACGCCCCCTTCGTGGGCCTCGACAACTACCGGACGGTGCTCACCGACCCCGAGTTCTGGGACGTCGTCCGGCGCACCGTCTGGTGGACCCTGATCAACGTCGTGCTCATCATGGTGATCGGCACGCTGGTCGCCCTGATGACACAGCGGCTCGGCCGACGCATGCGGATCCTGGTGACCAGCGGACTCGTCCTCGCCTGGGCCAGCCCGGTCATCGCCACCACCACCGTCTTCCAGTGGCTCTTCGCCTCACGGCTCGGCGTGGTCAACTGGGCGCTCGTCCGCCTCGGGTTCACGTCCTTCGAGGGCTACTCCTGGCTCGCCGACGGCACCGCCGCGTTCACCGTCCTCGTGCTGCTCGTCGTCTGGCAGTCGGTGCCCTTCGTCGCCATCACCCTGCACGCGGCCCTGCTGACCGTCCCCGAGGAGCTGTACGAGTCGGCCCGCCTCGACGGGGCCGGCGCCTGGCGGACCTTCCGCTCGGTCACCCTGCCCCTCCTGCGGCCGATCTTCGCGCTCGTGCTCTGCCTCGAAGTGATCTGGGTCTTCCGGTGCTTCGCCCAGATCTGGGCGGTCACCAAGGGAGGGCCGGGGGAGGCGACGACCACCCTGCCCGTCTACGCCTACCGGGTCGCCCAGTCCCTGCACCGCTACGACCTCGGCTCCGCCGTCTCCACGCTCACCGTGCTCCTCCTGGTCGCGGTCCTCCTCGCCTACTTCCGCCAGCTGCTCCGACAGGAGGCCGACCGGTGACCCCGCGAGCGCTGCGCCGCCTGCCCCTGAACACCGCCGCGTCGATCGTCTTCGTCCTGGCCGTCTTCCCCGTCTACTGGATGGTCCTCACGGCCTTCAAGCCCACCGCCGACATCCAGGCCGAGACCCCCGTCCTGCTGCCCACCTCCCTCACCCTCGAACACTTCTCCCACGCCGTACGGGCCGACGGCTTCTGGATCTTCTGGCGCAACAGCCTCCTCGTCACCGTCGGCTGCGTCCTGCTCGCCCTGGTGGTGGCCCTCGGCGCCGCGTTCGCCGTGGCGCGGATGCGCTGGCGCGGCCGACGCGCCTTCGTCCTCATGGTCTTCATCGCCCAGGTGGCGCCCTGGGAAGCGCTGTTGATCCCGATGTACGTCATCGCACGGGACGCGGACCTGCTCGACCGGCTCGCGACCCTGACCCTGATCTACTTCATGATCACCCTGCCCTTCACCGTGGTCACCCTGCGCTCCTTCCTGGCCGGCATCCCCGCCGAACTCGAAGAGGCCGCCCAGGTCGACGGCTGCACCCGCGCCGCCGCCTTCCGGCGCGTCACCTTCCCCCTCCTCGCCCCCGGCCTGCTCGCCACCTCGCTGTTCGGCTTCATCACCGCCTGGAACGAGTTCGCCTTCGCCAACATGCTCATCATCAAGAACCAGGACGACCGCACCCTGCCCGTCTGGCTCTCCTCCTTCTCCAACGTCTTCGGCACCGACTGGGGCGCCACCATGGCCGCCTCCACCCTCTTCGCCCTGCCCGTCCTCGTCCTCTTCCTGGTCCTGCAGGGTCGGGTCGCCGCCGGCATGACCGGCGGAGCCGTGAAGGGATAGCGAGCCCCATGCCCATGCCCCGACTGATCCCCCAGCCCTCCCAGCTCACCCCGCTCCCCGGCCGCTTCGTCTTCGGACCGGCCACGGCGGTGAAGCCCGCCCCCGGCGCCGAAGCGGCCGCCACGCTGCTGCGCACCCTGCTCCGCCCCGCCACCGGACTGCCGCTTCCCCAACGGCCGGACGGAACGGTCGTCCTCGCCCTCGACCCCGCGCTCACCGGACTCGGCGACGAGGGCTACGGCCTCACCGTGGGCAGCGGAGGCGTCCTGCTGCGCGCCGCCCGCCCGGAGGGGCTGTTCGCCGGTGTCCAGACACTCCGTCAGCTCCTCCCCGCGGAAGCGCTCTCCGACGGTCCCGTCCCCGGCGTCGAGTGGTCCGTCCCCTGTGTGCAGATCACCGACCGCCCCCGCTTCCCCTGGCGGGGGGCCATGCTCGACGTCTCCCGGCACTTCCGCCCCGTGGCCTTCCTGCGGCGCTACGTCGACCTCCTCGCCCTCCACAAGCTCAACGTCCTCCACCTCCACCTCACCGACGACCAGGGCTGGCGCATGCCGGTCGCGACCTATCCCCGGCTCACCGAGATCGGGGGCCTGCCCCACGGCGGCGCCTACACCCGCGGCGAACTCGCCGACCTGGTGCGCCACGCGGCCGGGCGGGGCGTCACCGTCGTCCCCGAGATCGAGATGCCCGGCCATGTGCGGGCCGCCCTGGCCGCCTATCCCCACCTCGGCAACCGGCCGGACCGCCCCCTCGACGTCTGGGACCGGTGGGGGGTGTGCGACACCGTGCTCGGCGTCCACGACGAGGTCCTCGACTTCTGCCGCACCGTCCTGGACGAGGTCATGGACGTCTTCCCCTCGCCCCACGTCCACGTCGGCGGCGAGGAGTGCCCCACCGCCGAATGGCACGCCTCCCCGGCGGCCCGCCGCCGCGCCGCCGACGAAGGGCTCGCGGGACCGGACGCCCTGCACGGCTGGTTCATGGACCGGATCGGCCGCCACCTCGTCGACGCCGGACGCCACCCCGTCGGCTGGACGGAGACCGGCGCCGACCTCCCCGCGTACTTCACCGTGATGCCCTGGCGCGACACCGCGCACGGACGCACCGCCGCCCGGCGCGGCCACCGGGTGGTCATGGCCCCCCACCGCACCACCTACCTCGACTACCCCCAGTCGGCCCGCCTCGACGAGCCCCCCGGCCAGCCCGGTGCCGTGGTCGACCTGCGCGCCGTCCACGGCACCGACCCGGCGCCCCGGGACTGGAGCCCCGAGGAGACGGCCCGGGTGCTCGGCACCCAGGCGCAGCTGTGGACGGAGTACGTCCCCACCGCCGCGCACGCCGAGTACCTCACCTTCCCCCGGCTCTGCGCCCTGGCGGAGACGGCCTGGAGCGGCCGGCACGACTGGTCCGGCTTCCGGGACCGCCTGCGTCACCACCTGACCCGGCTCGACACCCTCGGGGTGCCGCGCCGCCTTTCCCCCACCCCCACCGTCCAAGGAAGGGAACTCCCATGAGCCACCCGACGAACGGCAGGAGCCTGCGGATCCGCGCCGCGCTCGCCGCCGCCACCGTCACCGGCCTCGGCGCCACCGTCCTGACCGCCCTCCCGGCCGCCGCGGCCGGCGAACCCGTCACCGTGCAGTACCGCCAGAGCGCCACCGGAAGCGACCAGGCCGAACCCTGGTTCAAGGTGGTCAACACCGGCTCGTCCGCCGTGGCCCTGAGCCAGGTGAAGGTGCGCTACTACTTCAAGGCCGAGGCGGGAGCCTCGTACACCTACGCCTGCTCCTGGGCCGTGAAGGGCTGCGCCCACCTCACCGGCACCTTCGGCACCCTGGCGAACCCGACCGCCACCGCCGACCGCTACCTCGAGGTCGGCTTCACCGCGGGGGCCGGCACCCTGGCGCCCGGCGCGGACACCGGGGACATGCAGCTGCGCTTCCACCGCTCCAACTGGCAGCCGCTGAACCAGAGCGACGACTACTCCTTCGGCCCCGCCCAGACGACGTACGCGAACTGGTCGAAGGTGACCGCCACCGTCGGCGGGGCGCACGTCTGGGGCACCGCCCCCGCCGGCAACCAGCCGACCCCGGACCCGACGGACCCGACCCCCACCCCGACCGACCCGACCACGCCGCCGACCGGCGCCGCGCTCTTCGACGACTTCGACTACACCGCCCACACCGACCCGGCGATCGCCGCCCACGGCTGGAGCGTGCGCTCCAACTCCGGCGGCCCCGGGGTGCCCGGGGCCACCTGGGCCCCGGAGAACGTCACCTTCGCCAAGGAGGGCGCCAACTCCCTCATGAACCTGAGGACGTCGACGGCGGGCACCGGCGAGTCGACCCGCCACACCGAGATCCTCACCCGCTCCTCGAAGTTCAGGAACGGCACCTACGCGGCGCGGGTCCGCTTCTCCGACGCGCCGCTCTCCGGCCCGGACGGCGACCGTATCGTCCAGACCTTCTTCACCATCAACGACCTCAAGGCGCCGATGGCGGACGACTACGCCGAGTACGACTTCGAGTACCTGCCCAACGGCGGCTGGGGCGAGCCCGCCAACATCCTCTACACGACCTCCTGGGAGACCTACCGGCCCGATCCCTGGGAGGCGGTCAACCAGCACTCCGAGGACCGGACGAGCTACGCCGGCTGGCACGACCTCGTGGTGACCATCGACAACCAGGCGATCGTCTACTACGTGGACGGCCGGGAGTTCGGCCGGCACGACGCCCGCTACCTCCCCGAACGCCCGATGTCGATCAACTTCAACCAGTGGCTGATCGACCTGGCGGGCCAGACCTCGACCACCCCGCGCGCCTACGACCAGAAGGTCGACTACGTCCTGCACGTGAAGGACCAGGTGCTGACCCCGGCACAGGTCGCCGCCAAGGTCGCCGCCTACCGGTCGGCGGGCACCACCTTCGAGGACTCCGTGCCGGCCGTTCCGTAGGCCGTCACCGGCCCGGGCCGCTCCGCGTCGGCGGACGCGGAGCGGCCCGGGGCGGACCTTCCCGGGGGCCGGAACCCGCCCGTCTCTCCTGGGGAGTGTCCGGCGTACCCGCCCGGAGCGGGATCGTCCAGGACTTGACCGCCTGGTTGGTCCAGACCAGAATCCAGGCCATACCCGCGCGAACACCGCGTTCGTCCCCCCACGACGGGTCAGCTCCCCATGCCGCACTCCATGTCATGGAACGCAGAAGGTGACCTACGTGAAGAACCGCTCTCTCGCCTGCCCGCTGGCCGCCGCGACCGCCCTCACGCTCGCGGGCTGCGGGCTCATGCCCGGCGGCGACCAGGACCGCACGGTGAGCGTCTGGCTGATGCGGGACAGCGTCAGCGAGGACTTCCTCGAGCGCTTCACCGCCGCCTACGAGTCCGAGCACCAGGGCGTGAGACTGAGATTCACGATCCAGGAGTGGACCGGCATCGGCAAGAAGGTCACCGAGGCCCTCCAGGGCGGCGGCGGCCCGGACGTCATCGAGGTCGGCAACACCCAGGTCGCCCAGTACGCGGACACCGACAAGCTCTACGACCTGACCCTGGAGTCCGTGCGCGACCTCGGCGGCGAGAAGTGGCTGCCCGGCCTCGCCGAGCCCGGCCGCATCGGGGGATCCCAGTACGGCATCCCCTGGTACGCGGCCAACCGGGTCGTGATCTACCACAAGGACCTCTTCGCGGCGGCCGGCATCACCGAGCCGCCCGCCACCCGTGAGGAGTGGCTCGACGACACCGGCAAGCTCAACCGGGACGGCTCCCAGGGCATCTACCTCGCCGGCCAGGACTGGTACACGCTGGCCGGCTTCATCTGGGACGAGGGCGGCGAACTCGCCGTCGACAAGGGCGGCGAGTGGGCCGGTGCCCTGGACAGCCCGGCGGCGCTGCGCGGCATGGACTTCTACAAGGACCTGCAGTCCCTCGGCTCGGGCCCGAAGAACGCGGACGAGCAGACCCCGCCCCAGGCCGAGGTCTTCGCCAAGGGCGACGTCGCCCAGATCATCGCCACCCCCAGCGCCGTCTCGGCCATCACCAAGGCGAACCCGGGACTGAAGGACAAGCTCGGCTTCTTCCCGATACCCGGCAAGAAGGCCGGGCAGCCCTGCGCGGTCTTCACCGGCGGATCCGACCTCATCATCCCGGAGAACGCCCCCGAGCGGACCGCCGCCCTCGACGTCGTGAAGGCCCTGGCCGGCGAGAAGTGGCAGGCCGAACTCGCCCGGGCCATGAACTACGTGCCCAACAAGACCACGCTCTCCTCCGTCGTCGAGGGCCAGGAGGCCACCGCCGTCATGGCCGTCGGAGCGGCCCGCGGCCGGGCCACCCCCAACTCCCCCCAATGGGCCGACGTCGAGGCCGCCAATCCGATCAAGCCCTACATGTCGGCGGTCCTCCTCGGCGACGATCCGAAGGCGGCGGCGAAGCATGCCTCGGAACAGATCACCCAGGCGCTCGCCGAATAGCATTCAGCGCCTCCACACCCGCGAGCCCCCGAACGGACACGTCGAATCCAGCCGGTCACGGGAGAAGTGAGGAGCCGGACCACCGCCCCGCGCGGCCCGGCCCTCACCGTCCCCCTTCCGTCCACCGCAGGAGCCCGCCATGCCCGCACCGTCGCCCGCAGCAGCCGTCGCCGTCGCCCCGGCGGTCGGTGCCCCCGCCGTGCCCGTCCCGGCCGGCCTCTCCGTTCCGAGCACCGACACCGGCTCCGGCACCGGCTCCGCACAGGGCCCGGCGCCCGCCGGACCGCCCCGCTACGTGGTCGGCCTCGCCCGCGACCAGGAGGAGGTCCGCGCCGCCCAGCGGCTGCGTCACCAGGTCTTCGCCGGGGAGCTGGGCGCCCGCCTCGACGGCCCCGAACCCGGTCTGGACACCGACGCCTTCGACGCCTACTGCGACCACCTGCTGGTACGCGAGGAGGCGACCGGCGAGGTCGTCGGCACCTACCGCATCCTGCCGCCCGAGCGCGCCCGGATCGCCGGCCGCCTCTACTCCGAGGGCGAGTTCGACCTCGGCCGGCTCGCCCCCCTGCGCGACGACCTCGTCGAGGTCGGCCGCTCCTGCGTGCACCCCGCCCACCGCAACGGCGCCGTCATCGCGCTCGTCTGGGCCGGACTCGCCCGCTACATGACGAACACCGGCCACAACTGGCTGGCAGGCTGCTGCTCGATACCGCTCGCCGACGGCGGCACGCTGGCCGCCGCCACCTGGGACACCGTCAGGACCAAGCACCTGGCCCCCGAGGAGTACTGGGTCACGCCCCACCGCCTCTGGACCCCCGACGGCGTCACCCGCCCCCGGGGCCGCACGGAGCTCCCGCCGCTGCTGCGCGGCTACCTCCGGCTCGGCGCCTGGGTGTGCGGGGCCCCCGCCCACGACCCGGACTTCGACGTCGCCGACCTCTACGTCCTGCTCTCGCTGCGCAACACCAACCCCCGCTACCTGCGCCACTTCCTCTCCCTCGCGCCGGCGCGGTGAACACGGCCCCGTCCCCCTGGCTGCCCTCCGCGCCCTGCACCCCCGGCCGGTGCGCCGCGCACCGAGGCCCCGGCTGCGTCACCGTGGGGGCCGTCAGGGCCGTCCTGAGGCTGGCGTCGGCCCTCGCCGTGGTACTCGCCGGCATCCTGCTCGCCCCCCTCGCCGGACCCCTGCCTCCCGGCGTCCGCCACCGGCTCACCCGACAGTGGTGCCGGACGGTGGTGCGGGCTTTCGGCGTCCGCGTCCGGGTCACCGGCGGGCCGGTGCCCGCCACCGGCCCGATGCTGGTGGTCGCCAACCACATCTCCTGGCTGGACATCCCGCTCGTCGCCACCGTCCTTCCCGGGCGCATGCTCGCCAAGCGCGAGGTCCGGGCCTGGCCCGTGCTCGGACCGCTCGCGGCCCGGGGCGGCACCCTCTTCATCGACCGCGACCGGCTGCGGGCCCTGCCCGGTACCGTGCGCGAGATGGCCGGAATCCTCGCCGACGGCGGGCGTGTGGTCGTCTTCCCGGAAGGGTCGACCTGGTGCGGCCGGGCCGAAGGCACGTTCCGTCCGGCCGCCTTCCAGGCCGCCCTGGACGCGGGCGCCCCCGTACGGCCGGTCCGGCTGGACTACCGCCCCGCCGGACCGGCCGCCTTCGTGGGCGAGGACCCGCTGGCCGCCTCGCTGTGGCGGATCGCGACGGCCCGCGGTCTCACCGCGGAGATACGGATATCGGATCCGATATCCGACGTCCAGTATCCGAACCGCCGGGACCTCGCCCGCGCCGCTCAGCGCGCCGTCGCCAACGACAGCGCGAACCGGCCCTCCCCGTCCGTCCACCAGTGGGTCGGCTCCAGGCCGGCCGCCGCCAGCTCCTCGCGTACGCCCGTCTGACGGAACTTCGCCGACACCTCCGTCCGGACCTCCTCGCCCGCCTCGAACGGCACCACCAGATCCAGCTCCGGGATCTTCACCGTCACCGCCTGCCGCGCGCGCAGCCGCATCTCGATCCACTCCCGCTCCCGGTTCCAGAGCGCCACGTGGTCGAAGTCCTCCGGCCGCACGTCCGCGTCCAGCTCGCGGGCGATCACGGACAGCACGTTCTTGTTGAACGCCGCCGTCACCCCGGCCGCGTCGTCGTACGCGGCGACCAGCGTCGCCTCGTCCTTCACCAGGTCGGTGCCGAGCAGCAGGGCGTCGCCGGGGGACATCATCGCCCGCACCGACCGCAGGAACACCGACCGCTCGGCCGGCAGGAGATTGCCGATCGTGCCTCCCAGGAACGCCACCAGACGGGGCCCGGGCGTCCCCGGAAGCGCCAGACCGCGGGTGAAGTCGGCGACCAGGGCGTGGATGTGGAGTCCGGGCCGCTCGGCGAGCAGCGCCTCGGCGGCGCCCGTCAGCGCCGACTCGCTCACGTCCACCGGCACATAGCTCTCCAGGCCGGGCAGCAGCGCGTCGATCAGGAACCGGGTCTTCTCCGAGGAGCCCGACCCCAGCTCCACCAGGGTCCGCGCCCCGGTCGCCGCCGCGATCTCGGACGCGCGGTCGACCAGGATCTCCCGCTCCGCGCGGGTCGGGTAGTACTCGGGCAGCCGGGTGATCTCCTCGAACAGCTCACTGCCGCGGGCGTCGTAGAACCACTTCGGCGGCAGCTCCTTCGGGGTGCGGGTCAGTCCGTGCAGCACGTCGGCGCGCAGGTCGGCCTCGGTGGCGTCCTCGGGAAGGGTGCGGGTCAGCTGGAACGGGCTCACAGAGAGGGCTCCTTGAGCGGGGTGAGGGTGACTTCGGTACGGGTGGCGGTCAGCAGCGTGCGGTCGGGCACCTCGCGCCAGAGCGGGTCGTCGTCGTACGGCTCCGAGGCCACGACCGTGCGCGGCGAGCCGTTCAGGTCGGGGCCGGTCAGGGAGTAGAGCGTGTTCCCCCAGGCCGTCGCGGCGATCCGCGTCCCGTCGGTGAGCAGCAGGTTCAGCCGTGAGGCGGGCGCCGCGCCGGCGGCCTCCCGGACGGTGTCGCCGAGCGCCTGCTCGGGCGGGTCCCCGGCCCGCAGCCGGTGCAGCACGAGGGCCCACACGAACGCCGAGTCGGTCCGCGCCTCAAGCCGGAGCCACTCCCGGGGCGACAGCGCCGCGGCCTGCGCGGCCGTCGCGTCCGGCCAGCCCTCGACCGCCCCGTTGTGGCTGAACAGCCACGGCCCGGCGCCGAACGGAGCCGCCGCCGCCTCGCCGTCGGCGCCGGGCCGGGTGGCACCCCGGACGGCGGCGAGGAAGGCACCGGTGCGCACCACGCGCGCCAGATCGGTGAAGGAGGTGTCGGCCCAGATCGGCACCGCCCGGCGGTAGCGCGCGGGGACCGGGTCCCCCTCGGCGTACCAGCCCACCCCGAACCCGTCCGCGTTCACCACCCCGCTGCTCTGGGTGCGCGGTTCCCACGCCTGCCGGCTCAGCGAGTGCTCCGGCGCGAGCACCAGCTCGCCGATCGCCACGGGGTCGCCGAGATAGGCGACATGACGGCACATCAGAGCACCTCCGCGTCCCGCGCGGTACGGAAGCCGGAGAAGATCTGCCGGCGCACCGGCAGGTCCCAGTTGCGGAACGTCCCCCGGCAGGCCACCGCGTCGACGGCGAACGAACCACCCCGCAGCACCTTGTGCGCCGGACCGAAGAAGACCTCGGAGTACTCCTTGTACGGGAAGGCCGTGAAGCCGGGATACGGCAGGAAGTCGCCGGCCGTCCACTCCCAGACGTCCCCGATCAGCTGCCGTACGCCGAGCGGTGAGGCGCCCTCCGGATAGCTGCCCGCCGGCGCCGGCCGCAGATGCCGCTGGCCCAGGTTGGCGTGCGCCGGGGCCGGGTCGGCGTCGCCCCAGGGGTAGCGCCGCGAACGTCCGGTCGCCGGGTCGTGGCGGGCCGCCTTCTCCCACTCGGCCTCGGTCGGGAGCCTGCGCCCCGCCCAGCGGGCGTAGGCGTCCGCCTCGTACCAGCTGACGTGGACCACCGGCTCGTCCTCGGGGACGGGCTCCGTCACGCCGAAGCGACGGCGCAGCCACTGGCCCCCGGAGCGCCGCCAGAACAGCGGTGCCCGGATGTCGTGCTGCCGGATCTGGTCCCAGCCCTCCGCCTGCCACCACCGTGCGTCGGTGTAGCCGCCGTCCGCGATGAACGCCATGTAGGCGCCGTTGGTGACCGGCACGGTGTCGATGTAGTACGCCGGGACGACCCTCGTGTGCGCCGGACGCTCGTTGTCCAGCGCCCAGGGCTCGTCGGAGGTGCCCATCGTGAACGGGCCGCCCGGGACGAGGACTTCGACGGGCAGCGGTCCGTGCGGCGACGCCGGCGGGGGAGGGGCGGTCAGCGCGGCCGGCCCCGTGCGCAGTTGATGGGTGATCAGCATGGTCTCGTCGTGCTGCTGCTCGTGCTGGGCGATCATCCCGAAGGCGAAGGCGGCCTCCACCAGCGGACGGCCCTCCAGCGGTGTACGCGCCAGGACGTCCAGGACCCGTCCCCGTACGTCGGAGGCGTACGCGCGCGCCTCGCGCGGCGGCAGCAGGGGCAGGGTCGGCCGGCTGGAGCGGGGGTGCTCGAACGCGTCGTAGATGGAGTCGATCTCCGGCCGCAGCGCGTCACGGCCCGCGACCGCCCGCCACAGCCACTGCTCCTCCTGGTTGCCGATGTGCGCCAGGTCCCACACCAGGGGCGACATCAAGGGGGAGTGCTGGGCGGTGAGCTCGTCGTCCTCGACACAGGAGGTGAGCAGCGCGGTGCGCTCGCGCGCCGTGGTGAGCGCGTCGAGCGCCCGCCGTCGCAGGGCCGTCGGGTCGTCGGTCACGGTCATGACGCCACCTTCCGCAGGTCGTCGGCCGGGCAGCCACCGGGGATCACATAGCGCTCGTGGAACGCGGACACCGCCCGCTGGACGGACTCGCTCGCCCCCATCCGGGGGAGCGCCTCCAAGGCGGCCGGGAACGCCACCAGGGCGGCGGCGTGCAGCCAGGGGTCCGCCAGCCCGTCGCGGGCCGCCGCCCGCCACAGCGGATTGCGCGGCGCCGCGGCGGATCCCGCGTACTCCGCGAGCGGCTTGACGGCCCGGTAGACGGTCTCGGCGGCCTCCGGGTCGTCGAACAGGGCGGTGGTCACGGCCACCGGCACGATCCAGCCGTCGCGTCCCGGCTGCGCGTCGATCATGCGCAGCTCCAGATGGCCGCGCGGCCGTACCGGCGGGAAGAGCGTCGTCAGGTGGTAGCGCAGGTCCTCCTCGCGCACCGGCCGGGGCCGCCCGGTGCGCAGCCACTGCCGGAACGTCAGCCCGCTCGGCACGTGCCACGGTGCCTCGTCGCCCCGTACGCACATCACCGGGGTGTCGAGCACGTGCCTGGCCCAGGCCGCGCGCGGCTCCCCGTCCACCGGGACCGGGGCGAGCGCGCGCGCCGGGTCCAGATCGGTCCACAGGGCCTGCCGGGTCGAACGCCATCCGGTGGGGCGCCCCCCGTGGACGGCGGAGTTGGCGAACGCGGCGACCAGCACCGCGCCGAGGAGGTGGGCCAGCTGCCAGCGCCGGTGGTAGCCGAGGGGGCCCGGCTCCGGGTGGCCGGCGTCCAGGCAGACCTGGACCGACGCCGACTCGCACATCATGGCCCGGCCGGCCGGACCCGTACGGTCGAGGGCGGCCTCCATCGCGTCGTAGCGCGGCTCGCGCAGGACCCGCTCGCGCGGAGCCTGCCAGGGGTCGACGCCGTAACCGCTGAGGGAGAGACCGAGAGGGCCGAGCGCGTCGCGCACCGCGTCCAGATCGGCCGAGAGGGTGTCGACGCACTCCATGAGGGAGGCGGCGGGCGGCGAGCTGAGCTCCAGCTGGCCGCCGGGTTCGAAGGTCAGGGACGATGCCAGCGGCACGGTCCGGACGGTGTCGACGGCCGAGGCCAGCCGCCGGGGCGGGACGGGGAGCCGCGGGTCACGCAGCTCGTGGACGAGCCATTCCACCTCCACCCCGACCGTGCGGGGCGGGCCCGTCTTGAAGCAGATACATCGCAGCAGATCCTCTGCCTCGTCCTCGGTCAGAAGCGGACCGTCCGGCGGTATACCGCTCGACGACATGTCGATTCCTCCTGTGGTGGGGAGCCGCTGATTCCACCTAAAGGCACCACCGGCGGGCGTGCAAGACCGCCCCTCCGGCCCCGGGCGGTAAAACCCCTTGCTCCCGCGGCGCGAAGTCGATCAACCTTGCGGGCATGAGCGCACGACTGCGGGGGATCGCGACAGAGACCGAGGAGATCGTCGAGGCGGGTCACTACCGGGCCCCCGACGGCCGCCGGGTGTCCATCGAGGCGGAGCTGACGGCGGCGGTGGAAGGCACCCGGTTGTACGGCCCCGACCCCGTCCCCGTCACCCCCGGCACCGACCGCGACACCACCGTCGAGGTCACCGACGAGAGCAGCCTCGCCGCCGCCCGCCGCCTGACCGCCGCCCGCGCCGAGCCGGTCGCCGTCCTGAACTTCGCCTCCGCCCGCAACCCCGGCGGCGGCTACCTCAACGGCGCCCAGGCCCAGGAGGAGGCCGTCTGCCGGGCCTCCGCCCTCTACACCACGCTCCTGCGCGTCCCCGAGTACTACGCCCACCACCGCGCCGAGCGGGACGCGTTCTACACCGACCGGGTCATCCTCTCGCCGGGCGTCCCCGTCTTCCGCGACGACCGCGGCGCGCTGCTGGACGAACCGTTCACCGTCGGCTTCCTCACCTCTCCCGCACCGAACGCGGGCGTCATCCGCCGCCAGGCCCCGCAGCTCGCCGACCGCGTCCCGGCGGCCCTCGCCGCCCGCGCCGAACGTGTCCTGGAGACGGCCGTCGCGGGCGGCTACCGCAGGCTGGTGCTGGGCGCCTGGGGGTGCGGCGTCTTCCAGAACGACCCCGCCGAGGTGGCGGGCGCGTTCCGGGCGCTGCTCACCGGCGAGGGGCGGTTCGCCCGTCATTTCGACGAGGCGGTCTTCGCGATCCTCGACCGTACGGCCGGCCGGACGACGCTGGGAGCCTTCCAGCGGACCTTCGCGGGCGCCTGACCGGACGGGACCACCGGATCACGGGCCGGGTGGTCCGGTGCGGCGGCCACCGCCGCCGTGTCCCCGGCAAGATCGACAAGACACCCCCAGACCCGGATGGGCCACCCACGGGGCGGTGCGCGGGCGGTGGGGCGAGGCTCGGGCCATGGCCCAGGCGAGACCTCACCGACACGACCCGGCGACCCCCGCCCGTACGAAGCGCCTCCGTTCAGCCGTCCTGGTGACCGGGCTGCTGGCGTGCCTCCTGTCCGTCCTCCCGGCCGGCCCGCCGCGCCCGGCATGGGCGACCCCGGCACCGGCCCCCGCACGGGAACCGCTGCCGTCCGCCACCCCCGGCGGGCCCGCCGCGGGCGAGGATCAGCCGCCGCGCACCGTCTCCGCCTGGCTGCCCTACTGGGACCAGGAGGCCGCCTACCTCGCCGCCCTCCGCCACGCCGACCAACTGCACACGGTCAGCCCCTTCTGGTACGAGACGAAGGCCGCCGACCGGATCGACCCCCACCCCGGCGCGGGCGAGCGCCTCGTCGTGGACGGCCTGCACCGCGCCGGCATCAAGGTCGTTCCCACGGTCATGGAGACCCTGCCCTCCGGCGTCCTCGCCGGGATCCTCACCGACCCCGCCCGGCGCGCCACGCACGTCGACGCCCTCGTCGCCGTCGCCGAAAGCGGCGACTACGACGGCCTGGACCTGGACTACGAGACCATCGCCACCACCGGTGACGCCGCCTACCCCGCCGTACGGAAGGCGTACGCGTCGCTGGTCACGGAGGTCTGCGCCCGGCTGCACGCGCTCGCCAAGCAGTGCGTCGTCACGGTCAGCCCCCAGACCACCACGACGGGCCGCGTCTGGGACTACGCCGCCCTGGGGAAGGCGGCCGACCGCGTCCGCGTCATGGCCTACAACCTGCACTACGCGGGCGGAGCCCCCGGCCCTCTCGCGAGCACCGCCTGGTACGACGAGGTGCTGCGGACCGCCACCTCCCTCGTGCCGCCCGAGCGCATCGAGCTCGCGCTGCCCGCCTACGGCTGGGACTGGGTCACCGCCGGAGAGGGGAAGACCGCGCACGTGACCTGGAAGGAGGCCGACGCGCTGCGCCGCGCCCACAACGCCCCCTACCGGCTCGATCCCGTCTCCGGCACCCCGTACTTCACCTACGAGTGGGGCGGTCTCCGCCACGAGGTCTGGTACCAGGACGCGCGGGGCGTCGCCGTCCATCTGCCCGTCCTGCGCCGCCACGGCGTCGTGAACACCGCCCTGTGGGCCCTCAACTTCGAGGACCCCGACCTCTGGGGCGTCCTGGCCGAGGGCGCGGCCGCACCCTGACATGCGCCCCCCGTACCCGCGTGCGAGTCTGAGAACGGCCCCAGCGTCCCGCTCCAGGAGTCACAGGAGGCACGATCGTGGGCAAGAAGCAGACCCGGGTGAACCATGGAGCCCGTACGGGCGGACACGAACAGAAGACGGCCGTGGCGGCGAAGGAGCAGCCCGGCACCTCCGCCGCGAGCGAGTCCTCACGCCCGCTCGTGGAGCGGTCCTCCCACCGGAAGGAACGGAAGTTCGGTCACAACTGACCTTCCGGACGACGACGGCCCCGCCCTGAGCACAGGACGGGGACGCGACCGGGGCCCGGCGCCGTCAGGGCGCCGGGCCCCGCTGCCCGCCTACCGCCCGCCGTCGTCGACGACCTCGATCGCCTCGCTCCGCGGCGCGGGCGCGGTCCCGGCGGCGACCGGGGCCGGCGACGCGCCGCCCCGCCCGTCCGCCGCCGGCGTCGCGCCGGGGTTCATCGTCGACAGCAGCTGACGGGCCAGACCCAGCCCCGTCCCGCCCATGGTCAGCGCCTTGGCGAACATCTCGCCCATCCCGTCGGCGCCGTTCAGGAGGACCATCTGGTCCACGTTGCCGAAGGCCGACGCACCCGCCTCGACGATCTCGGGCCACCTCTCGGCCAGCTGCTGGGCCACCACCGCCTCCTGGTTCTCCGCGAGCGCCGCGGCCCTCGCCTTGATCGACTCGGCCTCGGCCAGACCCTTCGCGCGTGCCGCCTCCGCGACCGCCAGGCCCCGTGCGTGCTGCGCCGCCGCCTCGGCCTCACCCGTCAGCCGCGTCGCCGTCGCCCGCGCCGCGCTCGCCAGCTCGGTCTCCTTCGCCTCCGCCTGGGCAGCCGAGATCCGGGCGTCGCGCTCGGCCTCGGCCAGCGTCCTGGTCTCGTACGCCATGGCGTCGGCCGGCTTGCGGACCTCCGCCTGCAGCTGCTGCTCCTTGCGGTGGCCCTCCAGCTCGGCCACCCGGGTCTCCTGGACGACGACCTCCTGGCGTGCTCCGGCCTCGGCCAGCGGCCCGGCCTGCCGCGCCTTGGCCGACGCCTGGTCCCGTTCGGCCTGGTAGCCGGCCTGCAGGATCTCGCTGTCCCGGGTGGCCTCGGACATCCGGGCGGCGGCCTGCTGCTCGGCCTCGGTCGCCCGCCGGTTGGCCTCCGCCTGCGCGATCCGCGCATCGCGCTGCACCGCGGCCGCGTGCGGCGCGGCCAGGTTCTTGATGTATCCGGTCGGGTCCTCGATCTCGTGGATCTGTAGCGAGTCCACGATCAGACCGAGCTTCTCCATCTCGGTGCCACAGGCCGAACGCGCCTGCCCGGTCAGCTTCTCGCGGTCGCGGATCATGTCCTCGACCGTCAACCCGCCCACGATGGCGCGGAGATGACCGGCGAAGACGATGTGCACCCGCTCCGACATCAGCTTCTGCTGATCGAGGAAGCGGCGGGCCGCGTTGGCGATCGACACGAAGTCGTCACCGACCTTGAAGATCACCACGCCGCGGACCTTGAGCGGAATGCCCTGGTGCGTCACGCATTCGACGGACAGCTGGGTCTCGTTGAGGTCGAGCGACAGCTTGCGTACCGCCTGGACGCCCGGCACCACGAGGGTGCCGCGCCCCGTGACGATCCGGAACCCCATGCCCTCCCCGAGCCCCTCCATCCGGTGGTTGGAGCCGGAGATGATCAGTGCCTCGTTGGGTTCCGCGACGCGCCACATCAGTTTGAACAGTGTGATGAGGACGATGACGGCGCCGAACGCGACGCCCGCCAGGATGCCGATGTCCATGGTCAGCTCCCCCTTCACCGGAGCCGCGCGGATCCGGTGAAGGGAGTGTGCGCCCAGGGCGCCCGGCGCTCAATGGATCGGTCAACCGCCGTACGCGGCTGTGACATAGACGGTGCGTGGAGGGAGATGTTCCACGACAGTCACGACCGTCCCGGTCTCGATCCGGGCCTCGCCCACGGCCGGATAGGCGAGGAAGTGCTCGGCCCCACCCCGGATGCGGACGATCACCTCGCCGACGAGGCCGGGCCCGACGGTGCCGGTGACCCGGCCGAGCATTCCCACCATCGAGACGTCGTCCATGACCAAAAGGTACGTCAGATCCACCCCTCCAGAGCGGTCATGAACCCCTCGAAATCGTCCCGGTGGATGGTGTGGCCGGCACCGAGGACGGTACGGAGTTCGAAGCCGCGCTCCTTGAGCATCCGGGCGCTGTCGGGGGACACCAGCATGCTCGGATCGGCGAGCGTGATCAGTGAGGGGACATGGGGTCGCACCGGCCAGGCATCACGTCCGGCGAAGTCCACGAGGCCGTGGGCCGTCCGCTCGTCCCACAGGCGGATGGTGTCGGCCTCGATGTCCAGATCCTCCTCCGCCCAGCGGGGGTTGAACTGGCGTATGTGCTCCCGCGTGAGGGCCTTGGCCCGGGTGAACAGCTCGGGGCGGTACCCGTCCGTCCCGGACGGGAGGTGCCAGGCCGGGTCGGAGTACACCGCCCGGCGCGGGGCGAGCCGCTCCACGGCGAGGGCGAGGGCGAGACCGCCGAGCGAGTGCCCGATGGCCAGCTCCGCCCCGCGGGGCAGGGTGTCCACCAGATCGTCGGCGTGGTCCCGCGGGGTGTACCCCTCGGCGCCGGTGGCACGGTCGCTCGCCCCGTGGCCGCGCAGATCCACGGCCGTCACCCGGTAGCCGCGCGCGGCGAGCGCGGGCCCGACCCGGCGCCAGGTGCGGTGGTCGGCCATGATGCCGTGGATCAGCAGCGCGATCCGGTCACCGGATCCCCATGTCGTGGTGTGGAGCCGCACGTTCATGCCTCTCGGAACGGGTGCCGCCGCTCTCGGCACCATACGGGTCGGGCGCACGGCGCGTGCGCCGGGTACCGACAGTACGGCCGCGTCGGGAACGAGGGCCGGGTATCCGCCACTCGCCGGGACGGACAGCGGGCCGACGGGGGCGTCGATCCGCGGCGCGGGCCCGGAACGCGCGAGCTGACTCGCGTCAGTGTCGCGTGTCAGTGCCGGGCGGCACCCGAATCCGCCCCTCCGCCAGACCTTCGTCCTGATCGGTCTGGAAAGATGCCGGAGCGATGAGCCAGTCACCGAGACAGTCCGCCGAACGTCCCGTACCGACCAGCGCCGATGTCGCGCGGCTGGCGGGCGTGTCCAGAGCCACCGTGTCGTACGTGCTGAACAACACCGCCGCCGTGCGGATCAGCGAACCGACCCGCCGCCGGGTCCGGGAGGCCGCCGAGGAGCTGGGGTACGTACCGCACGCGGCGGCCCGCAGCCTGCGCGCGGGCCACAGCCGGATGGTCCTGCTGCCCACGGCGCAGGTGCCCGTCGGACCGCTGTACAACCGGTTCTTCAACGAGCTCCAGTGGGCGTTGCGCCGGCTCGACTACACGGTGGTGCAGTACGGCAGCCTCGGCCTCGACGGCGACGAGGCCGCCCGCGCCTGGGCCGAGCTGCGGCCGGTCGCCGTCGTCTCCCTCGGCGAGGTCCGGCTGACCCCGCAGGGCGTGGAGATCCTCAAGCGCTCCGGCGCCAAGGCGGTGATCACCGTCGGCTCGCAGCGGCTGGAGGGCACGCACGCGCTGGTGATGGACCAGGCGCGGGTGGGGAGGGTGGCGGGTGAGCACCTCGTCGCCCGGGGCAGCCGCCGGATCGGCGTGGTGGTCCCCCAGGAGCCCGGCCTGGAGATGTTCTCCGGTCCGCGGCTGGAAGGCGTCCGCCAGGCGGCGCAGGGGACCGGCGCCACCGTCGAGCCCCTGCCCCTGAGCTACGACGAGGAGTCCGCGAACGAGCTGGCGGCGGCCTGGCGCGAGAAGGGCCTGGACGGTGTCTTCGCGTACAACGACGAGTACGCGATGCTGCTGATGCGGGCCCTGCAGGACGCGGGGATCGACATCCCGGGCGAGACGGCGGTGATCGGTTCGGACGACCTCCTCCTCGGGCGGTTGCTGCGTCCCCGGCTGAGCACGGTCCAGATCGACATGGTGATCGGCAGGCACCTGGCCGAGCTCGTCGACCGGGCGGTGCGTGACCCGGAGTCGATGCCGCGGGCGCACGACCTGATGACGTCACGGGTGGTCCGGCGGGAGTCCAGCTGAGGCCGGAGGATCCCGGGGGTCCATGCCGACGCCCGGCCGGCCTGCGGGGGTCCGGCTGAGGCCGGAGGGCCTGCGGGTCGATGCCGACGCCCGGCCGGCACCGGAGCGAGTGAGGGTCCGCCCCGGCCCCCGCGCCCGGGCCGTCCGGCGCGGGCGGTCGTCCGGCAGGGCGCCCCGGCGCCCCCCGTCCCGGCCGTCCGGCGTGAGCCGCGTCGAGCGTCTAGCGTCGGACACATGAGCAAAGTTCCGCAGCGTTTCGAGATCCTGCTCGTCCCCGAGCACGTGGAGGACCGCGGAGGCGCCTCCGTGGAGGACAGCGCGGTCCGCTCGGCGGTGGTCGAGGCCACCGGCCGGCAGGGCTCGTCGGGCTATCCGCGCTACGAGGGCCACGGCCTGACCGCCGAGATCGACCCGGAGACCCGCACGGTGGAGGCCCTGCTGGTCGACGGACGTGAGCTGGACTACGGCCTGACGGCCCTCATCCGGCACGCGCCCGGACCCTGAGGCCGGCCGCCTCTCCCGTACGGCGGCCCGGCGCCCCCTCCCGTACGACGGTTGTATACGCCATCCACCACCGCTCGGGCCGTTGACAGGACGCGCCGTCCGGCACAGACTCGGGCCGCACCATCATGAAGGAAAGTTCACCAGGCGAACCGTTCCGGTCGAAGGTCCCCGTGGGAGAGAACCGATGAGCATCCGCGACGTCTACATCGTCGACGCCGTCCGCACCCCGATCGGCAAGTTCGGAGGCGCCCTCTCCTCCGTGCGCCCCGACGACCTGGCCGCCCATGTCGTCCGGGAGCTGATCGGCCGCGCTCCCGACCTCGATCCCGCCCGCGTCGACGACGTCTACTTCGGCGACGCGAACGGCGCCGGCGAGGACAACCGCGACGTGGCCCGCATGGCCGTCCTGCTCGCGGGCCTCCCCACCTCCGTGCCCGGCGTCACCGTCAACCGGCTCTGCGGTTCCGGCCTGGAGGCCGTGATCCAGGCCGCCCGCGCCATCGCCCTCGGCGACGCCTCCGTGGTCGTCGCGGGCGGTGTCGAGTCCATGTCCCGGGCGCCCTGGGTCCTCCAGAAGCCCGAGCGAGCCTTCCCGGCCGGGCACCAGCAGCTCCACTCCACGACGCTGGGCTGGCGCATGACCAACCCCCGGATGCCCGCGGAGTGGACCGTCTCGCTCGGCGAGGGCGCCGAGCTGATCGCCGACAAGCACGGCATCACCCGCGAGGCGCAGGACGCGTTCGCGCTCGCCAGCCACCGGAAGGCGGCCGAGGCGTGGGCGAAGGGACTCCACGACGACGAGGTCGTCCCCTACGCGGGCGTGGACCTGGCCCGTGACGAGTGCATCCGCGACGCCACCTCGCTGGAGGCCCTGGGCCGGCTGAAGCCCTCCTTCCGCCCCGACGGGGGCACGGTCACCGCGGGCAACGCCTCGCCGCTCAACGACGGCGCCGCGGCCCTGCTCCTCGTCGACGAGGAGGGGCTGCGGGAGACCGGCCGCGAGCCGCTCGCCAGGATCCGAGCCTCGGCCGTCACCGGCATCGAACCGCAGCTCTTCGGCCTGGGGCCGGTCGAGGCGGTGGGACGGGCGCTCGGCAAGGCCGGCCGCTCCTTCGCCGACCTGACCACCTTCGAGCTGAACGAGGCCTTCGCCGCCCAGTCCCTCGGCTGCCTCGCCGAGTGGCCGGAACTGGACCCCGCGATCGTCAATCCGCGCGGTGGCGCCATCGCGATCGGCCACCCCCTGGGAGCCTCCGGAGCCCGGCTCGCCGGCTCGGTGGCCCATCAGCTCGCGGCGGCCGGCACGGGCACGGGCCTCGCCGCGCTCTGCATCGGCGTCGGCCAGGGCCTGGCGCTGGTCCTGGAACGCTGAGACCCGTCACCGCCGCCCACGTGCGCGGCGGTGACGGACCGGCGACAGCCGAAGGGGCGGTACGGGACCACTCCCGTACCGCCCCTTCGTGTCCGTCCGTGCCTACTGCTTGGCTTCCTCGATGGACTTGCGCACCTCGTCCATGTCGAGCTTGCGCGCCTGACCGATCACGTCCTCCAGCGCGGCCTCGGGCAGCGCGCCGGGCTGGGCGAACACGGCCACGTTGTCACGCACGATCATCAGCGTGGGGATCGACCGGATCTCGAAGGCGGCGGCCAGCTCCTGCTGCGCCTCGGTGTCCACCTTGGCGAACACCAGGTCCTCGTGGCGCTCGGACGCGGCCTCGAAGACCGGCGCGAACTGGCGGCACGGACCACACCAGGAAGCCCAGAAGTCGATCAGAACGAAGTCGTTGTCACTCACGATCTGGTCGAAGTTTTCCTTGGTGAGCTCAACAGTGCTCATACTTCCTGCCTCTCCGGTCTCCTGGCGGTGTCCTTACGGTCCCCTGGGGACTCGACCCGCACAACGGCGTACCGAGCCCCGCTATTCCGGGACCGCACGGCGGCACCTTCCCGTGTGGCCACGGCGCACACCTGTGTGGCCTCGCCGCACCCCTGCCACCAGACTGGGGCCATGACACGAGCGGTGGAGCACGAGTACGACGTGGTGGTCCTGGGAGCGGGGCCGGTCGGCGAGAACGTGGTGGACCGGGCCAGGGCGGCCGGACTGAGCGTGGCGGTGGTGGAGAGCGAGCTGGTCGGCGGCGAGTGCTCGTACTGGGCGTGCATGCCCAGCAAGGCGCTGCTCCGCCCGGCGATCGCCCGTTCCGACGCCCGTAAGGTGCCGGGACTCCGCCAGATGGTCCAAGGGCCCCTGGACGCCGCGGCCGTGCTCGCCCACCGCGACTACTACGTCTCGGACTGGAAGGACGACGGGGCCGTCGGCTGGCTCGACTCGACCGGCGCGCGCCTGGCGCGCGGTCACGGCCGGCTGACCGGTGTCCGCAAGGTCTCCGTCGACGGGCCCGAGGGCGAACGTCACCTCCTCACCGCCCGGCACGCCGTCGCCGTGTGCACCGGCAGCCGCGCCGCGCTGCCCGACCTGCCGGGCCTGGCGGGCGCCCGGCCCTGGACCAGCCGCGAGGCCACCAGCGCGCACCGCGTCCCGGACCGTCTCGTCGTCGTGGGCGGGGGAGTGGTGGCCGCGGAGATGGCCACCGCCTGGCAGGCGCTGGGTTCGCACGTCACGGTGCTGGTACGCGGCGGGGGCCTGCTGGGCCGGATGGAACCGTTCGTCGGCGAGCACGTCGCCGACGCCCTCACAGAACGCGGGGCCGACATCCGGACCGGCGTCTCCGTGTCCGCCGTGGTGCGCGACGGGGGTACGGGGCCGGTCACCGTCGTCCTGGAGGGCGGCGACCACGTCGAGGGCGACGAGGTCCTCTTCGCGACGGGCCGCGCCCCGCGCACCGACGACATCGGCCTGGAGTCCCTCGGCCTGGAACCCGGCTCCTGGCTCGACGTCGACGACAGCCTCCGGGTCACCGGCCACGACTGGCTCTACGCCGTCGGCGACGTCAATCGCCGTGCGCTCATGACCCACCAGGGCAAGTACCAGGCCCGGATCGCGGGCGCGGCGATCGCCGCGCGCGCCGCGGGCGACTCCCTCCCGGAGAACGACCCCTGGGGCGCGCACGCGGCCACCGCCGACCACGCCGCCGTACCGCAGGTCGTCTTCACCGACCCGGAGGCCGCGGCGGTCGGCCTCTCGCTCGACGAGGCCCGGCGCGCCGGACACCGCGTCCGTGCCGTCGACCTGGACCTCTCGGGCGTCGCCGGCGCCGGCCTCTACGCGGACGGCTACCGGGGTCACGCCCGTATGGTCGTCGACGTCGAACGCGAGACCGTCCTCGGCGTCACCCTCGTCGGGCCGGGCATCGGCGAACTCCTGCACTCGGCGACGATCGCCGTGGCGGCAGAGGTCCCGATCGCGCGCCTCTGGCACGCCGTCCCCGCCTACCCGACGCTCAGCGAGGCATGGCTGCGGCTCCTGGAGGCGTACCGGGACGGCACCGGCACGTCATGAGCGGGGGAAGACCGTGACGGAGGGTGCCGGCCCCGGCGCCGGGAACGCCGCGCCCGGGGACCCCGCGCTCGCCGGGGCCGGGGCGGCCGGGCCCGTCAACGACTACGACGCCCCGTGCGCGGTCTGCGGGGCGGTGGTCGAGGCCGGTTCGGGCGTGCTCCGGCGCGCCCGGACGGGCGGCTGGAAGGTCTACCACGGCGCACACGTGCCGGAGCCGGGGCCACCGGCCCGCCTCCCGCACCCCGGCTGGCACCGCCGCCGCCTCATGGCCCTGGACATCGCGACCACCGGCAACCGGGCGGCCGTCGACCGCGTCCTCACGGCATCCGTACGGACCAGTGACGGGACGGCCCGCGACTGGATACTGGATCCAGGATCCGATCTCCTCTCCGTGGCGCCCGGCAAGGGACATGGCATGACCGTCGAACGGGCCCGCGCCGAGGGCGCCCCGGCCGCGCCGGCCCTCGCCGAGGTGGCGGACCTGCTCGCCGCGCACCTGGCGTCGGGGGAGCTGCTGGTCGTCTGGTTCGCCCCCCACGTCCTGTCCCTGCTCCACGCCGAACTCCTGCGCCACGGCGTGCGGCCGCTCACGGAGCGGCTGCCCGGTGGGGTGGCCCCGGTCTGCGACCCCCTCGTCCTGGACCGCCACGCCGACCGCTACCGCCCCGGCCGCCGCTCCCTGGAGGCGGTCACCCGCTGGTACGGCATCCCGCACGCGCACCCGGGCGACGCCGCCTCCGACGCCGAGGCCACCCTCGCCCTCGCCCAGGCCGTCGGCGCCTGCTACCCCGCCGTCGCCCGGCTGTCCCGGCCGGTGCTCCACGCCGAACAGACCATCTGGAACGCCGAGTCGTCGCGCCACCGCCAGAGCGCCCCGGACTGGCCCATGACACCGGTGGAACCCCTGCCGTGGGAGGAGCCGCCGACGGGGTGAACTCCCCTGCGGGCCGACCGCCTTGCGGCCCGGGGCCCGAAACGCCGGAGCCGGTGTACCGGACCGCCGTGCACCGGAACCGGCGAGGCGTCAGGCCTTCGGCACCAGCCGGGCGGTCGCCGCCCGCGCCGCCTCCAGGGCGGGGCGACTGTCGCGGCCCCCCTCCTGGCCGAGGACGACCCGGGTGCTCAACCCGTCGAGAAGCGCGAGGAGTTCGGACGCCCGCCCGGTCACCTCGGAGGCGTCCATCGGGGCGAAGCGCCCCTGCGTCACTCCCTTGGCGAGCAGCGTCTCCAGGTCCTCCTGCCAGCCGAGGTCCAGTTCCCGCTGAGCCTCGCCCAGGGCCGTGTTGGCCGACGCCCGGGCCCAGAGCTCGATCCACAGCGTCCAGCGCGGATCACGGGGCCCGCGCGGAAGGTAGAGCCGGAGGAAGAGGTCAAGCTTGCGCTCCGCCGTCATCCTGCGGGTCAGCAGCGACCGGCGCTCCTCCGCGAGCGCCGCCTCGCTCCAGCGCAGCGCCGCCAGCAGCAGCAGGTCCTTGCTGCCGAAGTAGTACAGGATGTGGCCGCCGCTCGTCCCCAGCCGTTCGGCGAGCGCCGACATGGTGAGCGCCGCCAGACCGTCCTCGGCGATGGCCGCCATGGCCTCTTCGAGCATCCGTTCCTGGGTGATGTGCCCGTCGCGCCGTCGTGCCGCCCCTGCCACCCGCTCCGCCTCCGCCGCGCCGCTTCCTGACGGTCACGACTCTAACCGCAGGTCCCCGGGGTCTTGACGCGACCGGCACCTCTCACACATCTTGAATGGCGTTCTATCTTCTAGAACGGCATTCAAGGTCTGTGGAGTGGTGGGAGCCGAGAGTGGACAGGGCACTACAGGACAGAACGGCCGTCGTCGGCCGCGACGAGGTCTTCCAGGTCGAGGGCCACGGCATCGACCCCATCCCCGACGCCGAGCGGCACGGAGGTGCCAAGGACCTCTTCTGGCTCTGGTTCGGGTCGAACCTCACCTTCACCTACGTGATCAACGGCGCCCTCGCCGTCGCGTTCGGCCTCTCCTTCTGGCAGGCCACCGCCGTCGTCGTCGTGGGCGGCCTCGCCTTCTTCGCGATCAGCGCGGCAGGACTCGGCGGGGTCCGCACCGGCACCGCGACCCTCGTCATCTCCCGCGCCGCCTTCGGCGTGCGCGGCAACTGGCCGGCGGGCCTGCTCAACTGGGTCGTCAGCATCGGCTACACCATCGTCAACACGGTCGTCGGCACCCTCGCGCTCGAGGCGTTCCTCGCCGACCTCGGCTGGGGCGGCGGCCTTCCCCGCGCCCTCGCGCTCGCGATCACGCTGACCATGACCTTCGCCGTCGCCCTGTGGGGCCACGCCACCGTCCAGTTCGCCGAACGCTGGATGGCCTACGCCCTCGCCGCCGGTTTCGCCGCGCTGCTCGTCTTCGTCCTCCCCGGCTCCGACACGGCCGCCCCGGCCGCCGGACCCGGCGCCGCCGGCTGGAGCCTCGCCTTCGTCGTCATGCTCGCCGGCCCCTTCTCGTACCTCCCGATGCCCGCCGACTACACCCGCTACCTGCCCCGCACCACCTCGCTCAAGGCCCTCACCTGGAGCGGCGCCCTCGGTGGCTTCCTCTCCTCGGTGGCCCTCGGCGTGGCCGGGGTCGCCGCCGCCACCCAGACCGACATGACGGACGCGGTCGCGGGCGCCGAAGGGCTGCTCCCGAGCTGGTTCCAGCCGCTCTTCCTCGCCCTCGTCCTCGGTGGATCGGTCACCAACTCGATCATCACGCTCTACTCCTCCAGCCTGAACCTCCAGGTCCTCGGGATCCCGTGGAGCCGTGCCCGCGCCATCGTGATCAGCGCCGCAGTCACCGCCCTCGGCTCGCTCGGCGCCCTCTTCCTCACCGACTTCACCACCTCGCTCCTCGCCTTCCTCTCCCTCCTGATCATCGTCTTCGCCCCCTGGGGCGGTGTCTTCCTCGCCGACATGGTGCTGCGCCGCTGCCACTACGACTCCGCGTCGCTGCACGCCGGCGAGCGGGGGACCTACTGGTACCGCGCCGGCTGGCATCCCGCGGGGATGGCGGCCCTGCTCTCCGGCATGCTCTTCGCGGCGCTCACCTGCGACTCCGAGCTGTGGACCGGCCCGCTCGTCGCACCGCTCGGCGGGGCCGACCTCACCCTTCTCGGTGCCGCGGTCTCCGCGCTGGTCTATGTCCTCCTGGCGCGCCGCACCGTCGCACCCGCCCGGCCCTAGGTCGTGTCCGGAAGGTCTCGCCTGGGCTGTGACGCCCTCCCTAGGTCCGGTCCCTCCCTCGTACTTCACCCACACCCGCACCCACACGACCCCTACACGCGTCAGCACCGCACCCGGAGTTCACCCCCATGTACACCCCCACCCCCGTGGATCTCGTCCTCACCCGCGCCCGGATCCACACCGTCGACCCCGCCCTGCCCGAGGCCGAGGCCATGGCCGTACGCGACGGGCGGATCGTCTGGATCGGTGACGACGCCGAGGCCGCCGCCTGGGTCGGGCCCGACACCCGGATCCTGGACGCGGGCGGCCGTCTGGTCCTGCCCGGCTTCATCGACGCGCACAACCACGTGCGCCTCGGTTCCGACGACGCCTGCGTCCAGCTCGCCGGAGCCCGTACCCTCGACGCGATCCACGAGCGGATCACCGCCTGGCGGGCGGCCCACCCGGACGCCGAGTGGATCGAGGCCGAGGCCTTCGACTACTCCGCGATCCCCGGCGGCCGGATGCCCACCGCCGCCGACCTCGACCCGGTCACCGGAGACACCCCCGCCCTCGTCCTCAGCTACGACGTGCACACCGCCTGGCTCAACACCGCGGCCCTGCGCCGGCTCGGTGTCGGCCGGGACCGTACGAGTCTTCCGTTCGGCGAGGCCGCCACCGACCCGGACACCGGCGAACCCACGGGATTCGTCAAGGACTTCGCCGTGAAGGGCCTCTCGCGGGACGGCCACCGCGCCCTGCGCGAGCTCGGCGTGCCGTGGGCGGCGCCCGACCGCCAGTACGGCCGGCTCGCGAAGAGCCTCGACGACGCGATCGGCTACGGCATCACGACCGTCGTCGAACCCCAGAACTCCCTCGACGACCTCGCCCTCTTCGAGCGGGCCCGCGCCGAGGGCAGGCTCCGCTCCCGGATCGTCGCCGCGCTCTTCCACCCGCGCGGCACCACCGAGGCGGACCTCGACGCGTTCGCCGCCGCGGCACGGACCCACGCCGACGACCGGCTGCGCGTGGGCCCGCTCAAGCTGTACATCGACGACGTCGTCGAACCGCGCACGGCCGCGCTCCTGGAGCCGTACGCCGGCTGCGGCCGGCACCGCGGCGACACCTTCTATCCGGCGGAGGAGTTCGCCGAACTGCTCACCCGCCTCGACGCCCGCGGATTCCAGTGCTTCGTCCACGCCACCGGCGACCGCGGCATCCGCACGGTCCTCGACGCCGTCGCCCGCGCCCGGGAGGTGAACGGGCCGCGTGACGCCCGGCACCAGGTCGTGCACGTGGAATGCCTCGACCCGGCCGACACCCCGCGCTTCGCCGCGCTCGGCGTCGTCGCCTGCATGCAGCCCCGCCACGCCGCGCCCGACATCGCCGGCCCCGGAAAGGACTGGGCCGAGAACATCGGCCCCGACCGCTGGCACAAGGCGTGGCCCCTGCGCAGCCTGCACGCCGCGGGAGCGGTGCTGGCGCTCTCCAGCGACTGGAACGTCGCCGAGATGGATCCCATGGTCGGCATCTACACCGCCGTCACCCGCCGCCCGCTGACGGGCGGCGGGGAGCCCTGGACGCCGGAGGAGACGATCGACGTCGCCACCGCCGTCGAGGGGTACACGATGGGTTCGGCCTACGCCAACTTCCTGGAGGACGAGCGCGGTTCGCTGACCGTGGGCAAGCTCGCCGACTTCGTGGTCCTGTCCCGCGACATCCTCCGCGTGGACCCGGAGGAGATCCCGGGCACGGTGGCCGAGACGGTCGTGGTGGGCGGTGAGATCGTCCGTACGCGACCGCGCGACTGACCTCGGTCGCGGACCGGGCAGGTCGCACGCCACGCGTGGCGAGGGACCTGCCCGGAACGGCGCCGATCAGAGCCGGCCGAGGATCCTCCGCAGCTGCTCCACCTCGGCGGACTGGGTGCGGACGACATCGTCGGCGAGCTTCCTGGCCGTGGTGTTGCGGCCGTCCTTCTGCTCGGCCTTCGCCATCTCGACCGCGCCCTCGTGGTGGGCGATCATCAGCTCGGCGAACTTCCTGTCGAAGTCCTTGCCCCGGGCGGCCGACAGGTCCTTCATGTCCTGCTCGGACATCATCCCGGACATCCCGTGACCGCCCTGACCGTCGTGACCGTCGTGGCCGGTGGACTCGGGCTCGCCCCACGCGGCGAGCCAGGACCTCATCTTCCGGATCTCGGGGCCCTGGTCCTTCTCGATCTCGGCGACGAGCCTCCTGACCTCGGCGTCCTGGGCCCGGCCGCGAGCCAGCCCGGCCATCTCCAGGGCCTGCTCGTGGTGCGGGATCATCATCCGGGCGAACCTCACGTCGGCGTCGTCGAACGCGCCGGGCGCGGTGTCGGCCCCGGAGGCGGTGGCGGACGCGGAGGGCTTGCTCCCGTGGTCCGGCCCGTGACCGGACCCGTTCGCCGACGTGTCGCCGGAGCCGCAGGCGGAGAGCAGGAGCCCGGCGGTGGTCACGGCGCCGGCGACGGCGAGCTTCCGGGCGGTCGGGTTCGTGAAGGCACGCATGTGTCACACCTCGTGTGCTGTCGGTGCGGCGTACGCCCCTGCGTACGCGCGGAAAGGGCTGAAGGGCGCGTCCGCGGGCGCACCAGGCACCCGCGGGGGCGGATCAGGCCTATATCCGCAGGACGGACAGCTGGGCGAGGTCGGGAGGCCGGGGCGGCGGGGCGTTCGGGCCCAGGCCGGCCCGGAGGCGGGCGAGGAGCGCGGCCGGCACGTCGCGGCGGCGGCCGAGCGCCGCCCGCACGAGCCCCGCGATCAGCCAGGCGCCGAGGACGGCCACGCAGAGCGTGGTCATGTCCATCGCCAGGCCGGAGTCGTGCGAAGGGGCGGGCGACCCGGTCGTGGTGGGGACCTCCCGGACCGCCGCGCCTGTCGCGCCGTCAGGCGCGTGGGCTCCGGCGGCGGAGACATGAACCGTGGCGGTCGCGCCGCCTGCGGACGAGCCGTCGGGATGGCCCACCGTGTGCATCACGACCACGCCGAGCGAGAGCAGGACGACGAACAGCAGGTGCGCCCAGGCGCCACCCGCTCGCCCCTCGTCACGACCTCTCCGGTGCGCGCCCACGATCGACCTCCCGCTCCGACCCTACCCAAGGTTCTCGGGCACGCGGCCGAGGGCCCGCCCCGCACCCTTGTCCGAGGGCTACTCCGCTACCTCCCCTGACATCGCGGCGGCGAGCCGGAGATGGGGCGCCGCCTCCGCGGGCCGTCCCTGGCGCTCCAGCGTGCGTCCGAGCATCAGGCGGGCGTAGTGCTCCACCGGGTCGCGGTCGAGCACGGCACGGAGTTCGGTCTCGGCCCGCGAGAGCTGCGCCGAGTGGTAGTAGGCGCGCGCCAGCAGCAGGCGCTGGGCCGTCTGCCCGGGGTGCTCGGCGACCAGGCCGCGCAGGATGCGCGCGGCCGTGAGGTACTCCTTCGCCTCGAAGAACAGCCGGGCGCGGTCCCAGCGCTCGCCGGCGGTCCCGAACTCGTAATAGGTCTCGCTCACTTCGTTCCCTTCGCCGGGCCCCCGCTCTGTCACCCTGGGGGAGGTGCCTCCGTCAACACCCACACATGGTTGAACATTCCACTACTATTGTCGCGTGGGCGAGCTCGCGCCTCACCCCGACAGGAATAGGTTGAGCGCCATGAGCAATCTTGATCGACAGGCCGCCCTGAACGTCTGCGGCGGCCGCGGCTTCGTCGTCGCCGAGCCGGTACGGGAACTCCTCAGCCCCCGCCGCGTCCAGCTCGGCGAATCCACCGAGGTCCGCCGGCTGCTCCCCAACCTCGGCCGCCGCATGGTGGGGGCGTGGGCCTTCGTCGACCACTACGGCCCGGACGACATCGCGGACGAGCCCGGCATGCAGGTGCCGCCGCATCCGCACATGGGACTGCAGACGGTGAGCTGGCTGCACGAAGGAGAGGTGCTGCACCGCGACAGCACGGGCAGCCTCCAGACGGTCCGGCCCCGTGAGCTGGGCCTGATGACCTCCGGCCGGGCCATCTCCCACTCGGAGGAGAGCCCCCGCCCTCACGCCCGCCTCCTGCACGGCGCCCAGCTCTGGGTCGCCCTTCCCGACGCCCACCGGCACGTCGACCCGCACTTCCAGCACCACGCGACGCTGCCGCAGGTCACCGCCCCCGGTGTCACGGCCACGGTGATCCTCGGCGCGCTCGACGGCGCCGAGTCCCCCGGCACCGTCTACAGCCCCCTCGTCGGTGCGGACCTGGCCCTGGAGGCGGGCGCGGAGGCCCGCCTCCCCCTCGAACCGGACTTCGAGTACGCGGTCCTCTCGATGTCGGGCGAGGCCCACGTCGACGGCGTCCCGGTCCTTCCGGGCTCGATGCTCTACCTCGGCTGCGGCCGTACGGAGCTGCCCCTGCGCGCCTCCTCCGACGCGGGCCTGATGCTCCTGGGCGGTGAGCCGTTCGAGGAGGAGATCGTCATGTGGTGGAACTTCATCGGACGCTCCCACGAGGAGATCGAGGCGGCCCGCACGGACTGGATGACGAGCACCCGCTTCGGCGAGGTCCACGGCTACGACGGCGGCCGCCTGCCCGCCCCGGCGCTCCCGCCGGTGGCGCTCAAGCCGCGCGGGAGGGTGCGCTGACCCGCGTCGAGCGCGGTCGCGAAGGCCTCGGCCTCGTCGGCGTCGGTGTGGCGGCTGGTGCGGTGGGTGCCGTACCAGTCCAGACACAGGACGGTGGCGTCGTCCTGCAGGTGTCCCCGGCAGGCGTCGCGGACCGCGGTGACCAGGGTCCGTACGGTCTCGCGCGGGTGGAAGCCGCCACTGTCCCGGACGAGCGCGGCGAGGTCGACCCCGGCCGCCGCGCGCTCCTGCATGCCGTCGGTGAGCAGGATCAGGCGGTCACCCGGGCGCAGATCCACCTCCTGTACCCGGTAGTCGACCGGAGAGGCGACACCGAAGGGCAGGTTGGCGAAGAGCGGCAGCTCCTCCACGACGCCGTCCCGTAGCCGCAGCGGCCGCGGGTGGCCGGCGTTGACCACCTGCGCGGTCCCGTCGTCGAGACGGATGCGGAGCAACTGGCCGGTGGCGATCCCCCGGTCGTGATGGAGCAGCGCCCGGTGCGCGCGCCGGGCCTGTTCCGCGATGTCGCAGCCGACGCGTCTCGCTCCGCGCAACGCGCCGAGCAGGAGCGTCGCCAGCAGCGCCGACTCGGTGTCGTGCCCCATGGCGTCGGTGATGGACACGTGCAGGGTGTCCCGGTCGAGGGCGTAGTCGTAGGTGTCGCCACCGATGTCGTCGGCCGGTACGAGACCCCCGGCGACGGCGAACTGCGCGGCCTCGCAGCACGCCGCGGACGGCAGCAGCTGGTGCTGGATCTCGGCGGCCAGGCTGGTGGGCGTGGTGCGCCGACCGCAGTGGTAGAGATCGGTGAAGCGCCGGTCGGTGACGATGATGTACGCCAGTGCGTGTGCCGCCTCGCTCACCTGACGGAGCACCGCCTCGTCGGCGCTGGGCAGCGTCATCTCCAGCACGCCGACGCAGTCGCCACGGTTGGTGACGGGAGAGATCACCAGATGGTCGTCGTCCCCGTCCGACTCCACGTGCAGACGCTGGGAGCGCAGCACCTTCTCGTACACGCTGCCGCGCAGGCCGATGCGCGACTCCCCGGGTCCGCCCTCCACCCCGTCGACGGTGGTGAGTCGTACGAGCTCCTCGCCGATCAGGTCGACGAAGAGGAACGACACGCAGGTCGCTCCGAACCGCTTCTGCAGGTTTCGCGCCACGACATCGACGGACTCGACCGGTGAGGCGTCCTCCGCCTCGGCCAAGACGTCTCCCAGCCCCCACACGTCACCGTCCACGGCAACCTCCTCAAGTCGCCGCTTCTTATGCCCCCGAAGCCCTGCTTCTCACGCCGCCGTCGCCGGGTGCGAGATCACTTACACCGGGACGGTGAGGCGGCGGGGCGCACGGCCGATCGCCCGTCCGAGTCCCGGTCTTCCGTTCGGGGAGGCCGGTACCCGCCGTCTCGCGGGGGTTCCTCGGGGCGGCGCCGCCGCTTACGAGCCGTGCCGCCGGGAACCGCCGGAACGACGGCCGCCGGTCGCCGCGAGGACGCTGCCGGCGACGGCGATCACCGCGATGGCCAGGGCGACGCTGACTCCGCCCTCGGTGTCCCAGTACACGTCTTCGAGGCTGATCAGCAGCGCCGCCTCGTCGAGGATCAGGGCAAGCCCCACTCCGTAGGCGAGCCCCATCCAGGCGCGCGTCCGGGCCGAGCGGTCGGCCAGGGAGGCCGCTCCCACGCCCGCGAGAAGCAGGATGCCCCAGACGTAGTGGTGGAGGTGGACGCCGCCGGTCTCGACATCGCCGAATCCCGCCATGTCGATGTGGATCAGCCAGGTGAGCAGACGCATCCCGCCGAAGGTGAGGGCGAAGCCCCACCAGGCGAGGACGAACCCGCGGCGCTCGGGCGAGATGCCCGGCAGCAGGCGCAGCCAGGGGGACGGCCGGCCGGGGGGCCGGTCGGCCGAGAGGTCGGGCTTCTCCGGCGTCTCCGGTGAGGTCACGGGCCTTCTCCTCGTGTACGGGAGCCCTTGGGTCGTGTCCGGAAGGTCTCGCCTGGGCTGCGGCGTCCGGTACGCACTCCCCCGTAGCCCTCGGGCACGGGGGTGCCCCCGGCCGCGTTGTCGGCGGGCGCGCGGCGCGCCACGGCCGAGGAACCGGCCCGCGGTGGTGGGCCGCACGCCCGGGAGGAGGTCCCGGCGCGGGTCGTCGTCGATCGCATCCGACCACCATCGCCCCTCGGCGGCCCGCCGTGCGGGAACGCCGTGGCGTCGAGCGGACGCTCGCCCGTCCTCTCGACACTTTCGGGTGACAGAGGCCGACCGCCCGTCACGCACCGTGACGGGCGGGAACAGTAGGGGCGGCCTCAGTCCGCGACAGAACGGAGATCCGTCATGCCCCCCACCCCCGCCCTCGGCCGTGTCCTGCTCGGCGCCGCCGCCGCGTCGGCCTTCCTGCTGACGGCGGCGGTGCCGGCCCAAGCGGAGCCCGCCGGGCGGTTCCTTCCGGTGACCAACCCGTCGTTCACGCAGCCGCAGCTCGGCAGCGGCTATCAGAACGTGTCGACGGGCTTCAACACCATCCCCGGCTGGACCGTGACCTCGGGCTCGGTGGACGTGGAGGCCGCGGAGTGGGCGAAGACCGGCTCGCCGTCCCAGGCCGTCAGCCTCAACGGCACGGGTATCGGCGGGATCTCCCAGGCGGTGCCGACGACTCCCGGTCGCGTGGTCACCGTCACCTTCCGGTACGGCACTGAGACGTGGTCGGGCTGCGAGAAGTCCAGGAACCTGCGCTTCGCGGTCTCGGGCGCGGGCCCGGACTCCGAGCGACTCTTCAACGCCGGTGCCCCCGACGGCGCCCGCGCCGACTGGCGGACGGCGACCTACGCCTTCACCGCACGGTCCCGCGTCTCGCACCTCCGGTTCGACTCGGTGACCGAGGGCCATTGCGGGGCCGTCATCACGGACGTCACCGCGGAGGAGTAGGAGGAGGAGTAGGAGAAGGAACAGGGAGAGAGGGAGGAGCAGGAGGAGCGGGGTGGGCGCTGCGGAAGGTGCGCCGGTAGGCGTCCGGCGGGACCCCGAGCGTGCGGTGGAAGTGGCGGCGCAGGGTGGTCGCGGTGCCCATGCCGGTGGCCGTCGCGATCGTGTCGACGCTGTCGTCGGTCGTCTCCAGAAGCTCCTGCGCACGGTGGATCCGCTGGGTCGACAGCCAGCGCAGGGGCGTCGTCCCGGTGACGGCGTGGAAGTGGCGCGCGAGGTTGCGCGAGCTCATGCTCGCCCGGCGGGCCAGGTCTTCCACCGTCAGCGGCCGGTCCAGCCGCGCCAACGCCCAGGCGAACAGCGCGTCGAGGGAGTGGTCCCGGGGCTCCGGCACCGGCGTGGCGACGAACTGCGCCTGCCCGCCCGTCCGGTGGGGCGGTACGACGAGGCGGCGCGCGACGGCGTTGGCGACGGCGGCACCGTGGTCGAGCCGGACCAGGTGCAGACACAGATCCATCGCCGCCGCCTTGCCCGCGGAGGTCAGGACCCGGCCGTCGTCGACGTACAGCACGTCCGGGTCGACCCGGACGCGCGGGTGGCGGGCGGCCAGCGCGGCGGCGTGCCACCAGTGCGTGGTGGCCCGCCGTCCGTCCAGCAGCCCGGCGGCGGCCAGCACGAACGCGCCCGTGCACAGGGACGCCACCCGCGCACCGGCGTCGTGGGCGGCGCGTACGGCCTCCACCAGATCGGCGGGCGGTTCCTCGGCGGGGTCCGCGCACGCGGGGACGATCACGGTGTGGGCGCGGACGAGCCCGTCGAGCCCCTCGTCGGGCGCGAGCCGGAAGCGGTCGCCGACCCCCACGGACGCGGGGCCGCAGACCGTGAAGTCGTACCAGGGGTCGACGAGGTCGGACCGGTCGACGCCGAAGACGTCGCAGGCGGCGGCGAGTTCGAAGTGCGGGACACCTTCGGTGACGGCCAGCGCGACCCTGACACTGCTCATGTCCGAAAGTGTACGAGCCGTGGCACTACCGCCACTCACGGAGGCACGCACGGGGCGGACAGGATGGCCGCATGAACGCATCACCGGCAAGACGAGACTCCCACTCCGCACATCCGGACCGCACGGTCGTGGTGTACGGCGCCTACGGACACACGGGGCGCTTCGTGGTGGCGGAGCTGCTGGCACGTGACTGGACCCCCGTCCTCTCCGGCCGTGACGCCGGCCGGCTCCGGGAGCTCGCGGCGGAACACCGCGGACTCGACGTACGGCCGGCGGCGGTCGACGACCCCGCCTCGCTCGACCGCGCGCTGTCGGGCGCCGTCGCCGTGGTCAACTGCGCCGGGCCGTTCGCGTCGACGGCGGCCCCGGTGATCGAGGCGGCGCTGCGCGCCGGGATTCCGTACGTGGACGTCGCGGCGGAGCTGGAGGCCGTCGCGGACACGTTCGCACGCTTCGGGGACCGCGCCCGTGAGGCGGGGACGGTGGTCGTCCCGGCGATGGCGTTCTACGGCGGCCTCGGCGACCTCCTGGTCTCCGCGGCCCTGGGCGACCGGACGGAGGCGGACGAGGTGCTGACCGCCTACGCCCTGAGCAGCTGGCACCCCACCGCCGGCACGCGAGCGGCGGGCCGGGTCTCACGCGAGCGCCGGAACGGCCGCCGCAGGCTCCACACGAACGGAAGCCTGGAGTACCGCACCGGCGAACCGCCCCTGTCCCGCTGGTCGTTCCCCGAGCCGGTCGGCGAGCGGGACGTGGTGGGCGAGTTCACCATGGCGGACAGCGTCACCGTCCCGCGTCACGTGCGCATCCCGGAGATGCGGACGTTCATGAGCGCCGAGGCGGTCAAGGACCTGGCGTCCCCGGACACGCCGCCCCCGGCGGCCGTCGACGAGCGCGGACGCTCCGACCAGAGGTTCCTCGTGGAGGTCGTCGTCCGCTTCGGCGGCCAGGAGCGGCGGGCCGTGGCGCGGGGCCGGGACATCTACGCGATCAGCGCGCCGCTTGCCGTGGAGGCGGTGGCGCGGATCCTCGACGGCCGGACCTCCGACGGTCGGGCCCCCGACGGCGAGGGGGCGGACGGAGGCTCGGGCGGGCACGCGCGCCCCCGGCCGGCCGGCGTCGTGCCGGCGGGCGCGCTCTTCGACGCGGCCGACTTCCTCTCCTCGCTGGAGGACGGAGCGGGCGGCTTCGCATGGTCGCTGACCGCCCCTTCCGAGGGTCCCTGAGGCCGCCGGCCCCGGCCGGGGGCCGGAAGCCCTTCCGTCAGGCCTCGGCGCGGCCGGCGTGCCGGGCCCACAGCACCAGCGGAACCTGGAGCGGAAGCCTGCCGTAGGCGAGCGCCCTGGCGCGCGGCGAGCGGTTCCGCCAGTCGTACGCCATCTTGACGTTCGCGGGGAACACCCCGGCGAAGAACACCGCGGTGGCGCGGGCGCTCGCCCGACGGGTCGCGGGGACCACGAGACCTGCGGCCAGCGCCAGCTCCACCACGCCGCTGGCCTGGGTCCAGACCCGCGGGCTGCCGGGAAGGGTCCGCGGCACGGTGGCGTCGAACTGCTTCGGGGCGACGAAATGGGCGACGCCCGCCGAGGCCAGCAGGCCGGCGAGCAGGAGGGCGGAGCGGGCGGGACGGAACGATCGGGGCATCGGATTCCTCCGGGGGGGGGGGAGCGGACCGGCTACGGCGTCGACGCGGACGTTACCAGCCGGTAAGAAGGCGCGCGGGTGCACGCCTTCGCCCGGGAGAGGCCCCGGCCCACGGGACCCCGGCCCACGGCCTGCGCGCACGGGAGGCCCTGCGCGCGGGAGTCCCTCGCGTGCCGGGGCCTGCGTACCCGATGCCCTTCGGGCGCCATGCCCCCTTCGCGCATCGGAAGCTCTGCGCGCGGCAGCTCTGCGGGCCGGAGTCGCTGCGGACACGGAAGGCCCTGGCCTCGTCAGGTGCGGGCGAGTGCGGCGGGCGCCGGCGGCGGGAATGTCAGGACACGCCGCGGGTGCGGAACTGGACGCTGATCCGAGGGCCGACCGCGCGGCTCGACTTGGGGATCGCGTGTTCCCAGGTCCGCTGGCAGGAGCCGCCCATCACCACCAGGTCGCCGTGGCCCAGCGCCAGCCGCAGGGCCGCCGCGCCGCCGCCTCGGGGGCGCAGCGCCAGGTCGCGGGGGTCACCGACGGAGAGGATGGCCACCATGGTGTCCTGTGTGGCGGAGCGGCCGGTGCGGTCGCCGTGCCACGCCACGCTGTCGCGCCCGTCGCGGTAGAGGCAGAGACCGGCCGTGACGAACGGCTCGCCCAGCTCGGGGGCGTAATGCGCGGACAGGGCGGACCGGGCCTCGTCGAGCAGCGGGTGCGGCAGCGCCTCGCCCTCCCGGTAGGAGGCGAGGAGCCGGGGCACGTCGACCTCCCGCTCGTACATCTGCCGCCGCTCGGCCTTCCAGGGGACCCCGCCGGCCAGCTCCTCGAAGAGGGCGTCCGCCCCCGTCAGCCAGCCGGGCAGCACGTCGATCCAGGCCCCGCTCCCCAGCTCGCGTCGCCGTAGGCCGTGCAGCGGACCGAGCCGCATGTCGTCGCCCTGGTCGAACAGCGAGGCCTGGAGATGTGCGTGCATGCCTCCAGGCTACCCAATAAAACGAACACGTGAGCGAATAACGGGATCGCGTTCCGGTCGACGGGGCGGGGCGGCGGGACTCGCCCGGGTGTGCCCCATCACTCCGCGCGTGCGCCGGAAAGCCCCGGTCCACTCCCGGATCCCCGGGCGTCGGACCGGCGTGACGTTGATCCGTCAGCATGATTCTCGGACGGACGGCGCGGAAGACGGCGTTTCGGTGTCCGGCGAGGGCTCCGTCGTGCCACACTCCAGACACGAGCCCCTGTGTCTCCCCCCGTCATACGGGCTCGTCGGCCCCACCGGTCACCCCCCCCGGCCTGGTGGGGCCCCTTACGTTCCGGGCCAGGTCCCGTGCCGCGACACGCAGGAGACCCCGCCGCGACGGGGGGGTACGCGGCGGGGCCTGTCAGGCTGGTGCCCCGGATCGGGTGGCCCATTCCCCGCATGGCGGAATTTCTTCGGTTTCCCGGTCCGTCCCTCCGCGGCAGGGGTCAGCGCGCGAACGCGGTCGGCGGCACGCCCACCGTCGCGGTGAAGTCCCGGACGAGATGTGCCTGGTCGCTGTAGCCCAGCTCGGCGGCGAGAGCGGCCCAGTCCACAGCCCGGCCGGGCGCGCCGGCGGCACGCTCGAGGGCTTCGTGGATGCGGTAGCGCAGGACGACCCACTTCGGGCTCACCCCGACGTAGGCGGAGAACAGCCGCTGCACGGAACGGACGGACAGACCCTCGGAGCGGGCGAGCGCGCCGACCCGCCGCACGGTGCGGTCCTGCCGGATCCGGTCCGCCAGCGCCATGGCGGCCTCGGCCTGGGCATCCGGCTCCGGGCCCAGCGCGAGCAGGAACGCGTCCAGGGCGGCCACCCGCGCGTCCTCCCGCTCCGGGCCGAGGACGGCCTCGACGTCCCGCGCGATCTCCCGCCCGAAGACCTCGGCCGGCGGCACCTGCCGGCCCGTCCAGTGCGCCACCGGCCGGGCGGGCGCGAAGACCCGGAAGCCGCCCGGCCTGAACTGCACCCCGCACACCCGGCCGGTCCCCGCCAGCTCACGGGTGAACAGCTCCAGGCCGACACCGGACACCACGGCGCCGGCAGCGCGGACGTCGTCACGCTGGAAGACGAGATTGACCGACGGGTGCGGCACCACCCGCGTCACGTACGGCGTGTCCAGTGCCCAGTCGACGAGCCAGTAGTGCTCCACGTACGGCCGCAGCGGCACGGCGGGCTCGCGACGGCGGAAACGTACCTGCGACAGCAGTCCGGAAGCGTCCATGATGCCCCGGGTGTCGCGCCGCGGTCCTGCCATGGCGGCGATCCTATGTCGCGTTTCTTCAAGCCGGGGCCCTTGGCCCGCTCCTACGGTGCCGCCATGACCGACACCGCTCAGCAGGCACCCGGCCCCCACCCCCTCGCACCGTCGCCCGCTCCGCCGGGGATGGGTGCCCTCCTCGAAGCCGCCGCCCGCGCCGCCGTCCCCGTGGTGAGCGGGCTGCGGGACGACGGGCTCGGCGCCCCCACGCCCTGCGACCGGTTCACCATCCGCGACCTGCTCAACCACCTCTTCCAGGTCGTCGTCAACTTCCAGGCGCTGGCGGCCAAGGAGACCCCGGACTTCTCCACCACCCCGGACTACATCGGCATCTACGGGCCCGACTGGCGTGAGCGCTTCGCCGACGAGACCGCCCGTCTGGTCCGGGCCTGGTCCGCGCCCGGCGCCGGGGAGGGCACCAGCGGCGCGCTGGGCCTCCCGGCCCGGACGGTGGGCGGCCTGGCGCTGATCGACCTGACCGTGCACGCCTGGGACCTCGCCCGGTCGAGCGGGCAGAGCTTCACACCTGACGACGAGGGTGTGCGCGAACTTCTCGCCGTGGTACGGGAGATGGCGCCCGCGGCCCGGCAGTGGGGCGTCTTCGGCGAGCCGTGTCCGATCGAGCCGGGCGCCTCGGACTTCACGACCCTGCTCGCCCTGACCGGCCGCGACCCGGAAGCCTTTCCGGAGGCTCGTCCCTGACCGGCCGCGACCCGGGAGCCTTTCCCGAGCTCCGTTCCTGACCGGTCTCTCACGGAGGGGACTCCGCCCAGACCGCGGGGCCGCCGCCCCGCCATTCGATCAGGGGCGAGTCCACGACCTCGTCCGGTCCCAGCTCGAGCCCCACGGAGGCGAGCAGGTCCGCCACGTCGGCCACGCTCTCCGCCAGACCGAGGATCCTTCCGTCCGCGTGCACGCGACGGGCGCCGGTCGGGGACGGCGGATGGACGACGACGGGCGGGTGGCTGCTCATGGGTCCACTGTGAATCCGTACGGACTCACCCGCATCAGGCGTACTCCGGTCGGCGCAGGGCACACGGATGGGGCCCCAGCTCCGCACGTCGGCCGAGCTGGGGCAACCCGACCGGCCTACGGTGGCATCATGCGGCTGCTTCTCATGTCCGACACGCATCTGCCGGCCCGCGCCAAGCGCCTGCCCGAGGCCCTGTTGGCGGAGGTCGACGAGGCCGACGCCGTCGTCCACGCGGGGGACTGGATCGACGAGGCCACCCTCGACCTGCTGGAGTCCCGGGCCCGGCGGCTGATCGGCGTGTACGGCAACAACGACGGGCCGCCGCTGCGGCGTCGGCTGCCCGAGGTCGCGCGCGCCGAGCTGGGCGGACTGCGGTTCGGTGTCGTCCACGAGACCGGAGCCGCCGCGGGGCGCGAACAGCGCTGTGCCCGGAGCTTCCCCGACCTGGACGTCCTCGTCTTCGGGCACAGTCACATCCCGTGGGACTCCACGGCCCCCGGCGGTCTGCGACTGCTGAACCCCGGGTCCCCGACGGACCGCAGGCGCCAGCCCTTCTGCACGTACATGACGCTGACCGTCGCGGCCGGCAGGTTGGGCGACGTCACCCTGCACCGGCTTCCCCCGAGGTCCTGACGCCCGCGCCCGCGCCACGAGGACGTGCTCACCGGCCCGTGACGGGCCGGTGAGCACGGTGAAGGAGCGGGGTGGGGGGAGCGGGAGCGGTGGTGTTACGGGACCCAGTGGTTGCCGGACGCCGTGATCATCACCTGGAGCTGGATGCTCGCGGAGAAGTAGCTGCCGGTGTCGACGGGGGTGGCCAGCATCTTGTTCCACAGGGCGTCGAGCCACGCCTGGCTGCCCGCGTCGGTCATCGCCGCGACGGCGAACGGGGCGAAGAAGGCGGCCTCGCTGCCCGCGGAGATCTGGGTGCCGTCGAGGCGGTAACCCATGGCGATCCTGTTCGGGTCACCGCCGGTCTTCGCCTTGATCCAGCTGTTCAGCTTCCGCGCCGCCGCGAGGGACTTGGCATCGCCGCTGGTCACCGCGTCGTCCGCGATCCGCCACGGGGTGCGGCAGGCGTTCCACCAGTACGCGCCGTCGTTCGGGTCCTCCAGGACCTGCCCGGGTGCCGGCTTCGGGGAGGTGTCGGTGTTGACGACGAAGTCGGGCAGCAGGCCGGTGTTCGGGGCGTACGTGGACTGCAGGGAGGCGATCCGCGTCTGGTGCGCGGTGCGGATGGTGTCCCAGGCCGCGTCACCGGTCGCGGCGCGGAAGGCCCGGAAGTGGTCCACCATCCAGTCCGAGGTGCGGGTGATGTAGTAGTACTGGTCGCCGGAGCTGCTCCAGTCGCCCAGCTTCAGCAGGTGGGTCGTCGGGTTGACCTCGTCCTTCTTGATCGCCGCGATGTGTTTGATCGCGAGGTCCTTGTAGTTGTACGTCCCCGCGCTGCCCCACTGCTTGTCCGCGAGCAGCAGGCCGTACGCGACGTCCATGTCACCGTCGGTCGCCCCGTCACCGCCGTTGACGCTTCGGCAGTTCACGTCCTGCTCGGCCGCCAGCAGGTTCGGGTTGATGGCGGAGGGGTGGTCGATCTTCCACTTGACCAGACCGTCGAAGATCTTCTTCGCGTCGGGATCGGCGCCGGCCATCGTCGCGGCGATCACCATGCCGTAGCCCTGCGCCTCGGCGACGTACGGGTGGTCGGCGTCGGGGGAGATGACCTGGTACCAGCCGTTGCCGCAGTTCTGGCGGACGAAGGCCGACTTCCAGCTCTTGTAGTAGTCGACGACCTTCTGGTCGACGGCCGCCTGGCCGCCCGACGGCCTCAGCGTGCCGGAGACGTACGGCCTGAGGTGGCTGCCGAAGGGAACGGCGGGGCCCGTGCCGGTCGCGGGCGTGGTGACGGTGAGGGTGCTGCTCGCGGCCGACCGGTTGCCGGCCGCGTCGCGGGCCTTCACGGTGTAGCCGTACGACGTCGAGGCGGTGAGGCCGGTGTCGGTGTGGGACGTGCCGGTGGTGGAGCCGACGAGGGCGCCGCCCCGGTAGACGTCGTAGCCGGTGACGGCGACGTTGTCGGTGGACGCGTTCCAGGCGAGGGAGACGCTCGTGGCGGAGGAGGCGGTCGTGCGGAGGCTGCCCGGGGCGCTCGGCGCGACGGTGTCGGCGCCGCCGGCCGGGGAGCCGTAGACCCCGAACTCCCAGAGGGAGTAGCCGTACGGGGTGCCCCGGCCCGTCCCGTACATCCGTACGTAGCGTCCGGTACCGGCCACGGTGAGGTCGTCGGTCGCCCCGTCGCCCGCGCTGGTGGAGTACACGTCGGTCCAGGTCGAACCGTCGGGGGAGGTCTGGATCTTGTACGTCCTGGCGTACGCGGCCTCCCAGTCGAGCTTCACCCGGGAGATCGTGTGGCTGGAGCCGAGGTCGATCCGCACCCACTGCGGATCGACGCCCTCGGCGCTCGCCCACCGGGTGGCGGTGTTCGCGTCGACGGCGAGACCCGCTTCGAACCCGGCCCCTTCGATCGACGAGGTCGCCGTGGCCCTGCCGACCGACACCAGGGTGTCGGCGGCGGCGGCCTGGGGGGCGCCGACCAGCGGCAGGGCCAGGAGGCCCGTCGCGACGAGGAGGGATATGCCTCTTCGGCTCATGGCGGGGGTCGTTCCTTTCCGGACATCTCGAGTCATGGCATCTCCAGTGGATCGTGATCTCGGTGAGGATGGGCGCGGGCGTACGGAGTGCGGGCATCCGATCGCGTCGGCCGGTGACGGAGGGGGCGTGCTGGTGGGCTGAGGGGGCGCGGACGCGGTGTCGAGGGCTGAGGAGTAGACGGGTGCGACGAGGGGTAGGCCCCGGGGCGACTCAATGGTTAGGAAATCTTCCTAACCATTGGCTCGGGAGCGTAGAGAGAGGCCCGACGTTCGCGCAAGGCCATGGGGAGGGGAATTCACGCACCGCGTGCGGCACCCCTCGTCGCGGCCCGACGCCCGTCCTTCCTAGGAGACTTGATGCAACGACGCACGTTCCTCGCCGGCGCCCTGTCCGGCGCGGCGATCTCCGCCGTACCCCTCGCCGCCCGGCCGGCGGTCGGCGCCGCGGCGGCCACCACGGCGGTGACCACCCTGGACGAGCTGCGGAGGGCGATCGACCGGGCGGCACCCGGCGACCGGATCGTCGTGGCCGACGGCACCTACACCGTCCCGTCGGGCCAGGCCATCAACGTCTCCGGCAGGCACGGCACCAGCAGCGCGCCGATCACCATCGTCGCGCAGTCGCGCGGCGGGGCCGTGCTCCAGGGCGGCCGGAGCTTCGTCTTCTCCGACGCGAGCGACATCACCGTCAGCGGCTTCGCCTTCCGGCAGAGCACCACGCTGGAGATCCCGGCGGGCTGCCCGCGCATCCGGCTGACCCGCAACGACTTCCGGTTCGCCGACACCGCCGGGCTCGACTGGGTCGTCGTGCGCGGCGACGACGCCAAGATCGACCGGAACCACTTCCACGACAAGACCACCGAGGGCATCTTCCTCGTCGTGGACGGCCCCGGCTCGACCGCCATGGCCCAGCGCCTCCACGTCTACAAGAACCACTTCTCCCGCCACAGCTTCGGCGGCGAGAACGGCGGCGAGCCGATCCGGCTCGGCGTCAGCTCCCGGGCCCTGTCCAGCGCCCACGCGCTCGTGGAGGCCAACCTGTTCGAGCGGTGCGACGGAGACCCCGAGGCGATCTCGGTGAAGTCGTCGGACAACACCATCCGGTGCAACACGGTCCGCGACAGCCGGGGCGGGATCGTGCTGCGTCACGGCAACCGCTCCACGGTGGACGGCAACCACCTGCTCGACGGCGCCGAGGGCCTGCGTCTCTACGGCAACGACCATCTGGTGGTCAACAACCATCTCGCCGGTCTCACGGGACGGGCCCTGGTGATCGGGAGCGGCACCACCCGCGACCACCACGCCGGCGAGACGACCGAGGAGCGGCGGGGCAACGACGCCTGCGACCGTGCGGTGATCGCGCACAACACCCTGGTGGGCAACGCCCGCACGCTCTCCGGCGAGACCAGGACCTACGCCCCGCAGGGCGTCGTCGTCGCCGACAACCTGCTGGTCGGCGACACCGGGAGCCTGGTGGAGATGGAGACGACGACCGGCATCACCTGGCAGGGCAACATCCTGTGGGGCGCGGCATCGGCCGGCACGATACCGTCCGGCGGCTACCGGAGGGTCGACCCTCTACTCCGGCGCGGGACCGACGGGGTGTTCCGGCTGTCGGCCGGCAGCCCGGCGATCGGCGCGGCGACGCTGGTGACCCCGGCCGTCCCGTACGACGCCGACGGCCACGAGCGGGGCAGCGCCCGCGACGTGGGCGCGGACGAGTACGCCACGGCGGCGCCGCTGCGCCGCCCGCTGACCCCGGCGGACGTGGGCCCGAACGCGGCGTGAGCCGGCCCTCGGTGAGCCCCGGCCGGCGTCGGCCCGAACGCGGCATGACGAACCGGCCGTGGGTCCCGGCCGGCGTCGGCCCGAACGCGGCCTTCGCGAGCCGCCCGTTCACCCCGGTGGACGTGGGCTCGACTGCGGCGTGAGCCGACCGTCGGTGAGCCCCGGCCGGCGCTCTTCCGGGACAGCGTCCCGGGCCCGGCCGGCGGCGGGTCCGCGGTGTGTCAGGGGGCGACCGTCTCGCTGGTGATCAGTTCTGCGAGGGCCGCCGGGCCGCCCTCGGCGAGTGCGCGCAGCTGCCGGTCCGCCGGGGTGCCCTCCTGGAGCAGCCGGTGCACAAGGGAGGTCACCTCGCGGGTGTCCCCGGCCTCGTCGAGGGCGTGCGTGACGTGGTCGAGCAGCATGACGAGGACGTCGCCCGCCCGGCGCGCCCGGCCGGTCGGGTCGACCAGCAGGCCGCTCAGGCCGTGCCGGGCGGCGTGCCAGTTGGACGCCTGCAGCAGCTCGGGCGAGCACGCAGGGAGCGGGGCCCCGGCCTTCTCCTCGCGGATGGCGGTGGCGATCAGGGCACGGACGAGACCGGCGAACATCACGGCCGCGTCGGCGCGCAGCTGCACGTCGGCGCAGCGCACCTCGACCGTCGGATACCGGTCGGACAGGCGGGCCTGCCAGTACAGCTGACCGGTGTCGGTGATGATGCCGGTGTCGAGCAGCGACTGGACGCGCCTCTCGTGGTCCTCGAGCGAGGTGAAGAGGGGCGGGGGGCCGCTGACCGGCCAGCGGCCGAAGACCACCGTGCGCCAGCTCGCGAACCCCGTGTCGTTGCCGTCCCACAGGGGCGAGTTCGCGGACATCGCCACCAGGACGGGCAGCCAGACCCGGATACGGCTCAGGACGGCGACGCCCGTCTCCCGGTCGGGCACGGCCGCGTGGACGTGCATCCCGTTGACGAGCTGCTCGGCCACCAGCTGGGGTGCCTGGGAGGACATCGCCAGATAGCGGGCCTTGCGGGTGACCGGGACGGGCGCGGTCTCGCGGTAGGGGGCCGTCGCGCAGGCGGCGAGCCGGCACCCGTTCTTCTCCGCCGCCGTGCCGACCGCGTGCCGCAGCCGCAGCAGGTGGCCGCCGACCTCGCCGAGGTCTTCGCAGACGGGCGTGGCGACCTCGACCTGCGCCTGCAACAGCTCCGACTGGACCTCGGCGTCCTCGACGATCGGCTGCAGTCCGGCCGCCGCGCGCACCTCGTCCGCGAGCGGCACCGGCAGGCACGTGTCCGGATCGAGCAGCAGGTACTCTTCCTCGACCCCAATGGTGATCATGTCCCTCCGGTACCCCGTATCGGCGGAGGGAATCGGCCCTGGTCAGGTCGCCGTCCGCGGCGGCCGCCACACGAAGGCCCATCCCGGGCGCCGGGCGCCCGGCCCCCGGCGAAGGCCCCGGGCGCCGCTCAGGCGCCCAGGTGGCGCTGCATCCAGTCGGCGGCGGTGCGGCGGAAGAGCCGCCGGTTGTCCGCCCGCCGGAAGTCGTGGCCCTCGTCGAGCAACGTGAGCAGCTCGGCCGCCAGCCCTCTGTCCCGGGCGGCCCGCACCATCTGCTCGGACTCGCCGGGCGGCACATTGGTGTCGTGCTCGCCGTGCACCGCGAGCAGCGGTACGCGCAGCTCGTCGACCCGGCTCATCGGGGACAGCGCGCGCAGCAGGTCCCGGTCGCGCACCGGATGGCCGTACTTGTGCGCCGCCGACTCGGCGATCCACGGCTCGGTGCCCTCGAAGAAGGTCGCGAAGTCCGACATCCCGCACACCGCGACACCCGTACGGAACAGCTGCGGATGCCATACGAGGGAGGCCAGCGTCAGATACCCGCCGTACGAGCGGCCCATCACCGCGAGCCGCGTCGGGTCGGCGCGGCCGGTCAGCACCACGTGCGCCGCGCAGTCGGCGACGTCGTCGATCGCCGCGAACCGGCCCGTGCCCAGGTCGGCGTCCACGAACGACCGGCCCCAGCCGGACGAACCGCGGACGTCGGGCGCGAACACGTCCAGGCCCCGGCCCAGCAGCTCGTGGTACAGCGGGTCGAACACCGGCCGTTCCTGCTCCTCGGGACCGCCGTGCAGATGGATCACGCACGGGGCCGGCCGGCCGGCGTCACGGCCCGGGGCGCGGTAGTACCAGCCGCCCAGGTGCAGTCCGTCGCGGGCCACCGGACGCAGGGGCACCGGTCGTACGGGCGGCCGGCCCGGCGGCACGGCGTCCTCGTCCCGCGAGGACCAGGGCGTGCGCGCCGACAGCGCTCCCGGCGGCACCCGCCACACCCCGGGGCGCCGCTGGGAACCCGACAGCGCCAGCACCATCCCGCCGGGCCCCGCCCGGGTGATCCGGGTGACCACCTCGTGCGGCAGCGGCACGTCCCGGGGCGGCGTGGTCCCGGTGGCCGCCCCGCTGGGCACGGGCCCTCCCGCGGGAAGACCGAGGGTCTGCAGCTCCGTCGCGCCCCGCACGTTCCAGGCGAGCGCGGCCGTGCGGCCGTCCTCGGCGAACGCGAGCAGCTCCAGGTCGCAGCCCTCCCGCTCGGCCAGCACGGACAGCCCGAGGTGGCCGCCGTCCTGGTCGAGCCCCGTGGCGAGCAGGGCGGCGAACTGCCGTTCGTGATCGCTCCGCAGCCACAGCGTGCGGCCGTCCGGCGAGAAACGGCCGATCCACGGGTCACCGTCCCCGACCCGCAGGACGGATCCGGTCCCGAGGTCGGCGGTGCGCACCACCACCGCCTCGCGCCGGCCTCGCGGCCCCCTGCGTACCAGCGCGAACCGCTCGTCCTCGCTGACGTCGCAGACACGCAGCGTCGCCGCCCCCGACTCGGCGGCGACGAGCACGGGCGACCGGAGTCCGTCGGGATCGACCAGGTAGGCGGTGAGCCGGTCGCGGGCAGCGCCGTCCAGGCCGCTCGCCCCTTGGTCGGCCGGCGCGCTCGTCGCCTCGCCGGCCGGACCGGCCGGCCCGTCGCCGTCCGGGCTCCGCCGCGCCCCGTTCCCTCCGGCCGCCCTGTCCGGTGTGCCCGCCGGGAGGACGAACCCGTCCGTCAGGAACAGCCCGCTCCCCGTCCCGTCCGGCAAGGCCGGTGGCGTACCGGAGAGGGAGGGGCCCACATCGCCCCGGCGGGCGCCCCCGAGCAGCGTGGCCGGGCCGTCGCGTTCCGCCCACCCGGCGGGCAGGTCCGCGAACACCGCCTCGTGGTCCGGAGGGACGACCGGCTCCTGCCGGACGGCGGAGTGGCCCGGTGGAGGCGGTGGGGGCTCGGCGACCGTGACCGCCACGGCGGATCCGTCGCGCGTCCAGCAGCCGAGGTAGGCCGAACTGCCGGCGTCCGCGCCCGCCACGATCCGGCGGCCGGTGCCGTCAGGCCGTACGCACAGGACCCGGGTGAGCTCGCCGCCCCCGGGGGCGACCGTGTAGGCGATCCACCGCCCGTCCGGCGACCAGGCCACTTCCGTGACCGGGTCCGGGTCCGCGTCGAGCAGGTGGATCTCCGTGCCGGCCACCGGCCCCGTCCACAGCTGCGGTACGCCCGTCCGGTCGCAGATGAACGCCACCTGCTCACCCGTCGGGTCCACGGACGGGTACCAGCAGCCGTGCGAGATCAACGGCTGGGGCGTGTCGCGCAGGCCCGCGGCATCGGCCAGCGGCACCGGCACCGGCGCCGCCGACGTGACTCCGCTCAGTTGATCCCGTGCGTCTGCAGCCATATCTCCAGCAACGCTACGTGCCACAGGGCGTTCGCCCCTCGCTTCGTCCGGTGGTGATCGGGGGCCGAGAGCAGCTCGGCGACGTACTCGTCGCGGAAGACGCCCCGAGCCCGGGCCTCGGGCGCGGACAGTGCCTGGCGCACCCGTTCGAGGACGGGCCCCGCCATATGGCGGATCGCCGGCACCGGGAAGTAGCCCTTGGGCCGGTCGACGATCTCACGGGGCAGCAACGCGCGGCCCGCGTCCTTGACGACGCCCTTGCCGCCCTGCGCCAGCTTCAGCTCCGGCGGGCAGGCGGCGGCCAGCTCGACCAGCTCGTGGTCCAGGAACGGCGTCCGGGCCTCCAGGCCCCAGTCCATGGTCATGTTGTCCACGCGCTTGACCGGGTCGTCGACCAGCATGACGTGCGTGTCGAGCCGCAGCGCCGCGTCCAGCGCGGTCTCGGCGCCCGGTGCGGCCATGTGCTCGCGCACGAACCGGCCGGACTCGTCCTGCCCGGTCAGCAGGTCCGGCTGGAGGATCCGGGCGAAGTCGGAGTGCGGCCGGTCGAAGTACACCTCCGCGTACGTCTCCGGCTCCCGCTCGCGCTCGACGGCGGCCATCTGCGGATACCAGCGGTACCCGGCGAACACCTCGTCGGCGCCCTGGCCGCTCTGGACGACGCTCACCTCCTTGGAGACGAGCTCCGACAGCAGGTGGAACGCGACCACGTCATGGCTGATCATCGGCTCGCTCATGGCCAGGACCGCCCCGTCGAGGGCGGTCGACACCCGGTCCGAGGGAACCATCAGCTGGTGGTGCTCGGTGTCGTAGCGGCGCGCGATCAGGTCGGAGTACGCGAACTCGTCGCCCTCCTCGCCGCCCTCCGCCTCGAAGCCGACGCTGAACGTCGCCAGGTCCCGCTGGCCCTCCTCGGCCAGCAGCGCCACGATCAGGGACGAGTCGAGCCCGCCGGACAGCAGCACGCCGACCGGCACGTCGGCGACCATTCGGCGCCGCACGGCGGTCCGCAGCGCGTCCAGGACCGCGTCGCGCCAGTCGGCCGCGTCCATGCCGGCGTCCTCCGGGCGGCGGGTGTACGACGGCTGCCAGTAGCACCGGTCGCGGTAGGAGCCGTCCGGCTCCACCACGCGGACCGTGGCAGGCGGCAGCTTGCGCACGCCGTTGAGCACGGTCCGCGGCGCCGCCACCGTGGCGTGCCAGCTCAGGTACTGGTGCAGCGCGACGGGGTCGAGCGACGTGTCGACGCCGCCGCCCGCGAGCAGCGCAGGAAGCGTCGAGGCGAACCGCAGCCGGCCGGGACCGTGCGCCAGGTACAGCGGCTTGATGCCGAGCCGGTCACGGGCCAGGACCACGCGGCCGCTGTCGTTCTCGACGATGACGAAGACGAACATGCCGACGAAGCGGTCGACGCAGTCCGTGCCCCACTGGCGGTAGGCCTTGAGGATGACCTCGGTGTCCGAGGTGGAGACGAACCGGTGCCCGAGGGACTGCAGCTCCCGCCGCAGCTCCCGGTAGTTGTAGACACATCCGTTGAAGACGCCCGTCAGCTGGGCCTCGGTGTCGGACATCGGCTGCGCGCCGCGCTCGGACAGGTCGATGATCTTCAGTCGGCGGTGCCCCAGGGCCACCGGCCCCTGGGCCCAGATGCCCCGGCCGTCGGGCCCGCGGGGGGCCAGGCGGTCGGTCATGCGCTCCACAGCGGCCACATCGGGCCGCCGGTCGTCGAAACGTATCTCACCGCTCAAACCGCACATGTCACACCTGCCAGCTGTGCCACACCCGCCCCCGGCACACCGGGAATCTCGCTGTCCTCCTCGACCCCACGCGTATCAATCACGACCACTCCTTGAAGACGGGGAGCGGACGCCCGTGCGCCGTCCTGTTCCTCGGCCCACGGCGACCCGCTCCGCTTCGCGGGTTCCCCGTTGATCGTGGGGCATGCCTCACGAGCGCGCCACCGGCGCGCGCGCCCGGCCGACGGCCCCGGCGCAGGGCGTCCAGCCGGCCCAGGAGCCGGCCCGGCCCCGGCCGCCGACACGGGGGAGCGCGGGGGAGTCCGCGGCAGCCACCATGATCATCCGAGGTTGTTTTTGCCCTGTTCCGCAGGGAACCCGCAGTGCCATGGACCACTCACAGGCACCCGTGCTCGACGCGCTGGCCGCGTACCACGCAGAGAACCAGACCCCCTTCACACCGCCCGGCCACAAGCAGGGGCGGGGTGCGGACCCCCGGGTCCGCGCGATCCTCGGCGACGGCGTGTTCCACTCCGACGTGCTCGCCACCAGCGGCCTGGACGACCGGACCTCGTCCCACGGGGTGATCACCAGGGCCCAGGAGCTGATGGCCGACGCCGTCGGCGCGGAGCACACCTTCTTCTCCACCTGCGGCAGCTCCCTGTCGGTCAAGGCCGCCATGCTGTCCGTAGCCGGGCCGCACGAGAAGCTGCTCGTGGGCCGGGACGCGCACAAGTCCGTGGTCTCCGGTCTCGTCCTCGCCGGGATCGTGCCGATCTGGGTGGACCCCCAGTGGGACCCCGAACGGCACCTCGCCCATCCGCCGTCCGCCGAGGCCTTCCGCGCCGCCTTCGCCGAGCACCCCGACGCGCGGGGCGCCCTGGTGACGACGCCGACGCCGTACGGCACCTGCTCCGACCTGCGGGCCATCGCCGACACCTGCCACGACCACGGCGTGCCCCTCATCGTCGACGAGGCGTGGGGAGCCCACCTGCCGTTCCACCCGGACCTGCCGACCTGGGCCATGGACGCCGGCGCGGACGTGTGCGTGACCTCGGTCCACAAGATGGGCTCCGGCCTGGAGCAGGGGTCCGTCTTCCACCTCCAGGGCGACCTGATCGCACCGGAGGTACTCAAGAACCGCGAGGACCTGCTCGGCACCACCAGCCCCTCCGTGCTCGTCTACGCGGCCCTCGACGGCTGGCGCCGCCAGATGGTCCAGCACGGCCACGCCCTCTACGACGACGCCCTCACCCTGGCCAAGACGGTACGGGCGCAGATCGACGAGATCGACGGCCTGCACGTCCACGGACGGGACGACTTCTGCGGGCCCGGCCGCGCGGCCGACCTCGACCCCCTCCAGGTCATCGTCGACATCACCGGCCTCGACACCACCGGCTACCGCGTCGCCGACTGGATCCGCGCCCGCCATCGCATCAACCTGCACCTGTCCGACCACCGCCGCACCAGCGCCCAGCTCACCCACGCCGACGACTCCCGCAGCGCCCGCGCCCTGGTCGCGGCCCTGCGCGACGCGGCCGCCCACGCCGACGAGCTGCGGCCCGCGGCGCGGGTGGAGGTCCCCGACCCGGCCGACCTGCGCCTGGAGCAGGTCATGCTGCCGCGCGACGCCTTCTTCGGGCGCGTCGAGCAGGTGCCGTGGGAGAAGGCCGCCGGCCGGGTGACCGCCGAGATGCTCACGCCCTACCCGCCCGGCATCCCGGCCGCGGTGCCGGGCGAGAAGCTCAACGCCGAGGTCCTGCGCTATCTGCGCAGCGGCGTCGAGGCGGGCATGGTCGTCCCGGACGCCGCCGACACCGAGGTGAAGACCATCCGCGTGAGCGTCGAGGACTGACGCCGGCCGCCGCCGGCGGCGAGAAGCCGTCAGAGGCCCGCGGCGGCCTTCTCACGCAGGCGGGTCCAGGCCCGCTCCGTCACGTCCGGACGCAGGAGGACGTCCACTGCCGTGCAGGCGAGCGCCTCCGCCGCCGCCAGCATCACCTCCCGGGCCCGGGGCCCGGCGGCCGCCTCCGCGAAGGGGGGCGTGTGGTCCGCCGCCTCCGGCCCCATGATGGCGACGAACGGATGGATCGCGGGCACCCGCGTGCTGACGTTGCCGATGTCCGACGAGCCGAGGTACACGCCCGGCACCGGCTCCGACAGCCGGATCCCCGCGCGGTCCATGTGCCGGGCGAACAGGCCGGACAGCACGTCGTTGTCCCGGAAGTGCTCGTACCGCCCGCCCACGTCGGTCACCTCCACCGTCGTACGGGTGGCCAGCGCCACGCCCTGCGCGCAGCCCCGCAACTCCTCCACCAGCTCCTCCAGCGCGGACGTGGTCGACCCGCGCAGGCCGAACATCCCCTCCGCGTACTCGGGGACGATGTTCGTGGCCCGCCCCCCGTCGGTCACGATGCCCTGGATGTGCGAGCCGGGAGGCAGCCGCTTGTGCAGGACGCCCAGCGCGTTGAACAGCTGGATCAGCGCCCCCAAGGCGTCGATCCCCTCCGTGGGGCTGCCGGTCGGGTGCGCGGCGCGGCCGTGGAACCCCACCCGCACCTGCGCGCTGGCCGTCAGGGGAGCCCACGCCCAGTCGTGGACGCCCGGGTGGAACATCAGCGCCGCGTCCACCCCCTCGAACAGGCCCGCCTCGACCTCGGCCACCTTGCCGCCCCCGCGTTCCTCCGCCGGAGCCCCGACGGCCAGCAGCGTTCCCCCGACCTCCCCGAGCGCCGCCCGCACGGCGAGGGAGGCGCCGAGTCCGGCCGACGCGATCAGGTTGTGCCCGCACGCGTGGCCGAGCAGGGGCAGCGCGTCGTACTCCATCAGCAGGGCGACACGGGGACCGTCGCCCGGGGTGGCCGCCGTGCCCGTACGTGCGACGAAAGCGGTGGGCAGGCCGGCCACCCCGCGCTCCACGCGGAAGCCCTCCCGTTCGAGCTCGTCCGAGAGCAGACGGGCGGCCCGCCGCTCCTCGTAGGCCGTCTCGGGGTCGCGGTGCAGCGCGAGGCTCACGTCCCAGAGGCGGTCCGCGCGGGCGGCCACCTCCTCCCTGACGCGGGCGTACACGGATTCCGGGGTCTGCGACACGAAGCCTCCTCCGACGCGGGCGGGTGCTGCCATCCCCCTCGTGTTCCACGGACGCGGCGCGCGATGCCCGAAGCGGCCCGCCCCTCCCACCGGAACACGCCGGTCTCGCCCCCGCCACCCCCCGCCGGAGGAAGGACACGTACATGTCCGCGTGAGGGGTACGCGGCGAACACGGAAGCGACGAAGGACGGGAGATCCGTGTCCGACAGGACGTCCCAGGCCGCCACCTGGTGGGGGCGCCGCCGACGCTCGGCGTGCGCGTTCGTGAAAGACGCCGTCCGGGGGCCGGGCGAGGCACGCGACGGCGTCCTGCTGCTGGCCAAGGGAACCGCCGCCGCGACGGTCGCCTGGTGCCTGGCCTCCTTGCTGCTGCCCGCGGGTGTCACGGCCTTCGCCCCGTTCACGGCGCTGCTGGCCCTGCAGTCCACGGTCTACCGCTCGCTGTGGGACTCGGCGCAGTACCTGGGAGCCATGGCGATCGGGACGGCGGTGGCGGCCGGATTCGGCAGCACCGTCGGCGTGCACGCCTGGACCCTCGGCGTCCTGGTCTTCATCGCCCTCCTGGTGTCCCGGCTCGACCTGCTCGGCGGTCAGGGATCACAGGTCCCGGTCGTGGCCCTCTTCGCGTTCGCCGGAGGCGGGGGCCGGATCGACTACATCGGCCATCTGGTGTCCTCGGCGGTCATCGGCGTGTGCTGCGGCCTCGCCGCCCACTTCGCGATCGCCCCCTCCCCGCACACGGACACGGCGCGGCGACGCGTCGCCGACCTGGCCGCCCACACCCGGACGCTGCTCCGCGACCTGGCACGGACCGCCACGGGGGAGGCTGCGGACGAGGACGGGGGGAAGGACTGGGCGCACCGTTGCGAGGAACTGGCCGGACGAGCGGCGCACGCGCGCGGCACGCTCCAAAGGGAACGGGAGAACACCCGGCTCAACCCGCGCCGGCCGTGGAGCAGCGCCGAGGCCGCGCTGCTGCGCTGCCACGAGACGATCAGCGTGGTCGAGCGCATCGGCACCTACGTCCGCTCCATCGCCCGGGCCCTGGCGTACGAATCCCAGGCCAAGGACCCGTCCGGAGAGCCCGGGTCGCCGGCCCCGTCAGCGTCGCCCGGAGCGTCCGTCTCCGCGGACTTCCGCGCCTCCTACGCCGGGCTGCTGCACGCCACCGTCGCGGCGCTCGAGTGTCTTGACCCGCCCCACGGGCCGGACGATCCCGACCGGCTTCGCCGCCACGTCGAGGACGCCGAGCGCCGGCACGAGGAGGCGACGGCCATGGCGCGCGCCGGGCATCTCGACCACCCGGGGGAGTGGCCCGTGCACGGCACGGCCCTCGTGGAGGCGGCCCGCGTCATCGAGGAGATCAGGCACCTGTCGAACGGTGCCGACCGGGGGCGCCGGTGAGCGGGGCCGTCCGGGCGAGACGGAAGCCCACGTCGTCGACCCGGAAGGTCGGGTGGCTGCGGCGCCGCGCCGAGGCACGGCAGCTCCAGTGCTCGTCGAACCAGCCGCCGCCCCGCAGCACCCGGTAGCTGCCGTAGACCTCCGGGTCGTAGACGTCCCAGCACCAGTCCCAGACGTTGCCGAGCATGTCGTAAAGGCCCCAAGCGTTGGGCCGCTTGCCGCCCACCTCCCGTACGCGCTCCTGGGCGTTGTCGCGGTACCAGGCGATGTCGTCGAGGGCCCCGTAGTGAGGCCCGGTCGTGCCGGCCCGGCAGGCGTGCTCCCACTCGGCCTCGGTCGGCAGCCGGTACCCGTCCGCCGCGGCGTCCCAGGTGACGTGGCCGCCGCCGTCGGCCCCCGCCCCCGCCGGAGCCTCCTCTTCCGCCTGCGCACCGGTGTCGAAGCGGTAGGAGGGAGTGAGCCCCTCGCGCCGGGACAGGGTGTTGCAGAAGCGGACGGCGTCCCACCAGGAGACGCTGTCCACGGGCAGCCGGTCCCCCTCGGCCTCGCCGGGCCGTTCGCCGGTGACGTCCGCGTACAGGGCCCGCGTGACCGGCACCGACGCCAGGTGGAAGGACGCGACGTCGGCCGTCCAGCGACGTCCGGTGCGCCGGTCCGACAGCGTGACCCGGCCGGCGGGGACGGTGATCATGTCCATGAGGTGACCCTACCGCCGCCGCCCCGGGCGGCCCCGCGCCGCCGTCCCGTCCGCTCCGTCCCGCCCCGCGCCCTGACTCAGTGGTCGCGACGCGCCCCGAACTCCAGCAGCCGTGGTCTCGCCTCGCCGGACGCGGCGGCGTCCAGCAGCCGCCGGTCGGAGGTGACCGGCCCGGTCAGGGTGAAGGGGATGCCGATGCTCTGGCACATCCGGCGGGTGCGGGCGACGGCGCTGAGCGTCGCGGGGGAAGGGGAGTCCGTCGGGAGTTCGAAGACCACCAGGTCCGGACGGTGGGCGGAGACGAGCGCCTCGACCTGGAGCGCGGCCGCGGCGCGATTGGTGACGTTCAGGTCCTGCTGGACGGTCACGCGCAGGGTGCCGCCGTCGATCATGTGGGTGACGAGCATCGTCCACCGCCCTTCCTCGGGGTGCACAGGAGGCGCCGCCGCGCAGCTCCGCGCCCGCGTGCCGCGTCCAGTGTGACGCCAGGGCGTCCGACCGGGCAGAGCGGCGCGCACGACGCGCATCGAGAAGGCGGCGGCGATCGTCAGGATTCGCCCCGCGGCCGAAGGGGCCCGCCGAGCGGGGTGGCGTACAGGACCAGGTTGGAGTCGTACGCCCGCTTGTCGGGGTCGTAGCTTCCGGCACAGGTGACCAGCGCCAGCCGGTGCGCGCCGCTCCGGCCGAACAGCTCCGCCGGAAGGGCCTGTCGGTCGTAGAGGCGCCGGGCGGCGATGACGTACGGGTACGTCAGGCCGTTCGCGGCGACGAGCTCCACCCTGGCCCCCGGGGCGAGGCCGTGCAGGGCGGCGAAGGCCCCGAGACCGGAGTCCGGGGTGTCCACATGGCCGGCGATGAGGGTCGTGCCCTCGGTGGCGCCCGCCATCGCCCCGAGCGCCCACCATCCACCGGTGCGGGCGTCCTCGGGCAGGGCCAGGGCGCCGTCCCGGCCGGCCGCCACCGGGACCAGTACCGCGCGCAGCCCCTTCGCGCCGCGTATCTCCGAAGGCGGAGACGGCGGGGGTGCTCCGACGGCGGAGGGCAGCGGCCTTGCGGCCACCGGCGGGAGCGCTCCGCCGTCGGCCGGACCGGCCGGCCGCGCGAGCGCGTACACGCCGGCGGTCACTCCGGCCAGACCGAGCGCCACCATCGTGGTCGCGCGGCGGCTCAAGGGTGCGGCGTGCCCCGCCGGCGTCCCCGCACGAGCCGGGCGGCGCCGAAGCCGGCGAGAAGGCCGCCGCCGGCCAGGCCCACGGCTCCGGCCGGGGACAGGGCGTCGGACCAGGAGCCGGAGAGGACGCCGGCGCCGGAGGCGGCCGGATGTCCGGCCCCGCCGGCTCGGACCGCGCCGACCGTCGGAGGGGCAGCCGACGGTGCGGCCGCCCCGACCACCAGCCCGGCGACGTGCGCCGGCCGAATACGCCTCACAACCACTCCCTCCGTGTCCACCGGCCCACCACCGGAGGACGATCGCGAAGAGGTGCGGCTCCGGGACGGGTCCCACGGATCGCCCCGCGTCGGCCCGGCGGGCCGGATAGCACCTCGCGAGGACATCAGTCCCCCGCGACACGCCGTGCAGGGCGCTGTTCGGCGCTTTTCACCCGTACGGGTCGCGTCTCCTCGGCCGGGAGTACGCGAGCGGCCCGCGCGGAAGCGGAGGCGCGGGCGCGCGTGGGCTCCTCCCCGCGGGTCTCCGCGGCGAGCAGGTCGACGGCGGCCAGCAGGTCGTCCCGCGCGGCGGCCGCCCGCAGACGCCGGGCCGCACTGCCGGTCGCCACCGCCCGTGCGACGAGTTCGCGCACCGGTTCCCAGTCGCCGTGCTCCTCCAGCGCGGGACGCAGCCGGCGCAGGAGGGTCTCCATGACCCGCGGCGCGGGAGCCGGGCGGCGGGTCTCCGGATCGACGAGGTCCCCTTCGAGCCCGGACCGCGCCGCGCGCCAGGTCGCCGCGCGCAGCCACTCGTGCCTGCCGTCGCATTCCCGTCGGCCGGGAGGCGCCGTACGGGCACAGGCGTCGGTCACCAGGGCGCGGAAGAGCCCCGCGATCATCACCACCGTCTCGGGGCGGGGGCAGGCGTCGCTGACGCGCAGCTCCAGGGTCTGCTGATGGGCGGACGGCCGGACGTCGTAATAGATCATTCCCGCGTCGCTGATCACGCCCGACCGGATGAGGCCCGTCACCGCCTCGTCGTACTCCGCGGCGCCGTCGAAGCAGCCGGCCGGTCCCGCGGTGGGCCAGCGCTGCCACAGCATGGTCCGCCAGCTGGCGTAACCGGTGTCGGAACCGAGCCAGAACGGTGAACTCGCCGACAGAGCGAGCAGCGGCGGCAGCCACGGCCCCAGCGTGCACAGGGCGCGTACCGCGGTGTCGCGGTCGGGGACGTCCACATGCACCTGGGCACCGCATATCAGCTGCTCGTCCGCGACGCGGCGGTAGGCGTCGGCCATGTCCCGGTAGCGCGGCTCCGGGGTGACGTCCACCGCCTCGACCCGCCCCAGGGGGGCGGTGCCGGCGCCGAGGACGGCGAGGCCGTGGCGCGCGGCCGCCTCGTCCAGGCGCCGCCGGGTGCGGAGAAGGTCGTCGTGCAGTCCCCCGAGGGAGGCGTGGACCTCGCTGTTGGTCTCGATGATCGAGCGCGCCATCTCACGGGTGAACGTCCCGCCGGGCAGCTCGTCCAGCAGCACATCGGCGCACGGCACCAGGGATCCGCGCTCCCGGTCGATCACGTGGAACTCTTCCTCAACCCCTACCCGAACGGTCACGACCACTCTCCAGGGATCCCGGGGACGGTTCGACCGGCCTCACCCGCCCCCGCCATCGACGGGCGGCGGGTCAGGAGGCCGGTTCTACGACCCGCGAGTGCCCGGATAGGGCCGTCTTAGGCATCCCACCCCCGCCCGCCCCGGGCGGTCACCTCCGGCTCTTGCATGATGACCGCCATGAACACGGAATCACGCGACCCGGCCGAGCAGGCCGCCCTCCGGGAGATCTTCGCGTCCCGCCCCGGGGCGCTGCCCCCGGCCGGCTGGGAGGCGGTGCGGGCGTTCGAGGCGGAGCACGGCATCGTGCTCCCGGAGCCGTACCGCACGTTCGTGGCGGAGATCTGCGACGGGCTGCGCGCCGGGCCGCCCTTCTACGGCCTGCTGCCCCTCGCGCAGACGCCCTCGGACTGGGGCCCGAACCGTCCCGAGCGCCTGCTTGCCGAGCCTTTCCCGCTCACGGCGGCCTGGCTGTGGGAGGCGGAGGGCGACGAGGAGACGCTGTCGGAGGAGGAGTTCGAGGCCCGGACGGACCCCGTGTTCGACCACGGCTCGCTGGTGCTCGGCACCGACGGCTGCGGCATGTACTGGCACTTGATCGTCACGGGCCCGCAGCGCGGTCACATCTGGCAGATCGCGGGCGAGGGCGCCATGCCCTTCGGCACGCAGTCGCCCCACCCGCTGATGCCCGGTGTCCCCGGCTTCACGGGCTGGGCGACGCATTGGGCCCAGGGCCGCGACTGGTTCGCGGCGTAGGGCCCGTCGTCGGGGCGTGGCCGGTGCGGAAACGACGTCCGGCCTTGTCAGACCCGGCACGTACAGTCGCTCCGTTCCAAGGGGAGGGAAACGAGCACGTGAAGAACCACACCGACCGCCGTATCGCCGCGGCCGCGCTCCTGTGCGCCACAGTCGTCACCGCCGCCACCGCCTGTGGCCCGGACACCGCCGACGGCGGGGCGAAGAACCCCGCCACGAGCGCGGGCCCGTCCACGCCCGAGGACGCTTTCGAAGGCCTGACGGGCGACCAGATCAGTGACAAGGCCGCCGACGCCGTCGAAGGCCTCACGTCCTTGCGCATGATCACCGAAGGGCCGGACGAGAACGGCCGCCAGGTGCGGATGGACATGCACATGAACAGGGCCGGATCCTGCCGCGGCACGATCACCCAGCCCGACGCCGGCACCATGGAGATGATCAAGAACGGAGACGTCGTCCATCTGAAGGGCGACGAGGAGTTCTGGCGCGCCACCCTCCAGCAGGGGAAGGACAAGCTCGCCGGCAAGAAGGCCGACGCCGTCCTCGCCGTCCTCAGGGGCCGTTGGATGAAGGCGGACCAGCGGACCGCGAAGTCCATGACCCGTCAGGACGTCTGCGAGCTCGACGAGGTGATGAAGAGCGTCGATGGTGAGCGCGGCACAGGAAACCGCCGTGGGGCCGACATCACCCGCGGCGGCAAGCCGTACGCCGTCGTCTACCACCGGGAGGGCTGGCACGTCACCACCGTCCACATCGCCAAGACCGGGAAGCCCTACCCCGTCGAGGTCCTCACCACCGACTCCGGCAGCGCCGCGCCGGACGCCCGGATCACGTTCAGCGATTTCGACCGCCCAGTGGACACCACCCCACCGCCCGCCGACCAGATCCTCGACACCGGCAAGCTCCGCTGACGGGGGGTGTCCTCTTGCCCCGCGGCTCGGCGGCCTCGCGGGGACACCCGTCGCTAGTCGAGCGTGTCGGGGTCCGGCCCCGTGCGCAGGCCCCGGTCGGGGGCGGTGATCGCGGTCATCTCGTCGGCCGTCAGCGTGAAGTCGAAGACGTCGATGTTCTCGCGGATCCGGGCCGGCGTGACGGACTTGGGGATGACGACGTTCCCGAGCTGGAGGTGCCAGCGCAGCACCACCCTGCGCCGGTGACCTGCCGTGGCGGGCGGCGATCTCCCGCAGGGCGGCCTCGCCCAGGACGGCGCCCTGGGCGAGCGGGCTCCAGGCCTCGGTCGTGATGCCGAACCGGGCGTGGTGCTCGCGCAGCTCGCTCTGCTGCAGGGCGGGGTGCAGCTCGACCTGGTTGACGGCCGGGACGAGCGTGGCGTCGGCCAGGAGCCGGTCGAGGTGCGTGGGCGTGAAGTTGGAGACCCCGGCGGCCCGGCCGCGGCCGTCGTATCGTCAACGCCGCCCCTGCTGCCGACCGCGAGAAACCCCGCGCTTGCAACTAAAGCGCGTCTGCAAGTATTGTCAGCGCAAGTAAAGCGCTCGCGCAATCCTGTGGAAGGTGCTCTTCAATGCCACTCGCGCTTCTCGCCCTCGCGATCGGGGCCTTCGGAATCGGCACCACCGAGTTCGTGATCATGGGCCTGCTGCCCGATGTCGCGGCCGGCTTCGGTGTCTCCATCCCCACAGCGGGCCTGCTGGTCACCGGCTACGCCCTCGGCGTCGTCGTCGGCGCCCCGCTCATGACCGTGCTGGGCACCAAGGTGACCCGCAAGCGGATGCTCATGGTCCTCATGGGCCTCTTCGTCCTCGGCAACCTCCTGTCGGCCGTCGCGCCGAGCTTCGGCGTCATGGTGGCCGGCCGGATCGTCGCCTCCCTCGCCCACGGCGCGTTCTTCGGCATCGGCTCCGTCGTCGCGGCGGAGCTGGTCGCACCCGAGAAGAAGGCCGGCGCCATCGCCCTGATGTTCACCGGCCTCACCGTCGCCAACGTCGTCGGCGTCCCCGGCGGCACGCTCATCGGCCAGGCCGTCGGCTGGCGCACCACCTTCGTCATCGTGGCCGCGCTCGGCGTCCTGGGCCTGCTCGGCATCGCCAGGCTCGTCCCCGACATGCCGAAGCCCGTGGGGGTGCGCGTACGGCACGAACTGGCCGTCTTCAGGAACGCCCAGGTGCTCCTCGCCATGGCCATGACCGTGCTCGGCTTCGGCGGGGTCTTCGCCGCCCTCACCTACATCGCCCCGATGATGACCGAGGTCGCCGGATACGCCGACTCCTCCGTGACCTGGCTGCTGGTCCTCTTCGGACTCGGCATGGTCGCCGGCAACCTCGTCGGCGGCGCCTACGCCGACCGCCGCCTCATGCCCCTCCTCTTCGTCTCCCTCGGCGGCCTCGCCCTCGTCCTCGCCCTCTTTACCGTGACGGCCCACGACAAGGTCCTGGCGGCCATCTCCGTCACCCTCATCGGCGCCCTCGGATTCGCCACCGTGCCCCCGCTCCAGAAGCGCGTCCTCGACCACGCCCACGGGGCCCCGACCCTCGCCTCCGCCGTGAACATCGGTGCCTTCAACCTCGGCAACGCGCTCGCCGCCTGGCTGGGTGGTCTGGTGATCGCCGGCGGCCTCGGCTACACCGCCCCCAACTGGGTCGGCGCCCTCCTCGCCGCGGCCGCCCTGGTCCTCGCCCTCCTCTCCGCGGGACTCGAGCGCCGCGACCGGGCCGCCGGCCGGGCCGTCCCCGGGGACGCGCACGTCGTCGCCGGCTCCGCCGCCCCGCGGGTCCGGGACGCGGCCGCCGACCGCCCGGGCGCCTCGGCGCTCCACTGACCGACCCGCGAGCCCGGCGCCCCCACACGTCCGGTACGGCGCGTCGTCGGCCGAAAACCGGCCCCTCGCCCCTCCCGTGCCGAAGAGTGCGGGGAATCGCCGCGGAAGAACCGCGGTCCCGCGGGCGCTACGGGGAAACAGCGGAAGAAGCGGCTCGCACCGGACGGAAGGAACGGGCGCAGGTCATGAAGATCGATCTCACCGACACCAACTCGAGCAAGATCAACAAAGCGATCCTGTCAGGACGCAGGTCCCTGGGCATGCCGGCGGTCGGGATGGTGCTCACCCTCGTCATCGTGACCGACGAGGAGAACGCCTACGACTCGCTCAAGGCGGCCAACGAGGCGTCCCGCGAGCACCCCTCGCGCACCCTCGTGGTCATCAAGCGCCACGCCCGCTCGCCGCGCGAGCGCCTCGCGCCCCGCCTGGACGCGGAGGTGCGTGTGGGCAGCGACGCCGGCGCCGGGGAGACCGTCGTGCTCCGGCTGCACGGAGAGCTCGGCGCGCGCGCCGACTCCGTGGTCCTGCCCCTGCTCCTGCCCGACGCCCCCGTCGTCGTCTGGTGGCCGGTCGACGCCCCCGAGGTGCCGTCCAAGGACCCGCTGGGCGCCCTCGCCCAGCGCCGCATCACCGACGCCTACGCCGTCGAGGACCCGCCGGCCGCGCTCGCGGCCCGCGCGGCGTCGTACGCCCCCGGTGACACGGACCTGGCCTGGACCCGGCTCACTCCCTGGCGCTCGATGCTCGCCGCCGCGCTGGACCAGGCCCGTACGACCGTCGTCTCGGCCGTCGTGGAGAGCGAGGCCGACAACCCCAGTGCCGAACTCCTGGCCCGCTGGTTCGTCGACCGGCTGAACGTCCCGGTCGAGCAGGTCGTGACCGACGGCCCGGTCGTCACCGCCGTCCGGCTGGGCACGCCCGACGGCGAGATCCGCATCGACCGGCCCGAGGGGCCGGTGGCCAGGCTCGCCATCCCCGGCCAGCCGAGCCGGGTCCTCGCCCTGAAGGTACGGACCACGGCCGAACTGATCGCGGAGGAGCTGCGCCGGCTCGACCCGGACGAGATCTACGCGGCGGCGCTGCGTGCCCGGCTGACGCCCCCGCCCCCGACCTCGGCCGAGCCCCCGGCCGCGCCGCCGGCCCCGTCCCCGGCCGCCTCCTGAGGGCCGCTGCCGTACGCCGGCCTCGTCACCGGGGATCCAGCGGCAACCCCACGTAGTTCTCGGCCAGTTCGGCGCCGGCGTGGGGGGAGCTCGCGATCCGTTCCAGCTGTGACAGCTGCAGCCGGGTGTCGAACGGGGACTGGCCGGGGTCGGTGTGCAGCGTGGTCGTCATGAAGTTCGAGAAGTGCTCGGCACGCCAGACCCGGCGCAGGCAGGTGTCGGAGTACGCGTCGAGGAGTGCGTCGGAGCCGGTGGAAGCCCGGTGGGCGAGCGCGCGGGCGAGCACGACGACGTCGGCGGCGGCGAGGTTGAGGCCCTTGGCGCCGGTCGGCGGGACGATGTGCGCCGCGTCCCCGGCGAGCAGGACCCGGCCCCAGCGCATCGGCTCCGTCACCGCGCTGCGCATCGGCAGCACCGACTTCTGGACGACCGGGCCCCGCTTCAGCCGCCACCCGGGCTCCGCGTCGAGCGCGAGCCGGGCGTCCAGCTCGTTCCAGATCCGTCCGTCGGACCAGTCGGCCGGGTCGGTGCCGTTCGGCACCTGGAGGTAGAGCCGGCTCACGGCCGGCGAGCGCATGCTGGCCAGCGCGAAGCCCCGCTCCGAGTGGGCGTAGATCAACTCGTCGTAGACGGGCGGGGCTTCGGCGAGGATGCCGAGCCAGGAGTACGGATAGGTCCGCTCGTACGTCGTCCGGGCGCCCGCCGGAACCGCCGTGCGGGTCACTCCGTGGAAGCCGTCGCATCCCACCACGTAGTCGCAGGTCAGCGTCTGCTCGCGGCCCTCGTGGGTGTAGTGGATCACCGGACGGTCGGTGTCGGCGCCCTCCACCGCCCGCACCTCGGCCTCGAAGAGCAGTGGCCCGCCCTCCGCGAGCTGGAGTGCGACGAGGTCCTTGACCACCTCGGTCTGCGCGTAGACCCAGACCCGCCGGCCGTCCGCCGACCCGGGCAGGTCCACGCGGTGGGCGCGGCCGGCGAAGCGCAGCTCGATCCCGTCGTGCGGCAGGCCCTCGGCGTCGAGCCCGGCGCCCGCCCCGGCGGCCCGCAGCGCGTCGACCGTGGCCTGCTCCAGGATGCCGGCGCGCTGCCGCCGCTCGACGTAGCCGCGGTCCCTGCTCTCCAGGACCACGCTGTCGACGCCGGCGAGGTGCAGAAGACGTGCCAGAAGCAGGCCGGAGGGGCCGCCGCCGACGATCCCGACGGTGGTGTGCACGGTGCCTCCCGAGAAATGTTCGTATAGTGAAAGAAACTTCACTCACTGGTCGGCAGAGTCTGCGCCCGGCGCCGCCCGCTGTCAACGGTCCGGCCCGGGCCCCGCCGCCGACGGGCCGCCCGGCCGGCCAGGACCGGGCCCGACGGTCCGGCCCGCGCCCGGACCCCGGGTCGTCCGTCCTCTACGGTGTCCCCAAGATCCGTCAGGGAGAGTCCATGTCACCCACCGATACCGCGACGGCGCCGAGCGGCGAGGCGCCGGGCACCCCGGCCCCGCCGGAAGCCGTCGCGCCGCTGATGCGCGGCCTCACCGTGCTGCGGGGACTCACCGACGCCGACGGGGTCCTCAGCCTCAGCGAACTGGAGCGCGCCACCGGCCTGGCCCGCTCGACCGTCGACCGGGTCACCGGCACGCTCGCCCGCATGGGATACGTACGCCTCGACGGCCGCGACGTCTTCCTCGCTCCCCGGCTCATGGAACTGGGCAACGCCTATCTGGCCGCCCTCCGCCTTCCCGGCCTGCTCGGCCGCCACGCCGACGCCCTCGCCGACGAGCTGGACGAGTCGGTCTCGCTCGCGGTGGGCGACGGCGACGGCATCCGCTTCGTCCACCAGGCCACGCGCCGGCGTGCGATGTCCCTCAGTTTCCGCATCGGCGATCCGCTGCCCGCCGAACGCACCGCCCCCGGAGCCCTCTTCGCCGCCGAATGGACGGAGAGCGAGTGGGAGCGCTGGCGAGCGCGCCGGCACGCCGATCCCCGGGACGCGGGCTTTCCCGCCGTCCCTCCGGAAGCCGCGGCGGGCGGCGGCGGAGCGCCGGACGGAGCCGGCGGCGGGGACTTCGCCGCCCGTGCGGCCCTGGCGGGGGAGCGCGGCTGGGCCCTGGACGACCAGCTCATCGAGCCCGGTCTGGTCGCGCTCGCCCTGCCCGTACGGGATCGCGACGGCGGCCTCGCCTGCGTGGCGAGCGTGGTGAGCCACACCAGCCGCCACACCGCCGCGTCCCTGCGGGACGCGATGCTGCCCCGGCTGCGGACGGCGGTGACGGCCTGGGAGGAGTTGCTGCGGCAGCCACCGGCCGCCGCGGGTGCGGTCGCGCCGCCCGAGGGCCTCGCGGCGTGGACACACGCCTCGAAACAGGAACTCGGCCGCGGTTTCGTCGAATCGCTCGCCCGCGGCCTCACGGTCCTGACCGCCTTCGGCGAGGGACGCGGCGCCCTCTCCCTGAGCGCGGTCGCCGAGGCCACCGGACTCGCCCGTGCCACCGCCCGACGTGCCCTGATCACGCTGGAGCACCTCGGATACGTCCACACCGAGGGCCGGCTGTTCCGCCCCACGCCCCGGGTGCTGGCCCTCGGTTTCCCGTACCTCTCGCGCATGCCGCTGCCGCAGATCGCCGCGCCGCACCTGGGCGAGCTCTCCAGGCGGGTGCACGACTCGGCCTCCCTGGCCGTCCTCGACGGAGCGGACATCCGCTACACGGCCCGGGTCGCCACCCGGCGCGTCATGAGCGTCCACATCACGGTCGGCACCCGCTTCCCCGCCCACGCCACGTCCATGGGGCGGGTGATGCTCGCCGACCTCCCCTCCGACGAGCGCCGGGCGTGGCTCTCCGGCGTCGAGCCGCGCGCTCTCACCCCGCGCACGGTCACCGGGCGCACGGAACTGGCCGCGCTGCTCGACCGAGTGCGGGAGCAGGGGTACGCACTCGTCGACGAGGAGCTGGAGCAAGGGCTGAGGTCGATCGCCGTACCGGTGCGCGACCGTGCGGGGGCCGTCGTGGCGGCGGTCAACGTGGCCATGCACAGCAGCCGCCGCACCGTCGAGGAGTGCGTCAGGGACGTGCTCCCCGAGCTGCGCGCCGCCGCGGCCGCGATCGAGGAGGACCTTCGCGTCGTGGGCCGGTTCGCGACCGTACCCGCGGTCTGACCGTCCCGCCGGGCGGTTCTCCCCGCGCTCTCGGGCGTCAGGCGGAGGCCGCCGGCTCCGCGGGGGCGCGCAGCCGCTCCGCGGCGTCCGACACCCGCAGCAGCAGGTCCATGAACTGGGTCCGCTCCTCGTCCGAGAGCGGCGCGAGGAAGACCTGGTTCATCCGCGCCGTCCGCAGGGTCAGCCTCCGGTGCGTCCGTTCCCCCTCGGCGGTCACGTGCAGCAGGAACCGGCGGCCGTCCCCCGGGTCGCGCACCTTGTCGAGCAGGCCGCGGCGGATGAGACGGGTGATCACTTCGGCGATGGTGGAGCGGTCGAGGCCGACGCGCTCGCCCACGGTCCGCTGATCGAGCCCGGGTTCGGCCGTCAGCGCGTTGAGGACACCGAACTGCGGGGAGGTGATCTCCTCCGAGACCATCGTGTTCCACAGCAGGTGGTGCGCCTGCTGGAGCCGCCGGGCAAGGTGCCCGGGATGGGTGGTCAGATCCACTGCGGCCATGGTGGTCACTCCCGCTTCACGCCAGGTTCATCGGTGTACTGAGTAAAACGGAACCATACCCGCCAGGGCTTTGCCCACCTAGCCACCCATTGACGTGCGGGAAATCGGGTGCCAGCATGACCGCGTCGTGAGGAAATGCTCAGTGCACTGACTGATTTCGGAGGCGTCGGATATGGACAAGGTGGTCGCCACAGCCGCCGAGGCGGTGGTCGATGTCCGGGACGGAGCCTCGCTCGCCGTGGGCGGCTTCGGTCTCAGCGGTGTGCCCGGCACGTTGATCGACGCGGTGTACGCGGGGGGCGCACGGAACCTGCGGGTCGTGTCGAACAACTGCGGAGCCATGGACTCCGGCCTCGCCGTACTGCTGGCGGCGGGCCGGATCGCGCGGGTGACGGGGTCGTACATCGGCGCGAACAAGGAGTTCGCCCGGCAGTACCTCGCCGGTGAGCTGGAGGTGGAGCTGATCCCGCAGGGCACGCTCGCCGAACGGCTGCGGGCCGGCGGCTGCGGCATCCCCGCCTTCTACACCCCGGCAGGCGTCGGCACCCAGGTCGCGGAGGGCGGGCTGCCCTGGCGGTACGACGGTCGGGGCGGGGTCGCGCTGGCCTCGCCGGCGAGGGAGGTCCGGGAGTTCGACGGGGCGGAGTACGTCCTGGAGCGCGGGATCCGCACGGACTTCGCGCTCGTACGGGCGGCGAAGGGCGACCGCCACGGAAACCTCGTCTTCAACCGGTCCAGCCGCAACTTCAACCCGCTGGCGGCGATGGCGGGGAGGATCGCGATCGCCGAGGTCGAACAGCTCGTGGAGCCGGGGGAGATCGACCCCGACGCCGTGCACCTGCCCGGGATCTTCGTGCGGCGCGTGGTGGAACTGACGCCCGAGCAGGCGGCGGACAAGCGGATCGAGAAGAGGACCGTCCGATGAGCTGGACCCGTGAACAGATGGCCGCCCGCGCCGCGCGCGAGCTGAAGGACGGCCAGTACGTCAACCTCGGCATCGGACTGCCGACCCTCATACCCAACCACCTCCCGGACGGCGTGGAAGTGGTGCTGGAGTCGGAGAACGGCATCCTGGGCACCGGCCCCTACCCGACGCCGGACCAGGTCGACCCCGACCTCATCAACGCGGGCAAGGAGACCGTCACGGTCCTCCCGGGCGCCTCCTTCTTCGACTCGGCCCTCTCCTTCGGCATGATCCGCGGCGGCCACATCGACGTCGCCGTCCTCGGGGCCATGCAGGTCTCCGCCCGGGGCGACCTCGCCAACTGGGCGGTGCCGGGCAAGCTGGTCACCGGCATCGGCGGGGCGATGGACCTGGTCCACGGCGCGCGCTCGGTCCTCGTGATCACGGCCCACACCGCCAAGGACGGCTCGCCGAAGATCGTGGCGAGCTGCGATCTGCCGCTGACGGGCCGGCGTTGCGTGAACCGGATCATCACGGACCTCGGGGTCCTCGACGTCACCGACGACGGCCTCGTGCTGGTCGAGACGGCCCCCGGTGTCGGCACCGACGAGATCCTCGCCAGGACCGCCGCCGACGTGCGTGTGCCCGACGCCGGCCACCCGCGCTGACCCGGGCCTCCGACCGCACGGCCCTGAACCCCGGCGCCGTACCGCGCACGCCACCACCGCGCCCCACTACCGCCCAGGCGACTGCCGCACCCCGGCGCCCCGCATCCAGACCCCGTACCAGACCTCCGGGACATCCTCATGGCTCTCACCCAGTCGGACATAGACACCGAGATCGACGACCTGCAGAAGGCGTACGACAAGGAGCTGGCCGCCGGCGCGCCCGCGCGCAGCCACCCGGCCCGCGACTACGCCCCCTACCGCAGCTCCCTCCTCCGCCACCCCCACCGCCCGCTCGTCGCCGTCAACGGCGGGGACCCCGAGACGGTCGAGCTCTCCGGGCCGGTCTTCGGACCCACCGACGTCACCGAGGCCGACAACGACCTCACCCGCCGGCATGCCGGGGAGCCCCTCGGCGAGCGGATCACCGTCTCCGGACGCCTCCTCGACCGGGACGGCCGCCCCGTGCGCGGTCAGCTGATCGAGCTGTGGCAGGCCAACGCCTCGGGACGGTACGCCCATCTGCGCGACCGCCACCCCGCCCCGCTGGACCCGAACTTCACGGGCGTGGGCCGCACCCTCACCGACGACCAGGGGAGGTACCACTTCACCACCATCAAGCCCGGCGCCTACCCGTGGCGCAACCACACCAACGCCTGGCGCCCCGCCCACCTCCACTTCTCGCTCTTCGGCACGGCGTTCGCCCAGCGGCTCGTGACCCAGATGTACTTCCCGGGCGACCCCCTGTTCGCGTACGACCCGATCCTGCGCTCGGTCACCGACCGCGCCGCCCGCGAACGGCTCGTCGCCACCTACCGCCACGACCTCTCGCAGCCCGAGTTCTCGCTCGGCTACGCCTGGGACATCGTCCTCGACGGTCCCTCCGCCACCTGGATCGAGGAAGGACGCTGACCGTGCCCGAGACGACGCCGCCACCGCTGCCCACGCCCTCCCACACCGTCGGGCCGTTCTACGGCTACGCCCTGCCGTTCCCCGAGGGGGAGCGGGTCGCGCCCGCGGGCCACCCGGAGCGGATCACCGTGCACGGTCACGTGCGCGACGGCGCGGGCGCCCCCGTCCCCGACGCCGTCCTGGAGTTCTGGCAGGCGGCCCCCGACGGCTCCCTCGCGGGCGCGCCGGGATCGATGCGCCGCGACCCCGTGACCGGCGGGTTCCTCGGCCGCAACGGCACCGACTTCACCGGCTTCGGCCGGGTCGCCACGGACGCCGACGGCCACTACGCCCTCCACACGCTGCCGCCCGGCAACGCGGGGACGCCTTACATCAGCGTCTGCGTGTTCGCGCGCGGACTGCTGCACCACCTCTTCACCCGGGTCTATCTGCGGGACGGCACGGACCCGTTGCTCGACGCGCTTCCGGCCGGGCGCCGCGCCACGCTGGTCGCGCGACCGGAGGAGAACCGCACGTACCGGTTCGACGTCCGCCTCCAGGGCGAGGGCGAGACCGTCTTCCTGGAGTTCCGGTGACGGACGCCCTCGTCGACGCCGGACTGCTCGCCCCGGGACGCGTGGGGTCCCCGGCCGAGTCGGCCACCTCCGACACCGCGTTCCTCCAGGCCCTGCTCGACGCGGAGGCCGCGCTCGCCCGCGCCCAGGCGGCCGTCGGCCACATCCCGGCCGGGGCCGCCCAGGCCGTCACGGCCGCCGCCGACGCGAGCCGCTTCGACGTGCGCGACCTGGCCCTGCGGGCCCGCGGCGGAGGCAACCCCGTCATCCCGCTCGTCGCCGACCTCAGGGCCGCCGTGCCCAGGGAGTGGCGGTCCTACGTCCACCGGGGCGCGACCAGCCAGGACATCATGGACACCGCGACGATGCTGGTCGCGGCCCGCACCCTGGGCCCGGTCCTCGCCGACCTCGACCGCACGGCACGGGCCCTGGCGGCCCTGGCCGCCGCTCACCGGGACACGGCGATGCCCGGCCGCACCCTCACCCAGCACGCCGTGCCCACCACCTTCGGCCTGAAGGCGGCGGGCTGGCGCTCGCTCGTCCTCGACGCGCGCGACCGCGTCCGGACCGTGCGGGACTCACTGCCGGCGCAGCTCGGAGGCGCGGCGGGCACCTTGGCCGCGTTCGAGGAGCACGGCGGCGCCCCGACCGGATCCGGCGACACGCGCCCGGGCTCGCCTGCCACCCGCCCCGACGGCCCCGGTGCGACCGGCCCCGGTGCGCCCCGCCCCGTCGCCACCGTCCCCGGATCGACCGCGCCGGGGGCGACCGGCCCCGCCCCTGCCCGCCCCGGGCCGGAGGGCACCCCGTTCTCCGCCGAGCGGCTCGTCGCCGCCTTCGCCCACGAGACCGGTCTCGCCGTGCCCGCGCTGCCCTGGCACACCCTGCGCACCCCCGTCGCCGACCTCGCCGGCGTGCTCGCCTTCACGGCCGGTGCGCTCGGCAAGACGGCGGTCGACGTGCTCACCCTCTCCCGTACCGAGATCGCCGAGGTGACCGAGGGCGCCGGCGGCGGATCCTCCGCCATGCCGCACAAGGCCAACCCCGTCCGGGCCACCCTCGTCGCGTCCGCCGCCCGGCGCGCACCGCACCTCGCCGCCGCCCTCCACTCCTCACTCGCGGCGGAGGACGAACGCCCGGCGGGCGCCTGGCACGCCGAGTGGGAGCCGCTGCGCGAGCTGCTCCGCCTCGTCGGCGGCGCCGCCCACACCGCCGCCGCGCTCGCCGGAGACCTGCGCGTCCACCCGGACACCATGCGCGCGAACCTCCGGCTCACCGGCGGGCTGATCGTATCCGAGCGGCTGTCCGCCGCCCTGGCCCCGCTCCTGGGACGGGACCGCGCCGCACAGCTCCTCACCGACCTCGCCCGCAGCGCCGGCGCCGAAGGGCGGACGCTGCGCGAACTCCTCGCGGAGACGGGGGAGGCGCGGGGGCTCGACCTGGACGAGCTGACCGACCCCACACGCTGCACCGGATCCGCGGCAGCCCTCACCGACCGCGCCCTGGAGCGACGTTGACCACCACCCCGCCGTACGAAGCACCGCTCCACCACCGGGCCGAGGGGCCCGCCTCAGGACCGGTCCTGTTCCTGGGCCCCTCCCTCGGCACCTCCACCGCCCTATGGGACGCGGTCGCCCCCGAGCTCTCCGCCACCCACCGGGTCGTCCGCTGGGACCTCCCCGGCCACGGCGGCTCCCCGGCCTCCCTCATCGGCCCCGGAGCGACGGTCGCCGACCTTGCCGGGCTCGTCCTGGCCCTCGCGGACCGGCTCGGCGTCGACCGCTTCTCGTACGCCGGGGTGTCCCTCGGCGGGGCCGTCGGCCTCCATCTCGCGGCCCACCACCCCGAGCGGGTCGACCGCCTGGCCGTGCTCTGCTCCTCCGCGCACTTCGGCGGACCGGCGAGGTGGCGCGAGCGGGCGGCCTCCGTGCGCCGTGAGGGACTCGCCGCGCTCGCCGAGAGCGCCGGCTCCCGGTGGTTCACGCCCGGCTTCACCGTCCCCCGCCTGGTCGAGGACCACCGCACGGCCGACCCGGAGGCGTACGCCGCCTGCTGCGACGCGCTCGCCGCCTTCGACCTGCGCGACCGGCTGCCGTCGATCACCGCGCCGACCCTCCTCGTCGCCGGCCGGGAGGACCCGGCCACCCCGCCCGCCCACCTGCGGGAGATCGCCGACGCAGTGCCAGGGGCGGCGCTCACCGAGATCCCCGGCGCCTCCCACCTGGCACCGGCCGAACGGCCCGAGGCCGTCATCGGCGCCCTGACCGCCCACTTCGGGCGCCACGCCCCGCGGGGCATGGCGATGCGGCGCGAGGTGCTCGGCGACGCGCACGTGGACCGCGCCCAGGCCGGCCAGAGCGCGTTCTCGGCCCGCTACCAGGACTTCATCTCCCGCTACGCCTGGGGGGAGATCTGGACCGACCCCACTCTCTCGCGCCGGGAGCGTAGCCTCGTCACCCTCACGGCCCTGGTCGCCCACGGCCATCTCGACGAGCTGGCCATGCACCTCCGCGCCGCGCGCGGCAACGGCCTCACCGAGGACGAGATCGGCGCCGCGCTGCTCCAGACCGCCGTCTACTGCGGCGTCCCGGCGGCCAACGCGGCCTTCACCGTCGCCCGGCGCGTCCTGGCCGAGGACCCGGCGGACGCACGACCCGGCCACTGAACGGTCCGCCCGGCCGGGCCCTCGGCGTGCGCGCGCCCCGCAGAGGGCGGAGCATGAACGTGGGAGGGAAGCGGTAAGCGGGGGCGGTGACCCAGGAGGGTGCCATGCCCGTCCCGGTAGGCGGTGACGCGCTTGTCGTGCTGAGCGGCGTCGACAAGCACTTCGGCGCGCTCCATGTGCTCCAGTCCATCGACCTGACCGTCGGACGCGGCGAGGTCGTCGTCGTCATCGGCCCCTCCGGCGGAGGCAAGTCGACCCTCTGCCGCGCCATCAACCGGCTGGAGACCATCGACTCCGGCGAGATCGTCATCGACGGCAAGCCCCTGCCCGCCGAGGGCCGCGAGCTCGCCGCCCTGCGCGCCGACGTCGGCATGGTGTTCCAGTCCTTCAACCTCTTCGCCCACAAGACCGTGCTCGAGAACGTCACCCTCGGCCAGATCAAGGTCCGTAAGAAGGACAAGAAGGAGGCCGAACGACGGGCCCGGGAACTCCTCGACCGGGTCGGGGTCGCCTCGCAGGCCGACAAGTACCCCGCCCAGCTCTCCGGAGGTCAGCAGCAGCGCGTGGCGATCGCGCGAGCCCTGGCCATGGAGCCGAAGGTGATGCTCTTCGACGAGCCCACCTCGGCCCTGGACCCCGAGATGATCAACGAGGTGCTGGAGGTCATGCAGCAACTCGCCCGTGACGGGATGACCATGGTCGTCGTCACCCACGAGATGGGCTTCGCCCGCTCCGCCGCGAACCGTGTGGTGTTCATGGCGGACGGCCGGATCGTGGAGGAGACGACGCCGGACCAGTTCTTCAGCAACCCGCGCAGCGACCGTGCCAAGGACTTCCTGTCGAAGATCCTGCACCACTGAGCACGGCCGCCCGCGCACAGGAGCACCCAGGGGTGTGAAGGTCATGAACCCGCGCAAGCTCACCAGGGCCGCCCTCGCCGCCGCGGCGGCGGTCGTCCTCTCCGTCACCGCCGCCGGATGCGGCGACGACGGCGGGAACGGCGGATCCGGCGCCGCCGCCGGCGACGACAAGATCACCGTCGGCATCAAGTACGACCAGCCCGGCATCGGGCTGAAGACGCCGGACGGCACCTACACCGGCTTCGACGTCGACGTGGCCACCTACGTGGCCAAGGAGCTCGGCCACGATCCCGCCGACATCGAGTGGAAGGAGGCCAAGAGCGCCGACCGCGAGACGCTGCTGCAGCGCGGCGACGTGGACTTCATCGCGGCCTCGTACTCGATCAACGACGAGCGCGCCCAGAAGGTCGACTTCGCCGGCCCGTACCTCCTGGCCCACCAGGACGTGCTGATCCGCGCGGACGACGACTCGATCACCAAGCCGTCCGACCTGAACAACAAGAAGCTGTGCTCGGTCACCGGATCCACCTCCGCCCAGAACGTCAAGACGAAGCTCGCCCCGCAGGCGCAGCTGCAGGAGTACGGCGGCTACTCCGAGTGCCTGACCGGTCTGGAGAACGGCGTCATCGACGCCCTGACCACCGACGACTCGATCCTCGCCGGATACGCGGCGCAGGACGAGTTCAAGGGCAAGTTCAAGCTCGCGGGCTTCAAGATGAGCAACGAGAACTACGGCATCGGCGTGCAGAAGGGCAGCGAACTCAAGGCGCAGATCAACACCGCCCTGGAGAAGATGGTCGCCGACGGCTCGTGGGACGCTGCCGTGAAGAAGAACTTCGGACCGGCCGGCTACCAGAACGAACCCGCCCCGCAGATCGGCACCATCGTCAAGTGAGCAGGCCGACGTGTTCGACTTCCTCGAAGGGTACGACCTGTGGGGAGCCTTCTGGGTGACGGTGCAGCTCACCGTCTACTCGGCGATCGGCTCCCTGGTCTGGGGGACGCTGCTGGCCGCGATGCGCGTCAGCCCCGTCCCCCTGATGCGGGGCTTCGGCACCGCCTACGTCAACATCGTCCGCAACATCCCCCTCACCGTCATCATCGTCTTCACCTCGCTGGGCCTCTTCCAGACCCTCGGGGTCGACATGGGCGCCAAGGACTTCACCACCATCAACTTCCGGCTCGCGGTGCTGGGGCTGATCGCCTACACCTCCGCCTTCGTCTGCGAGGCGCTGCGGTCCGGCATCAACACGGTGCCCGTCGGCCAGGTCGAGGCGGCCCGCGCCATCGGGCTGAGTTTTCCGCAGGTCCTACGGCTGATCGTGCTGCCCCAGGCCTTCCGCTCGGTCGTCGGGCCGCTCGCCAACGTGCTGATCGCCCTGACCAAGAACACCACCGTGGCCGCCGCCATCGGTGTCGCCGAGGCGGCCCTGCTGATGCGGGAGATGATCGAGAACGAGGCCCAGCTGATCCTCATCTCGGTGATCTTCGCGGGCGGCTTCATCTGCCTCACCCTCCCCACCGGACTCTTCATGGGCTGGCTGGCCAAGAAGGTGGCGGTGAAGCGATGAAGCCCGGCACCCCCGTCCTCTACGACGTCCCAGGACCCCGCGCCCGACGGCGCAACGTCCTCTACACCGTGCTCTTCCTGCTGGCCGTCGCCGCTCTGGCCTGGTGGGTGATCAGTGCCCTCGCCGACAAGAACCAGCTGACCGGGGCCAAGTGGGAGCCGTTCTTCACGGACCCCCGCACCTGGACGACGTACCTCCTGCCCGCCCTGAAGAACACCCTCGTCGCGGCGGCGCTCGCCATGGTCATCGCCCTGCCCCTGGGAGCCCTGTTCGGCATCGGCCGCCTCTCCGACCACCGGTGGGTGCGGGGCGTGTCCGGCACGGTCGTGGAGTTCTTCCGCGCCATCCCGGTCCTCATCCTGATGCTCTTCGCCAACGCGGCCTACTCCGAGTTCACCGACGTCAGCCCGGAGACGCGCCCGCTGTACGCCGTCGTCACCGGACTCGTCCTCTACAACGCCTCCGTCCTCGCCGAGGTCGTCCGGGCGGGGATCCTCGCCCTGCCCCGGGGCCAGACCGACGCCGCCCAGGCCATCGGCATGCGCAAGGGCCAGACGATGACGAACGTCCTGCTGCCGCAGTCGGTCACCGCCATGCTTCCCGCACTGGTCAGCCAGCTCGTCGTCATCGTGAAGGACACCGCGCTCGGCGGGGCCATGCTCGGCTTCTCCGAACTGCTCGCCTCCGTCCGCCCCATGAGCGCGAACTACGGCGCCAACACCATCGCGAGCTTCACGATCGTCGCCGTCGTCTTCGTGATCCTCAACTTCGCGCTCACCACCTTCGCCGGGTGGCTGGAGCGCAGGCTGCGGCGCGCCAAGAAGTCGACGGGCGCGGTCGTCGGTGCCGAGGCGGTGGACGAACTGGCCCGGCCCGGCGAGCACATCGGACCGGCCGACGGCCCGAAGTGACACGTCCTCCCGGGTGAATCGGCCCATCCGCGAGGGCCGCGGTGCCGAAGGGAAGGACATGACCCCTTCCGAGTCCCCGCGCGAGCCCTCGTCCGAACCCACGCCCGGCGCGACGCGCGGGCCCACCGCGCCACCCCCGCCCGGGACGGTGCGCGAGCCCACCCGCACCGACCGTCTCCTGGCCGCCCTCGGCGGGCTCCTCGCCGGATACGTCTCCCTCGCCGTCGCCGAACTGGCCGCCGCCGCGGTACGCCCCGAAGCGGGACCCGTCACGGCGGTCGGAGGGGCCGCCATCGACCTCACCCCGGCGGCGGTCAAGAACTGGGCCATCATCGCCTTCGGCGAGAGCGACAAGATCATCCTCCTGCTCGGCATCCTCGTCGTGCTCGCCGTCCTCGCCGTCGCCCTGGGCCTGCTGGCCCTGCGCCACCGCGTGGCCGGCGCGGCCGGGGTGCTCGCCTTCGGCGTGGTCGGCGCGCTCGCCGCCGTGGGCCGGCCGGACTCCGACTCCGCGACGGACGCGCTGCCCTCCCTGGCCGGAGCCGTGGCGGGTGCACTCCTGCTGTACGTCCTGATCGGCCGGCTGATGGGACCCCGCCCCTCGGCCGCACCGGAGGCGGCCGTCGGCGTCGCGCGCCGCGGCTTCCTCGTGGTCGCCGCCGGGAGCGCCGTCGCCGCGACCGGAGCGGCGGCGCTCGGCCGCGCGCTCGGCGGCACCCGCGCCCAGGACGCGGTGGCCTCCCGCACGGCGCTGCGGCTGCCCCGTCCCGCGTCGCCCGCGCCCGCCGTGCCCGCGGGAGCGCAGCTTCCCGTCCCGGGCATCAGCCCCTTCACCACCCCGAACAGGGACTTCTACCGTGTCGACACCGCTCTCGTCGTCCCGAAGGTCGACGCCGGCGGCTGGCGGCTGCGCGTCCACGGCCTGGGCGTGACCCAGGAGCTGCGCCTCACCCTCGACGACCTGCTCGGCCGGGAGGTCGTCGAGCGGGACATCACCCTCGCGTGCGTCTCCAACGAGGTCGGCGGGCCGTACGTCGGCAACGCCCGCTGGCTCGGCGTGCGGCTGGCGGACCTCCTGCGCGAGGCCGGGGTGACGCCGCCCTCCGCCGGGGGACCCGCCGACCAGCTGGTCGCCCGCTCGGTGGACGGGATGACGATCGGCACCCCGGTCGAGCAGGTGATGGACGGCCGGGACGCCCTCCTCGCCTTCGGGATGAACGGCGACCCGCTCCCCTTCGACCACGGCTTCCCCGTCCGTATGCTCGTTCCCGGCCTGTACGGCTACGTCTCCGCCTGCAAATGGATCGAGGAGATCGAGCTCACCACCTTCGACTCCTACGACGCCTACTGGGTGCCGCGCGGCTGGGCGGCGGAGGCGCCCGTCAAAACCCAGTCCAGGATCGACACCCCCCGCTCGTTCGCCCGTCCGAAGCCGGGCACCGTCATGATCGCCGGAGTGGCCTGGGCACAGCACCGGGGCGTCGAGCGGGTCGAGGTACGGATCGACGAGGGCCCGTGGCGGGACGCCCGGCTGGGGACCGAGGACAGCCGGGACACCTGGCGCCAGTGGATGTACCCCTGGGAAGCGACGTCCGGCCGCCACACCCTCACGGTCCGCGCCACCGACGGTACGGGCCGGGTCCAGACCGAGCGCCGGACGGACACCATGCCCGACGGCGCGAGCGGGTGGCACTCGGTCGTCGTGACGGTCGACTGACGGACACGCGGACTGACGGCCGACGGGACGGACGCGGCGCGCGCACGAACGGGTGGCGGGCCGCGACCGGAGCCGCCACCCGCCACCCGCCGGGGCGTCACGCGTGGATCACACGTGGACCGTGCCTACTTCAGGTACGGCCCCGCCACCCCGATCCGGCCGGGGCCGTCGAGGACGAACACCCGGAGGTTGCCCTTGCCCGGCGCGGCGGCGGTCAGCGTGCCGCCGGTGACGGTCCGCCGTTCGCCGGTGACGGCGTCGGTGTAGGTGCCGTTCGGGATGCCGCTGAAGGTGGCACCCCCCGAGACGGTGACGAGGGCGAAGCTGTCCGTCGCGCCGCTGGTGTAGCGCCGCTTGAACGCCATCCCGCCCTGGACGCCCTCGGTCGAGTACTGGCCCGTCTGCAGGGCCGGGATCGCCCTGCGGATCTGGTTGAGGCGCTGGACGTGCTTGACCAGGGGCTGTTGCAGCGTGGTGGCGACGGCGCCGGTGGCCGAGTCGACCCGGGAGAAGTCGGACGCCGTGACGTCGCCCGCCACGTGGTCGCCGTAGTAGGCGCGGCCGGTGGTCGCCAGCGGGCAGGTGGGCCCGCAGTCTATCTTCCTGCCCTTCTGGAACTCGATCTCGGAGCCGTAGTAGAGGGTCGGGATGCCGCGGAAGGTCCACATCAGCGACATGTTCTCGGCCCAGGCGTCGGTGCCGCCCGCGTACCGCTCGTGGCCCTTGTTGGGGCCGTAGTCGTGGCTGTCGACGTAGACGACGTTGTAGGTGGCGTCGTTGTAACTGTCGTCGGAGTCCTTGCCGTTGTGGAAGGCGTTGCTCGCGTCGCCGAAGTTCATGTGCATACGCATGTCGATGACGTGCATCCCGGAGAACCTGCTGTGGTCCGGGGCGTGGTAGACGTTGCCGTCGAGGAAGGCGTTGGTGGACGTCGGCTGGTTCGCCGTGCCCGCCTGCTGCTCGTAGGCGTACATCTCGAGCGCGGCCTTGGTGTCGTCGGCGTCGTACTCCTTGCGCTCCTTCCACGTGAAGAACTGGGCGGAGTGGTTGACCGAGCCGCGGTTCCACTTGTCGTTGACGAAGGAGGCGACCTCTCCGAAGACGAAGAAGTTCCTCGCCGCCTCGGCGCCGTGCCGCTGGGTGACGCGCGCCTGGATGGCGGGCAGGAAGCGGCGGTTCCAGGTGGTGCGCGGGATGTGGACGGCGGTGTCGACGCGGAAGCCGTCGACACCCATGTCGATGTACTTGTCGTACGCGCCGATCAGGTAGTTCTGCACCTGGGCGTTCTCGGTGTTGAAGTCGGCGAGGTCGTCGTGCAGCCAGCAGGAACGGGAGTCCTCGCCCTCCCAGTTGCCGATCCAGCAGTTGTGGTAGAGCGACTTCGGGAACATGCCGGAGGTGGGGCTGGGCCACTGGCAGTTGTAGATGCGGTAGCCCTCCGGGGAGGTGTACTGCGTCGGTGCGCCCCAGTTGACGCAGGTGTTCCCGGACGGCTCTGCCGTCGACCACAGGTCTCCGTTGTAGTACGACTTCCCCGACTTCGGCTCGACGGTCAGGCCGTCGTATTCGAAGGAGGCGGAGGGCTCGTCGTAGTGCCGGCTCCACTGGGCGTCACGGACGCCGTACACCTTCGGGGTGAACAGGCCCTTCGCTCCCCAGCGCGAGGAGTGGTTGTAGACGACGTCCTGGTAGATCTTCATGCCCTTGGCGTGGGCCGCGTTGATCAGGTCCTGGTAGGAGGCGCCGGCCGACTCCAGGCGGGGGTCGACCTTGTAGAAGTCCCAGCCGTGGTAGCCGTGGTAGTCGTAGTCCGACCGGTTGAGGACCACGGGTGTGATCCACACGGCGGAGAAGCCGAGCCCCTTGATGTAGTCGAGCTTCTTCACCAGGCCCTTGAAGTCGCCGCGGAACATCGGGTCGTCGTTGGCGGCGTTGCCCGACTTCTGGTGCTGGCTCCCGCCGCGGTTGTTCGTCGCGTCGCCGTCGCTGAAGCGGGCGGTCAGGACGAAGTAGATCGGGTCCTTGCGCGGGTCGGTGCCCAGCGGCTTGCCGGGGGCGGCGGCCGGCGGCTTCTCGCCCGTGGTCGCCATTGCGGCGGCGGAGGCCGCGGAGACGTTCCCGGCCGCGTCGACTGCCTTCACCGTGTAGGTGTAGGCCGTCCTCTCCTCCAGCCCGGCGTCGGAGAAAACGGTCGAGCCGACATCGCTGACGACGGTGCCGCGGGTGCCGCCGGTGCGGGTCACCTGGTACCGGGTGACCGCCCTGTCGTCGGTGGACGGCTCCCAGGCGAGCACCACCGACACGCCGTCCGCCTTGGCGGTGACGCCGACCGGGACGGTGGGCGCCCGGGTGTCGGGCACCTCGGCCGCGCACGGGTCGGCGGCGTTCCTGGTGACGACCCGGTCCTTGACCGTGCTCGTACCGGCGGACAGGGTGTAGTCGGCGCCGTTGTTGTTGTCCCAGACGCCGTTGCCGTTGTTGAAGACGGCGTTCAGCGCCGTGGCCGCGCCCAGGTCGACGGTTCGCTTCCACCAGCCGGTGCAGGCGGCCTCCATGCCGATGCCGGGGACGGCGGTCCACGCCCCTCCGGCGGGCCGGTAGTGGAGGTTGGCGGTCGTCCAGCCGAGGGCGGCGGTGGAGTAGTAGACGGTCGCCTGGTTGCCGGGGGCCGGCGGCTCGGCGGGCTCGGTCGCACAGGGGTCGGAGTGGGCGACCACGCCGTCCTTGACGGTGATGTTCCCGGTGCCCAGGTCGTAGTTCCGCCCGCTGTTGTTGTCCCAGGTGCCGGCGGCGTCGGTGAAGGTGGCCTGGAGTCCGTCGGCCGCGCCCAGGGTGACGGTCGTCTTCACCCAGTCCGTACAGGCCGCCTCCATGCGCACACCGGGGACGGTGGTCCAGGAACCTCCGTCGGGCGCGTAGTGCAGGTGGTAGGCCGACCAGTTCTTCGTCTTCGTCGAGTAGAAGACGGTCGCGGTGTTCGTCTCCGCCGCGACGGTGGCCGCCCGGGCGGTCGTGGTCCCGGTCGGCGGGGGCGCCGCCGTGAGCAGTCCGACGAGGCAGCCGGCCGCGACGGCCAGGGCCGGGGCGCGTCCGGTCAGCCGGAAGGGAGTGGATCGCATGCGTCTCTTCTCCGGAACAGGGCCACGGCGATGACACGGCCGTGGCGGACAGGCCCGCTCGACCCGACGCGCCTCGGACCGGAACGGGAGAGACTGCCGCAGGTCGCTGCAACGACAGCCAGCAACTTGCTGCAACCTCTTGCGAGTCGGGAAGTTACCCGCACATGACAGAGGCGTAAAGGGTCCGCGCACGCGGAATCCGCTGAAGGGGCGGCGTGCGCCCGGGCCACCGCCGCTCCGGTCGGCGCGGCGGCGATCGCCTAGAGTCGGACCCGGTCCGGGCGCCGCCGCCCGGCCTCCCTCCCTGACCGCGCCCCACCCCGAGGAGCACCCCGTGACCGACCCGGCGTCCACCGCCACGCAGCAGCAGATCGCCCGGGAACTGGAGGTTTCCGAGACCTTCGACCCGGGCGCGGAGATCGAGCGCCGGGTGGCCTTCCTCACCGAGCGCCTCACCGCCACGGGGCTGCGCTGTCTCGTGCTCGGGATCAGCGGCGGCGTGGACTCCACCACCGCGGGCCGGCTCTGCCAGCTGGCCGTCGAGCGGGCGCGGGCCGCCGGCCACGAGGCGACCTTCTACGCCATGCGGCTGCCCTACGGAGTCCAGGCCGACGAGCAGGACGCCCAGCTGGCCCTCGGCTTCATCGCCGCCGACCAGGTCCTCACCGTGGACATCAAGCCCGCGGCCGACGCCGCGCTGGAGGCCTGCGTCGCCGGGGGAGTGGCGTTCCGCGACGCCCACCACCAGGACTTCGTCCAGGGCAACATCAAGGCCCGGCAGCGGATGATCGCGCAGTACGCCGTCGCGGGCGCCCGCGACGGCCTGGTCGTCGGCACCGACCACGCCGCCGAGGCCGTCTCCGGCTTCTTCACCAAGTACGGCGACGGCGCCGCGGACGTCGTCCCGCTGACCGGCCTGACCAAGCGCCGGGTCCGGGCGGTCGCCGAGGCCCTGGGCGCGCCGTCCGCGCTGGTCTGGAAGACCCCGACGGCCGACCTGGAGACCCTGGACCCGGGCAAGCCCGACGAGGACGCGCTCGGCGTGACCTACGACGACATCGACGACTTCCTGGAGGGCAAGCCGGTCGGCGATGCCGCCTTCGCGTCGATCGTCCGCCGCTACGAACTCACCGAGCACAAGCGCAGGCTCCCCCTGGCGCCCTGACCGCGCGCGCCCCCGCCGCCGGGCATGGTGGACGGGTGATGTGGCGCGACCATCCGGACGCCTCCGCGTGGCGCGGGTCCGGGTGGTCGGCCCGGTGGTGTGCCCTGAGGGGGCGACTCACGGCGTCATCCCGGAAGGAAGACCTCCATGCTCGGACAGTCGGCCGCGTTCAGCGGCTTCTCGGTGAACGACCTCGGCGAGGCCCGGCGTTTCTACGCCGACACGCTGGGCCTCCCGGTCGAGGAGACCGGCGAGGGGGACATGCGGATGCTCACCCTCAGCCTCGGCAGCGGCGCCAAGGTGATGGTCTACCCGAAGGACGACCACACGCCCGCGACGTTCACGATCCTCAACTTCCCCGTGGACGACGTCGAGGCCGTCGTCGACGAACTCGTCCGTCGTGGGGTGACCTTCGAGAAGTACCCCCAGTTCGACGCGGACGAGAAGGGCATCGTGCGGGCCGGGGGCGGGCCCACGATCGCCTGGTTCACCGACCCCGCCGGGAATGTCCTCTCCGTCCTGCGCGACAGCTGACGCCCCTCGGGAAGGGCCTCGGCGGATCGCCCCGGGGGAGCGCGCCTGCTGTTACCCTCATCCGCACCTAGTCAACTAGTTGCTTATGGGGTGGGTCCGCATGCATCCGTTCCGCCAGGCCGTCGAGGCCGACGACCACGCCGCCATCGAGGCCCTGCTCGCCGAGGAGGTCGTCTTCACCAGCCCGGTGGCCTTCAAGCCGTACGCGGGCAAGGCGATCACCGCCGCGATCATCCGCGGGGTCGGCCGGGTCTTCACCGACTTCCGCTACGTCCGCGAGATCGCCGGTGCCGACGGGCGCGACCACGCCCTGGTCTTCACGGCGAAGGTGGGGGACAAGGAGATCAACGGCTGCGACTTTCTGCACATCGACGAGGAGGGCCGGATCGACGACTTCGTGGTCATGGTCCGGCCGCTCTCGGCGGCCACGGCCCTGGCCGAGGCGATGGGCGCGCAGTTCGACAGGATCGCGCGCGAGGCGGCGCAGGCGTCCCCGGCCGGGTGACGCCCGCCGGCGCCGGGTCTCAGAGGGAGGCGCGCAGCGCCGGCAGGAGCTCCCGCTCCGCCCACTCGATGTACGGCTCCTGGTGCTCGCCGCCGATCTGGACGAGCGCGACGTCGGTGAACCCGGCCTCGGTGTAGGGCCGGACCGCCTCGACGAAGGCGTCGACGTCCGAGCCGCAGGGAATCGACTCGGCGACGTCCTCGGGGCGTACGAACTGGGTGGCACCGGCGAAGCCCTCGGGCCCGGGCAGCTCGGAGTTCACCTTCCAGCCCCCGCCGAACCAGCGGAACTGGTCGTGGGCGCGCTTGATCGCCGCGTCCCGGTCGGGGTCGTAGCAGACGGGCAGCTGGCCGACCCGGGGCTTGCCCGCCCCGCCGTGCCGGTCGTAGGCGTCGAGGAGTTCGCTCTTCGGCTCCACGGCGATCACCAGGTCGGCGAGCCGCCCGGCGATCTCGCAGGAACGGTCGCCCGACACCGCCACCCCGATCGGCGGCGGCTCGTCGGGAAGGTCCCAGAGCCGGGCGTTCTCCACGTCGAAGTGGGCGCCGTGACGGCTCACGTTCCCGCCCTCGAAGAGCGACCGGATGATGTCGAGGGCCTCCTCCAGCATCTCCAGGCGGACGTGGGCGGCGGGCCAGCCCGCGCCCACCACGTGCTCGTTGAGGTTCTCGCCCGAGCCCAGGCCCAGCCGGAACCGCCCCTCGCTCAGCAGCTGCATCGTCGCGGCCTTCTGGGCCACGACCGCCGGGTGGTACCGGACGGTGGGACACGTCACGTAGGTCATGAGAGGGATCCGCGAGGTGGCCTGCGCGGCCGCCCCGAGCACACTCCAGGCGTACGGCGCGTGGCCCTGGCTCTCCAGCCAGGGGAAGTAGTGGTCCGAGGTCACGGAGAAGTCGAAACCCGCCTCCTCCGCCCGCACCACGTGCGCCACCAGGTCCCGGGGGCCGGCCTGCTCCGTCATCATCGTGTATCCGAAGTTCGCCATGCCCCGCGCGTTGCCGGTGGCCGCGGAGGAGAAACATCCCGGGGCGCCGTCCGGTGGTTTCTCCCCGTACGCCGGGGGAAGCCGCCGCTTGAGGAGGTGCGAGGTGACAGGACGCGAGGACGGCACGCGCGATCACGCCACGCGCGAGGGCGAGGGCGCACACGCCCGCGCCCGCTACCAGCGCGACAAGGCCGAGAACCTGCTCCAGCGGGCACGCCGCAGCGCCGATCCCGAGGAGGCCGCGCGCCTGCGCGACCAGGGAGAACAGCTCAAGGAGCGCAGCGAGCGCGCCGTGCGCGAGGAACCCGGGCCGCCCGCCGACGACCTCCACGAGGAGTACCCCGGCTGACGGGCGTCCGGCCCGGGGCGGGAGGAGGTTTCCGCATGAGCGGCACCACCGTGGGCGCCGGGCAGGAGTACGACGCCACGCCCTACCTGCCCGCGCGAGGCGGCCTGACGGCACATCGACGGGCCGCCGCCGACTGTCGCGGCTGCCCGCTCTTCGAGGAGGCCACCGCCACCGTCTTCGGCCGGGGCGACCCCGCCGCGCGCGTCCTGCTCGTGGGGGAGCAGCCCGGCGACCAGGAGGACCGGCAGGGCGAGCCCTTCGTCGGGCCGGCCGGCCGGCTGCTCTCCGAGGCGCTGCGGGACGCCGGGATCGACGAGGGCGAGGCGTACCTCACCAACGCGGTCAAGCACTTCAAGTTCACCCGCTCGGGGCCCGGCAAGCGCCGCATCCACAAGGCGCCGAGCCTGCGCGAGATGACCGCCTGCCACCCGTGGCTGGAGGCCGAGCTGCGGCTGGTCGACCCCGACGTGGTCGTCGTCCTCGGCGCCACGGCCGGCAAGGCGGTCCTCGGCCGCTCGTTCCGGGTGGGCGCCGACCGCGGCGCCCTGCTCTCCCTGCCCGGCGCGGACGGGGACGGCCCGCGGGTGGTGGCGACGCTGCACCCGTCGGCCGTCCTGCGCTCGGACGACCGCGAGACGGCGTACGCGGGCCTCGTCGCCGACCTGAGGGTGGCGGCCGGCGCGCTGTGAGCGCCCGGCCGTCGCCCGAGAGCCCGGATCTCCGCCCCGCCCCGACGAACGGGTGAAAGCGGCCCGGCCTTCGGGTGGATCGCCGGCGCAGGCGCGTGTTCCGCCGTGGAAAGGGCACCCGGGCCCCATGGCCCCCATGACACTCGACAGCACCGCCGCCCTGCTCCTCAAGGGCTACGCCTGGCTGCCCGACCGGCGCCGCCGCAACGGCGGAGCGCCCGTGCGCACCCGGCTCCTCGGGCGGCCCGCCCTCGCCCTGCACGGCCCCGACGCCGTGCGCTTCTTCTACGACGAGGAGCACATCCGGCGGCACGACGCCCTGCCCGGGCCCGTCCTGGACACCCTCTTCGGCCGAGGCGCCGTCCACACCCTCGACGGCGAGGACCACCGGGCGCGCAAGGCGCTCTTCATGACCGAGCTGACCGGGCCCGCCGCCGTCGCCGAACTCGTCGACATGGTCCGGGCGGAGTGGCAGCGCGTCTTCGCCCCGCCGCACGGCCGGGAGGTCGTCCTCTTCGACGAGGCCGCGCTGGTCCTGGCCCGCGCCGCCTGCGCCTGGACCGGCCTGCCGCTGACCGACGAGCAGATCCGGCTCATGGCCCGGGACTGCGTCGCCATGGTCGACGGCTTCGCCACCCCGGGGCCGCGTCATCTCAACGCCCGGCGCGCCCGCACACGGCAGGAACAGGTCCTGGCGGACCTGGTGGAGGAGACCCGGGCCGGCGCGACCCGTGCGCCCGCGACGCCGTTCGACGCGATCGTCCGCCACCACGACGCCGACGGCACGGTCCTCGACCCGCACACCGCGGCCGTCGAACTGCTCAACATCGTCCGTCCCATCGTCGCCATCGCCTGGTTCGTCACCTTCGCCGCCCACGCCCTGCACCGGTGGCCCGAGCAGCGCCACCTGCTCCGCGAGGACGACGGTTCGTACGCGGAGCCGTACACCGAGACCTACGCCGAGCCCTTCGCCCACGAGGTCCGCCGCTTCTACCCCTTCGCCCCCTTCGTCGGGGGCCTCGCCGCCACGGACCTCCGGCTGGACGGCGCCGACATCCCCGCCGGCACCCTCGTCCTGCTCGACGTCTACGGCCAGAACCACGACCCCGCGCTCTTCGAGGACCCCTACCGCTTCGACCCGGAGCGGTTCCTCCGCCGGCCGCCGCACCGCGACGAACTGATCCCGCAGGGCGGGGGCGACGCCAAGAGCGGCCACCGGTGCCCCGGCGAGGACATCACCGTCGCCGTGCTCGCCGCCCTCTCGACCGAACTGGCCCGGCTCGACCACACGGTCCCCGAGCAGGACCTGCGCATCCCCCTCCACCGGGTGCCCACCCGCCCCCGCAGCGGATTCCTGATCGTTCCCCACCCCGGCTGACAGGCCGGGGAGCCCTGGGCGGCCCCGAACGGCCCGGTCCCGCGTGCGGCCGCGCGGGGCCCGGCCTGGAATGGGGTGATGACCGCGCCTCCCGACGACTGCCTCGCGCGCAACGAGTGGATCTGCGGCGCCTATCTGTCCTCGCGGCGTGAGATCCTCACCGACGCCGTCGTCCAGCACCTCCAGCTGACCTCGGTCTCCATCGCCCTCGGCGTGCTGCTCGCCGTGCCCCTCGCCGTCGCCGCCCGCCACCGGCGCTGGAGCGCCGGGCCCGTGCTCGGGGTGACGACGATCCTCTACACGATCCCCTCCCTCGCGATGTTCTCGCTGCTCCTGCCCCTCTACGGGCTGAGCGCCTCCCTCGTCGTCGCCGGGCTCGTCCTCTACTCGCTCACCCTGCTCGTACGGAACCTCCTCGCCGGGCTCCGCGCCGTCCCCGAGGACATCCGCCAGGCCGCCCGCGGCATGGGCTACGGCCCCGTGCGCCTGCTGCTCGCCGTCGAGCTCCCCCTCGCCCTGCCCGCCGCCATGGCGGGCCTGCGCATCGCCACCGTCTCCGCCGTCTCCCTGGTCACCATCGGCGCGATCGTCGGCCACGGCGGCCTCGGCAACCTCATCTACTCCGGAATGAACACCTACTTCAAGGCGCAGGTCCTCACCGCCTCCGTCCTCTGCGTCCTCATCGCCGTCGTCGCCGACCTGCTCCTCCTCGGCCTGCAACGGCTCCTGACCCCATGGACGGCGCCGGCCCGCGGGCGGGCCGCGTGAACACCCTCGCCGCCACCTGGGACTGGCTGACGGACGCCGCGAACTGGTCCGGCGAGAACGGCGCCGGCCGCCGCCTCGTCGAGCATCTGCTCCTCACCGTGGTCTGCCTCGCGCTCAGCTGCGTCCTCGCGCTGCCCGTCGCGCTGGTCCTCGGACACCTCGGCAAGGGCGGGGCCCTCGCCGTCAACCTCTCCAACGTCGGCCGCGCGGTCCCCACCTTCGCCGTCCTGGTCCTGCTGCTGCTCAGCCCGGTCGGCGCGTACGGCTGGTGGCCCACGATCATCGCCCTGGTGCTCTTCGCCGTACCTCCCCTGCTCACCAACGCGTACGTGGGGATGCGCGGTGTCGACGCCGACGTGGTCCGGGCCGCGCGCGGCATGGGGATGACCGGGAGCCAGACGCTGTTCCGGGTCGAGCTCCCGCTCGCCCTGCCGCTCGTCCTCACCGGCGTCCGCGTCGCCGCCGTGCAGCTCGTGGCCACCGCGACCGTCGCCGCGCTGGCCGGCGGCGGCGGGCTCGGCCGCATCATCACCGCGGGGTTCAACCTCGCGTCCACCCCGCAGGTCGTCGCCGGAGCCGTCCTGGTCGCGCTCCTCGCGCTCGCCGTGGAGGGCGTCTTCGAAGCGACCCGGCGGTGGCTCGCCCCCGCCTGGACGCGGGGGAGCGCCGGATGAGGCGGCACCGGACGCCCCGCGTCCTCGCCGTCCTCCTCGCCCTCGGCGGCTGCGCCACCGGACCGTCCCTGGAGGACCGGGGCGCCCTCACCGCCCCGCCCGGAGACAGCCGGCGGCTCACGATCGGCACGGCGGGGTTCACCGAGAGCGAGCTGCTCGCCCGGATGTACGCGCTGCTCCTCGAACACGCCGGCTACGACACCGAGATCCTGTCCGTCACCAACCGGGAGCTGTACGAACCGGCCCTGGAGAGCGGTCAGGTCGACGTCGTACCGGAGTACGCGGCGACGTTCGCGGACTGGCTCAACACCAAGGTCAACGGCCCCGACGCGCCGACCGTCGGCTCGCCCGACCTCGCCGCCACGATGACCGCCCTGCGCGGCCTCGCCGGCCCCCGCGGACTGACCGTCCTCGACCCCGGCCGGGCCGTCGACCAGAACGCCTTCGCCGTCACCTCCGCCTTCGCCGGCCGCCACCGGCTGAGGACGCTCAGCGACCTGGGAGCGGCGAAGCTGCCCGTACGGCTCGCGGCGGGCGACGAGTGCGTGCGGCGGCCCTACTGCGCGCCCGGGCTGAGGGAGACGTACGGGATCGACGTCACGGCCGTCGACCCGAAGGGCGTGGGCACCACCCAGGCCAAGCAGGCGGTGCGGAGCGGCCAGGACCAGATGGTCCTGACGACGACCACGGACGCGACCCTGGACGACTTCGGGCTCGTCCTGCTGGAGGACGACCGGCGCCTGCAGAACGCCGACCACATCGTCCCCGTGGTCAACCGCTCCCGGGCGGGCGGCGAGGGGGTCACCCGCGCCCTCGGCCGCCTCAACACGGTCCTCACCACGGCCGATCTGGCCCGCATGAACGAAGAGGTGGACAGCTGGCGCCGGCTCCCCGAGGACGTGGCGAGGAACTACCTCGTCGGAAAAAGGCTCCTTCCGGCCGGTGACTGACCGACGGTGAAGCGGCCGGCCCCGCCGGCGGAGCGCCGCCCGAAGGCGCGGCCCTCAGGCGTCGGCGATCGAGTCGAACTGGACCTCGCCGCGCCCGACGCCCCGCACGTCCGCGTCGACCGAACGGCGCAGCGCCTCGTGGAGTCCCGCCGGGGTCAGGACGCCGAGGAAGCGCGGACCGTCGAGGACGGCCACCCAGCCCGCGTCGTGCTGAAGCATCTCGCTGAAGGCCCGCTTCAGCGGGGCGCCGACCGGCACCCACGCCTCCATCCGGCGCGCCAGGTCACCGACCGTGCCCTCCTCGCCGGCGAGGGCCAGCGCCTCGGCCGCCACCCAGCCGTGCAGCTCGCCGCCCCTTCCGAGGACCACCGCCCACCGTGCCCCGTCGGCCCGCAGCCGGGCCGCGGCGGCGGAGGCCGCCTCGTCCACGCGGGCGACCGGCGGCTGTTCGAGGTCGTCCGGCTCGATCGCGGTGACCGACAGCCGCTTGAGGCCGCGGTCCGTGCCGACGAACTCGGCGACGTACGGGGTGGCCGGGGCGCCGAGGACGGCCGCCGGTGTGTCGAACTGCTCGACGCGCCCCTGGCCGTACACCGCGATCCGGTCGCCCATCCGGACGGCCTCCTCGAGGTCGTGGGTGACCAGGAGGACCGTCTTGCGGACGGTGGCCTGGAGGTTCAGGAACTCGTTCTGCAGCCGTTCGCGGACCACTGGGTCCACCGCCCCGAACGGTTCGTCCATGAGCAGGACGGGCGGGTCGGCGGCCAGCGCCCGGGCCACTCCGACCCGCTGGCGCTGTCCGCCGGAGAGCTGGGCCGGGTACCGCCCGCCGTACGTCCCGGGGTCGAGACCGACGAGGTCGAGGAGTTCGGCGGCGCGGGCCCGGGCTCTCGACCTCTTCCACCCGAGGAGCGCCGGCACGGTCGCGGCGTTCTCCAGGACCGTGCGGTGCGGGAAGAGGCCGCCCTGCTGGATGACGAAGCCGATGCTCCTGCGGAGCCTGACCGGGTCGACCGTGGAGACGTCCTCACCGTTCACCAGGATGCGGCCCGAGGTGGGCTCGATGAGCCGGTTGACCATCATCATCGTGGTCGTCTTGCCGCAGCCTGACGGACCGACCAGGGTGACCAGTTCGCCCTCGGCGACCTCGAAGGAGAGGCCGTCGACGGCCGTGGTGCCGTCCGCGTACACCTTGCCGACCTGCTCGAACCGGATCATGGACCCACGCTAGGAGCGGTGCGTGCGCCGCGCACGGGGACCGGGGCCGTCCGGGAGGCTCCGGACCGGCGGGCCACGGCGGCTCCGGGGCGGACGGGAGCTGCCGCGCGGACGGCCCGCTGAACACCGTCTGTTGTCATGACCCTTGCGAGGCCGTCGGTCCGGCTGCTATCCATTGGTTAGGAAACTTTCCTTTCAATCCATCGTTCCGTGGAGACCCCCATGACATCGGCACGATCGGCTCGTCCTCACCTCCGCTCCCTCGGCGCCGTCGGCGCGGCCGTGGCCGCCCTGCTCCTCGGCCTCGCCGCCTCACCGCACCAGACCGCGGCCGCCGCCCCCGCGCCCGTCAACGGCGACCCCGCCGCGGCCGCCGCCCCCGTCGCCGGAAGCCCGGCCGCGGTCAACGGACAGCTCAAGGTCTGCGGCACCAAGCTCTGCAACCGGTACGGCAAGCCCATCCAGCTGCGCGGCATGTCCAGCCACGGCACGCAGTGGTACAGCCAGTGCCTCACCGGCGGCTCCCTCGACGCCCTCGCCAAGGACTGGAAGGCGGACGTCCTGCGCGTCTCCACCTACGTCCAGGAGGAGGGGTACGAGACCGACCCACGCAAGTACACCGACCTGGCCCACTCGCTCATCGAACAGGCCACGGCCCGTGGGATGTACGTGATCGTCGACTGGCACATGCTCGACCCGGGCGACCCCCACCACAACCTCGCCCGCGCGAAGACCTTCTTCACCGAGATCGCCCAGCGCCACGGCGCCAAGGCCAACCTCCTCTACGAGATCGCCAACGAGCCCAGCGGCGTCTCCTGGTCCCGCGTCAGGAGCTACGCCGAGCAGCTCATCCCCGTGATCCGCGCCAAGGACGCCGAGACCCCGGTCCTCGTCGGCACGCGCGCGTGGTCCTCGCTCGGCGTCTCCGAGGGCGCGAACGAGTCCGAGGTCGTCGCCGACCCGGTGAGGGCCTCCAACATCATGTACACCTTCCACTTCTACGCGTACTCGCACCGCGACGAGTACCTGAAGACCCTCTCCCGCGCCGCCGACAAGCTGCCCGTCTTCGTCACCGAGTTCGGCACCCAGAACTACGCCGGTGAGGGCACCGACGACTTCGCCATGACCCAGCGCTACCTCGACCTCATGGCCGCCAAGAAGATCAGCTGGGTCAACTGGAACTTCTCCGACGACCACCGCAGCGGCGCCGTCTTCCGCCCCGGCACCTGCGACGGCAACGGCCCGTGGACCGGGACCTCCGCACTCAAGCCCGCCGGAGTGTGGATCCGGGAGCGGATCAGGACCGCCGACGACTTCCCGACCTCCTGACACCTCCCGGACGGACGGGCATCCTTCCGGCGCCCCCTCGATGCGCCCCCGCTCCACGCCCTGTGATCCACTGGGCGGGCGGGGGCGCATCGAACAGGAGCGGCAGTGCCCCGTTACCGCCAGCCCGGCCTCGTCCTCACCGACCACCGCTTCAGCGTGCCGCTCGACCACGCCGATCCCGAGGGAGAGCGGATCGAGGTCTACGGACGCGAGGCCGTCGCGAGCGACCAGGCCGGAGCGGACCTTCCCTGGCTGGTGTACCTGGAGGGCGGGCCCGGCTTCGGCGCACGCCGCTTCGTCGGCCGGCAGGCCTGGCTCGGCCGGGCCGTCCAGGAGTTCCGCGTCCTCCTCCTCGACCAGCGCGGCACCGGACACTCCACCCCGGCGAACCGTCAGACCCTGCCCCTGCGCGGAACCCCGCGGCAGCAGGCCGACCACCTCGCCCACTTCCGCGCCGACTCCATCGTCAAGGACTGTGAGCTGATCCGGCGACGGCTCACCGGCGGCGCCCCCTGGACCGTCCTGGGCCAGAGCTTCGGCGGCTTCTGCGCCGTCCACTACCTCTCCACCGCCCCCGAGGGCCTGGAGACCGTCCTGATCACCGGGGGCCTGCCCTCCCTGCACCACACCGCCGACGAGGTCTACCGAGCCGCCTTCCCGCGCATGCGGCGCAAGGCCGAAGCCCACTACGCCCGCTATCCGCAGGACGTCGAACGCGCCCGCCGGATCGCCTCCCACCTCGTCGAACGCCCGGTCACCCTCCCGAACGGCGGCCTGCTCACCGCGCCGTCCTTCCAGTCCCTCGGCAACCTCCTCGGCGGCGGCGAGGGCACCCACCAGCTCCACCTCCTCCTGGAGGACGCGTTCGCCCCGACCGTCGAAGGACCGGCCCTGTCGGACGCCTTCCTGGAGAACGTCCAGAACCTCCTCTCGTACGCGGGACACCCGCTGTACGCCGTGCTCCACGAGGCGATCTACGCCCAGGGGCAGGGGCCCACCGCCTGGGCCGCCGACCGGGTGCGCGCGGAGTTCCCCGGCTTCGACGCCGCGAAGACCCTCACCGGCGACGCCCCGCTCCTCTTCACCGGGGAGACCGTCCACCCCTGGCACTTCGAGACCGACCCGGCGCTGCGCCCGCTGCGCGAGACCGCCCACCTCCTCGCCGAACGCGCCGACTGGGCACCGCTCTACGACCCGGCACGCCTCGCGGCCAACGAGGTGCCCGTCGCCGCGGCCGTCTACCACGACGACCTGTACGTCGACACCGCCCACTCTCTGGAGACCGCCCGCGCCATCCGCGGCCTGCGGACCTGGGTCACCGACGAGTTCGAGCACGACGGCGTACGGGCGGGCGGCCCCCGCGTCCTCGACCGGCTGCTCGCCCTCGCGCGGGGCGAGGGCTGACGCCGGCGCGGACGTTCACGGCGCGGTCGATCCGGGGTGAAACCCCTATCCTGCGCTCATGATCGACACGAACACCCCGCTCCTGGAAGAGATGCCGGACGACTGGACGCGGGCCCTCGCCGTCGTCGCCCACCCCGACGACCTGGAGTACGGCTGCGCCGCCGCGGTCGCCGCCTGGACGGACGCCGGCAAGGAGGTCGCGTACGTGCTCGCCAGCCGCGGCGAGGCCGGGATCGACTCCCTCGACCCCGCCGTCTGCGGCCCGCTGCGCGAACAGGAGCAGCGCGACAGCGCGGCCGTCGTCGGGGTCGCGGTGGTGGAGTTCCTCCACCACCGTGACGGGGTGATCGAGTACGGCCCCGGTCTGCGCCGCGACATCGCGGCGGCCATCCGGCGGCACCGCCCCGAGTTGGTCGTCACCCTCAACCACCGGGACACCTGGGGCCCGGCGGTCGGCGGCGCCTGGAACACCCCCGACCACGTCGCGGTCGGGCGGGCCACGCTCGACGCGGCGGGCGACGCGGGCAACCGCTGGGTCTTCCCCGAGCTGGTCGAGCAGGGCCTGGAGCCGTGGGACGGAGTCCGCTGGGTCGCGGTCGCCGGAACGACCACCCCGACCCACGCCGTCGACGCCACGCCCGGCCTGGAACGCTCCGTCCGCTCCCTGCTCGCCCACCGCGCCTACCTCGAAGGGCTGACGGACGCGGACCCGGAGGAGTACGTCCGTACCTTCCTCGCCGGCAACAACCAGCGTTTCGCGGACCGGTTCGGCGGCCGTCCCGCCGTCGCCTTCGAGGTGTTCCCGCGCTAGCCTGACGGTCCGTCAGTGGGTGGGGGAGTGGGGTGAGGCACGGTGATCGACACGCTCGACAGGGAGATCCCGGAGGGCGAGCGGCGTCTCTCGCTGCACGTCGGCGAGGACGGGATCGGTGTGCTGACCCTGTGCCGGCCCGAGAAGCTGAACGGCTGGAGCTGGGAGGCGAGCCGCCAGCTCGGCATCACGGCCGACCGGATCCGCTTCGACGACCGGGTCCGGGTCGTCCTGCTGCGGGCCGAAGGGCGCGCGTTCTGCGCCGGCATCGACGTCACCGCGCCCGGCGGCGCGATCACGGGCCGCTCGGCCGCCGAACGGACCCAGCGCTACGCCGAAGGCATCCGCTGGGTCCACGAGCGCTTCGCGGCCTTCGCCCGGCTCCCGCAGCCGGTCGTGGCCGCCGTCCAGGGCTACTGCCTCGGTTTCGGCTTCGAGCTCGCGCTCATGGCCGACGTGCGCCTGGCGGCCGACGACGCGGTCTTCGCGCTGCCCGAGGCCGGCATCGGTGTCGCGGTGGACGCGGGCGGCGACCTGCGGATCGCCCGCGAGGCGGGCGCCGGCTGGGCGAAGTACCTGGCGCTCACCGGCCGCCGCATCGACGCGGCCACCGCCGAGCGCCTCGGCCTCGTGCAGCGCGTCACGCCGGCCGGCGAACTCGACGCCGCCGCCCGGGAGACGGCGGCCGCCATCGCGGCGGCGGCGCCCCTCGCCGTACGCGCGATCAAGCGGGACATCGACGCCTACGCCGACCACGGCCTGGACGCCGCCCTCGACCGCGCCGCCCTCGCCTCGGCGCTCACCCTGACGTCCGAGGACGCCCGCGAGGGTTACGCGGCGAAGGCGGCCCGTAGGCCCCCGCGCTTCGAAGGCCGCTGACCTACGTCTGAGGCGCGGGCTTGAGGACGGCGAAGGCGGCGCCGAAGGGGTCCGCCAGCCAGGCGATCCGCCCCACGTCCGGAACGTCCGCCGCCGGCATCAGGACCGACCCGCCGGCGCTCTGCGCCCGGGCGGCCGTCTCGTCCGCGTCCGCCACGGCGAAGTAGGGGATCCAGCGCGCCGTGTCCCCGCCGTCCCCCAGCGCGGCGATCCCGCCGAACGAGGCGTCCTGCTGGTCGCCCTCGGCCGTGGACAGCACCCGGTAGGTCATCCCCGGGGCGTCCATGTCCTGCGACCGCCAGCCGAACAGCCCGCCGTAGAAGTCCACGGCGGCCGCCGGGTCGCCGACGTGCAGCTCGGCCCAGCAGAGGGTGTTGTTCTCGGAGGTCTTCTCCAGGCCCATGCGCCCGGGCGGCTGCCGCACGGCGAACTCGGCGCCGCCCGGGTCGGTCAGCTGGGCCATCCGCCCGGCGTCCGGGATGTCGAAGGGCTCGGCGCGCACCCGTCCGCCGGCCTGCGCGGTGGCCTTCGCGGTGGCGTCCGCGTCCGGGGTCTGGAAGTAGAGCATCCAGGCGGAGCCCGCCCCTTCCTCGGTCAGGGCCCCGAGGGCCGCGACCGTCTTGCCGTCGAGCTGGAAGAAGCCGTAGTCGACGTCCTCCTGGCCGACGGGAGCGAATTGCCAGCCGAAGACGCCGGAGTAGAACGCGGCGGCGGCCGCCGTGTCGGGGCTGCCCAGGTCGAGCCAGACGGGGGAGCCCGTGGTGAAGTCCGTACCGAGCATGCGAGGGCCCTGCCTTTCAGCGTGCGGAGGCCGTCCGGCCACCACAGCCGATCCTCGCCGCGCCGCCCGGGCGCCGCAGCCCGGGCGTCCCCGGATTCATCCGCACGGCCTAAGTCGCGTCCGTCACGTCTCGCCCGGGCTGCGACGCCCTGCACGTGCTCCCCCGTAGCCCTTCGGGCAGGGGAGGTGCCCCCGGCCGCGTTGTCGTCGGTCGCCATGGCTCCGCCATGTCTCCCTCCTCCGCCTTGCGATCGCACGCACCGGACGCCGCAGCCCCCGCCCTCCGGGCGGACGCCGACACCTTCCGGACACTCCGCAGCGCCCGTCAGACCTCGAACCGCCCCCGCCCCAGTTGTTCGCGCACCGGCACCACCGGATCGCCGACCACGCTCCGGCGCTGCCAGTTCGCCCCGTCGACCACGAGCGTGTGCCCGCTGACGAAACGGGCGTAGGGCGAGGCGAGGAAGGTCGCCGCCCAGCCCAGCTCGCGGGGCAGGCCCACCCGCAGCGCCGGCTGCCGCCCGTCGGGCGCCCCTGCGCGGTCGAGACCGGCCCGGATGCCGGCGGTCATGTCCTCGTGCGGCATCAGCCCGGGCACCAGGCCGTTGACCTGGATCCCGTACGGTCCCCACTCCACCGCCAGCGTCTCCACCAGGTTCTTGACCCCGGCCTTCGCCGCCGCCGAGTGGGCGAACCCGGGGCCGCCGGTCCACGCGTACGAGGCGCCGACGTTCACCACCGAGCCCGGGGTCCGGGCGGCGAGATGGCGTCGGGCGAACTCCCGGGTCACGAACCAGGTCCCCGTCAGCGTGATGTCGACGACCGCCCGCCAGCCGTTGGGCGACAACTCCTCGGCCGGTACGGGAAAGTTGGCGGCCGCGTTGTTCACCAGGACGTGCGGCCGGGAGCCGAGCGCCGCCTCGCAGGCGTCGAAGGCCCCCGCGACGGCCTCCGCGTCGCGGATGTCGCAGACGGCGGCCGCCACCCGGGTCCCGCCGACGCGCGCGAGTGCGACGCGGGCCGCCTCGAGCCGGGCGGCCGTCCGGCCGACGAGCATCAGCTCGGCCCCGAGGCGGGCGAACTCGGCGGCGATCGCCTTGCCCAGCCCCGAGCCTCCGCCGGTCACCAGGACCACCCTCCCGTCGTACGTCCCCGGCGGCAGCGCGCTCGCGCCGAGCGGGGGAGGTGCGGGCAGTCCCGGCGGGTCGGTCGCTTCGTCGGTCATGCGGCATCGATAGCGCGGGGGCCGTGAGAACGGAAGGCCCGCCGGCGGACCGGGTGCCGGCACCCCGCGCGGGGCACCGCTCCCCGCCGCACTCGGCCGGCCGCTCCGGCGCCCCGGGGCGGACCCGTCACCCCCGGTGTCATCCCCGTCGGCTCGCGGACGCGGCCTTCCGGTCCAGGTCGGTGAGGATCAGCTCCCCGTTGATCGCCGCGCCCGCCCGGTACCCGCCGCTCGCCGCGTTGATCACCTGCTCCGCCGGCCCGACCGCGTTGCCCGCTGCCCAGACCCCCGGGACGCTGGTCCGCCCGGTCGCGTCCACCGCCACGAACGGCCCGAACGGCGTCTCCTCGGTCGTGGCGCCGAGCGCCGTCAGCAGCCCGTCCCGGGGCGACAGGAGCGTCCCGGCGAAGAGCACCGCACGCTCCACGACCCGGCCGTCGGCCAGCCGCACGCCGGTCAGCCGGTCCTCCTCGACGACCAGCCCGGACACCTCGCCGGTCACCACGGTGATGCCGGCCGCCGCCACCCGCGCCCGGTCCTGCGGGGACAGGGGCGCGGCCGTGTGGAGGAAGAGGGTCACGTCGTCGGACCACTGGGACACCATCAGGGCCTGGTGCGCGCCCATCACCGGGTGCGCGATCACCCCGAACGCCTGGTCGCGGACCTCCCAGCCGTGGCAGTACGGGCAGTGGAGCACGTCCTTCCCCCACCGCTCCGCCACTCCCTCGATCGCCGGGAGTCCGTCCACCAGGCCCGTGGTCACGACCAGCCGGCGCGCGCGGACCGTCCGTCCGCCGTCCAGGGTGACCACGAACCCGTCGGCCCCGTCCGGGGCCGCCTCCGTCACCCGCCCCGCCGTCCACTCCACCCCGTACGCCGCGATCTCCCGCCGCCCCTCCGCCAGGAACGCGGCCGGGTCCATCCCGTCCCGGGAGAGGTAGCCCTGCATGTGGGCGGCCAGGGCGTTGCGCGGCTCGCCGGCGTCGACCACCAGGGTCCGGCGCCTCGACCGGCCGAGGACCAGAGCGGCGCTCAGCCCCGCCGCGCCACCTCCGACCACCACGACGTCGTACCGCTGTCCGGGAGTGTGCTCGTGTTCGCTCATGCCACGACTCTCACTCCGGCGGTCGTCACTTGACAAACGTTCTTGCCGTTTCTGCAATGGACTCATGACCGATGACGAACGCATCGACGAGGTACTGAACGAGGTCGGTCCGCGGCTGCGCCGCATCCGGCACGAGCGGGGAGCCACCCTGGGCGATCTCTCCGCCTCCACCGGCATCTCGGTGAGCACGCTCTCCCGCCTGGAGTCCGGGCACCGCAAGCCCAGCCTGGAGCTGCTGCTCCCCATCGCCCGCGCCCACCAGGTGCCCCTCGACGAGCTGGTCGGCGCGCCGCCGGTCGGCGACCCGCGCGTGCGGGCCAAGCCGATCGTGCGCCACGGCCGCACCATGTTCCCGCTCACCCGCCAGCCCGGCGGCCTGCAGGCGTACAAGGTCGTGCAGGACAAGCCGTACGAGAACCCCGATCCGCGGGTGCACGAGGGGTACGAGTGGCTCTACGTCCTCTCCGGCAGGCTGCGGCTCGTCCTCGGCGAGCACGACGTCGTCCTGGTCGCGGGAGAGGCGGCCGAGTTCGACACGCACGTGCCGCACTGGTTCGGGCCCACGGACGACGGCCCGGTGGAGTTCCTGAGCCTCTTCGGGCCGCAGGGTGAGCGCATGCACGTGCGAGCCCGGCCGAAGAACTCCTGAGGGCGGGCGAGAAAGTCGCGGCATACGGTTCCTCCACATCAAGCGACCGCTTAGTATGCGACCGACCGGGCAGTACGGACGACCGCTGGTGGAGGAGCTCCATGCAGGCATGGCGAGTGCACGAGAACGGCGAGCCGGGCGAGGTGATGCAGCGCGACGAGGTGGACGTGCCCACCCCGGGCGAGGGGCAGCTCCTCCTCAAGGTCCGCGCCGCGAACATCAACTTCCCCGACGCCCTGCTCTGCCGCGGGCAGTACCAGGTGCGGCCGCCCCTGCCCTTCACCCCCGGGGTGGAGATCTGCGGCGAGACCGAGGACGGCCGGCGGGTCATCGCCACCCCCGTCCTTCCGCACGGCGGCCTCGCGGAGTACGCCGTGGCGGACGCGGCGAGCGTGCTCCCGGCCCCCGAGGCCCTGGACGACGCCGAGGCCGCAGCGCTCCACATCGGCTACCAGACGGGCTGGTTCGGCCTGCACCGCCGCGCCGCCCTGAAGGAGGGCGAGACGCTGCTCGTCCACGCCGCCGCCGGCGGAGTCGGCAGCGCCGCCGTCCAGCTCGGCAAGGCGGCCGGCGCCACGGTCATCGGCGTGGTCGGCGGCCCCGAGAAGGCCGAGGTGGCCCGTGCGCTCGGCTGCGACGTCGTCATCGACCGCCGCTCCGAGGACGTCGTCGCCGCCGTGAAGGAGGCCACCGGCGGCCGGGGAGCGGACGTGATCTACGACCCGGTCGGCGGCGCCGCCTACGCCCAGTCCGCCAAGGTCGTCGCCTTCGAGGGCCGGATCGTCGTCGTCGGCTTCGCCAGCGGCTCGATCCCCTCGCCCGCGCTCAACCACGCCCTGGTGAAGAACTACGCGATCCTCGGCCTGCACTGGGGCCTCTACAACCTCAAGGACCCGGCCGCGATCCCGCGCTGCCACGAGACCCTCACCGCGTACGCGGCCAAGGGGCTGATCAAGCCGCTGGTCAGCGAGCGCGTCGCGTTCGCCGACGCGGCCGACGCCGTGCAGCGGGTCGCCGAGGGCGTCACCACCGGCCGTCTGGTCGTTCTTCCGGAAGGAGCCCGGGCATGACGGACGCCGCCGAACTGCTCGACCGCACCCGGCGGCTGCTCGCCGAGCACCCGCCCGCCACCACCCCGCGCGAGGACTTCCTGCGCGCACGCTTCGACGCCGGGCTCGCCTGGGTGCACTACCCCGCCGGCCTTGGCGGACTCGACGCGCCCCGCTCGCTCCAGGCCGTCGTCGACGCCGAACTCGCCGCGGCAGGCGCCCCCGACAACGACCCGCGCCGGATCGGGATCGGCCTCGGCATGGCCGCGCCGACCCTCCTCGCCTACGGCTCCGACGAGGTCAAGCAGCGCTTCCTGAAGCCGCTCTGGGTCGGCGAGGAGGTGTGGTGCCAGCTCTTCAGCGAACCGGGAGCCGGCTCCGACCTCGCCGCGCTCGGCACCCGGGCGGTCCGGGACGGCGACTCCTGGGTGGTCAACGGCCAGAAGGTGTGGACGTCCAGCGCCCATGTCGCCCGCTGGGCCATCCTCATCGCCCGCACGGACCCCGACGTGCCCAAGCACCGCGGCATCACCTACTTCGTCTGCGACATGTCGGACCCCGGTGTCGAGGTACGGCCGCTGCGCCAGATCACCGGCGAGGCCGAGTTCAACGAGGTCTTCCTCACCGACGTCCGGATCCCCGACGCCCACCGCCTCGGAGAGGTCGGCGACGGCTGGCGGGTCGCCCAGACCACGCTCATGAACGAGCGCGTCACCATCGGAGGCGCCCGCATCCCGCGCGAGGGCGGCATGATCGGCCCCGTCGCCGCGACCTGGCGCGAGCGCCCCGAGCTGCGCACCCACGACCTGCACCGCCGCCTGCTCGACCTCTGGGTCGACGCCGAGGTGGCCAGGCTCACCGGCGAGCGGCTGCGCCAGCAGCTCGTCGCCGGACAGCCCGGCCCCGAGGGCAGCGCCATGAAGCTGGGCTTCGCCCGCCTCAACCAGGCCATCAGCGGCCTGGAGGTCGAACTCCTCGGCGACGAGGGGCTGCTGTACGGCGACTGGACCATGCGCCGCCCCGAACTGGTCGACTTCACCGGCCGGGACGCCGGCTACCGCTACCTGCGCTCGAAGGGCAACTCCATCGAGGGCGGTACGACCGAGGTCCTGCTCAACATCGTCGCCGAACGGGTCCTCGGCCTGCCCGCCGAACCCCGCAACGACAAGGACGTCGCCTGGAAGGACCTCGCCCGATGACCGACCTCCTCTACTCCGAGACGGAAGACGACCTGCGGGCGGCGGTCCGCTCGCTGCTCGCCGACCGGGCCGGCGCGCAGACGCTGCTCGGCCGGATCGAGGGCGAGAGCCCGTACGTGCCGGGCCTGTGGAAGTCCCTCGCCGGCGAGATCGGCGCGGCCGGACTGCTCGTACCCGAGAAGCTCGGCGGCCAGGGCGCGAGCCACCGCGAGGCGGCCGTGGTGCTGGAGGAGCTGGGCCGCGCGGTGACGCCGGCGCCGTACCTCACCAGCGCCGTGGTGGCCACCGAGACCCTGCTCGCGCTGGACACGGAGACCGGGCCCGTCGCCGGCCTCCTCGCCGACCTCGCCGCCGGGCGGAGCGTGGCGGTCCTCGCGCTGCCGCTGCCGACCGGCCCCACCGCCGCGCTCCCGTCCTCCGGCACGGGCGGCGACGGCGCGCTCACGGTGTCCGGGGTCGCCGACGCCGTCGTCGCCGACGTCTTCCTGGTACCGCGCGCGGACGGGCTCCACGCCGTCCCGGCCGCCGAGGCCACCGTCGAGCCGCGGACGCCGCTCGACCTGACCCGGCCCCTGGCCACCGTCACCACGGGCGCAGCCGCCGGCACCCGGATCGCCGACGCGGACACCGCCGCCGAGGCCGTCCGGCGCGGTCTGCTCGCGGGCGCCGGGCTGCTCGCCTCCGAGCAGCTCGGCCTCGCGGAGTGGTGCCTGGAGGAGACCGTCCGGCACACCCGCGAGCGGTACCAGTTCAACCGCCCGGTGGCCTCCTTCCAGGCGCTCAAGCACCGGATGGCACAGCTCTGGCTGGAGATCGTGAACGCCCGAGCGGCGGCCCGCGCCGCCGCCGACGCCCTGGCCACCGGCAGCCCCGAGGCCCCCCTGACCGTCGCCGTCGCCCAGGCGTACTGCTCCCGGGTGGCCGTCCACGCGGCCGAGGAGTGCGTGCAACTGCACGGAGGCATCGGCATGACCTGAGAGCACCCGGCCCACCTCGCGCTGAAGCGGGCGAAGTCGGACCAGATCGCCCTCGGTTCGGCCGGCTTCCACCAGGACGCGATCGCGGAACTGGTGGGTCTCCCGGCTCCGGCGTGAGCCGGGAGGTCAGGCCGCGGTAAGGGGCCCCCGTGCCCACACCCCTTTACATACTGTTTAATTGCGAGTTGTTCGCAACAACGGTTGATCTTCAAGAGGGGTGTGGGCACCATGACCGCCCGATCCATACGCGGCGCGGCCGCCGCGACGCTGGCCGGAACCCTGGCCGTCACCGCGGCGGCCTGCTCGAACCCCGGCGGACCCGCCTCGGGCTCCGGCGGCCCCACGGATTCCGCGGTCGTCGGCATCGCCTACGAGCCCGAGACCCTCAGCCCTCTCCTCGGCTACGGCAAGGACGGCAACTCCAAGATCTTCGACGGGCTCCTCGCCTTCGACGGGACCATGAAGCTGCGGCCCGCCCTCGCCGACGCCCTGCCCCGGGTGAGCCCCGACGGACTGACGTACACCTACACGCTCCGCACCGGCGTGACCTTCAGCGACGGCCGCCCCTTCTCGGCCAAGGACGTCGTCTTCACCTACCGGACGATCCTCGACCCGAAGACCAACAACCCCTCGCGGACCGAGCTCGACGCCCTGAAGGACGTCAAGGCCGTCGGCGAGCACACCGTCGTCTTCACCCTGAAGTACCCCTACGCGCCCTTCGCCGAGCGGACCGTCCTCGCCATCGCCCCCGAGCACGTCGCGGCCGGCCAGGACGTCAACTCCGGCCCCTTCACCACCCGGCCCATCGGCACCGGCCCCTACGTCCTCACCGGCTGGTCCAAGGGCGAGAAGCTCAGCTTCAATGCCAACCCCCGCTACTGGGGTGGGGCCCCGCAGGTGAAGAAGTTCACCATGGCGATCATCAAGGACGACGACGTCCGCGCCACCCGGCTGCGCTCCGGCGACCTCGACGGCGCCATCCTGCCGCCCAACCTCGCGGCCGGTTTCACGAACGACAAGGCGAAGAAGACGTACGCCGCCACGACGTACGACTACCGCACGGTCACGCTCCCCACGCACCACCCGGTCACGGGAGACACCGCCGTCCGCCGCGCCCTCGACATCGCCGTCGACCGGCAGACCATGGTCGACAAGATCCTCGAAGGCGCCGGAAAGCCCGCCTACGGCCCCGTACCCACCGACAGCGCGTGGTTCGCCAAGGGCACCGAGCGCCGCCACGACCTCGCCGGCGCCCGGAAGATCCTCGACGAGGCCGGCTGGAAGCCGGGTCCTGACGGCATCCGCGTCAGGAACGGCGTACGGGCCCAGTTTCCGCTCTGGTACCTCTCCGGGGACAAGCTCCGCCAGGACCACGCCCTCGCCTACGCCTCCGACGCCAAGAAGGCCGGCATCGACATCAGGACCCAGGGCGGCACCTGGGAGGTCATCGAGCCGCGCATGAGGACCGACGCCGTCCTCGCCGGCGGCGGCTCGCCCGGCGACCCCGACTTCGACCAGTACCTCCTCCTGAAGTCCACCCTCGGCGGCGACGGCTTCAACAACATGGCCTGGTACGACAACAAGGCCGTCGATCAGGCCCTGGAGGCCGGCCGGCGCACCGACGACCTCACCGCGCGCCGGGCCGCGTACGACACCGTGCAGCGCGAGCTGGTCAAGAACCCCGGCTACACCTTCCTCACCCACATCGACCACCTGTACGTCGTCGAGGACCGCTGGACCGGACTGTCCACGCAGACCGAGCCGCACGACCACGGTCTCGCCGCCGGCCCCTGGTGGAACGTCGAGACCTGGAAGCCGAAGGACACGCGGTGAGCCGTCGCCTCCCCTGGGGGGCCATGGCCCGGATGACGGGACGGCGGGCGCTGTTCGCCGTCCCCGTCCTCCTGGCGGTCACCTTCGCGGTCTTCGCCGTCGCCGCGGCCTCCCCCTTCGACCCCGTCAAGGCGTACGCCGGCACCGCCGGACTCACCTCCTCGCAGGAGAACCTCGACCAGTTGCGCGCCAACCTCGGCGTCGACCGGCCGCTCGTCACCCGCTGGTGGGACTGGCTCACCTCCGCCCTGCGCGGCGACCTCGGAGACTCCAGCGTGATGCGGCAGCCCGTCGCCGACGTGATCGCCGAGCGGATCGGCTGGTCCGCGCTCCTCGCCGTCACCGCCTTCCTCCTCGCCATCCTCCTCGGTACCACCCTCGGGGTCCTGGCCGGACGCCGCCGCGGCGGTTGGCTCGACCGGACCGTCAGCTCCGCCGCGTACACCCTGGAAGCGGCCCCCGCCTTCTGGCTCGGCCTGCTCGCCATCTGGTTCTTCGCGCTGAAGCTCGGCGCGCTGCCGGCCGGCGGCCTCACCGACACGGCCAGCGACACCGTCACCTTCGGCCAGGTCGCCGCACACCTCGTGCTGCCCGCCGCCGTCCTCGGCGTCACCCAACTGCCGTGGTTCTTCCTCTACGTCAGGCAGGGCGTCGGCGACGCCCTGGAGGAGGACCCCGTCCGCGGGGCACGCGCGCGCGGGCTGCGGGAGCGCACCGTCCTGCTCGGCCACGCCCTGCGCTCCGGCATGCTGCCCATGCTCACCCTGGTCGGCTCCCGCGTCCCCGAACTCATCACCGGAGCCCTGCTCGTGGAGACCGTCTTCAGCTGGCCCGGCATCGCCGCCGCCACCGTCCAGGCCGCCACCTCCGTCGACTTCCCGCTGCTCGCCGCGCTCACCGTGCTCGCCACGGCCGCGGTGCTCCTCGGCAACCTCCTGTCCGACCTGCTGTACGGCCTCGCCGACCCGAGGGTGGGCTTCGATGGCTGACCCCCGCACCCGGCGCGTCCGCTTCTGGTCCTCCGCCGTGATCGTCGGCGCCGTCGTCCTCGCCGTCCTCGTCGTCCCCCCGGTCGTCCGTCTCGACGAGCAGGCGGTCGAACTGTCCCGCAAGCTCCTGCCGCCGTCCTGGGAGCACCCGTTCGGGACCGACGACGTCGGCCGGGACCTGCTGCTGCGCAGCGTCTACGGGCTGCGGATCTCGCTGCTCGTGGGCCTGGTCGCCGCGCTCGTCGCCACCGTCATCGGCACCGCCGTCGGCGCCGCCGCCGGAGCGTTCGGCGGCTGGACGGACCGGTTCGTGATGCGGATCGTCGACGCCTTCTCCTCCGTACCGCACCTGCTGCTCGGCATCTTCATCGTGGCGATGTTCCGGCCGGGCGTCTGGCCGGTCATCGTCTCCGTCGCCCTCACCCACTGGTTGTCGACCGCCCGGATCGTCCGCTCCGAGGTCCTCTCGCTGCGCTCGCGCCCCTACATCGACGCGGCGGTCTCCGGCGGCGCCTCCCGGTGGCGGGTCGCCGCACGCCACCTGCTCCCGGCCGTCCTGCCCCAGGCCGGACTCGCCGCCGTGCTCATGGTCCCGCACGCCATGTGGCACGAGTCCGCGCTCTCCTTCCTCGGGCTCGGCCTCCCCAGCCACCAGGCCAGCCTCGGCAACCTCGTGCAGAGCGCCCGCTCCTCCCTGCTCGCCGGGGACTGGTGGCCGACGCTCTTCCCCGGCCTGTTCCTGATCGTGCCGACCCTGGCCGTCGCGGGACTCGCCGGAGTGTGGCGGGACCGCCTCAATCCGCGCCGTCGATCGGAGCTGATGCTGTGAACTCCCGCGCCGTCAACCCCCGCGCCTCGGACACCCCGGCCGGAGACGCCCCGGCCTCGGACACCCCGGTCCCGGACGTCCGAGCCGGTGACCCCGAGGCCCCGCACCCCCGAGCGGGGAACGTACGCGTCGTACGCGCCCTGGAGGCGGTCGCCGCCGGACGCGCCGACGACGCCGTCCTGAGCGTCCGGGGCCTGTCCGTCCGCTTCCGCATGCGCGGAGGACGCCGGGTCGCCGCCGTCACCGACGCCGACTTCGACCTGGCCGCGGGGGAGTGCCTCGCCCTGGTCGGGGAGAGCGGCTGCGGCAAGTCCGTCCTCGCCTCCGCGCTCCTCGGTCTGCTGCCCGGCAACGCCGAGACCACCGGCACGGCCCGCCTCGGCGGCGTCGACCTGCTGGCCGCCGACGAACGGACCCTGGCCCGTACGGTACGGGGCCGGCGCGTCGGACTCGTACCGCAGAGCCCGGCCGCCCACCTCACCCCCGTCCGCACCGTGCGCTCCCAGCTGGAGGAGACGGTGCGCGAACTCACCGGGGCGGCGCGGCGGGAGCGGCGCGCGGCGGCCGAGGCGGCCGCCGAACGGGCCGCCTTCCCGGCCGGTCACCTCGACCGCCACCCCCACGAACTCTCCGGGGGCCTCGCGCAGCGCGCGGCGACCGCCCTCGCCCTGATCGGGGACGCGCCGCTGCTGCTCGCCGACGAGCCGACCACGGGGCTCGACCGTGACCTGGTCGAGCGGACCGTCGACGAGCTGCGCCGCCACACCGACGAGGGCCGGGGGCTGCTGCTGATCACCCACGACCTGGAGGCGGCGCGGCGCATCGCCGACCGGGTGGCCGTGATGTACGCGGGCCGCATCGTCGAGACCGCCGCCGCACACCGCTTCTTCGGCGAGCCGGGCCCCCGCCACCCGTACGCCCGCGGCCTCCTGGACGCCCTGCCGGACCGCGCCTTCACCCCCATCCCCGGCATGCCGCCCGAACTGACCGATCTGCCGCCCGGCTGCGCGTTCGCCCCGCGGTGCGGGCGCGCGACCGCGGAGTGCGGCACGCTCCCCGTGCCGCTCGCGGGCGTGGCCTGCCACCACCCCGTGCGAGGCGGCGGCGATGCGTAGCGCCACGGCCCCGCGCCCGGGCACCCGCTCCCGCCCCGCCCGGCCGGCGCCGGCCCTCGTTCCCCACCCCGGCGGCACCCTCGGCCGGGCTTCCGGGCGGCCCCCTGGCCCGACGCCTAGCCGGGTTATCGGCCGGCCCCTCGGCCGGGTCTTCGCTCCCACCCCCGGTCACGTCCTCGCTCCCGTCCCACCCGGAGGGCCCCGTGCTTGAACTCGACGCCATCACCGCCGGTTACGACCGCCGAGCGCCGGTCTTCCGCGATGCGTCGCTGACCGTCCCGCCCGGCCGGTCCGTCGGCCTGCTCGGCCCCAGCGGCTGCGGCAAGTCCACGCTCGCCCGGGTCGCCGCCCTGCTCCACCGGCCCGACGCGGGCCGCCTCGTGCTCGACGGGACGGAGGTACGCGGCTGGCGGCACGGCGCGCCGCGCGCGCTGCGGACCTCCGTCGGGGTGGTCTTCCAGCAGCCCCGCCTCTCCGCCGACCCCCGGCTCCGGCTCGCCGACCTGATCGTCGAGCCCCTGCGCGCCACCGGCCGGCGGTCCGACGGCGAGGACCGCCTCGCCGAACTCGCCCGCGAGGTCGGCCTCACCGCCGACCTCCTCGCACGTCGCCCGCACGAGGTCAGCGACGGCCAGCTCCAACGCGCCTGCCTGGCCCGGGCCCTGGTGCTGCGCCCGCGCTGGCTGGTCTGCGACGAGATGACGGCCATGCTCGACGCCTCGACCACGGCCGCCCTGGTCGCGGCAGTCGAGGCCTACCGCACCCGTTTCGGCGCGGGGCTGCTGGCCGTGGGCCACGACCGTGTCCTCCTGGAACGCTGGTGCGACCGCACGGTCGACTGGCAGGAGTGCCTGGGCTAGGTCGTGTCCGTAAAGTCTCGCCTGGGCCGCGGCGGCTGATCCGGGCAAGATCGGCAGGACACCCCTGGCCACGCGTCGCCGCCCACGGCCCCCAACGTCACCCGTTCGGCAGGCATGCCGTACCGCCGGACGGAGCTCCCCCTGCGCCACACTGGCCGCCGGACGCCGCAATTCCGGTGCGGTGCAAGGAGGGTGTGGCGATGGCCGTTTCCATTTCCGTGGTGCTGCTTCTGCTGGTGCTGGCGGTGATCTTCCTCCGCAACGGCGGTATGAAGCTCTCCCACGCCCTGGTCTGCGCGCTGCTCGGCTTCTTCCTCGCGGGCACCAGCATGGCGCCCACCATCCAGAACGGCGTGGCCGCCACCGCCAACGTGGTCAGCAGCCTCAAGCCCTGACTGCCGTAACGTTTCACGACCATGAAGTGCCCGTGAAACGCAGGCGGTCGCAGGCACAACTGGGGTGCTCGGGCCTAACGTCGGCCGCCGGCGCGACCGACGTACGCACTCGAGGAGCGGCCTCGACCACGCCCCCCAGACGAGCCCGCTCCCGCGCGCCGATTCACCGCCGTCGACTTCCGCACCGGACAGCGGGTGGGACGGAGCCTGAGACGCGGCGACGCCCGGGACCGTCACCGGGTCCGGGCGTCGCCGCGTACCCGCCTCACACCATCTCGGGCATCTCGCCCTCGGTGGTCTTCAGGTCGATCACGGCGAAGGCCGCGCCCTGCGGGTCCACGATGCTCGCGAAGCGGCCGAACGGGCTGCCCATCGGCCCGAACACCTTCCGGCCGCCCAGCTTCTCCGCCGTCGCCACCGCCGCGTCGCAGTCGTCCACCGCGAAGTAGACCTGGATGTACGACGGAACCTCGGCCGGGAAGTCCTCCGGGGTCATGGTCATCCTGCCGATGGCCGGCATCTCGCCGCCCAGGTCGAAGACCTTGTAATCGACCTGGTCGTCCATCATCTTCTTCGCGTGGTAGCCGAAGACCGAGGTCAGGAAGGCATCGGACGTCTCCGGCTCCCGGGTGAAGACCTCGGCCCAGGCGTACGCCCCGGGCTCGCCCTCCAGCTCGAAGCCCTGGTGGGTGCCGGGCTGCCAGATGCCGAAGACGATGCCGGCGGGGTCCCGCGCCAGGCACATGGAGCCGAAGTCGGCGACCGCCATCGGCTCCATGAGGACGGTGCCGCCGCTGTTCCTGATCTTCTCCGCCGTGGCGGCCACGTCGGGCGAGGAGAAGTACAGACACCAGGCCGACTGGGGCTCGGCGTCCTGGCCGGGCATGGGGGGGACGACGGCCGCGACGGCCTTGCCGTTCCGGTGCGCCTGGGTGTAGTTGCCGAACTCCGCGGAGGACTCGGCGAAGGTCCAGCCCAGGACCTCGCCGTAGAACGTCTTGGCGGCCTCGAGGTCGGTGAACATCGCGTCGGCCCAGATCGGCGTGCCTTCGGGTTGCGCGGCCATGACGGTGACTCTCTTCCGATCGACGGTGCGTCCGCATACGCATCCGAGGGGGTGCTCGGTGGACGTCTCTCAAGGCCACGCTAACCACGCCCGCCCCACCTCGCGCGGTGACGCACCGTGACCGGTTTCCCGCGAGGCGTGTACGGGCCCCCGATCGGTCCCGTACGGCGATCGCGTACGTCACACCCCTAGGAACTGACGATCCGTCAGGCTAGTCTCCGCCCATGATTCCGACAGTCGTCTGGGGAACCGGAAACGTCGGGCGTGCCGCCATCCGTGCCGTGGACGCCCACCCGGCCCTGAAGCTGGACGCCGTACTCGTCCACACGCCCGCCAAGGTGGGCCGCGACGCCGGAGCCCTCGCCGGCCTCGGCCGCACCCTGGGGGTCGCCGCGACCGACGACGCCGAGAGCACGCTCGCCGGCCGTCCGCGGGCCGTCGTCTACGCCGCGTCCGGTGACATCCGGCCCGACGAGGCGCTCGCCGACGTCGTCGCGGCGATCCGCGCCGGAGCCGTGGTGGTCACCCCCTCGCTGTACCCGCTCTACGACGCGGCGGGCGCCCCGCCCGAGCTGCGCGAACCGGTCCTCTCCGCCGTCGCCGAGGGCGGCGGCTCGCTCTTCGTCTCCGGAGTCGATCCCGGCTGGGGCAACGACGTCCTCCCCCTGCTTGTCAGCGGCCTGGGCACCACCGTCGACGCGATCCGCTGCCAGGAGATCTTCGACTACTCGACGTACGAGCAGGAGGACTCCGTCCGCCACCTCGTCGGCATGGGGCAGCCCATGGAGTACGAACCGCCGATGCTCGCCCCGTCCGTGCCCACCATGGTGTGGGGCGGCCAGATACGGCTCATGGCGCGCGCCCTCGGCGTCACGCTCGACGACATCGCCGAGACGCTGCAGCGGCGCCCGCTCGGCTCCACCGTGACCACCCGGACGATGGGGTCCTTCGAGGCGGGCACCCAGGGCGCCGTGCGGTTCGAGGTGCGGGGAATTGTCGGCGGCGAACCCCGCATCGTCATCGAGCACGTCACCCGCATCCACCCCTCCTGCGCCCCCGACTGGCCCACACCGCCCGACGGCGCGGGAGCGCACCGGGTGATCGTCGAGGGCCGCCCCCGCATCCAGGTCACCGTCGAGGCGACCGACGAGGGGGAGAACAGGTCCGCGGGCGGGAACGCCACCGCGGTCGGCAGGCTGGTCAACGCCGTCGACTGGCTCGTGGACGCCAAGCCCGGACTCTACGACGCGCTGGACGTGCCCCTGCGCCCCGCGGTGGGCAGGCTCGGAAGGAGACAGCCGTGATCATCGACATCCCCGAGGGCCAGGAACCGATCGGATACGTCTGGGGCGACATGGTCCCGGGCATCGGCATGGCGGCCGCCAACTTCTCGCTGTCGGTGTACGAGCACACCACGCTCGGCCTGCGCGAGTTCGAGGCGGCGCGGCTGCGGATCGCGCAGATCAACGGCTGTGCCTTCTGCCTGGACTGGCGGACCGAACGGGACGGGCGGAAGGTCGAGGAGTCCTTCGCCGACGCCGTGACGCACTGGCGCACCACGGAAGCGTTCGACGAGCGGACGCGTCTGGCGGCGGAGTACGCCGAGCGGTACGCGCTGGACCACCACGGTCTCGACGAGGAGTTCTGGTCGCGGATGACCGGGCACTACAGCCAGACGGAGATCGTGGAGCTGAGCATGAGCATCGGCTCCTGGCTGGCGTTCGGCCGGCTCAACCACGTGCTGGGCCTGGACAGCGTGTGCGTCCTGCCCCAGGGCTGAGCCGGCCCCTGGCCGCCGTCACAGGTCGGTGGCGATGATCTTCTCGATGTTCCGCTCGGCGAGCGCCGTGATCGTCACGAAGGGGTTGACGCTGGCGTTGCCGGGGATCAGCGCGCCGTCGATGACGTAGAGGCCCGGGTGCCCGTGCAGGCGGCCGTAGTTGTCGGTGGCCCGGTTCAGCACCGCGCCGCCGAGCGGGTGGTACGTGAGGTGGTCGCCCCAGATCCTGGAGCCCCCGAAGAGGTCCGTGCGGTAGATCGTCCCCTCCTTCGCGTTGATCCTGTCGAAGATGCTCTTCGCCATGTCGATGGACGGCTGCTTCCAGGCGGTCTGCCAGTTCAGATCGACCCGGCCGGCCGCAGCGTCGTAGGAGAACTCCGCCCGGTGCGGGTTCTTGGTGATGGAGAGGTAGAACGAGGCGTACGTCTCGATGCCGGTGGGCAGCGGCGCCACCTCGGCGAACGCGCCGCCCGCGTCCCAGTTGTCGATGCCGGCCGTCGGCATGGACGACTGGAGCTTGCCGGTCGCGTCCCACATGTGGTTCGCGCGGCCGCACATGACGTTGCCGTTGTCCCCCCAGCCCTTGCCGACCTCGCCGTTCAGGCCGGGCAGCGCGCCGGTGGCCCGCAGTGTCGTCAGCAGCTTGCTGGTGCCGACGCTGCCGGCGGCGAAGAAGACCTTCCCCGCCGTGACCGTCTTGGCCGCCTTGGTGGCGCCCGTCGTGTCGAGCTCGTCGATCGCGACCGTGTAGCCGCCGCCGGCCGCCGGGGTGACGGACGTGACCTTGTGCAGGGGTGAGACGGTGACCCGTCCGGTGGCCTGGGCCTGGGCGAGATAGGTCTTGCGCAGGGTCTTCTTGCCGTGGTTGTTGCCGTACAGGACCTCGCCGGCCAGCGCCGACCTGGGGACCGCCCCGGCCGCCTCCTGCTTCATGTACTCCCAGTCGTAGACGTTGGGCACGAAGACGAAGGGGAAGCCGGAGCGCTGGGCGTGCTTGCGGCCCACCCGGGCGTACTGGTAGCAGGCGGCGCCCTCCCACCAGGCGGGGTCCACCTGGTTGACGCCGAGCCCGGCGTTGGCGCGAGGGTAGTAGACGGAGTACATCTCGTCGGCGTTCACGGAGGGGAGGATCGCCCCGAAGTTCTCCCGCCGGGGCGTGACCGCCATGCCGCCGTTGACGAGGGAGCCGCCTCCGACCCCACGGCCCTGGTAGACCGTGATGCCGGCGAACTCCTCCGCGTCCAGGATGCCGGTGTAGCGGGGGACGTCCTTGTCGAGCGGGAAGCCGAGAAAGCTGCTGAGGGGCTGCTTGGTCCGGGTGCGCAGCCAGAAGGAGCGGTGGTCCGGCTTGGTGGTGTTGGCGAAGACGTTCCCGTCCGGCCCCGGGGTGTCCCAGGACATGCCCATCTCGACCATGTGCACGGGGACGCCTGCCTGGGCCAGGCGCAGCGCGGCGACGGAGCCGCCGTAGCCGGTCCCGATCACCAGAACGGGAAGGTGGGCCCCCGCGGTGACGCGGGTGGCCGCCATGGCCGCTCCGGGGAGAGCCATGGCGCCGATTAGGGAACCTGTTCCAGTGATGAATCTTCGGCGTGATACCACGTGACGTTCCTCTCTGCCGATGGGAAGAGGAACGAGTTCTACTGCCGCCCGCGCGGGAAGTCACGGTAAACCGATAGGTAACTTATGGGTGGGTCGCGCACCTTGTGCGCTCCGGCATTCAAGGTGAATCATCATGAAGCCGACATTCTGGGCAGAGTGAGGACCGATCGAGCCAGGAGCGCGCCCACCATGCCGACCACCGCCGCCGACCCCGCCCTCGCGTCCGCCCCGGACCCCCTCCCGGAGCCGGACCCGGTCCCGGCTGTGGACCCGGTCCTCGAAGACGTCGACCGCGCCGCCGCGCGCCTCTGCGACACCGCCGCGTGGCAGGAGATCGTCCGTCACTGGGACGCCCCGGCCACGCCCGCCGCCGACGTCCCGGCCACACCCCCCGAGGACGGCTGGCGTGCCCTCCTGTCGGTGCCCGTCGACCAGCTCGTCGCCACCGCACTGGACGCCCTCCCCGCGCCCCCACCCCCCGAGCGGCCGCTCCCCGGCCGGCTCGGCGCGGTCGTGCCGGACCGTCTGCACACCTGGCGCCGCATCGGCCGGCCAGACCTGCGGCCCTCCACCCATCTCGCCCACGCCCGCCGCGTCCTCGTGGAATGGGGCTGGCAGAACAAGCCCTACCGCCTCCGCGACGCCCGCGGTGCCCGCTGCCTCTGCGGCGCCCTGCTCACCGCCCACCGCCTCGGCTACGGCAGCGCCGACACCATGAACCGCTCCGCCGCCTGGCTGGTCACCGAGCTGCGCGCCCAGGGCTGGACGGGCCTGATCGGCCCGTGGAACCGCGCGCCGGGCCGCACCGCCGAGCAGGCGCTCGCGCTCATCGACGCGACGATCCGTCGCGCCGCGCACGCGGGGGAGTGACGTCACGCTCGTCCCAGGTGCGCGGCCTGGGCGCCATGGCCCAGCGGATGGAGCCCGTCACCAGCCGCCCGCCCACCCGGGCCCCGTCCCACGCCGGACCCGGAAGGCGCGGCAGCCCCAGCGGCTTCCGGGCCCACGGGGGCAGCAGCGCGACGGAGGCCGCCGCCAGCAGCGCGTAGGGCGGCCGGGCGGGCCAGGGGATCGGCGGACGCAGCAGCAGGAACCTCGCCGCCTCCCGGGAGGCGGGCGTGGCCCGCAGCTCCGCGCGGTAGGCGTCCATCCGCGCCGCCAGCTCGGCGACGCTGCGCGGCGGGTCCGGGACGCCGAGCTCCCGCGCGATCACGGCGGCGTCCGCCACGTACCCGTCGTAGCCGGCGGCGTCGAGCGGGGCCGCTCCGTAGGCGCGGTGGGCCCGCAGGAAGCTGTCGACCTCCGCCACGTGCACCCAGCACAGCAGGTGCGGATCGGAGGCGCGGTACGGAACGCCGTCCGGGGTCGTCCCCCGGACCCGCTCGTGGACGGCCCGGACCCGTTCCACCGCCTGCCGGGCGTCCTCGGCCGTCCCGAACGTCGTCACGGCGAGGAACGTACTGGTCCGGTGCAACCTGCCCCAGGGATCGCCCCTGAACCCGGAGTGAGCCGCGACCGCGGCCATGGCAAGGGGGTGCAGCGACTGCAGCAGCAGCGCCGTCAACCCGCCGACGAACATGGAGGCGTCACCGTGGACCGCGCGGATGGGCCGGTCGGGGCCGAACCAGCGAGGACCGGGGGCGCCGTGGATGCGGGCGCGCGTCGACGCGCCCGACGGACCGGCCACCCGGCGGAAGAGCGTGGCGCCGAGCCGTTCCCTCAGATCGTCGACGGTCGGGGGCTGCCATCCCATGCGCCCAGTATGCGTCCGCGCCCGGACGGGGTGACACGGGCCGTACGGACGCGGCGGACGCCCGAGCGGAAGGAACGGGAGCGGACCCGGAAGGTACGGAAAGGGACGGCACGGATCGGCGGGGGCCCTGGACGGGGCTTCGGGCCTGGACGGGACTTTCGCACACGCCCTAGAAGCCGCCCGCGTCGGCGCCCGAGCTTTCGGCGCCCGTGCCCTCCGCGACCGTGAAGAGGCCGCCGTCGGGGTCGCGCAGGATGATCTCGCGCCCGTGGGCCGTGGTCAGCACCGCGGAGGCGGTGGCCCCGCCCAGACCGAGGGCGGTCTCGCGCGTCTTGTCCACGTCCTCGACGCGGAAGTGCACGTGCCAGCGCGGCCGGACCTGCGGGTCGGGGGCGGCCTCCACCGCCCCGCCGGAGAGCCGGGCGACCGTGATGTCCCGATGGCTCAGCACGACGTGGTCGTCCTCGTAGGAGACCTGGCAGCAGTCCGGCCCCTCGCCCGCCCAGTCCAGCACCTCCGCGTAGAAGATGGCCGCGTCGAACGCGTTCCTGGTCCGCAGCTCCAGCCAGGCGGGCGCGCCGCCCCGGCCCACGCTCCAGTCCGGGATGACCTGGCCCTCCCAGATGCCGAACACGGCGCCCTCGCGGTCGGCGGCCAGCGCCGCGCGCCCGGTCCCGAAACGCAGGGGACCGACCGCGACGGTGGCGCTGCGCTCCCGGATGCGGGCCGCGGTCAGATCGGCGTCGTCGACGGCGAAGTACGGCGTCCAGGCGACGGCCACCGCGAGCCGGGGCGCCAGCGCGCCGATGCCCGCCACGGGAGCGCCGTCGCGGAACGCCACGGAGAACTCCTCGCCCAGGCGCGTGGGCCGGAACTCCCAGCCGAACAGGGCGCCGTAGAACGACTCGGCGGCCCGCAGGTCGCGGGCCATGAGGCTGACCCAGCAGGGGGCACCGGGAACGGCGTGGCTCGAGGTCGACACAGACTTCAACCATCCTTCGTGGACGCCCGACAGCAGCACATCCCACCCCACCCCACCCCCGGCAAGATCGCCATTCCGGCCGGGCCCCGGTCCGATGGCGGCCGGGCCCGCGCCGACCGGGTCAGTCCAGCGGTTCCACCACGAACACGGGGATCTCCCGCTCGGCCTTGCGCTGGTAGCCCGCGTAGTCGGGGAAGGCGTCCACGGCCCGGTCCCACCAGGTCCGCCGCTCCTCGCCGGTGACCAGACGCGCCCGCATGTCCCGTACCTTCGGCCCGTCCCGCAGCTCGACCACGGGGGAGGCGACCAGGTTGTGGTACCAGACCGGGTGCTTCACCGCTCCGCCGTTCGAGGCCACCAGGGCGTAGGAGCCCTCGTGCTCCACCCGCATGAGCGGGGTCTTGCGGATCTTGCCGCTCCGGGCGCCGCGGTTCGTCACCAGGACGACGGGCATGCCGCGGATCGTGGTGCCCTTCGCGCCGTCGGAGGACTCGTACCGCTCGACCTGTTCGCGCACCCACTTCGTCGGGCTCGGCTCGTACTCTCCCTCGAGCGGCATCGCGACTCCTCCCCTTCGTCCGGCCTGTCGTGTCCGCCGTGTCCGTCTTGTCCAGGGCGAACGTCGGCGTGGTCCGCCGTGGCGACGCTATCCGACCCCGAGCCGACACGCACGTGTGCCGCGCACGGCGTGCGAAGCGGCCCGAGTTGCGAAAACCTTGGGGAGCCAGGAGACCGCAGCGCACACGGAAGGACCGGGGAAACCACGTGGCGGACGTCCGCACCGCGCTCCGACGACCGATGGCCCAACTGCTCGCGCGGCGCAGGGAACCGGCCGTCGTCCAGACCCTTCGATCCACCGCGGCGGCGACCATCGCCTACGTCGTCGCCCTCCAGCTCAGCAGCGAGCCGGCCCCCCTGACGGCGCCCCTCACGGCGCTGCTCGTCGTCCAGGTCACCCTCTACTCCACGCTGACCACCGGCATCCGCCGCGTCAACTCGGTGGTCGTCGGTGTGCTCATCGCGATCGCGTTCAGCGTCCTGGTCGGCCTGACCTGGTGGAGCCTCGGCCTCGTCATCCTCGCCTCACTGGTCGTGGGGCGGTTCGTGCGGGTCGACGAGTTCGTGCCCGAGGTCGCCATCAGCGCCATGCTCGTGCTCGGCGTCACCCAGGTCGCGAACACCGCCTGGGACCGTGTCCTGGAGACGCTCATCGGCGCCGTCGTCGGCCTGCTGTTCAACATCCTGCTCGTGCCCCCCGTCTGGGTGGGGACGGCGGGGGAGTCGATCGAGGACCTCTCCCGCCGCATGCGCCAGCTCCTGCTGGGCATCGGCGAGGAGCTCAACGCCACCACGCCCGTCGAACGGGCCGCCGCCCGCCTGTACGAGGCCCGACGGCTCGACAACGACATCGCCGACGTCGACGCCGCCCTGCGGCAGGCCGAGGACAGCCTCCGCCTCAATCCGAGGGTCAAGGAGGGACTCCTGCACCGCATCGTGCTGCGCACCGGCCTGGACACCCTGGAGATCTGCGCCGTCGTCCTGCGCGTGCTCGCGCGGACCCTCACCGACCTCGCCAAGGCGCGGCAGGACGAGGAGCTGGTCCCCGAGGAGGTGGGGCCCGCCGTCGAGGAACTCCTCGCCCATGTCGCCGACACCCTGGTCAGCTTCGGCGTCCTCGTCACCACCCGGGTCAGCGAGGACGCGGACGCCGCCGAGGAACGCCTCACCAACGAACTCCACGCCGCCCGCGCCGTCCGGGACAACGTGGCGGACCTGCTGCTCCGGGTCGTGCTGCGCGAGCCCCGGCAGTGGCAGCTCTACGGTGCGCTGCTGGCCGAGGTCGACCGCATCCTGGACGAACTCGACCTCGACCACCGCTCGCGCCGTCTGATGGAGGAGCTGGACCGGCATTCGCGCGAACGCAAGGAGAAGCGGCCCCGCCTGTCGGCGCTGCGGGAACGCATGGGCGTCTGACACCGGCGGCGGTCGCGTGCCCGGGGCCGGGGCCGGGAGCATTCGCCGGCCCGCACGGCGGCGCGGGGGCCGGGAGCCGTGGGGATCAACGCCGGTCGTTCATCAGCTCCTGGAACGAGTGCATGCAGGAGGCGCAGTGCCGGTCCGTCTTGTCGCGTTCCTCGGTGGGCACTCCGTGGAGGGACTGGCCGCACAGGGCCGTCCGGTTGCCCACGGGAGCGACGTGCCAGACGAAGACGCCGTCCGGGGTCGCGATGCCGACGTGCATTTCGTACATGGTCGTCTCCATGCTCGGCGGGCGGTTGCCCCTCCAGTGCACCGGAGACAGGGCCGGTTGCACGCCCGGAGCGCAGCTGTTCGGGTGACGGGCATCCGGCCGTACCCACCGTGACCTGGACGGATACGGTGAGCGACCGGCGGGGCCGCCCGGCCGGGGGCGGGATGACTACCCTGGAGTACGAGACCGCTCACGGTGCGGCCCGGCGGGAGGCGACCCATGACACGACGCCACCACTTCCACCTCGACCACGCGGGGCACTCGATCAGCGTGACCGTGCAGACGGGACACAACGCGGCCGTGGTGGTGCTCGTCGACGGCAAGGAGACGGGGTACGTCAAGCTCTCCGGCGACCGTCCCGTGACCGTCGCCGTCGAGCTGCCGACCGATCCGCCCTCCCAGGCCGTCGTCCGCGCGACGCCCGGCCCGGACGTCCCCCACTGCGTGCTCGAAGCGCCCGGCGCCGAGCCCCGGGTGATGGCCCCACGCGCCTACTGACCGCCGCCCGGCGCTGCCCTGACGGCCCGGAGGCCGCCGCCCGACGGACGGCTGGTCGCCCCTGACGGCCCGGACGTCGCCACGTGACGGACACGTCGTCGCCCCCTGAGGGACCGGAGATCGCCTCCGGTCCGTACCTTTCGTGTGCCCGTCGCGCCGACGGCCGGCCGGACGAAGCGGTGCATCCCGTCCGAAGACCTCCCCGATCGGCACCGCACCAGGTCAACACTCTGTAACGCCCCAGGACTTGTCGGACAGAAGCCTTCCTTCCGCACGCCTCGTCTGGGATCTTGCGTCCACCCCACACATCACACGGCCCGGCCGGCGCCACCAGCGCCACCGGGTCATCGGAGGACGCATTGTTTTCCCACATATCCAGCCGGCTGAGACACTCCGCCCTGGCGGCCGTCGCCCTCGGCGCGACCATGGCCCTCGCGGCGCCCGCGGGCTCCGCGCACGCGGCACCGAACGCCGTCCCGGAGCCCTCGTCCCCCTCGGCGCGCACCGCGACGGCGCCGACGGCCTCGACGGCGGCCTCGACCGCCTGGGCGGCCGGCACCCGCGCCTATCTGGTGATCACCGCCCCCGGTGACACCTCGGCCGCGCGCACCGCCGTCGCGAACAACGGCGGCTCCGTCTTCGCCTCGTACGACGCGATCGGCGTGATCGTGGCGCACTCGGCGTCGGCGGCGTTCGCCTCCTCGATGCGCGCCGTGAGCGGTGTCCAGCAGGTCGGCGCGACGCGGACGTCCGACGTCCCGGCCGACGCCTACAACCCGGCCATCCCGGCCAACCCGGCGCAGTCGGCGACGACGCTGACCGAGTCCAACCGCTGGGACATGACCCAGATCAAGGCGGACCAGGCCTGGGCCGTGACGACCGGCTCCGCGAGCGTCAAGGTCGGCGTCCTGGACACCGGCGTGGACGACCAGCACCAGGACATCGCGCCCAACTTCAACGCGGCCGACTCGGTCTCCTGCGCCTACGGCAAGCCGGACACGCGCGCCGGCGCGTGGCGGGACGTGGACACCCACGGCACCCACGTCGCCGGCACCATCGCGGCGGCCAAGAACGGCAAGGGCGTCATCGGCGTCGCGCCGGGCGTGAAGATCTCCTCCGTGCGCATCGCCGAGAAGCCGAGCGGGCTGTTCTTCGCCGAGAACACCGTCTGCGGCTTCATCTGGGCGGGTGACCACGGCTTCAAGGTCACCAACAACAGCTACTACACCGACCCGTGGCAGTTCAACTGCCCGGACAACGCCGACCAGGCCGCCATCATCGAGGGCGTGCGCAGGGCACAGGCGTACGCCGAGAGCAAGGGCTCCCTCCAGATCGCGGCGGCGGGCAACGCCAACTACGACCTGGCGAACAAGACCACCGACACCGAGAGCCCCAACGACTCCACGCCGGTCAGGCGCACCATCACCAACGCCTGCATCGACATCCCGACCGAGCTGCCGGGCGTCGTGACGGTCGCCGCCATGGGCAGCGGCAACGTCAAGGCCTCGTACTCCAACTTCGGCAACGGCGTCATCGACGTCGCGGCCCCCGGCGGCGACGGCACCTCCGGCGTCTACTCGACGCTTCCGGGCGGCAAGTACGGCAGCAAGAACGGCACGTCGATGGCGTCCCCGCACGTGGCGGGCGTCGCCGCGCTCATCGCGAGCACCGACCCGGCCCTGACCCCGGCGCAGATCCGCGACCGGCTCGCCGTCCAGGCCGACGACGTCGCCTGCCCCTCGGACAGCCGCTGCACGGGCACGACGGCCAAGAACGGCTTCTTCGGCGACGGCCAGGTCGACGCGCTCAAGGCCGTCGGCGGCACCACCACCCCGCCGCCCGGGACGTACTTCGAGAACCTGACCGACGTCACGATCGCCGACAACGCCACCGTCGAGAGCCCGATCACCGTCAGCGGCGTGACCGGCAACGCGCCGGCCACCCTCAAGGTGGGCGTGGACATCAAGCACACGTACATCGGCGACCTGAAGGTCGACCTCGTCGCCCCGGACGGCACCGTCTACACGGTCCACAACCGGGCCGGCGGCGGTACGGACAACCTCGTCCAGACCTTCACCGTCAACGCCTCCGCCGAGGTGGCGAACGGCGTCTGGAAGCTGCGGGTGAACGACAACGCCAACCAGGACACCGGCCGCGTCGACGCCTGGAACCTCACCTTCTAGCGCGTACTGCGCGGGCCTCCGGAGAGGGGCCCGCGCGAGGTGACCTTCACGCGAGGCCGCACCACCGAACCCGCCCCGGCCGTCCGGCCGGGGCGGGTTCCGTCTCGTGCCGGTCCGGACGGGTCAGGCGTCCTCGCGCAGCAGATCCGCGCACTTCTCGCCGATCATCATCGTGGTGATGCACGGATTGACGGTGACGAGGTCCGGCATGACCGACCCGTCCGCGACCCGCAGACCGTCGACCCCCTTGACGCGCAGGCGCGCGTCGAGCGGCGCCAGGGGATCGTCGTCCGCGCCCATCTTCACCGTGCACGCCGGGTGGTAGACGGTGTTGTGCGTCTTGTGGATGTAGTCGAGCAGCTCGTCGTCGGTGTGCACCGACGGCCCGGGCGCGAGTTCGGCCCCGGCCCATCCGGCGAGCGCGGGCTGCCCGGCGATCCGGCGGGCGAGCCGGAGACCGTACGTCATCACCCGTACGTCGTGCTCGTGCGTGAAGTACCGCGGGTCGACCTTCGGCTTGTCGCGGTAGTCGCGGGTACGCAGCCGCACCGTCCCGCGCGACTTGGCCCGCGTGACGTTCGGCGTCAGGCAGAAGGCGTTCTCGGACGTCGGATAGCCGTGCCGCGCGGTGTTCATGTCGAACGGCACCGAGCCGTAGTGGAACATCAGGTCCGGCCGGTCCAGGCCCGGCTCGGTGTCGTAGAAGACGCCCGCCTCCCACCACTGGCTGGAGACCGTGGGCATCGGCTGTTTCGCCTCCCACATGATGACGCCCTCGGGATGGTCCTGGAGGTTCTCGCCGACCCCGGCGGAGTCCACGACGACCTCGACGCCCACCTCGCGCAGGTGCGCGGCGGGCCCGATGCCGGACAGCATCAGCAGCTTCGGCGTGTCGATGGAGCCGCACGAGACGACGACCTCGCGGCGGGCGCGGACCCGTCGGGTGTGGACGAGGTCCGGATCCAGGTACTCGGCGCCCACACAGCGGCGTCCGTCGAGCATCAGTCGCTTGGCCCGCACCCCGGTCCGTATCTCCAGGTTGGGCCGCTTGCCCATGATCGGGTGCAGATACGCCACCGACGAGGACTGGCGCACGTTGTTCTCGTCGGAGTTGATCTGGAACCAGTTGGCGCCGCGCACCACCGTCCTGCCGGTGTTGAAGGGCGTCGTCGGGATGCCGGCCTGGTCGCACGCCTTCAGCAGCGCCTCCCCGCACGGGTCCCCGCCCCTGAGCGTACGGAGCTTCACCGGACCGGTCCGTCCGTGGTGGTCCCCGGGCGCGTCGTTGTTCTCCAGGCGCCGGTAGAGGGGGAACAGGTCCGTCGCGCTCCAGCCCGTACAGCCGGCCCTCGCCCAGTCGTCGAGGTCCTCCGCCGGTGCCCAGAAGGCGATGCAGGAGTTGTGCGAGGAGCAGCCGCCGAGGACCTTGGCGCGGGCGTGGCGCATGAAGCTGTTGCCGCTCGCCTGCGGTTCGACGGGATAGTCCCAGTCGTAGCCGGAGTCCAGCAGGCCCATCCACCGTTCCAGCTTCAGGACGTTGTCGTCGCCGACGTCGCTGGGCCCGGCTTCGAGGACGCAGACCGTGACGGACGGATCCTCGCTGAGACGCGCGGCCACGACGTTGCCCGCCGTGCCGCCGCCGACCACGACGTAGTCGAAAACCTCTTCGGGTTCCGTGCTCATGAGGGGATGGTCTCCTTCACTGTGGCGGGCTCGGGGGCCGCCTCGGCGGCGTGCTCGGCGAGGACGCCGGTGCGGTGCCGCTGGACGAACCAGTAGTAGGCGAAACCGCCGAGCGCGATCGCGCCGACGAACAGGACCGCGCCCCAGCGCAGGTACCAGTGGAACGGGGCGGCGGCGTTGTAGACGGCCGCGCGCGGCCAGATGAGGTTGAGCGTCATGGCGCCGCCCCAGAGCACCGCCAGGATGTTGACGGGCAGGCCCCAGCGGCCGAGCGAGAACCTGCCCTCGGCGGGCTGCCACCGGCCGCGCAGCCGGGCGACCAGCATCGGCCCGGTGACCAGCAGATAGGCGACGTAGATCATGACGATGCCGATGCTGGTGACCACGGTGAAGATCTGCGGCTGACGGATGTTGACCAGCAGGATCGCCAGTGCCAGGACGCCGATGATCACGGTCGGCAGGATCGGGGTGCCGAACCGCGGGCTGACCTTCGCCAGCCGGGAGGAGGCCGGCAGGTTGTTGTCCCGCGCCATGGCGAAGGTGAGCCGCACCGCCGCCGTGTGCACCGCCAGCGCGCAGACGGTGACCGCGATCAGGACGCACCACAGCATGGCCTTGCCGGCCGTCGGGCCCAGGACGTCGAGGACGACGTACTGCAGTCCGTCGGAGGACAGCTTCTCGCCCCGCAGGCTCGACACGCTCATCAGCGCCAGGATCAGGATGAGCCCGCCGAGGACGAACGAGGCGACGATCGCCCGGATGATGGCGCGCGGCGCGTTGCGGGAGGGGTCCAGGGACTCCTCGCCGAGCGAGGCCGCGGTGTCGAATCCGTACATGACGTAGGCCGAGGCGAGCGAGGCGATCAGGAACGCCCCGAGGTAGCCGTACGGCTGGCCCGAGCCGGTGCCCGCGGTGTCGGTGACGACCTCCGGGCCGCGGACGACGTTCACCGCGAGGAGCACGATCAGCACGACCGTGGCGATCAGTTCGAGGAACACCCCCGCGGTGTTGATCATCGCCATCAGCCTCACGCCGAAGGCGTTGACGACCGTGGTGAAGAGGATGAGCCCGGCGGCCAGCAGCACCGCGTTCGTCGCCACGTCGTACGTCCCCGTGCCGTCCCCCACGAACTGGAAGAACGAGGAGATCTGGGGGAGCGTCAGCTGGTAGGCGAGGGCGACGGCGGCGATCGACACGACCGACGCGATGAGCATCATCCAGCCGGCCAGCCAGCCGACGTGCCCGTTCCCCACCTTCTTCGCCCAGTTGTAGATGGAGCCCGCCACGGGGTAGCGCGCGGCCAGCTCGGCGAAGCAGAGCGCGACCATGAACTGACCGGCGAAGACCATCGGCCAGGACCACCAGTAGGCGGGGCCGCCGCTGGCGAAGCCGAAGTAGAAGAGCTGGAAGGTGCCGGTGAGGATCGAGATGTACGAGATCCCGGCCGCGAAGGTGTGGAAGTTGCCGAGCGTCCGCTTGAGTTCGGGCCGGTAGCCGAACTCGGTGAGTTCGGCGTCGTCACCCGGCCGGGACGGTGGATCGGTTGCCATGAGTCGTCTCCTGGGGCAGTAGCGATGCGGTCAGGCGAACCAGCCCTGCGGTTCCGGCGCGGTGTTGCGCCAGATGTGCTTGGTCTCGCGGTACTCCGCCAGGCCGGCGGGGCCGAGCTCCCGCCCGGTGCCCGACTGCTTGAACCCGCCCCATTCGGCCTGCGGCACATAGGGGTGGTAGTCGTTGATCCATACGGTTCCCAGGCGCAGACGTGCCGCCATGCGCCGGGCCCTGCCCTCGTCGCTCGTCCAGACCGCGCCGGCGAGGCCGTAGACCGTGTCGTTGGCGAGCCGCACGGCCGCGTCCTCGTCGCCGTCCCCGAACCGCTCGACGGTCAGCACCGGCCCGAAGGACTCCTCCCGCACCACGGACATGTCCGCCCGGCACTCGTCGAGCACGGTCGGCAGGTAGTAGAAGCCCGTGTCGTACGCGGAGCCCTCCGGACGGGCTCCGCCGCAGCGCAGCACCGCGCCCTCGGCGACACCCCGCTCGACGTACGCCGCGACCTTGTCCCGGTGCGCCGCCGAGATGAGCGGCCCGGTCTGCGCCCGCTCGTCGAACGGCCCGCCGAGCCTGATCTCCCGGGCCCTGCGGACGAGTTCGTCGACGAACCGGTCGTGCAGCGAGTCCTCGACAAGGAGTCGGGCACCCGCCGAGCAGACCTGCCCCGAGTGGAGGAACACCGCCGTCAGCGCCATGTCCACGGCCGCCTCGAAGTCGGCGTCGGCGAACACGATGTTGGGGTTTTTCCCGCCCAGCTCGAGCGCGACCTTCTTCACCGTCCCGGCGGCGGCCGCCATGAGCCTGCGGCCGGTCAGGAGTCCGCCCGTGAAGGAGAGCAGGTCGACGTCGGGGTGGTCGGCCAGGGGCGCTCCGGCCTCGGGGCCCGCACCGAGCACGAGATTCGCGACGCCGTCAGGGAGCCCCGCCTCGGCGAGCAGCCGCATCAGGTGGATCGCGGTGTGCGGGGTGAGTTCGCTCGGCTTGAGGACGAAGGTGTTGCCGGCGGCGAGCGCGGGCGCCACCTTCCACGCCGTCTGGAGCAGCGGATAGTTCCACGGCGTGATCAGCCCGCAGACGCCGACCGGTTCGTACACCACGCGGCTGTCGGCGCCCGCCGTGCCCGTGTCGATCACGCGCCCGGTCTCGGTGGCGGCGAGCCTGCCGAAGTAGCGGAAGCAGTTGACGATGTCGTCGATGTCGTAGGCGCTCTCCACCAGCCGCTTGCCGGTGTCGAGGGACTCGGCCCGGGCCAGCGCCTCCTTGTCGCGGGCGAGGAGATCCGCCACCCGCAGCAGCAGGTCACCGCGCTCCGCCGCGGGAGTCGTGGGCCAGGGACCCTCGTCGAAGGCGCGGCGCGCGGCCGCGATCGCCTCGACGGTGTCCTTGCCGCCGGCCTCGTCGACGACGGCGACCAGCCCGCCGTCGGCGGGGCACCGGATCTCGCGGGTCCGCTCGTCGAGCGCGGACCGCCAGGCCCCGCCGATGAAGAGTTCGGGCATGTTCTCGTTCCTCCAGGTCAGCGCCACCGCAGGGCGCCCTCGGGGCAGGGCACCTATCCGGACGTCCGCCTTCTATTCCGAATGTGACGGTCGACACGTCGGCGGAAGGGACTCGGAGGGCGGGGGAGTGGGGCGGGGCGGACCGCTCGGCGCACGGCGGCGACGCGGGCGGACCGGGCCGGTGGAGGGGCGTCGGGCTTGGCCGTCCGCCCGGCGGGCCGACGGGCCCCGCCCGGCCGACGGGTCCCGCCCGGCTGTCCGCCCGTCCGGGTCCCGTCAGGCTGTCCGCCCGCGCGGCCTTCCCGGCTGACCTTCCCGGCCTCCGCCGGGCTGACCTCCCGGGCCTTCGGCCTGGCCGGCCCCCGGCTGACCGGCCAACCTCCCCGGCCTTCGGCCCGGCCGGCCTTTCCGGCTGACCTTCCCGGCCTCCGCCGGGCTGACCTCCCCTTCGGCCTGGCCGGCCCCCGGCTGACCGGCCAACCTCCCCGGCCTTCGGCCCGGCCGGCCTCCCCGGCTGACCGGCCCGTCAGGCCGCGCCCCCGTCGCCCCCGGCGGGAATACGCGGCTTCACGTCGTCGTTATGGCCCGCTGAGCGGTCATCGCCGCCATCGGTGGCCCGAGATTGCCCGGCAGCCCCTCGGGAAGCGCCATGATCCGTGCCAGAACCCTGCTCCTCTCCGTCGTCGCCGCGGCCCTCGCCGCGCTGATGGGCTGTTCCGCCCTCGGCGCGCGCGAGGCGGCGCCCTCCCCCGCTCCCGAGGCGACGTCCCCGGCCCCCGCCGCGCCCTCCGCCACCCTGCCGGCTCCGAGCTCGCCGCCGGCCACGGCGGCCGATCCCGTCGCGATGGAGCCCACGCCGGATCCCGCCGACCGGGCGCGGCCGTCCCGGCTCTCCCTCCCGTCCATCGGGGTCGAGGAGCTGCGCGTCGTCCCGTACGAGGGGACGACCGACGACACGCCGGGCACCCGCATCCAGGACCGGGGCGTCGCCGCAAGCCCCCAGGGCAAGGGCGGCGGAGTCGGGCCCGGCGAGGTCGGGAACTTCCTCGTGACGGCGCACCGGCTCTCCGCCGGAGGACCGCTGCGCGATCTCCCGGCCATGGAGGTCGGCGACCGCGCCGTCGTCCGGGCGGCGGACGGCACGGTGTACGAGTACGAGATCGTCGAGACGCGCCAGACGTCCTTCCGGTCCGAGCGTTCCCTCGCCGAGCAGAGGGCCGCCGTACCGGGCGAGCCGGGCGCGAAGCCCACGAAGGCCATGATCACGATATCCACCTGCGCCACGCCGGAGGACGACGCGGCCGGCAACTACTGGCGGGACGAGAACGGCAACCCCGAGCACCGGATCGACAAGATAGGCGTGCTGACCTCGGCCCGGCCGCCGGCCTGATCGGCGAGGCCCTCCGCAGAGCACCCGCCGCATCCGAAGCCCCCGGCCCGGTCGTGCGCGGGCTCCCGTGACGTTCGCGGCCCGTTGCACGCTGAACGGATCATGAGCAAGATCGAAACGATGCCCCCGGTCGGCGAGCGGCGGCGCGGGCCCGGGCGGGTGCATGCCTGATGTTCCGCCTGTCGCCGCGCTCCTGGCTGATGCTCGCCGCACTCGCCGCCGTGTTCCTGATGCTGACGGCGTCCCTCTCCTTCCCCTCTCTGACCTCCGCCCTGACCTCCCCGTGGCGCGGCCCCACCGGTCGTCCCGCCCTCTCCGGACCCCTGCCGGACGCCCCACTCCCCGGCGGCGGCACGGCCCTGCTCTCGACCTGCGGGGTGGACGACGGCCCCCGCCCGCGCGCGCGAGGTGAGGGGGAGCGCGACAGGGACCCGGAGCTCGTCTTCGGCGGGTACAGCGCGGTCGATCCCGGTCCCCGGACACCGGGCCGGCCCCGCTTCACCGTCCATGTGTCGGTCCGCACCGTCGACCGGCCCCTGCTCCTTGCCGCGCCCGTCGCCGGCGGACGCGTCGATCTCGACGTCTACGGTCCGCGGGGCGAGGGCCGCCGCGCCTCCGCCCGGGGCCTGACGGCGACGGTCGTGGACGACGGCTACCCGAGCCGACCCATGACGACCCCCGCGTCCGGCGCGTTCCGCGTGCGTCCCGGCGAGCCGCTGCGTCTGGACGTGGACCTTCCGGCCGGTGCGGTGTGCCCCGGCCACACCGTCACCGATGTGGGCAGCTGCTCGCCCGAGGGAACCAACGACGCCACCCTGTGCCCCGTGCTGACGCTGACGCTCTCCGACCCGGCGATCCGCGACCACCGCGCCGCTGTGAAGGGCCGAGGTCCCGCGGGCCTCAGTGATCGCCTCGTCATGGTCTCCCTGGAGCCGGAGATCACGCGGACCTGAGCGGTCCGTACCGTGCGGCGGGGACAGACACCGCGGGCGCCCGACCGCCCGGCCCCGCGTCCCAAGCAGCCGTGCCCAGGCCGCCGCGCCCCGCCGTCCCCACCCCCGCACCCCCGTCTCGTACCGCTCCGAAGGCCCCCTTGAAGGATGGAAAGATGGCCGGGTTAGCATATGAGCGCCGCCTAGCTCGAAAGATAAGCCTGTGACTGTCAATGACGACTCGTTCACCAACTGGAAGAACCGCGAGGAGATCGCGGAGTCGATGATCCCGATCATCGGGAAGTTGCACCGCGAGCAGGACGTGACCGTCCTGCTGCACAGCCGCTCCCTGGTGAACAAGTCGGTGGTCAGCATTCTCAAGACCCACCGGTTCGCTCGGCAGATCGCCGGCGAGGAGCTCTCGGTCACCGAGACCCTGCCGTTCCTCCAGGCCCTCACCGCGTTGGATCTCGGTCCTTCCCAGATCGACATCGGCATGCTCGCCGCGACGTACAAGACCGACGACCGCGGTCTGTCGGTGGCCGAGTTCACCGCCGAAGCCGTCGCCGGTGCCACGGGCGCCAACAAGATCGAGCGCCGCGAGGGACGGGACGTCGTCCTCTACGGCTTCGGCCGCATCGGCCGCCTCGTCGCCCGCCTGCTGATCGAGAAGTCCGGCTCGGGCAACGGCCTGCGCCTGCGCGCCATCGTGGTGCGCGGCGGCGGCGAGCAGGACCTGGTCAAGCGCGCCTCGCTGCTGCGCCGCGACTCGATCCACGGTCAGTTCCAGGGCACCATCACCGTCGACGAGGCGACCAGCACGATCGTCGCCAACGGCAACGCGATCAAGGTGATCTACGCGAACGACCCGTCCGAGGTCGACTACACCGCGTACGGCATCAAGGACGCCATCCTCATCGACAACACGGGCAAGTGGCGCGACCGCGCGGGCCTGGCCAAGCACCTGCGTCCCGGCATCGACAAGGTCGTCCTGACGGCTCCGGGCAAGGGCGACGTGCCCAACATCGTCCACGGCGTCAACCACGACACCATCAAGCCCGACGAGCGCGTCCTGTCCTGCGCCTCGTGCACCACCAACGCGATCGTGCCGCCGCTGAAGGCCATGGACGACGAGTACGGCGTCCTGCGCGGCCACGTGGAGACCGTCCACTCGTTCACGAACGACCAGAACCTGCTGGACAACTACCACAAGGCCGACCGCCGCGGCCGTTCGGCGCCGCTCAACATGGTGATCACCGAGACCGGTGCCGCCTCCGCCGTCGCCAAGGCGCTGCCCGACCTGAAGGCGCCGATCACAGGCAGCTCGATCCGCGTCCCCGTCCCGGACGTCTCGATCGCCATCCTCAGCCTGCGCCTCGGCCGTGAGACCACCCGCGAGGAGGTCCTGGAGTACCTCCGCGACGTCTCGCTGCACTCGCCGCTCAAGCGTCAGATCGACTTCACCACCGCTCCCGACGCGGTCTCCATGGACTTCGTCGGCTCGCGTCACGCCTCGATCGTCGACGCCGGTGCCACCAAGGTCGACGGCGACAACGCCATCCTCTACCTCTGGTACGACAACGAGTTCGGCTACTCCTGCCAGGTCATCCGGGTCGTCCAGCACGTCTCCGGCGTCGAGTACCCGACCTTCCCGGCTCCGGCGGTCTGATCCCGTCGCGCCACCCCGCTCCGGGGGCGGCCGGACCCGTGAGGGTCCGGCCGCCCCCGGATCTTTTCCCGGACACGAGCCGCGGGGGTCGACCCCCTCCAGCCACGGGGATGCCGACCGGGCCGATCCGCTGAAGTCCGTCGTGAGCCCGTCTGCGTCCGCCGTGTGCCTCCGCCACCGGCCGGCCTCCGCACGGGGAGTGGTGACCGAACCGGCCGACGTGGATGGTCGGCGCCGCGGCCATGCGGCGGTCTGTCGGTCACCTGTGCGTCACCTTTCCCGGTCCGGAGGTCACGGCTCACGCTCGCCGTGCCGCCGTCCGTCGACGCGTTCGCTGATGCCGACGAGGCATACGGGACATATCGTGCATAGTGTCGATCTGGTGGCTAAGGAGAAGGACATGTCCGAGCTCGTCGTCATCGGCTTTGCCGACCGCTCCACCGCGAACGAGGCGTTCAGCAAGGTCCAGGAGCTGCAACGGAGCGGAGTCGTCGAGCTCAACGGGCTCGCCGTCGTCTCGGTGGACGAGGACGGCGAGACGCACGTCGACACACCCGCCAAGAACGAGAAGGTCGCCGTCTCGGCCACGGCCGGCGCCCTGTGGGGCCTGGTCTTCGGCATGCTCATCCTGACCCCCGGGATCGGCGTGGTCGGCGCCGCGCTCGGCGGGCTGATCGGCAAGCTCAGCCAGATGGGTGTCGACAAGGACTTCCGGGCGAAGGTCCAGTCCCTTCTCGAACCCGGCTCGGCGGCCGTCGTGATCATGGCTTCCACGCTCACCGAGGACGCTTTCGCCGAGGCCCTCCAGCCCTTCGGCGGAACCGTCCTCAAGACGTCGCTCGCCGAGCGGGACGAGCAGGAGCTCGTCGAGCAGCTCGCCGGCCGAGCGCAGGCCGCCTGACCGACGCACCGCCGGCGCCACGGGGAGCCCTGCCCTCCGCCCCGTCTCGTTCCGCCCCGGTCCAGCCCTCTTCCGTAACGCTCCCGGCCCCGCCCAGGTCCGTACCGCGCCTGCTCCGGACGCCGAGCGCGTGTCCCCGCCCGGGCAGCCGAGCGCGACCGTCACCCGCACCCATCCCTCCCGCCGAAGGACGAGCCGAGTGATTTTCTCATTCCGCAGGAAGCACCCTGTCCGCGACCGTGCCGTGAGCGCCGCGGCGGGGGTGGTCCTGGCGGCCCTCGCCGCCGGCGCCCTCGTGTCGTGCGGTTCGGACGACGACTCGGGCAGGAGCTCGTCGTTCAGCGACGCGCCCACACCGCCGGACCAGGAGTCCTTCGCCGGCGAACCGCCCTCGGCCCTCGCCTCCGCCGCGGAGTCCGCCGCGGCCGCCGCCAGGGAGTCCGCGTCCTCCGCCGCCGCGTCGGCGTCCGCCCGTGAGGCCTCCCGCAAGGCATCGATCGGGACGGAGGTCGAGCGCTCCCGGCAGGCGGCCGAGAACGCCCTGAAGAACGTCGACGCTCCCGGCAACGCCGTGAGCGACGTGGCGATGACGGGCAAGCCCCGCGCCCAGACGGGCGGGCTGCTCGCCGTCGTCGTCACGATCACCAACACGACGAAGGCCAAGGCCTCCTACGCCGTCCAGGTCGACTTCCTCGACGCGTCCGGCAAGGTGGTCGAGACCCAGTTCACCGGCGCCGAGGGTCTCGCCCCCGCAGGACGCGTCCAGCCTTTGGTGATCAGCCGGGAGCCCGAGGCGCCGCCGCTCACCCCCAGGCTCACCAAGGCGCAGCGGTACTGACTCCCGGTCGCGCCGCGGACGTCGCGCGCGGCGGGCCCGCGAGGGGCGCGTGTCAGAATTCCACGGCGTCGCGGATCAGCGGGCAGGTCATGCAGTGGCCGCCGCCGCGTCCCCGGCCGAGCTCGGCGCCGACGATGGTGATCACCTCGACGCCCGCCTCGCGCAGCAGCGTGTTGGTCTGGGTGTTGCGGTCGTAGGTGAAGACGACGCCCGGCTCCAGGGCCACCGCGTTGTTCCCGCTGTCCCATTGCTGGCGCTCCGAGGCGTAGACGTCGCCGCCGGTCTCGATCACCCGCAGCCCGGGCAGGCCGAGCGCCTTGGCGACCACGTCGACGAAGGGCGTGGAGCCCTCGTCGGTGATCGCGACGCCGGGAGCCTTGTCGCTCGGGCGCAGGGAGAAGGTGTGCACGGCGTCCATGATGCGCGGATAGAGCGTGACGATGTCCCGGTCGGCGAAGGTGAAGACGGTGTCCAGGTGCATCGCGGAACGCAGCCGCGGCATGCCGGCGACGACGACGTGCCGGGCCGCCCCGGCGGCGAAGAGGGCGGCGGCGACCTGGGTGATGGCCTGGCGGGAGGTGCGCTCGCTCATCCCCATGAGCACCACGCCGTTGCCCACGGGCATGATGTCCCCGCCCTCGAACGTCGCCTGTCCCCAGTCCTGTTCGGGGTCGCCCCACCACACCGTGCTGCCCCTGAAGTCGGGGTGGAAGCGGTAGACCGCCTTCATCAGGAGGGTCTCGTCGTGCCGGGCGGGCCAGTACAGCGGGTTAAGGGTCACCCCGCCGTAGAGCCAGCAGGTGGTGTCCCGTGTGTAGAGGGTGTTCGGCAGCGGAGGCATCAGGTACTCCCGCGCGCCGGTCGCCTCGCGGGCGAGGGCGAGGTATCCGGAGCGGAAGTCGTCGGGCAGGTCGGTGGTGGACAGTCCGCCGATGAGGTACTCGGCGAGCGCGCGCGGAGCGAGGGACTCGAGGAAGGCCCGGGTGCCGTCGATGAGCCCGAGCCCGACCTCGTTGGCGACGATCTTCCGGTCCAGGAGCCACGCGCGTGCCTCGGGGTCGGCCATGGTCTCGCCGAGCAGGTCGTGCAGCTCCACGACCTCGACGCCCCGCCGCTTCAGCTCGTCGACGAAGTCGGCGTGGTCCCGCTGCGCGTTCTCCACCCACATCACGTCGTCGAAGAGCAGGTCGTCGGAGTTGGTGGGGGTGAGCCGCCGGTGCGCGAGGCCGGGGGAGCAGACCAGGACTTTCCGGAGCCGTCCGACCTCGGAGTGGACACCGAGTGCGGACTCGGCGGGCGCGGTGGTGTTGCCGGTCATGGTGGGCCTTTCGGGTGCGGGTGGCCGACGCGCGTGGTGCGGTCCGGAGCGTCGGCGCGTACGGGAGGGGGCGTACGGGATGCGTACGGGAGGCGGGCGTACGGGGCGAGGGGTCGGCGCGCCGACGGTTGCGGGACGCGTGTGGGTCAGAGTTCGATGGTGCCGGTCGCCAGCGCGACGATCCCGGCGGTCGCACCGGCCACGGACACGGCCAGGATCGCGAGCTCGCGGGGGGAGAAGAGCCGTCTGCCCTGTTCGCGCCGGGCCTTGACGAAGAGGAAGGTCGCCGGGGCGTAGACGATGAACGAGACCAGGACGAACTTCAGGCCGGCGGCGAACAGCAGGAAGGCCGTGTAGAGCGTGGCGAGGACGGCGACGACCAGTTCCCGTCGGGTGGTCCGCCCCGCCACCTTCTCCTGGCGCGGCCGCAGGGCGATCTTCACCGCGAAGCCGGCGGCCAGCAGGAACGGGATCAGGCTCAGGGAGCTGGTCAGGTCCAGGGCGAAGTTGAACGCGTCGTCGGAGAACGCCGTCACGATGAGGACGACCTGGCTGAGCGCCGTCGTCATCAGCAGGGCCGGCACCGGAACGTCGTCGCCGCTGGACCGTCCGAGGAAGCGGGGCATGTCCTCGTCCTTGGCCGCGACGAACAGCACCTCGGCCGCCATCAGGGTCCACGCGAGATAGGCGCCGAGGACGGACACGATGAGGCCGACGCTGACGAACACCGCGCCCCAGGTGCCGACCGCTGCCTCCAGGACCCCCGCCATGGAGGGCTGCCGGAGTTCCGCGATCTCGCTCATCGGCAGGATTCCGTACGACACGATGGTCACCGAGGCGAAGATCGCGAACACGCTGAGGAAGCCCAGGATGGTGGCGCGGCCGACGTCTTCGCGCCGCTTGGCGTGCCGGGAGTAGACGCTCGCGCCCTCGACGCCGAGGAAGACGAAGACGGTCGCGAGCATGGTGCCGCGGACCTGGTCGAAGAGGGAGCCCGCGTAGTCGGCGCCGCCCCAGTTGTCCGCGAAGACGCCCGGTTCGAAGGAGAAGAGCGCGAGGATCACGAAGACGAGGATGGGGACGATCTTGGCGACCGTGACGATCCGGTTGATCGTCGCCGCTTCCTTCACGCCCCGCCGGATCAGCAGGAAGAAGCCCCACAGCCCGACGGAGGACAGAACGATGGAGAGGGCCGTGTCACCGTCGCCGAGGGCGGGGGCGACGGCTCCGACCGTCGACATGATCAGGACCCAGTAGGTGACGTTGCCGACGCACGCGCTGGCCCAGTAGCCGAAGGCCGAGAAGAAGCCGAGGTATTCGCCGAAGCCCGCCTTGGCGTACGCGTACACGCCGGCGTCCAGGTCCGGGCGTCGCACGGCGAGCGCCTGGAAGACGAAGGCCAGCATCAGCATGCCGAACCCGGCGACGGCCCATGCGATCAGCGCCCCGGCGACGCCGGTCTCCTGGGCGAAGCGCCGGGGCAGCGAGAACACGCCCGCTCCGACCATCGAGCCGACGACCATGGCGGTCAGTGTGATCAGGGTCAGCTTGGCCGCCGGTGCGGCGGCTGCGCCGTCGGCGGTCTCCGCGCCGGTGTCAGCAGGGGGCATGGGCTACCTCGTCCACGAGCTCGGTGCGTCCGCGCGCGCGACCACGTCGGTCGCCCGCCGGGGCGAATCTAGAGCGTCGTGGTCGCTTTGTCCCGTTATGGCGGGTGTGTCCAACCCTGACGTGGCGGGTCGGGGCCGGGGTCGTTCACCCGCTTGCCGCTCCACGGGTTGCCGCTAATGTCGATATATAGGCGAAATGTGCATCCTCGTTCCCACGCTGTGCCGGTGACGGGAAGGGGGCGTACGAGAGGAGCCTCCCATGACCCGTACAGTGCGCGGGGCGATAGCCCTCGCCGGAGCCGTGGCTCTGTCGCTGGGCGCGGTGGCGACCAGCGGCGCCTCCCAGCCGGGGGCGGACAGCGCGGCCCAGGACGAGGTGAAGATCGGACTGCTGCTGCCGGAGAGCAAGACCACGCGGTACGAGAAGTTCGACCGCCCGTACATCGAGCAGAAGATCAAGGAACTGGCGCCCAACGCGCAGATCGACTACTACAACGCCGCCGAGAGCGCCACCACCCAGCAACAGCAGGTCAACACCGCGCTCGCCAAGGGCGACCAGGTGCTGATCCTGGACGCCGTCGACGCGAAGTCGATCCAGTCCTCCGTGCAGAAGGCCCATGACGCGGGCGTGAAGGTCGTGGCCTACGACCGCCTCGCCCAGGGCCCGGTCGACGCCTACGTCTCGTACGACAACCGCAAGGTGGGCGAGCTGCAGGGGAAGGCGCTGCTGGACGCGCTCGGCGACAAGGCCGGCAGCGGCCAGATCGTGATGCACAACGGCTCGCCGACCGACCCGAACGCGGCGGAGTTCAAGGCCGGCGCCCACTCCGTCCTCGACGGCAAGGTGAAGATCGGCAAGGAGTACGACACGCCGAACTGGGACCCGAACAACGCCAACCAGCAGATGTCGGGCGCGATCAGTTCCCTGGGCAAGGAGAACATCGTCGGCGTCTACTCCGCCAACGACGGCCTCGCCGCCGGCATCGCCACCGCCCTCAAGTCGGCCGGCATGAACGTGCCGCTGACCGGCCAGGACGCCCAGCTCGACGCGATCCAGCGGATCCTGCTCGGCACCCAGACGATCACGGTCGAGAAGCCGTACAAGCCGGAGGCCGACATCGCCGCGACGATGGCCGTGAACCTCGCCGAGAACAAGCCGCTCCCGGCCGACCTGACGCCCACCACCGTCACCAGCGGCAGCGGCCAGAAGGTCCCGGCCAACCTGCTCACGCCGATCGTCGTCGACAAGGACAACATCAAGGACACGGTCGTCAAGGACGGCCTCTACACCGTCCAGGAGATCTGCACCCCGACCTACGCCGCAGCCTGCAAGGAGGCCGGGCTCCAGTAGCCCCGAGGCGACGCCCGCCGGAGACGGCGGGCGGTCAGGGGGGTGAACGGAGGAGGCGGTTCCGTTGCCGGAAGCACCCGTGCTCGCCCTGCGGGGCATCTCCAAACGGTTCGGCGCCGTCCAGGCGCTGTCCGGCTTCGACCTGGAGGTCCACGCCGGTGAGGTCGTCGCACTGGTCGGCGACAACGGCGCCGGCAAGTCCACCGCCGTCAAGGCGATCGCCGGGGTGAACCCGCCCGACGAGGGCGTCATCGCGTGGGAGGGCCGCTCGGTCGGCATCAACCGGCCCCATGACGCCCAGAACCTCGGCATCGCCACCGTCTACCAGGACCTGGCCCTCTGCGACAACCTCGACGTCGTCGGCAACCTCTTCCTCGGCCGCGAGCTGCGCCGCTTCGGCGTCCTCGACGAGGTCCGCATGGACAAGCGCTCCCGCGAGCTGCTGGCCACGTTGTCCATCCGCATCCCCAGCGTCCGCATCCCCGTCGCCTCCCTCTCCGGCGGCCAGCGTCAGACCGTCGCGATCGCGCGCTCGCTCATCGGCGACCCCAAGGTCGTCATCCTGGACGAGCCCACCGCCGCCCTGGGCGTGGAACAGACCGCCGAAGTCCTCGACCTGGTCGAGCGACTGCGCGATCGGGGCCTCGGCACCATCCTGATCAGCCACAACATGGTCGACGTGATGGCGGTGGCCGACCGGATCGCGGTCATGCGCCTCGGCCGCAACAACGGCTTCTTCGACAAGCGCTCCACCTCCACCGAGGAGATCATCTCCGCCATCACCGGAGCCACCGACAGCGCGGTCACCCGCCGGGAGACGCGCAAGCGGGAGGAGGAGCGATGAAGCGTGCCCGAGGCCCCGACGACGCCGCCGCCCAGGAACCGGCACGCGACGCCATGCCCGCCGTCGACAGCCGTCTGCTCGTCAGGGAGGAGGGCCTGCGGGGGTACCTCGGCGAGTTCCGGCGCAAGCTGCGCAGCGGCGAACTCGGTTCGCTGCCCGTCGTGGTCGCCGTGATCGTCATCTGGACGGTCTTCGGCAGCCTGAACAGCGCCTTCCTCTCCGCCCAGAACCTCTCCGACCTCAGCCAGCAGATCGTCGGCACCGGCATGATCGCCGTCGGCATCGTCTTCGTCCTGCTGCTCGGCGAGATCGACCTGTCCGTCGGATCCGTCAGCGGACTGTGCGCCGCGCTCTTCGCCGTCCTCAACGTGCTGAACGGCATGAACGAGTGGCTGGCGCTGCTCGTCGCCGTGGCGGGCGGAGCCGCCGTCGGGCTCATCCAGGGCTTCTTCTTCGCGAAAGTCGGCGTGCCCGCGTTCGTGGTCACCCTGGCGGGCAATCTGGCCTGGAACGGGCTGATGCTCCAGATCCTCGGTACCAGCGGCACCGTCAACATCCCCGCCGAGAGCATCGTCGCCCGGCTCTACTCGACCATCTTCCACAGCCCGGCCGCCGCCTACGTCGCCGCTGCCGTGGGCGTCGGCCTCTTCCTGGCCGCCTCGCTGCTGGATGCCAACCGCCGCAGGTCGGCGGGGGTGCCGTCCCGGCCGGTCGCCGAGATCGCGCTGCGTACGGTCGTGCTGGCGGCGATCGCCTTCGCCACGGCCTACATCCTCAACCAGTACCAGGGCCTCCCGCTCGCGCTGCTGATCTTCCTCATCCTGCTCGTGGTGCTCGACTTCGTGCTCCGGCGTACGACCTACGGCCGGCGCGTCTTCGCGGTCGGCGGCAACATCGAGGGCGCGCGACGGGCCGGCATCAGCGTCGCGTTCGTCAGGATGAGCGTCTTCTCGATCTCCGGCACCATGGCAGCCGTCGGCGGACTCTTCCTCGCCGGGCAGATCCAGTCCGCGAGCCAGACCTCCGGCGGAGGCAATCTCCTGATGAACGTCATCGCCGCGGCCGTCATCGGCGGCACCAGCCTCTTCGGCGGCCGGGGATCGGTCTGGTCCGCCCTGCTCGGCGCCCTGGTGATCGGTTCCATCCAGTCCGGGATGAACATCATGGGCGTCAGCAACGCCATCCAGTTCATGATCACGGGATCGGTCCTGCTGGCCGCCGTGGTCGTCGACTCGCTGTCCCGCAGGAGCCAGAAGGCGGCGGGCCGCGCCTAAAGCGTGTTGCAGAAGGTCGTATTCGGGCAGGTCAGAGCCGGGTTCGAGGCCGGTCGGTTCATGCGGCCATGGCGAGGTTGTGCATGTGAGC